>CAJUSA010000003.1 GCA_910589015.1 uncultured Christensenellaceae bacterium
ATATCTTTATTCTTTGAACCATATTCTTTATATTCCATCTTACACCTATAAATTATTGTTTACCGTACAGTAATTATAATATAAAAACAACAAAATCACAACCGATTTTATCGAGATAGCAAAACATATCTATATCTCACTATGCTACAAGTAGCCCGTTCGTCCACGCAAAAGCATGGTAAAAGGCGTAGCAAAAAAGCCACGCCTTAATCTTTACCGTCGGCGGCTTACCTAATATTCTCTATGGAAATTACGGTAATGCGGGGGCTGTTTGCATAAAGGGGCGCGTATTAAGGTTTGTTGAGCGTGGGGGGGGGTGCTATAATGGGCTTGCCCATCGAGGAACGCAACTGTTGCGGCGTCATGTCGCAATGGGTTTTGAAGGCGTAGATCAGCGATCGGTCGTCTTTGAACCCGCAGTCGACGGCGATCCGCTTGATCGTGATATTCGTCGAGCAAAGCAATTCCTGCGCCCGTTTGATGCGCAGGCTCATCACATATTGCATGGGCGTCACGCCGAGGTGTTTGATAAACAGCGAATTGATGTGCGATTTGGAAACGAAGGTGTATTTTGCGATATCGTCGAGGGTGATGGGTTGGCGGTAGTTGGCGGCAATATAATCGAGAATATGCGCGAGCGGTTTAAGCGCCGTGCCCGATTCGTTTACGGCAAAATCGCGGATATCGAGAAAGAGCGAATAAAGTTGCACGGAAACGCGGTTTTCCTGCCCTTCGCGGTATTCGCGGAATTCCTCGGTAAGCATTTCGAATGCCGGTTTGATTTTTTCAAGGGGGTAATCGTGCAGAATAACGATGTCGTTCTGGCGGATCTCGTTAAAGGTTTCCTTGATGTCGTCGCCGTAGATATGCCAGAAGAAAATTTTCCAGTCGTAATTTTTCTTATTTTCGGGTGTCAGAATAAACCGCGGATACTTGTGCAACAGCACGAGATCGCCTTTTTTTAAGTGGTAAGTCGCGTTGTTATAGACGAGTTTGGCTTCCCCCTCGATCGTATAATTGATCATATAACAGTTATGGAAGGCGGTTTCCATGTAATAGTCGTCGCCGATCTCTTCATAACCGAATACGCCGACGTAATACTTGTGCGGTTGGCGGATAGTGGGAACCGAATTGAAAATTTTATACGAGTTTTTCGAAACGTCGTAAACTTGTTTGGTGACTCTTTTTTTCGGGGTTTCCATCGAATCGTGTCCTTAAATGTTACAGAATTTTTCGCACTTTACAGCAACTTTTTGTATTGTTTTGAAAAGCGCATGCGTGTAAAATAGAATTGCCGAATGAAAAATGCCGTAATTTCATCACCATGATATTATAGCACCTTTTTTGACAAATGTAAACAAAAATATTACAGAGGGGAAGGTCATGAAATCATCAAACATCAAAAAACTCTGCGCTCTTACGTTGACGGCAGTGTTCGCCGCGTCGTTTGCGGGCTGTGCGGGCGGAAATTCTTCCCGCGTGCGCGTAAAATTTATCGCTTCGGGCGAAACCGTCGAATATTCCGCGTTACGGGCGATCAAAGACGAGTACAATAAAACGCAGGGCGTGATCGACGGGGTGGAAGTGCAAATTTCCTATAAGGCGACGAGCGATTATTCGACCTATCTTACGACGACGTCCACCGGTTCGAACGCCGCCGATATTTTCTATGCCGACGACCGCTATTTCAAGAGTTATGTGCAACAGGGCATTGTTGCCGATCTCGACGAATTGCAGGAAAAAACGGGCATTACGCTCGATACCGACCCCATCTATCCGAGCGGGATCTCGCGTTACCGTTACGATAAGGATAACAATACGTCTAACGAAGACGATCCGCTTTACGGCGTCGTGCGCGGGCTCAGCCCCACGATCATTTATTATAATCAGACGGCGTTCGAGAATGCGGGCATCACATGCGTGAGCGTGCCCGAGGAAGAAATCGACGACGCCTACACGCAGGCGTTCAATCAGGAACACGGCAC
Source organism: uncultured Christensenellaceae bacterium (assembly GCA_910589015.1). Lineage (GTDB taxonomy): Bacteria > Bacillota > Clostridia > Christensenellales > Borkfalkiaceae > Gallimonas. The sequence continues at coordinate 1,986 of CAJUSA010000003.1, forward strand.
CTTCTTTTCGACGGCGCACCTCAAAAGGGGATTTGTGCGCGAATCGGTCGTCGATGCCTTCGACGGAAATTACGAGAACGCGTCTTATTCCTGGGGCAAGCCGAACACGGGCGAGACCATGGTGTTCAACAACCGCATCGCCATGAGCTGGGACGAGGTGGAAGACCTCGGCAAGATCATGACACCCTCTTACAATCCGGGCGTCATGACCGAATACGGTTATTACACCTGGTGGTGGTTCTATTACGGATTCAGCGTGGGCGGCGACTGTATCGAGGATATCTCGGGCGAGGGCGACTGGGTGTTCACCCTCAAAGATACCGTTCCGAATTTCATCGTAAAAGACGGTTTCAAAGGATCCGTTCAGATCGGCGAACATACATACTCGGCGGGGGAAATCGTTTCTTACCGCGACCGCGTGACCATCGACGAGGCGACTGCCGAACGCATTCTTGCGCAGTCTTCCGATCTCGACCGCTCCTATCTGACCGAAGAAGTCAAAGCTCTTGCCGAAGAGGGCACGCTTGTGGAACTGCCTTCCGAGCGCGACGCGTTCGTGCGTTTCGTGCATCTGGCGCAGGAAAAAGATTCCGCCGATGAATTCGGCACGGGGCTGGGAATCAGTCCCATTCCCAAAAATGCGTCGATCACGGGCGATACGGGGCTGTTCACGGGCGGCAAGGTCGCCATGATCGTGCACAAGAGCAATTCGCTTCTCAACATTCAGAGCACGATTGCAAAATCGACGGAAAGCCGCCGTTTTGCGTGGAACGTCGCACCGTTGCCTCAATACAAAACCTATCACAACGACGGCACCGTCAAGGTGCACGGCGTGCAGGGCGGCGCAAGCGATTCGAGCGCGTTCTGCATCAACGCGCATTCTTCGGAAACCAAACAGAAAGCGGCGATGAATTTCCTTCGCTACCTCTGCTCCAAAGAGGCGCAGGAATTTGCCGCGGCAACGGGCTTTACGCTTCCCAGCCGTCCCGACAGCGTGGCGCCTTATCTTGCGTCGAACGACGGCGTCAACCTCACGGTCATTGCGGAAGCGGCGTTCTACGAAACCCCCGGCGATTGGTGGTATATGCCCAACAAAACCTGGATCGACGACAACTGGGCGAACGATCTTAACAACTCCGTCCGCAACAATACCATGACGCTGACAACGTTCTTTTCCCGTTTCGAAGTCACGCAGGCGGCGCTCAACAAATTCAGAAAGTAAGGGGACTTTATGGAAGAGATCAAACAGGAATCGGGGCAGACCGCATTCCCTGCCGCCGAGACGGGCAGCGCGGTGTTTCCGCCCCGAAGGAATAAGGAAAAAAAGCGCAAAAAATACCGCGACGGCGTTTCGGGGCTACTCATGGCGCTGCCGCCCGTGATCGGCTTTGCGATCTTCGGGCTGATACCGCAGGTTGTTTCGCTTTGGCTGAGCTTTCAGGAAGCGCACAGCTTCGATTTTGCGCAGTCGGTTTTCGTCGGGTTCCGCAACTTCGGCGAGATTCTTTCCGATAAAAGTTTTTATCTGGCGATCGGGAATACGGTCTTTTACATGATTCCCACGTTTGTGTGTATCGCGCTCGGGTTGGCGATCGCCGTGCTCATTTCCAACAAAGGGCTGCGGGGGAAGAAGTTCTTCCGTTCGGTATTCTTTGTTCCGTATGTGTGTTCGGTCGTGGCGACGACCGTTATGTGGTACTGGATCTTTGAAGAGGACTACGGCATTTTGAACGGCATTCTCGTATCGTCGTTCGGCGAAGGGGCGCGCGTGGGTTGGCTGAGCACGGAAACGCCTTTCCGCATGGCGATGCTGTTCATGCTGATCTGGAGTGGTTGCGGCTACAACATTATTCTGTATCAGTCGGCGATCGCCTCGGTCGACAATACCCTCTATGAGGCGGCGGATATCGACGGCGCGACTTCGGCGCAAAAGTTCTTTCATATTACCTGGCCCTCGATCATGCCCACGACCTTTTTTATGTTTATCATGGGCGTCATCAACGGTTTGCAGGCGTTTACGACCCAGCAGGTATGGGGCGATCAGGTCGGCGGGCAGGGGCCGAATCAGTCGGCGCTCACCGCGGTGTATTATATCTACCGCAAGGCATGGGTCGAGCCGACGACATACGGCATGGGGTACGCCTCCGCCGCGTCCTGGATCCTTGCGCTTTTGATCGGGTTGGTGACGGTGATCAACTTCCGCGTGAAAAAGAGGAGGGGTGACTGATGAGCGAACAAATCCTCGCGCCCGTTTCCGGCGGGCAGACCAAACAGAGAAAGAAGGGCGGCGCCGCCCATAAGCTCGCCATGGCGGGAACGTATCTTGTGCTGATCGTGCTCGCGCTCATCGTGTTGGTGCCGTTTTATCTCATTCTGATCAGCAGCGTCAAGAGCAATTCGGAGATTTTGTCGCCCACGTTCAATTGGTGGCCTGAAATTTTCACGCTCGAAGGTTACCGCGACGTGCTTTCTTCGGGCGGGGAAGTCAAATTGCTGCTCGAATGCAATATTCTCGGCGCGTTTATCAACACACTGTGGCAATCGATCATTCCCACGTTGATCGGCGTGTTCGTTTCGGGGTTGAGCGGATATGCCATCGCCAAACTCAAATTTCCCTGCCGCGGTGCGATTTTTACCTTTCTCATCGCGACGATGATGATTCCCGGCACGATCACAATGGTGTCAAGCTACATGCTTTACGATACGATCGGCTGGACGAACGGCCCGTTGCCGCTCATCATTCCGGGGCTGTTCGGCAGCGCGAGCAACGTCTTCTTTATGCGGCAATATTTCGAAGGCGTGCCCGACGAATTGCTCGACGCGGCGAAAATCGACGGGCTGGGCAATTTTACGACTTATCTCTTTATCGCTCTGCCCGTAAGCGTGCCCGTGTTTGTTTCGCTCTCGCTACTCTCGTTTATTTCCCACTACAACGCCTATCTGTCGCCGTTGCTCTATTTGGGGGATAATTCGAAATTCTATACCTTGCAGATCATGTTAAAATCGCTCATGAGCCTTTATAAGAACGATTGGAACATTATTCTCTCGGCGTGCGTCGTATCGATCTTGCCTTTAATGCTACTCTATCTGTTTACGCAGAATTTCTTTATCAAAGGCATTTCGATCTCTTCCGGCCTTAAAGGCTGATTTAACGATGAAGGAGGAACATTTATGAAAAAGAGTATCATTGCGTTTACGCTGGCGGCGGCACTTTCGCTTACCTGTTGCTGTACGGCATGTTCGGGGAAGGAAACCGCGACTGCCGCGCTGCCTCATAACGACGGGATCAATGCCGACGGCACTTACGATACCGATTTGTTTTACCGCAACGATTTGCAGCTGAACCATGCCGCCGACCCCGGTTGCATCTGGGTTTCGGAAGAGGAAAACGAAGAGTGGGGCGGGTGGTTCTATCTCTATACGACCAGCCTTTATTATAACATCATGGTCATGCGTTCGCGCGATCTCAACAGCTGGCAAAGCGTTGGTCACGCCCTCGATTTCGACGGTACGCAGTGGTGCAACTGGAACATCTGGGCGCCCGAAGTCGTGTACGATGCCGCGACGGAAAAATATTACCTCTATTCTTCGGCGACGACGGACGGCGGTAATACCAAAACCGAAATGTTTGTAGCCGTTTCCGATAATCCTGCGGGCGGGTTCTGCCTTGCGGAAGAGGATGCATACGGCACCCGTTACACCAAGTCCGATTGCAATCTGAGTTTCCGCAGGGATCATATCAGTTCCGACGAGTCGAAATTCGGTTCCTGGAATTATACCCAAACCAAAACCGACGCGACGGGGCGTTCCTACGAAGGGCTTTGGTGCATCGATCCCAGTCCGTTCCGCGACGACGACGGACAGTGGTATTTGTATTTCCGCTGTAACCCGCAGCGCGCTAAGGATAATTCTTACGATTACCGCACGCGCCTTGCCGTCGTGAAGATGGTGGACATGGTTACCCCCGATTACGGTTCGCTCACGTTTTTGACCTATCCGTCCTATCAGTCGGTCGCGGACGCCGAGGCGGATAAAACCTTCCCCCTCGAACAGGGCACTTCGGTGAACGAAGCACCGTTCATGATCAAGCATAACGGCATCTACTACTTAACTTACGCGCACGGCGGTTATACGCAGCGCGCACTGTATTGCGTGGCGATGGCGGTATCCGCCGACCCGATGGGCCCGTTTATCAAACTTGCGCCCGAGCACGGCAATCCTTCGCTGTACATCGAGGGCTATATGGATCATATGTCAGGGCCGGGGCACCATGCGTTTGTGCAGACGGGGGACGAAATCTTCGTCGTGTATCACTCGATGATGGACCGCGCGACGGGCAGCAGCAATCCCCGCGGCATCGCGGTCGACCGTGTTAAGTTCATAAACGGAAACACTTACGGCGCGAAGGCGGCGGACTACGGTCTTTCGACGTTGAGCGGCACCTTCGATATTCTCTATTCGAACGGCGCGAGCTGGTCGCTGCAACCCAAACCCGCGGCGGTTACGGGATACAAAAATCTTGCCGAAAGCGCAACCGTATCGGCAACCAACGGCAATATGCAAACGGCGCGTTATCTCAACGACGGACTGTATGCGGCGCACACCATCTCTTCGGCGTTCGAGTTCGAGGCGTACGGCGAAACGACTATCACGCTTGCCTGGAACCGATCGGTTGCCGTAAAGTCCGTAATGGTGTATAACAGTTTCGATTTCCTCTATGCGTTCGCGCAGGTCGATAAAATCGAATTCATGCTTGCCGGACAGCCCGCAGGCTGGAAGGGCGACCTTCTCAAAACGGTGTATATTCAAGATCTTGCCTTCCACCCCGATTACTGGAACAGCGAAGAATACTTTATGCGCCCCGGCGGCAGCTGCCACGCCTCGTTCGACGAAATTACGGTGACGGCGATTTCCTTTACGGTTTCAAAAAAGCTCGACGGCAATAAAGAGGCGGGCGAGAACATCAAAATCAGCGATATCGTCGTGTTGGGAAAGGAGGTGTGATCATGAAAAGAACGGCAAAGAAAACGTTGGCGCTTGCCGGCGCATGCCTGATTGCCTGCGCGTTTACGCTCACCGCGTGCGGGGAAGCCAAAGACGCGGCGGGTACGTTTGAGGACTTTACCTACCGTTACGACCAGACGACGCTCAAAACCGAGTGCGACGAAGATATGACCATCGACGGCGTGCTCAGCGAGCCGCGCTGGAACGATGCGGAATTGAAGTGGCTCGAACACCGCGAAAGTTCGAGCGAGGTGTCGATCCGATATACGACTTCGTTCAGCGAGAAGGGGTTGTATCTTGCAGCCGTTGCCGAAGACTGGCGCATTTTCTACAATACCCCTTATTCGAATATCAAAAATTCCACGTTCGATATTTTTTTGGCGCGGGAAGGGGATTACAGCCTGAACGATAAAATCTTTATTTCCTTTAACTGCGGCAACACGCACTGGGCGCACGGGCTGGTTTCCTATTTGGGGCACGTTACCGTACAGGGCGGCGAACCGAACAGCGATACCTGCACGGGCATGACGCTCGAAGCGTATCTTCCCTGGTCGCAGTTCGGCTACACGAGCGCGCCCGAAAAGATCCGCTCGGTGTGCACCTATCAGCTTCTGAACAGCGCCACGGCGGGGGCGATTGAATTGCAACCCGGTTACGTCAACGGTTACGCTTACGGAAAATACTACGAGTTCGGTGCAAACGGGTTCCTTTCCGCCGATTCGGACGAGGGAACGCTGGGCGACAGTAAGTCGGGCTATTCCAAGGGACCGGACTGGAACGTTTCGCAGGCGGCGCAGGATATTTATACGAGCAACAAGGCGCAGCAAAACGTATGCACGACGGGGCAGACGTACATTTTTTACCGCGACGTTCTCAACGATTCTTACAGCGTGAGCGCGACCTTTACGCCCAACGTCCATGCCGACGGATCGTGCGGGATCGCCAACAATTCGCCGCGGGCGGGCTTGATGACGGGTTATAATGCGTACTGTTTTTCCGCGCTCATGATCGATATGAGCAAATCCAACCTCGACAGCGGAACGCTCGTGCTCACGTCTTCCTATACGCACGGCGGTTCGACGGCGCACACGCCCATTTATAAAAGCGCGGCGGGCGAATACAATCTGCGCAAGGGCATCACGCTGACCTGCGTCAAATACGGTTCGCTGTTCTATTATTACGTCGGGTCGGGCTCGGACGCTCAACTTGTTTATCAGGAAGAAATTCCGCTGCTTAACGGCATCACCGAGCCGGGGATCCAGACGACCAACTGCGACGTGACGGTTACCGCGCCTTCCGCCCGATATTACGAAACGGCAGACCGCGACGAGTTGCTGAGTTATCTCAACAACACGGGCATTTATATCGTTTCCGCCGAGAACGGCGCGGGCGGCAGCGTCACGCCCGAGTCGTATACGGTAAAACGCGGCGGCGATCTTGTGCTCAATATAGCGGCGAACAGCGGCGTGTATAAACTCGATACCTTCGAAATTTCTTACGACGGCGGGGAATGGAACAGCCTGGTCGAGGACGCCCGTCTGAGCGCGAAAGAGGGCAAATACGTCGTCAAAAACGTGCAGCACAACATTGCGGTGCGCTCGGCGTTTGTCCGCAATTCGGCAGCCATGTCGATGGTGACGGGCAAGATCGCATCGAACGGCATTGCCGTCGGCGGCGCAACGGTCGCCTTTGAAAACAAGGCGGATAAGACCTTGTACTATACGGCAAATACCAATCAGGCGGGCGAATACAGCCTGCGCGTGCCCGTCGGCGAATATAACGTTTATGTGCGGGCGCAGGGCTATGTCGCGGCGTCGGGCGAGGCGAGCGCGGCGGGGGAAAGCGCCGAGAAAAATCTGAACCTGCAACCCGCTCCGATCGGGGGCAGCGTAACGGTCGGCGGCAAGGTGTATGCCTCGAACGGCGCGCAGTGCGATTACTCTCTTGCAAGCGAGGGGATCGTGACGTTTACCGAAACAAGCAGCGAAACGCAGGCGGCATGGCTGAGCGCCGTCGGCGCGGCGGAAGGCGATTTCACGGCTACTATCGTATTCGAATACCTTTCGGGCACCGACGCCGATCCCAGCGCGGGATTTATTCTGGCGGACGGCGTGCAGGATTATCCTTATGCGATGTACACGATCGGCGGCAATAAGGGCGGGTTCCGTTTCTATCACCCTGACGATTGGTGGAATAACCGTTATCAGGGAAAGAGCGGTTCGACCGTGAACTTTCTGGGCGGACAAAAGGTCATCGTCACCCTCACGCGCGTCGGGAATACCTATACCCTGTACAGCGATCTCTATACGGACGGCATGACGCGCGCCGTAAGCCTGCGCGCCTCGATCGACGGCGGTTTGACGCATCAGGGTATTTCGATGGGGACTTACCAGCCTTATAGCAGTTCGGTCACCTGTACCGTACCGCAGGGCGCGGTCGCGGTCGGCATTTCCTGCCACGCAGGCGCCTCGTTCCGCGCGCAGGTTCTGGAATTTACAACCAATGAAAGGAAAGCAAATATATTATGATTGAGAGAAAATTATCGGCATACCCCTTGTTTGTGAAAGATCCTAATTTTTCGATCTGGGCAAGAGATGAATTCCTTCCCCAAGCGGATACCGCGTTCTGGACGGGGAAATCGGCAAAAATGTACGGCATTTTCGAAGTGGACGGCAAGAAATACTCGTTCATGGGCAAGTCGGGCGCACAGCCCGCCGCGCAGACCGACCTGAAAATTACGGCGTTTTCGACCGACTATACCTTCACGGCGGCAGGCTGCACCCTCGAGGTGCGGTTCCTCTCGCCGCTGCCCTTAGACGATCTTGCGCTTCTATCTTGCCCGACTTGTTTTCTGAGTTACAAGGTCACGGCGCCCGCAGGCAAAAAAACGGCGGTTTTGCTCTTTGTTTCGGATGAGATCTGTTACGAAAACAAGGCGAATGTCAGTTTCCTGACCATCGAGAGAAAGGGTATGCAGAATGCCGTCGTCGGACTGGAACGGCAGATGCCGCTTTCCAACTCCCAAGACGTTGCCGCGGCAGACTGGGGATATTACTACCTCACCGCCGAGCACGCCGGCGTGACGAGCAAGCCGAAGTTTCAAAGCTATGTTGCGGGCGGCGCGCTTGCGGACGCGGAAAAGGACGAGCGGGAACTGTTGTGTTATGCCCGCGCGGAAGGCGGTTCGTTCGCAGGAAAATTCCTGCTTTCTTACGACGATACCGTTTCCATCTACTATTTCGGCGAATGGCTGCGCGGCTACTGGTTCCGCGACGGAAAAACTATTTTCGACGCGATCGACGAGAGTCTTGCACAATACGAAGGAATTATATCAAAGACCGACGCGTTCGATCGCGGGATCGTCGAAGAGAGCCGAAAATACGGCGAAGGGTACGTCAATCTCACCCGCGCCGCGTTGCGGCAGGCGGTTGCGGCGCATAAACTCGTGCAAAACGCCAAAGGGGAAGTGCTGTTCCTTTCCAAGGAATGCAATTCCAACGGCTGTATTGCCACGCTCGACGTGACCTATCCTTCCGTTCCGCTCTTTCTGATGTATAATCCCGTTCTCGTCAAGGGAATGATGATCCCCATTATCCGGTTTGCGGAAAGCGACGCCTGGAATTTTCCGTTCGCCCCGCACGACGCGGGCAGATATCCCTATTGCGCGGGTCAGGTCTACGGCGAGATCGACGACTACGGCAAGCATAAAATACTGTGCACCGTCTATCCGAATATCTATCTGTTGCCGCCCGAACGCGAAAATTATATGGCGCGCAAGCACATGCCCGTGGAAGAGTGCGGCAACGCGCTCATCGTCATGGACGTTCTGTTGCGCCACGGCGAAGAGGCGTTTGTGCGCGAACATTTCAAGCTGCTCAAATGCTGGGCAGATTATTTGGTGCAAAAGGGCGTCGTGCCCGAAAATCAGCTTTGCACCGACGATTTTGCGGGCATGCTCGATAAAAACGTCAATCTTGCCATCAAGAGCACCGTCGGGGTACGCGCGTTTGCGGATATCTGTGAACGACTTCAATTGGACGACGGCGCTCGTTATCGCAAAGTAGCCGAGGCATATGTGCGGGAAATCCTTGCGCTTGAACGGGACGGGATCACGCCGCTCACGTTCGATCATACTAAAAGCGAGTTCAGCCTAAAATACAATCTGTATTTCGATAAACTGCTCGGGTTTAAGCTCTTTCCCGCCGAACTTTACGTCCGCGAGGTAGACTATTACCTCGCCCATGCCGACCGTTACGGCGTGCGGCTCGACGATCGCAGCACGATTTCCAAAACCGACTGGCTCATCTGGACGGCGTCGCTCACCGACGACGTGAAGAAATCGGAAAAGTTTGTGGAAATGGTCGGACGGTTCCTCACGGAAACGCAGCAACGCGAACCTTTCCCCGATTATTACGACGTGGTGAGCGGGGAAAGCAAAAAGTTCCGCAATCGCACCGTGCAGGGCGCGATGTTTGCATTGTTGTACCGCGATCGTTCGCTTACGAAATCCTTGTAAAATTTGGAGGGTAATATGTTGTTATCGACACAGACCGCGGCGTTGCAGAATGCGTTCGGCTTCGAAGAGGCGGTGCGCATCATTCACGAGGCGGGGTTCGACTGCTACGATTTTTCCATGACGCGGATGGCGTGGGAAGGGCACCCGCTCCAACGCGCAGATTATCAAGAGAGCGTAAAGGCGTTGCGCCGCTATGCCGATTCGATCGGCATACCCTGCAACCAAAGCCACGCGCCCTTCCCCATGCACCGCCCCGATGACGACGCTTGGAATAAAAACATTCACGAATGGTGCGTCCGTTCGCTCGAAATCACCGCGTTGCTCGGGGGCAAGATCTGCGTGGTGCACCCTTATAACAACTGGACGCCCGAGGAAAACCGCGATCGGGTATATCTTCCTTTATTGCCTTACTGCAAAAAGTACGGCGTTAAGATCGCGGTGGAAAATATGTGGAATTGGCCTGCGGAAAGCCCTGTCGCCGTTCCCTGCGCCTGTTCTCTGCCCGAAAATTTCTGCGCGCACATGGATCTTCTCGATCCCGAATGGTTCGTCGCCTGTCTCGATATCGGGCATGCCGAAATGTTCCCCGACAAGACTTCCGCTGTCCAACTCATTCATGCCCTCGGCGACCGCCTGCAATGCCTTCATGTGCACGACAACGACCGCCTGCACGACGATCACGGCATTCCTTTTACGGGCAAGATCGAATGGGACGGCGTTTGCGCGGCGCTCAAAGCAATCGGATATAAAGGGGATTTCACCTTCGAGGCGGACACCGCGATCAACAAATATCCCGATCCGCTCAAAGCGGACGCGGAAAAACTCTTACAAAAAACAGGGCGGTATCTGATAAACCGCATCGGATAAATTATGGATTTTCATTGCAATATATTGCCGTCGGTCAGAGTGGTGGCGCTCGATCTCGACGGCACGCTTTCGCAACACAAACAGCATTTGCCCGAAGAGAACAAGCGCGCGCTTGTTTCGCTCGGAAAAAAGTATAAACTGCTCATGGCGGGTGCGGGCGCGGCGGCGCGTATCTTCCGCCAGATGGAAGGGTTCCCCGTCGATATCATCGGAAACTATGGAATGCAGTATGCGCGTTACGACGGTCAAACGCAATCTCTGCGCGTCGTGCGCGACGTGAGCGTGCCGTGCGACCGCGTTGCGGTCGAAAAAATCGTCGCGGCGTTCCGTGAAAAATACGGTTTTGAGCAGTTTGCGGGCGAGAGCGTCGAGTATCACGAATCGGGCTGTATTACCTTTCCTATTCTGGGCACGGCGGCGCGGCTCGAAGAAAAACTTGCCTTCGATCCCGACCGCACGCGGCGGCGGGCAATCTACCGCGAAGTCGTCGGGGCGTTCTCGGCGTATAACGTATTTGTGGGCGGTTCGTCGTCCTTCGATATGGCGCCCAAACCCTACGACAAGGCGTATGCGCTCGACCTCTTCTGTCGGGAAAACGGGCTTTCGCACGAAAACGTCGTTTATATCGGCGACGACTACGGCACAGGCGGAAACGACGAATCGGTTTACCGTTCGGATTTTCCCTATCTCACGATCGACGATTTCCGCGAGTTCCCGCGCGTGTGCGCAACGCTTTTGTAACGAGGTGCGGTGATGGATTTGAAACAATTTTTACAGGAATATGAACATTGCTCTTGCGGACAGAAACACGAATGTTCGCTCAAAGACGTGCAGATCGGCAGCGGCTATGTGCACCGCGTGGGGGAAATCTTAAAAAAGAACGGATTTCCCCGCAACCTGCTGCTCGTTGCGGATAAGACGACGCTCGCCGTTTCGGAAGGGATCACGCAATCCTTAAAGGATTTTGACGTCACGCTGAAAGTGTACGATCGGTTGCGCGTTGCACGCATGGACGACGTACGCGCGATCGAAGCGTATTTTAACGAGGGGATCGAGGCGGTGCTCTCGGTCGGTACGGGTTCGCTCAACGATCCCTGCCGCCTTGCCTGCGCGCGGCATAATAAGATGTTTGCGATTTTTGCGACGGCGCCTTCGATGGACGGGTTCGCTTCGGCAAGTTCGCCCATCGTCGATCACGGTTTCAAACTCTCGTATCAAGCGAAAAATCCCGAAGTCATCATTGCGGATACGAAGATCCTCGCACAAGCGCCCGTCGAACTGAAATCGGCGGGATTCGGCGATATGGTCGCCAAATACGTTGCGCTGATCGACTGGAAAATTTCCAACATCGTGCTGGGGTTGCCCTGTTGCGAAAAGGTGTTCGCGCTCACCCGCTACGCCGCCGACCGCGTCATGCGCAATGCGGTTAAGGTGACGGCGAACGATGAAGAGGCGGCTGCCGTAATCTTCGAAGGGCTGCTCTACACGGGTATGGCGATGGGGTTCGTGAAAAATTCGCATCCTGCGAGCGGGGCGGAACATGTCATGGCGCATTATATGGAATGCAAAGAACTGTTGGAAGGAAAAGAGCCAAATTTTCACGGCGAGGACGTGGGCGTTTGCACGCTTGTGATGCTTGAATATTACGAGCGTCTGGCGCAATATTCCTGCGTGCGCGCGCATCGGGAACGCAACGACTGGCAGGATATCTGCGAAGTTTACGGCCCGCTTGCCGAAGAAATGCTTAAACTCAACACGCCGCACACGATCACGGAAGAGGTCGATCTTGCTTTGCTTGAGGAGAAGTTCGGCGAATTCCGGGCGCTTGTCAAAAGCGTGCCGTCGAGCAAAGAATTGCGCGATAAGATGAAGATCGCGGGTTGCAAGACGACGATCGCCGAAATCGGAAAAACCGAAACGTTCGCGCGGGAATGCTTTCTTTACCACCCCTATATGCGCAGAAGAGTTTCCTTCCGCCGTCTGGCAAATATGATGGACTTTATTCAATAAGATGATGAAATTATCGACTGAAACCTACCCGCTCGATCTCACGTCAGGGTTCGAAGGCGCGGTAACAACGTTAAAGGAAATCGGCTTCGACTGCTACGACCTTTCCATTTTCAATCTGAACAAAGAGGGCGATCCCTTCGGCGGGGCAGACTACCGCGAGCGGGCGGTCGCCCTGCGTAAGACTGCCGAGCGCGTCGGCATTTTCTGCAACCAAAGCCACGGCCCGTATCCTTATCATAAGCCGCACAACCCCAAGTGGAACGAAGAAATTTTCGGTTGGTGCGTGCGGGCGCTCGAAATTACTTCGCTCGTCGGGGGGAAAACGTGTATTCTGCATCCCTTCCACGACTGGACGGCGCAGGAAAACGCTATGCGCATCTACCTGCCCTTGCAACCGTATTGTAAAAAATACGGCGTTCGGATCGCTTTGGAAAACATGTGGGGGCGTGAGAGCAACACAGGGAAGGCGATCCCCGCGGTATGCGGCACGGCGCAAAGCTTTCTCGAACACTTGTCTCTGCTCGATCCCGAATGGTTCGTCGCCTGTCTCGATATCGGGCATGCGGAAATGGTGGGGGAAGAGACTTCGGCGGCGCAGCTCATTCTTGCTCTCGGCGACCGCCTGAAAGCCCTTCATGTGCACGACAACGATTTGAAGAACGATCTGCATATCCAGCCCTACGGTGGGCAGATCGACTGGGAACCCATATATGCCGCGTTACGCAAAGTCCGTTACGGCGGGGAATTCACCTTCGAGGCCGATTCGTTCGTGCATAAATTTCCGCAGGAACTGCGCTACGACGCTACCGTAATGCTCTTAAAGATCGGCAGATATATGATCGAACGAATCGAAGAGGGGAAACCTCTTTGACGGCGGAAAGGACGCCTTCCAAAACACATGGGTAAACCGCGGTCGGAAAAAGACCAGAATCTGATTATATTTTTGTGCTGGCTGGTGTATACCGCGTCGTATATCGGGCGTTACAGTTTCAGCGCGAACATACCCGTCATCGAAGCGCAGTTCGGCGTGGGGCATTCCGCGACCGGACTCGTTTCGATGTGTTTTTTTATTTCTTACGGCGTCGGGCAGGTCGTAAACGGCGTATTCTGTAAAAAATATCCCAAACGCGTTGTTTTAAGCGGCGCGCTCGCGCTATCCGCGGTCATGAACTTCGTCTTGTGGATCGGGGTTGCCTTTGCCGCCTACAAATACATATGGCTTGTAAACGGGCTGGCGCAGTCGGTTCTGTATTCCTCGCTCATGATCGTCATCGGGGATTTCGTTTTACAAAAAAATTACAAAAAAGCCGTGCTCGTCATGGGGTCAACGGTGGGCGTCGGCACGCTGTGCGCCTACGGCGTGAGCGCGCTGTTGCAAAGCGTCGGACAGTACCGTATTATCTTTCTGTTCGCCGCCGCCGTCATGCTCGCCTCTGCCTTGGCGTGGTTCTTGCTCTATCAAAAAACGACAAAGCGACTTAAAGACGTGCACGGCGAAATCGCGGCGCTCGAAACGGCGCCGCAGCAAACGCGCAAAGGGACGCGGCGGGGGCTTGTCGCGGTGACAATCGCCGTTTTCGGCGTGTTTGCAATCATCAACAATCTCATCAAAGACGGGCTGCTGTCGTGGGTGCCTTCGGTCATGATCGAGGCGTTTTCGCTTCCCGGGGAAATTTCCACGCTGCTCACCGTTCTGTTGCCCGCTGTTGCGATTTTCGGCACGGCTCTCATGCTCTTTTTGAACAAGCTGTGCAAAAATAATTATTATCTGAGCGCGGGTATTTTGTTTGCGCTCACGGCGGCGCTCTGCTTTGCCGTGACGGCGATCATGCCGTATCGCGCACTCTGGGTCGTCGCCATGGTCTGCCTTGCCGTCGTCAACTGTTTCATGGCGGGCATCAATAATCTTGTTACGGCGGTCATTCCGCTCTCGCTGCGCAAAGACGTTTCGGCGGGGTTGCTCGCAGGGCTGTTCGACGGGTTCTGCTATATCGGCAGTGCGATCAGCACCTACGGGCTGGGCGCGGTCGCGGAAAATACGGGCTGGACGGCGGTGTTTTATCTGTTTGCCGCGGTGGCGTGTCTGCCCGTATTCGTCGCCCTTATCGCGGTGCCCGCAACCGTGCTTAAACGCAGAAAAACGAAAAATCCGCCCGCGCAATAAACGGCGTTCCGAGCCAAAGCGAAAAGAATTTTTCGTACCGCGGGATTATATCTTGTATTGAAATAAGCGATAAGAAAGTGATAAGATATAACAAAATATAGAAGGTCGTTCTATATGCAGGGAGGAAAAGGATGAAGAAAAAACTATGCGCGGCGCTCACTGCCGTATTGCTTGCCGTGGCAGGGTTGTGCGTGCTTACGGCTTGCGGCAACAAGGATCTATCCAAAGCGGAAATCACGCTTTCTCAAACGACGTATGTGTACGACGGCACGGCGCACTGCCCCGATATTACCGTCACGCTCGGCGGCAAAACGGTCGAAAGCGGCGAACTTTCCGTCGCTTACAGCAACAATATCAATGCGGGCACGGCGACCGTTACCGTAACGCCTGCGATCCGTTCGGCGTATACGGGATCGGTTTCCGCCGACTATACGATCAAACAGGCGCAGGCGAATATCGAGAAAGAAATTTACCTGACCGCCGAATATAACCAGAAACTCGGCGAGGTACTGGACGACGGACACAACATCGCCTCGAAGGATCTTGCGACGGACGAAGAGCTGACCGCGGATACGCCGCTCACCCGAATCGGCAAAAACGCCTATACGTTCCGTTCGGTTTATACGCCCGCCGATCCCAACTATGCTAAGGTCGAGCAGACGGTTTATCTTACCGTCACGAAGGCGACGCCCGACGCCATGGCGCAGATCGGCTCGCTTTCGCTTACCGCTCGGCTCGGGGAATCGTATTCGGTGCTGCAAGGCGCTCTTCCCGCAGGGGTTGTCGTCGCAAACGACGGCGCGTTCACAAACGCGGGCAGGCAGTCGGTCGGCGTTACGGTAAAACAGCCGAGCGGCGACGGGTTCGATACCGAACACTACGAAACCGTCGAAACGACCCTGAACGTTACCGTCGAACGCGCCGCGCTCGAAATAGACGGCTTTCCTTTTCTTTACGATTCCACGGCGTTTGCCGCAGGCGGGGCGGAAGGGCAGTATACCGTGAACGGTTCGGTCACGCTCGACGGACAGTTTTATATGGATAAGGACTGGACGGTTTCGATCACTTTCACTTACGAAGCGTTAGCTCGCCTCAATATCAACGGCATTTTCGATAACGTCAAGGACGGCGATCTGATCGACGGCGCGAAAAAGACCGATTTCCGTTTCGACGGCGAATATGCGACCTGTTGTTCATGGCTGGGTTCGCTCACGAGCCGTTACGACTACGTTCCCGCAGGCGCCGAGGCGCTCAGCGGCGACAACGTCTATCTGCCCGAACATTCGTCCTGGAACGCGGTTAAAATCACGATCAAGTCGTGGCAGCAGGCGAATACAACGACGAGAAGACTTTATGAAATTTACATGGGCGACGGCGCGGATCCGGCAGACGGAACGCTTTTGTTTGCGCGTTATACCACGAGAACCAACCCTTACCGCTTGCAGTTCCTGTTTGAAGAAGCGGCGGGCGTGACGGTTACCGATCTTACTTACACCGAAAGAGCCTACGGTATCGAAAAGCTGTTCGGCGCCGACGGAAAGATGGCGCAGTTTGTTTCGGACGGCACGACGGTTGCCGACGAATATAAGAAGGGCGGGTTGATGATGCTCGGTGACGACCTTTTGGACTACTGGGCAACGAATTACGATAAATCATGGCTCGAGAGCATGCAGGCGACTTGCGAAATGTGGAAAAACATCGGTTTCGACGCGTCTGTGATTAACCTCGGGGTCGGCGGCTCGACGGCGGAAAACTGGGTCAATTACCTTGAATACGGCAAATCTTATTTCGAGCAATTCTGCCCCGAATATGTGCTTCTGCTTGTCGGCGCCAACCAACTTGCGAACGAGGACAGTCTGAATATTTCGGATTACGTCGTCAAAGTAACCGAGCGCGTGCGCGCGTACTACCCGCAAACCAAGATCCTCGTTCATTCTCTGATGCCTTCGACGACGGCGTGCAACCGCTGGGCGATGTGGAACCGTCTGGAAGAGGCGAACGATCTCATTCAGGCATATATCGGCGCGAAGGACGACGAAAACCTGTTCTACCTCGACTTCGAAAACCTCTTCACGGCAGACCGCACGAAACCCGTTTCGGAAACCAATCCTTCCCTGCCCGAATATTATTTTACGGACGGTTGGCATTTTATGATTTCCGCGTATGAAATCTGGACGCGGGAAATCATGGACTTTCTGGTCGGAAAGGGCTTTATCGGCAAGGCGCAGATCGCCGTTACGGTCCGAAACGAAGATCCTGCCGATCAAACCGATATTTCCGCCTGCGTGAAGATCGAGAGCGCCACTTCGTATAACGGACACGTTGTCATGAAGCTCGATATCGGCGTGCTCGAACGGTACGAAAACGGCGAGTTGTACGACGTTTCGTATTATCAGGTCGTCAGCATTCGCTGCGGCGAGCGCGACGTGACCGCTCTTTACGACGCAAAGTCCAAAACGCTTGCGTTCGACCTCGAAGAGGGCGAAACAAGTGCCGAACTCGTCTTTACGATGAAGTGCGTCGAGGATCCCGACGACAACACGACGGGGGACGGCGAATTTCAGAATCTGTAAAATATCGGGAGGAAATTGATGAAAACGGTCAAAGACTTTACGGCGGAAGAAAAACTTCGTCTGCTCTGCGGCGTCGGCTCC
This sequence comes from uncultured Christensenellaceae bacterium, assembly GCA_910589015.1. Lineage (GTDB taxonomy): Bacteria > Bacillota > Clostridia > Christensenellales > Borkfalkiaceae > Gallimonas. The sequence continues at coordinate 19,201 of CAJUSA010000003.1, forward strand.
TGGTATACGGAGGATTTCGGCGGTAAACTGCCCCGGATCCGCATGTCGGACGGCCCCGTGGGCTTGCGCACAACGCAACCGAACGCACACGGCGGGCAAGATACCATACCCGCGATTGCCTATCCCTGCGTGCAAGTGCTTGCCAATACATGGGATAATGCCTGCGCGCGCAAAGCGGGGGAATGCCTTGCCGAGGACTGCATCGAGCGGGACGTCGATCTTCTGCTCGCGCCCGGCGTGAATATCAAGCGTTCGCCTTACTGCGGGCGGAATTTCGAATATTTTTCGGAAGATCCTTTGCTTGCGGGCACGCTTGCCCGCGAATACATTGCGGGGTTGCAGGGGAAGGGGATCGGCGCATGCCTCAAACACTTTCTTGCCAACAATCTCGAATACGACCGTTTTCATCAATCGAGCGAAATCGACGAACGCACGTTGCGTGAAATATATTATAAACCGTTTGAAATTGCCTGCGAGGCGAAACCCGTTTCGATCATGTGTTCGTATAACCGTGTGAACGGTGTGTACGCATCCGAAAACAAAAAGGGATTTCGCGTACTGCGCGACGAGTTCGGTTTCGACGGCGCGATTATTTCTGATTGGGATGCGGTGCGCGACCGCACTGCGGCGGCGCGGGCGGGGCTCGATCTCGAAATGCCTTTTTGTCAAAAGAGTTACGAAAAATTTGTCGCCGACTATCGCGCGGGCAAAATCACCGAAGAAGAGATCGATCAATGCGCCGAACGGATGCTCGCCCTCGTCAATCGTTTGCAAGACATGAAGAAAAAGCGCAAGATCGCCATGACCGTGGAAGAGCGGCGCGAGGCGGGCAAACACATCGCCGCGGAGGGCGCGGTTCTGCTGAAAAACAACGGCGTGCTGCCACTGAAAAAAGGCGCCAAAATCTCGCTTTGCGGTAGTTGCGTGCGCTATGGCAACCGCGACTTTGCGGCGGGCGGCGGATCGTCGCAGGTGAATTGGCTCGATCCCGTGTTCGATCTCCCCGCGCAACTCGGAAAGAGGACGGGCGGCAAGGTCTTGTTCGAGGCGGCGTTCCGATTCGATAATATCGATTCGTATCGTCAGAACACCGTCGCGGCGGTGCGCAATGCCGCTCTATCCGATGTTAACGTCGTATGCGTGTGCACGGGAACGGGTGTGGAAAAGGAAGGCAGCGACCGTGCGACCTTGCGCCTTCCCGTCGTGCAAGAACGTATTATTGCGGAAACCTCCGCGCAAAATCCCAATACCGTCGTCGTCATCTTTGCGGGCGCGCCCGTCGATACGAGCGCTTGGGAAAATCGCGTCGCGGCGATTTTGTATGCAGGGTTTACGGGTATGGGCGGCGACGAGGTCGTCGCAAAACTGCTCACGGGCGAACTTAATCCCTGCGGAAAACTGAGCGAAACCTTTCAGACGGAAAACGCGTTGCCCGATTTTCACTTCGTTTCGGGCGTAACGCGTTATCGGGAGGGGTTGGACGTCGGTTACCGTTATTATAGTTCCAACCGTCTTCCCGTACTCTATCCCTTCGGGTTCGGGCTGAGCTATTCTTCGTTCGAATATTCTGCCTTGCAGCTCAAAACGAAGGGGCATTCTCTCGAAGCGAGCTATGAAATCGAAAACACTTCTGCCCGCGACGGTAAGGAAATTTCTCAGATCTATGTGCGCCCCTGCGCGCCGTTTGTATACCGCCCCGACCGCGAACTGAAAGGCTATTCCAAAAACGGCGTAGCGGCAGGAAAAAAAGTGCGCGTCACCGTTGAACTCGACGTTTCCGCGTTTGCATATTGGTCGACGGCAACAGATGGCTTGCAAGCGGACGACGGACTGTATGAAATTGCCGTCGGCGCCTCGTCGGAAGATCTCCGCCTGCGTGCGTTTTTGGAATTAAAAGACGGAAAACTGTCGATTGCCGATCGGTAAGGTCAGCGGTAAATGAGTTCGGGAAGCCGGTCGGTTTCGAAGTAACCGCGTATATCTCTGTCGCTCACAACGCAGTCGAATTCGTTGAGCGAGCACAGGCGGTAAGAGGACGTTCTGCCGAATTTCGTGCTGTCGCACAAAAAGATGTTTTGCGTCGCGTGGCGCATCATGCACTTGCGCACGACGTTTTCTTCCTCGAAACAGTCGTAAACCTCGCCGTTCCTGCCCACCGACTGGGCGGAATAAAAGGCGATATCGGCGTGCAACGTGCCGATCATTTCCGTCGCATGGTGCCCGATGAGCACCGAAGGGTTGGAAGGGGAAACCAAACCGCCCGTCGAATAGGCATCGATCTTGTTGCGCGAAAGCAAAGAAAGGGTGTCGATACCGTTCGTGACCACCCTGATGTTTTTGAACTCGGAAAGATATTCGGCAATAAAGAAGGCGGAAGTCGTTCCGTCGAGAAAAATAAGATCGCCGTTTTTGATCCGTCTGATCGCGGAAAGGGCGATCTTTTTCTTTTCTAAAATATTCTGGTGGGTGCGGAAGGTGAAACTGGGGAAAAAGTTATGCTCGTCGTTGAGTTTCGCGCCGCCGTGGGTGCGGATGACCAGCCCCTTCTGTTGCAGCAAGGTCAGTTTCCGCCGCACGGTCGAAGGGCTTACGAAGAGTTCCCGCGCAATATTTTCGATTTCCGCGCTCTCTTCCGAACGCAGGATCTCAAGGATTTTGTTCTCGATATCGTCTTTCATGAAACAATCTCTCTTTTGCTCAATATGAGCATTTATTTTTGCTCAATTTGCCATAAATCTTTCAATATGATCAGAATGAAACCATAAAATTTGATTACATTGCGTATTTATATTATAATAAAGATACAAAAAAAGTCAAGCTGTTTTTCAGATTTGCGAGGTGTAATGTGCAGATTTTCGATGTTATCGTGATCGGTGGCGGGGTCATCGGCGGAACGGTTTTGCGGGAACTCACGAAGTACCGCCTGAACGTGTGCCTGCTCGAAAAAGAGGGCGACGTTTGCATGGGGCAGAGCAGAGCGAATAGCGGGATCGTCCATGCGGGCTACGACGCCGCGGAAGGTACGCTCAAAGCTAAATTCAACGTTGCGGGCAATAAAATGATGTTTTCTTATGCCCGCGAGCTGGGCGTAAAGTGCGAACAAAACGGTTCGTTCGTCGTGGCGTTTTCTCAAGAGGAATTGCAAACGCTGTATGCACTCAAAGAACGCGGCGAGCGCAACGGCGTGCCTTTTTTGGAAGTCGTCGGCGCCGAAAAACTCAGGAAATACGAACCGAATGTTTCTTCGCGCGCCGTCGGCGCGCTCTATGCGCCCACGGGCGGAACCGTGTGTCCTTACGAACTTACGATTGCGGCGATCGGCAACGCTATGGATAACGGCGCACAGCTCTTTTGCGATTTCGAAGTGCATGCGATTGAAAAGAACGGCGATCGCTTCCGCGTTGCAACGCGCGACGGCAGAGAGGTCGCGGGCAAACTGCTTATCAATTGCGCGGGGCTTGCCGCAGGCGCGATCGCAAATCTTGCGGGCGATCCTTCTTTGCATATCGGCGCGCGGAAAGGGGAATACCTTTTGCTCGATCGCGAAAGCGGAAATCTTGTTTCGCGCACGCTGTTCTTTACGCCCACAAAGGCGGGCAAAGGGATCCTCGTATCCCGCACCGTAGACGGAAATATCATTCTCGGCCCGACGGCGGAAGAAACCCAAAGCCGTCTTACGGAAACGAGTGCGGAAGGGCTTTCGGCGATCATGCGCAAGGCGCAGGAAATGTGTCCCGACGTGCCGCTTTATAACACGATCACCTCGTTTGCGGGCGTACGCGCCTATTCCGACCGTCACGATTTTATCATCGAAGAGAGCAAAGCGGTCAACGGGCTCATTCATTGCGCGGGGATCGAATCGCCCGGATTGACTTCGGCGCCCGCGATCGCGCAGTATGTTGCGGAAACGCTTGTCGGCAAACATTTCGCGCTTGAAAAGAACGCGTCGTTTTGCGGCGCGCGCAAGAGCGACCGCTTTTTTGCCGAGCTTTCCGTCGAAGAGAAGAACAAACTCATTGCGCGCGATCCCGCGTTCGGAAAAATCGTGTGCCGTTGCGAGCAGGTAACCGAGGGGGAAATTCTGCATGCGATCAAGAGCAATCCGCCCGCGAGAAATATCGACGCCGTCAAGCGCCGCACGCGTTCGGGCATGGGTAGATGTCAGGGCGGGTTCTGTCAGCCTCATATTGCCGAACTGATCGCGCGGGAACTTGATATCCCGCTCGACGAGGTGACGAAAAGCGGAAGGGGATCGAATTTAGTGGCGGAGGCGTGCAAATGAAAACCGAGTATCATGTTATCATCATCGGCGGCGGCCCCGCAGGGCTTGCCGCAGCCGTCGCGGCATACGACGCGGGCGAGCGAGACATCTTGATCTTAGAACGGGAAAAGAAAACGGGCGGGATCCTCAATCAGTGTATCCACAACGGCTTCGGGCTTACGCGCTTTCGGGAAAGTCTTTCAGGCCCCGAATATGCGGCGCGGTATATCGACGAGGTCGAAAAACGCAATATCGAGGTGTGGAAGGAAACGACCGTGCTCTCCCTCTCGGCGGACAAAAAGGTGACGGCGATCAGCGCGGCGCGCGGGGTGTTTACGTTGCAGGCCAGGGCGGTCGTTCTGGCGATGGGGTGCCGCGAACGCAGCCGCGGCGCGCTCAATATTGCGGGCAGCCGCCCCGCGGGGATCTACTCGGCGGGTACGGCGCAAAAATACGTCAATATGATGGGCTATCTTCCGGGCAAGAACGTCGTCATCCTCGGCTCGGGCGACATCGGGCTGATCATGGCGCGCAGAATGACCTTAGAAGGTGCCAAGGTGCACGCCGTCTGCGAGATCATGCCCTATTCGAGCGGTTTGAAACGGAATATCGCGCAATGTCTCGACGACTTCGGTATCCCGCTTTATCTCAGCCATACGATCACGAAAATCGAGGGGAAGGATCGCGTTACGGGCGTCGTGATTTCCGAAGTAGACGCCGAAAAACGCCCGATCGCGGGAACCGAAAGGCATTTCGATTGCGATACCGTGCTTTTCTCGGTTGGACTGATTCCCGAAAACGAGCTGACGAAGGGCGCGGGTATTGCGTTGTGCAGGGGCACGAAAGGCGCCGAGGTCTATCAGAACCGCGAAACCCTGGTAAGCGGGATTTTCGCCTGCGGGAATGTGTTGCAGGTGCACGATCTTGTCGACTTCGTTTCGGAAGAATCGGAAACCGCAGGCAGGGCGGCGGCGGAATATGTGCGCCGCGGGGCGCAACCGCGACGGACGGTAGCCGTAAAAAACGGAAAAAACGTGACCTATGTGTTGCCCCAGAGGATCGATAAGAATATCGGGGGCGACGTCAAACTCTTTTTTCGCGTGAGCAATACCTTTCATAATTGCGTAATAAAAGCCGAATGCGGCGGCAAAATATTGGCAAAGCGTACGAAACGGGTCGCGGCACCCGGCGAAATGGAAACGCTTATACTGAAATATTCCGATATCGGCGGGGCGGAAGAGGAAATCACCGTCTCTTTGGAGGAAGCATGACGACGAAAAAACTGACGTGTATCGAGTGCCCGATGGGCTGTGCGATCGAAGCGGAAACGGAAGGGGAACGCGTTCTTTCCGTAAAAGGCAACGGCTGTCCGCGCGGAAGAATGTATGCGGAAAACGAAGTGATCTGTCCCAGACGGGTGGTCACTTCCACCGTGCGCGCATACGACGGCACCATGGTGCCCGTCAAGACGGCGCAACCCGTCAAAAAAGAGGAAATGTTTGCTGTGATCGAAAAGATCGCGGCAGTGCACCCGCGCCTTCCCGTTCGCGTCGGCGATATTCTCTATCGCGGCATAGCGGACGGGATAGACCTCGTTGCCGCAGGGAATGCGGGGTAAGGCATGGAAAGAGTGATATTCGAGTTAGCGAAATTATTAAACGTGCTGCTTGCCGCCGTGCTCGGTTTTGCCATCGGGCTCGAACGCAAGATGCGGTTCAAGGAAGCGGGCGTGCGCACCCATACGATCGTATGCGTGGGGGCGGCGCTGCTCATGGTGGTAAGCAAGTACGCGTTCGACGAGCACGCCGATACCTCGCGCGTGGCGGCGCAAATCGTTTCGGGCATCGGTTTTCTCGGCGCGGGCATCATCATGTTCCGCGGGCAGAAGATGCACGGTCTGACGACGGCGGCAGGCGTCTGGGCGACGGCAGGCGTCGGCATGGCGTGCGGCGGCGAACTTTGGCTCGTTGCGGTCGGCGCAACGGTGCTGCTCATCGGCATGCAACTGCTGATGCACAGCAAAATCCGTTTGTTCCGCACGAAGAAGTATTATACCGTGCGGATTCGTTTCAAAAAGGAAGAAGAGGCGGCGCAAACGATCAAGCAGCTCTTCGGCGTCGAACGGTTCAACAACCTTGTCATCGAGCGGCTGGGCGAGGGTGTCTATTACAACGCGGTGCTCAATACCGACAAAGAACTTTCTTCTCTCCGGCTCGACGAGATCATGTCGCAGTGTCCGTTCATCGATTCTATCGAACGTTGCGACGACGAGTAAGGGGTAAGACTATGGAAAGAGATATTTACGGCAACGATCTGCGTCCGCTCAAAGAAAAAAAGCTTTTTCTCTTTGACATGGACGGCACGGTTTACGAGGAAAACAGATTATTCGACGGCGTGCCGCATCTGCTCGAAAGCATTGTAAAGAAGGGTGCGCGGTATATTTTCATCACCAACAATTCCTCGAAATCGGTCAAAGATTATGTAAAAAAGCTACGCGGCATGGGGGTGCGCGTCACGGCGGAAAATTTTTTCACGTCGGGGCAGGCGGCAATCATGTTGCTCCAAGAACGGTTCGGCAGAGGCGTGATCTATGCGCAGGCGACCAAGTCGTTTTACAGAGAACTAAAAAAGAGCGGGCTGAACGTCGTCGGGAAATTTACGCCGGTCGCGTGCGCCGTGCTCGTCGGGTTCGATCCGGAAATCACGGGCAAAAAACTGCGCACGACCTGCGAGATGCTGACGAAATTCGATCTGCCATACTATGCGACCAATCCAGATTGGGTGTGCCCAGTTTCGTTCGGGTATATTCCCGATTGCGGCAGCATGTGTTTCGGGATCGAGAAGGCGACGGGGAAACGCCCCGTCTATATCGGGAAACCGCAACCCGCAATGATCGAAACGGTCATGAAAAAATACGGCGTGCCGCGGCAAGAGACCGTCGTGCTCGGCGACAGACTGTATACCGATATCGCCTCGGGCGTCAACGCGGGGGTGGATACGGTGTGCGTTTTGAGCGGCGAAAGTAAGGAAGAGGATATCGTTGCGGGCGACGTCAAACCGACGTACGTTTTACATAGCGTGAGCGAAATCGAACTGTGATCGCGGTATAACGAATTGCCGATTGCCGATAATAACGTTATGGCAAGAATATCGCGACACATCGGCATTATTCCCGACGGTAACCGAAGATGGGCGAAGGGAAAGGGGCTGAACAAAGAGGAAGGTTACCGCTTTGGACTTTCCGCAGGGTTAAATTTACTGCGCGCGGCAAAGCGGCGCGGGATACGCGAGCTGACCTATTACGGCTTTACGGTCGATAACTGTAAACGCCCGAAGGAGCAGGTCGCGGCTTTTTCGCACGCGTGCGTACAGGCGGCGGAACTGATCCTTGCGGAAGGGGTCGCGCTTTGTGTGATCGGCAACACGCAGTCGCCGTGCTTTCCTTCCGCATTGCTGTCTTATGCGGATCGGGCGAAGCCAACGGAGGACGGGGCGATGCGCGTCAATCTGCTCGTCAATTACGGTTGGGAATGGGATATGCAAAACGCGTTTGCTTCCCGCGGCGTTCTCCGCATCGATCTGGTCATCCGCTGGGGCGGCATGTGCCGTTTATCGGGCTTTCTGCCTATCCAGACGGTGTATGCCGATATCTGCGTGTCAGATGAGCTTTGGCCCGATTACGAGGAAGAGCAATTCGAAAAGGCATTGTCGTGGTATCGGCGCCAAGACGTCACTCTGGGGGGATAACATTTATGTGCACGGCAATCACGTATCAAACAAAAGATTTCTATTTCGGGCGTACGCTCGACCTTGATTATTCTTTCGGCGAAGAAGTAACGGTCACGCCGCGCAATTATCCGTTGCGTTTCCGCGCGTTCGAAGAGATCGTAAACCATTACGCCCTGATCGGCATGGCATACGTTCCCGACGGTTTTCCGCTTTATTACGACGCCGTCAACGAAAAGGGACTGTGCATGGCAGGACTGAACTTCGTCGGCAACGCGCATTACGAAAAAGAGCAGGCCGGCAAGAACAACGTGGCGCAGTTTGAGTTGATCTTGTTTGTGCTCGCTACTTGCGCCACGCTGAAACAGGCGCTGGAACGCTTAAAAAGCGTCAATCTTACGGATACGCCTTACCGCGCCGATCTGCCGCCCGCGCAGTTGCATTTTATCGTTGCCGACAAAAACGGCGCGGCGACCGTCGAATTTATGAAAGACGGGTTGCATATCTACGAAAACCGCGCGGGCGTTCTTGCCAACAATCCGCCGTTTCCCGAACAGCTTACGCACCTCGGCGATTATATGAATTTGTCGCCGCGCGATCCGCAAAATACGTTTTCGGATAAACTGCATTTCGTGCCGTACTGCCGCGGTATGGGGGCGATCGGTTTGCCGGGCGATCTGTCGTCTCGTTCGCGTTTCGTGCGGGCGGCGTTCATGAAGCTCAATGCGTTTTCGGGCGATTCGGAAGAAGAGAGCGTAAATCAGTTTTTTCACATTCTCGGCACGGTGGAACAGCCGCGCGGCGCGTGCATCGTCGGGGATAACAGTTATGAAATATCCGTTTACACCTCGTGCTGTAACGCCGAAAAAGGGATCTATTATTACAAGACCTATGAAAACCACGCGATTTCGGCGGTAGACATGTACGCGGAAGACCTCGACGGCACGCAGCTTTCGCGCTATCCGATCGTGAGGAAGGAAAACATTGCCTATTTGAACGGCAAACGCCGTTAATTGATTTCGTATCGGCATTTTCTGAACTTTTGCGCATACTGTTAGGGTATGCGCACGATTTTACACAGCGATCTGAATAATTTTTACGCCTCGGTGGAATGTTTGCGCCACCCCGAGATCCGCAATAAACCCGTTGTGGTTGTGGGTAGCAAAGAGGATCGGCACGGCATCGTGCTGGCAAAAAACATGATTGCAAAACGGGCGGGCGTCAAAACGGGCGACGTTTACTGGGAAGCGCGGCAGAAGTGCGGTAAAGCGCTTGTGGAAGTGCCGGCGGATTTTTCGGAATACCTCAAAGTTTCCAAAGAAGTGCGCAAGATATACGAGGATTATACCGACCGTATCGAGGCGTTCGGCATCGACGAATGCTGGCTCGACGTCACGAACAGTTTATTTTTATTCGGCGGCGGGGTGCAGATCGCAAACACAATTCGCGAGCGCGTCAAACGGGAAATCGGGATCACGGTCAGCGTGGGCGTGAGCTGGAACAAGGTATTCGCAAAACTCGGCTCGGATATGAAAAAGCCCGACGCCGTCACCGAGATCACGCAGGATAATTATCGGGAAATCGTCTGGAACCTGCCCGTGGAAGACTTGTTATATGTCGGCAACGCCACGAAACGCAAATTGCACAAGATCGGGATCGGAACGATCGGGCAGCTTGCGGCGGCAAAGGAAGAAAGACTTATAAAACTGCTCGGCAAATGGGGAAGTTACCTTTATGCCTTTGCAAACGGGAACGACCGTTCGCCCGTTACCACGGTGGACGAAGAGGAAAATATCAAGTCGATCGGGAACAGTTTAACCGTCTACCGCGATCTGAAAGACGAAGAGGACGTGCACATGGTCATCTGTCTGCTTGCCGATTCGGTCGCCGCGCGCATGCGCGAAGCGGGATTGACGCGGGCGCGCACTGTTCACCTCTACGCGCGTTCCGCCGATCTGAACGGCTTTCAGAAACAGGGGAAGCTGCCTCGCCCGAGCTGTCATGCTCTCGACATCGGCAGAAAGGCGTTCGAGCTTTTTCGGGATGTTTACCCGTGGGAACATGACGTGCGCGGGCTGGGCGTATCGGTGTCCGATTTTTGTTTCGGCGCGCAGCAACTCGATTTGTTCGGTAGCATCGAACAGGACGAAAAACACAAGCGGATCGACGCGGCGGTCGATAAACTTAGGAAGAAATACGGCAACAAGGTCATTCAATCGGCAATCGTTTACAAAGACCCGAAGCTCCGCGATTTGGATATAAAAGGGGAACACGTCATTCATCCGTACGGCTTTTTCAAAAACGGAACGTAACATATTTTACGGATGAAAAAAGCGGGCAGCGTTTCGGCTGTCCGCTTTTCAAACGATTTCTCAGACTCGTTTTTTCCGTTGCGTTAAGACGAAGAGCACAGTGGCGGTAACGAGCAACGCGCCGCCCGCAACGCCGAATCCGACGGCGTAACCGACGTAGCTGTCGTCGCTCTTTTGCGGCGTAATACGCACGTCTGTCACAACGACCTTCAGCTCGATTTCGCTTACGGCTGCGCCCGAATAGGGAATATCCCAATATTCGGAAACGGTGACCGAATCTTTTCCGTTCGGCGCAACCGTTTTCGATACTTGTTTGGATGAAATCCGGCGGCTGTCTTCGTATACGGCGACGTTATAATCGACGCTGTATTTTTTTGCGGCGGGAATGGTTACTTTGAAGGAATAGTTCGCAGAGATTTGTTCGAGAGAAGAATAATAGCGGCATGAATATTCCAAGCTGTTTTGCACGACGCTGCCGTTCTTCGCGCAGCCCGTAAAGGAAAGGAAGAGTACGATAGCGAGTATCGCCGCGATCAAATACTTAATTTTTTTCATTGCTCGTTTCCTCCGTGCTTTGGGGCGCGGATTGCACCGATTTTTTCGCCGTAAAGGCGCGTACGGCAGTCACCGTAAAATAGGCGCACAGCAGCAGACTTGCCGCTGCGAGCGTCAGCAGCTCGGAAAAATAAGCCGTTGCGGCGGCGTACGGCGTTTCGCCGCCCATTTTGAGAACGATTGCGCGCAGATCGAACACGAACGCGATGCAGAAGGCAGCCAAAGCCAGCCCCGCGCCTGCGGAAAGGCAGGCGAACAGATTTTTCTTTTCCGAAAAATAAGTGAAACAATAGCAGGCGAGCGCGGCGACCGCAACGCAGACGACGCCGATCGACGTGTTGCGGATATAGGCGATCGTCTTTTCCATGTTTTCCGAAACCGACGAGATAACCGTGAGGTCTTTCGAAAGAATCGCGTCGAACAGCAACGAAAACGCCGACATCGCCGTGATCAGAATGGCGATACCGAGCACGACGGCAAGCGCCGTCCGAACAAATTTTTTATCCATATCATCCCTCCGCTTTTATTCTATCACAACGGGGAGGGGTATTGTCAACGGTTTTGCAAAAAGATTTATTTTCTTTTTGTATCCGATTGAAAACCGCGGCGAAATATGTTATAATACAAAACGGAGGAAAAATAAGATGAAACATCTCATCGACAGCGCCATGAAGCGCGAATCTTGCGATCTTGTGATTCGGGGCGCAAAAATTTTCAACGTATTTACGGGCGAATTTGAAGAGGGCGAGCTTGCCGTGAAGAACGGTTCGGTCGTCGGCGTGGGAACGGGGTATGCGGCGGCGCGCGTATACGACGCCGCGGGGCTGATCGCTCTGCCTTCCTTTATCGATGCGCACATTCATGTGGAAAGTTCCACGCTCTCGCCCGAGGAATTTGCCGCGCTTTCCGTGCCGCACGGCACGGGCGTCATTGTCGCCGACCCGCACGAGATCGTCAACGTATGCGGCATTGCGGGCGCGGAATACATGCACGAGGCGTTTTCTCGTCTGAGCGTCAACGGGGTTAACCCGCTCGATATCTGTCTGCAACTGCCTTCCTGCGTGCCCGCCTCGCCCTTCGAAACGAGCGGCGCAGTCCTCGGCGGCAGGGAAACGGAAGAGGAAATCGGGCGCGATTTGTTTTTCGGTCTGGGTGAGATGATGAACTTTCCTGCCGTGATCGGTGCGGACGGCGATAATCTTATCAAACTGACGGCGACCCATGCGGCGGGCAAGATCATCGACGGACATGCCCCCGGTCTGACGGGCGACGCGCTCAACGCGTACGCTTGCGCGGGGATTAAAACCGATCACGAATGTCTTGACGCAAACGACTGCCGCGACAAGATCGCGCGCGGGATTTATGTGCAGCTGCGCAACGGCTCGTCCTGCCATAACATCGAAGAGAACAGCAAGGCGATGAACGAATATAATTATCGCCGTTTTATTCTCTGTTCCGACGACCGCAACGCGCACGATCTTAAATATACGGGCGAACTCGACGACGCTTTGCGCCGTCTGGTGGCGTGCGGAGTGCCTGCGGCGCGGGCGATCGCGTGTGCGACGCTCAACACGGCGGAATGTTACGGCTTAAAGAAGAAGGGCGCGCTTGCGCCTGCGTACGACGCCGATATCGTGCTCGTCAAAGACGTGAAAGAGTTCGAGGTGTGCGCCGTGTTCAAACGCGGGCAGCTCGTTGCCGAGCACGGCAAGGCGCTGTTTGCGCACGAAAAACGCTATCTTCCCGAAACGGTGGGCAGCACCGTCCGCGTCAAAGCGGTGACGGCGCAGAGCTTTGCCATGGATTTCAAGGGCAAGCGGGCGCGCGTTATGAGTATCAAGCCCAACGGCATTGTGACCGAAGAGAGGATCGAGGACGTGACCTGCCGCAACGGCGACGTCGTGTTAAGCAAGGGGCTTTGCAAGCTCGCCGTCGTCGAACGGCATTTTGCCACGGGGAATATCGGCAAATGCCTTGTGCGCGGTTACGGCATTCGGGGCGGCGCGCTCGGCATCACCGTCGCGCACGACAGTCATAATATCGTCGTCGTAGGTGACAATAACGAAGATATGGCGCGCGTCGTCGCTCTGCTCGAAAAAGCAGGCGGCGGCATGGCGATGGCAAGCAAGGGCGTCGAGGACGTTTTCCCGCTCGATATCGCAGGGCTGATGAGCAGCGCGCCTGCCGACGAGGTCATCGCGCGCACCAAAGCGATCACCGATAAAGCGCTGAAAATGGGCGTGGAAAAGGGCATCGAACCGTATATGACGCTTGTGTTTTTGTCGCTTGCCGTCATTCCCAAACTGCGTTTGACGGATAAAGGTCTGGTCGACGTCGATCTCTTTGATTTTGTGAGCAACGAGGCGGACGCATGAGGATCGTAGCGGCAACGGGGAACGCGCATAAATTGCAGGAATTCCGTTCGATTTTGCAGGGGGTGGAAATCCTTTCGCAGAGCGAGGCGGGTTTTTGCGGCGAAGTGGAAGAAACGGGCGCAACGTTTGCGGAAAACGCCCGTATCAAAGCACAGGCGGTCGCGCAGGCGACGGGACTTGCCGCGCTGGCGGACGACAGCGGATTGTGCGTCGACGCGCTCGGCGGTGCGCCAGGGGTGTACAGCGCGCGCTATTCGGGCGGTGGCGACAGGGAAAACCGCGCTCTGCTCTTAAAAAATTTACAGGGCGAACGCAATCGGGCGGCGCATTTTGCCTGCGCCGTCGCGCTTGTTTTGCCCGACGGAAAGACGATCGGGAGCACGGGGGAAACGTACGGTATTATTTTGAATGAAGAACGCGGACAAAACGGGTTCGGGTACGACTGTCTTTTTTTAAGCGACGATCTGAACAAGACCTTTGCCGAGGCGAGCGAAGAAGAAAAAAACGCCGTTTCGCACCGCGGACGCGCCTTGCTCTCGTTAAAAGAAAAACTCGGAGAATGGTTGTGAAAACGTTTGTCATTTTGTCCGACAGCCACGGGCACCGCGAACGGGTGGAAAAACTGCGCGCGTTGTTTGCGGAAAACGATTATATCGTGCACCTCGGCGACGGTCGGGGCGATATGCGCGACTTCGCGCGCGAATATCCCGAGAAAATATATGCCGCGAGCGGGAACTGCGATCGGGCGGAAGGGTGCGACGAGGGTGTGATCGAAGCCGAAAAACTCTCGGTATTTTACTGCCACGGGCATAAATACGGCGTAAAGAGCACTCTTGCGCGCCTTGCCGCGCGCGCAAAAGAAAAAGGGTGCGAAATCGCCCTCTACGGGCATACGCACCGCGCCGAGATCCGCGAGGTGGACGGCGTGCTCTGCATCAATCCCGGCGCTCTCTCTTCGTTCACGCAACCGAGTTATTGTTATCTGGTGTTGCATAACGGCAAGCCGACGGCGACGATTGTGCCGATATAAAAAAATCGGGCGGATGCCCGATTTTTTTATTTGTTTTTCTTTTTTTCTTGTTTTGCGGCGCGTTTGTTGCGCACGGCGCTGCGGATAATTTCGAAAATAGAAATTCCGATTCCCGATAAAATAAACACATAGTAGATTGCAAACCGCCACAAGAGCACCATCCAGCCCGTAATCGAGTCGACGTTCGAAAGCGTGGTGAACACGAGCGCCGCGCTCATTTCGTTTGCGCCGCTGTTGCCCGGCGTAGGGATCCACGAAACCGAATAAAAGGTCACCATGCACAGGCAGGCGGTCTGGATATACAGAAGGGGCAGGTTATTGCTCACCGAAGGCCCCGCGATCGTCAGCGTGGCGAAGAAAGGCACGGAAACGTAGACGACGAACGCTACAATACTGATGAGCACAAGGGGAATGAGCTTCCACCAACGGCGGATAAGCAGTTTCAAAGCGTCGCGGTATTCGTCGATTTCCACAATGTACTTTTTCATCGTCGGGTATTTTTTTTTGACGATGCGCATCTTCGAGAGCAACGATACGATCCCCGCAATCATCTTTCTGCCCGTTTTCGGGAAGAGGGATACGAACATGATCGTGATGGGAACGAGCAGGTTGAACCCGAGCGAGATCCAGGCGACGATGACGAGCCAATAGGTCTTTTCGTCGAGCGCTATAACGTGCGGCACGAGCGCAAGCATAACTACGCCCGCAAAGCAGGTTACGAAGGTCGTGACGATGAATTTGACGAGAGGAACGGCAGTCGCCACGCCTGCGGGAATATCTTTTTTGTGCAGGTAGTAAATCTGGAAGGGTTGTCCGCCCGTGGCAAGCGGCGTGATTCCGTCGTAATACTTGCCCAGATACATCGTTTTAATGGAATTCTTCAAACGGGCTTTTCCCGTCGAAATTTTCAGAAGATAAGAAAATTTACTGCTTTCCAACAGCATGTACAAAAGGATGATTCCGATAAAGACGAGGAAGAAGCGCCAGTCGATCCCGCGGACGACGTCTAAAAAGGACTTTGCGCCGTCTTCGGAAACGTAGTCGGTGATTTTGAACATGATGAAAACCGAAACGCAGATGAAAACAAGCATGAGAATGGTTTTGATCCACCAGTTCCGCTTTTTCTTCTTGGTGTTACGGCTTTCCTTTTCCTCGATCTCTTGCGCAAGCCGTTCCATTTCCTTTTCTTTGGTCATCTGGTAATATTCGGCGTGCGTGTAATATTTGCGGTCGCGGACTTGTCCTTGTTCGCTTTGAATCTGAGATACAAGGTCGTCTTCGGGCGCGACTTGTCTTTCCGGCTGCGCTGCGGCCGGAATCTCTTGTTGCTCGTCCGTCTGTTCGTGTTCGGGTTGCAATTCGGCAGAGGGCGTTAAATTTTCATCGGGGTTTTGTTCGTTCTTCATAACTTCTTTTTTTCATCATACCATATTTCAAGCAAGAATGCAACCTATCCGTGCCATATTTATGTTCCGCCCGAAACATTTTTATCCGATGTTTCTTGCTGCACGGCATTCTCTTTCGCGGCATGCTTTTTTTCACCGAATATATGATAAAGCCATCTTCCGAACGCTGCAAAGATGATCACGGCGTAGCCAACAAGACTGAGTTCGGGCGGGATCTGATCGAGGAAAAAATAACCGAGCAACGCGGCAAACAGCACCTGCGCGTAGTCGAACACGGCAATTTCTTTGGCGGGCGCCTGACGGTACGCCGCCGTGATGAAATACTGTCCGCCTGCGGCGGCAACGCCTGCAAGCAACAGGCAGGCGGTCTGGTAAAAGGTCATGGGGGTGAACCATGCGATCATAAACGGCAGCGATACGAGCGTCGAGAACGCCGCGAACACAAACACGGTCATGTTGCCGCGCTCGCCCTTTAAGCCTAAAATACGCACGCAGGTGTAGGCAAATCCCGCGCATGCACCCGAGGAAAACCCTGCAAGCGCAGGCAGTACCTGTAAATCGAACCGCGGGTTGACGACGCACATCGCGCCTGCAAAGGCAATGAGCAGAAAGATGATTTCGGGGATTTTCGGCTTTTCTTTGAGCAAAAAGACCGAAAACAGCACGGCGAAGAAGGGGGAAAGTTTGTTGAGAATGGAAGCGTCGGAAATGCTCGGCAGCGCGTCGATCGCGTAGAAATTGAGCACGACGCCGATAAATCCCACAAATGCGCGTAAAAACAACCAGGGCAGGCAGGACTTGTCGTGAATGCGGAACTTTTCCTTGGAAGTAAGCAACACGAAAAACGCCACGACGGTTGCGATCGCATTGCGGAAAAAGACCTTTTGCATGAGCGGAAGCGCGCCCGCCGCGTTCACAAAAAAATTCATGAGCGCGAACATGAGCGCCGCGCCTAAAATGAAGAGGACTCCGAGGCTCTTTTTTTTCGCCGTCTGCCGCATAAGCTTATTATATGCCCGTTTGGAAAAAAAGTCAAATTCGGGGGTAGATTTTGTCGGAAAAAGAGAAAAATTATGTAAATTTCCAAAAATATCTTGCCATTCCGCCTTGAAATATTTTTGATTTCATGATAAGATATATTCATGCTTAGCGCATGGGAAAGATAAGGAGTTTGTCATGACCGAAAATACCGATCAGATCGAACAGCAAGAGCCTTCCGCAGAAGAAACGGCACAGTCCGAACCCGAACAGCCTGCGGTCGTACCGAAGCCGAAACTCAGCCACAGACAACAGTTCTGGCTAATCTGGAATACTGCCGTCTGGCCTGTGTTGGTGTCGGGTATTCTGCGCGCGCTGGGTATCTACATATTCGTCAATCCGAATAACTTTGCGCCGGGCGGCACGAACGGTATTGCCGTCCTCATCGAATACGCCACGGGGTTTAACTCGGGTTACACGCTCATGCTGATCAGTATCCCGCTTTTCTTCCTTGCGTTTTTCTTTATCGGCAAAAAAGAGGCGATTGTTTCCACCGTGTCGTTCTTCATTACGTCGGTGTTGCTTATTTTTGTAAATCTTCTTGAAAAATCGCTCGGCATAGCGCATCTGTTCCCCATCTACGGCGGCGCCGACGGCGGCAGCGAACGCATTATACACGGTCTGCTCGGTGCGGTTGCGGGCGGTATTTTTCTCGGGATCGCGCTTGCCGTTATGCTCAAACAGTGCGGCACTTCGGGCGGTACGAGCATTCTTGCTTGTATTATCAACAAAAAATTCCGTAATCTCAGCGTGAGCATGCTCACGTCGGCGTTCGACGCGATCGTCGTTTTTGTTTCGATTTTCGTTTACTGGGGCGATAATTTTACCTTGATTATCGATCCCGTGATCCTTGCGCTTGTGTCGCTCTTCGTGACGAGTAAAGTGTGCGACGCCATTTTACAGGGCTTTAAGAGCGCTTATAAGTTCGAGATCATCACGAGCAACCCCGAAGAACTCTCGCAGGAAATCATGCAAAAACTTCACCGCGGCGTGACCTGCATGGCGGCGGAAGGCATGTATTCGCATAAAAACAAGAGTATGCTTATTTGCGTGATCCGCAAGCGTCAACTTGCCGAATTACAGCGCATTATCCGCCGTTATCCCGAAACGTTTGCCTATTTTACGTCGACTTCCGAAGTGTACGGTCGATTTTTGAAATAAAGAAAATCCCCCGAAAGGGGGAATTGTTGATGATTCTGAATTTGTCAAATAAAAAACCGCCCCGAAGCGTATGCCTCGGGGCGGTCAACTTATTCCTTAAATTTTCGGATCTGCCTTATAGGTCGTGTGCAAAATCTCGTGTGCTTTGTGGCTGTTGGGGAATTGCAGATAATCGTCGTAAATGACCGTCATCACGGGCGAATCGGCACTGCGGCGGAATTCGTTTTGCGTATCCGCGGCATACAGCGCTTTGGCGCGCGCCTCTTTGAGCTCGGTGGAATTGCGTACGCTGTCGGAAAGGGTGGGCTGACCGCCGCCGTTCACGCAGCCGCCGGGGCATGCCATGATCTCGATGAAGTCGTATTTCTTTACGCCTGCCTGAATCTGTTTGACGATCGTTTCGGCGTTTGCAAGGCCCGATGCAACCGCAACGCGCACCGTCGTCCCTGCGACGAGGTAAGTCGCCTCTTTAATGGGCGACGTTCCGCGCACGCCGAAGAAGTCGATGACTTCGAAGCTGCCGTCCATCATATGCGCCGCCGTTCTGAGCGCCGCTTCCATAACGCCGCCCGTCGCGCCGAAGATTGCTCCGCCGCCCGTCGCGACCGCAAAGGGATTGTCGAACTCTTCGTCGGGAAGTTCGGTGAATTTAATGCCCGCCGTCTTGATCATGCGCGCAAGCTCGCGCGTGGTGATCGCCGCGTCCACGTCGCCGTCCATTTCGGGGCGGTGGCATTCGTTTTTCTTCGCCGTGCAGGGAATGACCGAAACGGTGTAAACCGATTTGGGATCGATGCCGTTTTTCTCTGCCCAATAGCTCTTCAAAAGCGCGCCGAACATCTGCTGGGGCGATTTGCAGGTCGAAAGGTGGGGGATCATGTCGGGATATTTCTTTTCGACGAATTTCACCCAACCGGGGCAGCAGGACGTGAACATGGGCATGGGTTTGCCCGTCTTGATGCGGTTGATGAGTTCGCTCGCCTCTTCCATGATGGTGAGGTCGGCGGTGACGTCCATATTAAACACGTGTTCGGGGCCGAGACGGCGGATTGCCGCGACCATTTTTCCTTCCACGTTTGTGCCGATGGGCATATCGAACGCCTCGCCCAGTGTTGCGCGCACGGAAGGCGCGGTGAAGAATACTACCTTCTTGGCGGGGTCGGAAAGCGCCGCCCAAACTTCGTCGATCGTCGAACGCTCGGAAAGGGCGCCGACGGGGCATGCGACGATGCACTGACCGCAACCGACGCATACCGATTCGGCAAGGGGCATGTCGAACGCGCTGCCGATGTGCACGTTGAACCCTCTGCCGATATGTCCGATCGCGTTGACGTGCTGTTTTTCGCAAGCCGCTACGCAGCGGGCGCAGTTGATGCATTTGTCGTTATCGCGCACGACTGCCGCCGCCGAGGTATCGATGGGAAGAACGTGGTCTTCGCCCTGGAAACGGTCTTCGTCGACGCCGTAACCCAACGAGAGTTTCTGTAATTCGCAGTTGTGGTTTCTCTCGCACGAAAGACACTTTTTCTTGTGCTTGGAAAGCAGCAGTTCGAGCGTCATCTTGCGGCTCTGGCGGCACTTTTCGGTGTTCGTGCGCACTTCCATGCCCTCGGCTACGGGGTAGACGCAGGCGGCGACCAGACCGCGCGCGCCCGTCGCCTCGACGACGCACATGCGGCAGGAACCGACGCAGTTTACGTCTTTGAGATAGCAAAGGGTGGGGATTTCGATGTGCGCCTTGCGTGCCGCTTCCAAAATGGTGCTGCCTTCGGGCACGGTGACGGGAATATTATTGATTTTCAGATTAACGTTTTTAGCCATTTGTTTCACCTCATTTACGCGCAATCGCTTTGAATTTGCAGTTGCCCATGCACACGCCGCACTTGATGCACTTTGCGCTGTCGATCGTCAGCGAAGGAAGTTTGTGCCCCTGCGCCACATAATCGGTCTTCGAGATCGCGCCGACGGGGCAGTTCTTCATGCACAGCCCGCAGCCAATGCACTTTTCCTTGTCGATACTGTAAGAGAGCATCGCCTTGCATACGCCCGCCGCACATTTTTTCTCGTTGATGTGCTCTTCGTATTCGTTGCGGAAATAGCGCAGCGTCGAAAGCACGGGGTTGGGCGCGCTCTGTCCGAGCGCGCAAAGCGAAGAGGACTTCATGTGCGAGGCAAGTTCTTCGATTTTGACGATGTCTTCGGGTTCGCCCTTGCCTTCCGTGATCTTCGTGAGCAGTTGCAGAAGGCGCTTGGTGCCGATACGGCAGGGGGTACATTTGCCGCACGATTCGTCTGCCGTGAATTCGAGGTAGAATTTCGAGATGTCGACCATGCAGGTGTCTTCGTCGAGAATGATCATGCCGCCCGAGCCCATCATCGAGCCGATCGCGATCAGGCTGTCGTAGTCGATGGGGGTGTCGATGCACGAGGCGGGGATACAGCCGCCCGAGGGGCCGCCCGTCTGAGCCGCTTTGAATTTCTTGCCGTCGGGAATGCCGCCGCCGATCTCTTCGACGATTTCGCGCAGCGTCGTGCCCATGGGCACTTCCACAAGCCCGACGTTGGTGATCTTGCCGCCGAGCGCGAACACCTTCGTGCCCTTGGAAGTTTCGGTGCCGATGGTCGAATACCATGCCGCGCCCTTCGTGATGATGGGGTTGACGTTCGCCCACGTTTCCACGTTATTGAGAATGGTGGGTTTGCCGAACAGACCTTTTACGGCGGGGAAGGGGGGACGGGGACGGGGTTCGCCGCGGTGCCCTTCGATGGAAGTCATGAGCGCCGTTTCTTCGCCGCAGACGAACGCGCCCGCGCCGAGGCGGATCTCGATATCGAAATCGAATCCCAGACCCAAAATGTCCTTGCCGAGCAATCCGTATTTATGCGCCTGATCGATGGCGATCTGCAAACGCTGTACGGCGACGGGATATTCCGCACGCACATAGATATAACCCTGATGCGCGCCGATCGCATAGCCCGCGATGGTCATCGCTTCGAGCACGCAGTGGGGGTCGCCTTCGAGCACCGAGCGATCCATGAACGCGCCGGGGTCGCCTTCGTCGGCGTTGCAGCAGACGTATTTGATGTCGCCCTGCGATGCTTTGGCGAATGCCCATTTTCTGCCCGTGGGGAAGCCCGCGCCGCCTCTGCCGCGCAGACCCGAGGCAAGCATTTCGTTGATGACGTCGTCGGGCGTCATGGAAGAGAGCACTTTTTCGAGCGCGGCGTAGTCGCCCGCCGCGATTGCCTCGTCGATGTCTTCCGCCGCAATCACGCCGCAGTTTCTCAGGGCGATACGCATTTGTTTTTTATAGAAGGGGGTTTCCGCGAAGGGAATGATGCTGCCGTCGGAAAGCACCGTGCCCTGATAGAGCAGTTCTTTGACGATCTGCCCGCCCTTGACGATGTGCTGTTCCACAACGGTTTTTGCGTGTTCGGGCGTCATCTGCGCGTAGAACGCGCCTTCGGGATAGACGATCATGATGGGGCCGAGCGCGCACAGACCGAAGCAACCCGTTTTCACGACGAGCACGTCGTTGATCTTCTTTTCTTTGAGCGATTTTTCAAGCTGTTCGATGACCTGCATCGATTTGGAAGAGGTGCAACCCGTGCCGCCGCACACGAGGATCTGTTTGCGGTAGCCCGTTTTGGCGGCGAGCTTTTCGCCCTGTTCTTTGACGACGCGGCGCACTTCGATGAGGTCTTTTTTCGCCTGACGAATGGCGTCTAATTCCTGAATTGTCATTTGTCTGCCCTCCTGTATTCGTCGAGAATGCCCTTCACCTTATCAGGCGTGAGTTTGCCGTACACTTCGTCGCCGACCATCATGACGGGCGCGAGTCCGCACGCGCCGACGCAACGGCAGCTGTCGATCGAGAACAGCCCGTCCGCAGTGCATTCGCCGCATTTGATGCCGAGTTCTTTTTCGATTTCTTCGAGGATCTTGTCCGATCCCTTCACATAGCACGCCGTGCCGAGGCATACGCTGATGCGGTGCTTGCCCTTCGGATTGAGGGAAAACTGCGAATAAAAGGTTACGACGCCGTAAACTTCGGAAAGGGAAATGCCCAAACCTTCCGCGATCGTCTTTTGCACCGGCATGGGCAGGTAGCCGTAAATGCCTTGCGCCTCTTGCAGAATGTGCATGAGACAGCCCGGGGTTGAGCGGCTTTCTTCGATAACGGCTTTGAGCTTTTTCTCTTGCTCTGCCGTGCCGCACTTGCCTTCACATTGTTTCATAGAAACCTCCATAAAAATGATATTCGCGTAAAACCCGAAAAAGCCGTATTTTCGCGAAAAGAGGGGGAAATTTCCCCGCGGACGCGTTTTTTGCGCAACGTCCGACCATACAAATGAATTATATCACAAACCGACGCGGTTTTCAACACATTTTCGCATTTTCCGCGATGGTTTTACAAATTATTTAATAGGAAACGGCGGTAAAATCTTCCGCCGTTTGCCGCCGTGACCCCTTATAAGGGGCAAAAATCGGTACAAAAAACCACCGATTATGCTAATTGATATAAATTTATCTTATCAAGTTCCGCCTTTCTTTCCGCGCGAATTGAGTAGAAATATAAGTTCTGGTTATAGTATGGTTAAGTGATTGTTATGCCCAAATGGTTGTTTAGAGATTGACTTCGTGCGAAAATTGTATTATAATGTCATCATAAAACTATCACATATTTGTCACATTGACGGAACGTCAGGTTGGCGCAAACAGAGGTACCTCTGTTTTACCCTTTGCAGCAAGCAAAGGGTAAAAAATCATTATACGGGACGGATGATGAAAAAGAAAGAGTATCGGGACGACGACGGAAGAACGATCGCCAATATGAACGTAGAGGGGTTCCGCTGGTATAACCCGCAGGCGGAAAAGAAGGAAAAGCCTGTTTTTCTTTCGAAGTCCGACCGACGCGCGGTATTTTTTACGGGATTAAAGTCGTTTTTGCTGCCTGCCGTGTGCGTCCTTGCGGGCGGGATCGTCGCATTCCTGCTTTGCTACTTCCTTTGGTTATGGTAGAAAAAATTTGTAGAGAGGATAGAGAAGATGAAAAAGTTGTTGCGTGCCATGCTGTTGCCTCTTTTGGCGGTCTTGTCGGTCGGGTTTCTGCTGTTGGCGGCGGCGTGCGGTTCCGCCAAAGCAAAAGTTACGCTCGATTATAACGGCGCGGTTTTAGACGGTAAAACCGAACGGGTGTTCGAGGTGGAAAACAACGCCGACCTAAACGCGATCGTCACGGACGCGGATATCACGCTTTCGCGCGAAGGCTACACCTTCGAAGGGTGGGATATTCCCGTGTTCGAGAACGGCAAACTTCCTTCCGAAGTGACCGTTCGGGCGCAGTGGCAAGCCGTTATATACAATATTATATATGATTATAACGGCGGCGCGGCGGCAACGGACAGCGCGGACCCTTCTACATACACGATCGAGGATGCCGTTACGTTTGCTACGCCCGTACGTGAAGGCTACACGTTCTTGGGCTACACCGCAGGCGAAGGCGCCGAAACGGTTACTTCTCTTCCCAAAGGCAGCAAGGGCGACGTGACTTTAACGGCGCAGTGGGAAAAAATCGCCGTCACGTTGAAGATATACCGTATCGGTACGGCGGAACCGGTTGAAGCGAAGGTGTTTGCGTTCGGCGAAGAGGTCGTTCCGTCTGCGGATTTGGGCGAAGAGAGTACGCTTGCCGTTTCGGCTTATATGAACGGGGATTATTCGCTTTTCGAGCCTTTTACGGTGGAAGAGAGCAAGGCAGTTTCGGTTTATCTCGACGTATACACCAAAGGCATGACTTTCACGAAGAAAGCGGCTGCCGATATTCCCGAGGGAACCTATCACAGCACGGTGGAATTTTCGCAGGAATTTTATGCCGCGAAGATGTTGACTTCCAACCTTCCGCAAGTAGACGGCGCGGCGGTTGCCGAGGTGTACTTCCCCAACTATTACACGCAGGACGGCGTGACACTGCCCGTCGAGCTGACCGAGCAGGGGCAGGCGGGCACGAGCGCGTTGACGGCGGAAACGGTATTTCTTCCTGCAAACTTGAAAGTGATCGGCAAGGATACGTTCAACAACAACAAAAAGCTTGCGAACGTCGTATTCGATACGAAGTTGAACAAATTTAAGGAAATCGGCGTTAATGCCTTTATGTCGACCCTGGTTTTAGAGCAGATCACGTTGCCTTCCACGACGGAATATCTCGCAAACGGCGTGTTTCAGAAGTCGGCGCTGACCTCGTTCCGTTTCCCGAAGGCGATGAAGGAAATCGGGTATCAGTCCTTTTACGAATGTGCCGCGCTCGCTACGGTCGACTTCGAAGAGGGGTGCGTGCTTGAAACCGTCGGTTACAGCGCTTTCCGCGATACCGTCGCGCTTGCTTCGGTTAGTTTTCCTTCCACGTTAAAGGTATTGGGCACGGCTTACAGCGGGCCCGATGCCGAGGTAAACGGGAAGGTGATTACCGTAATCAACAATCACACGAACGGCGTGTTCTACTCGAAAGCGGTGAACGATACGGCGCTGAGCGTGAATTTCAACGGCGCAAAACTCGATGTCGCGGGCGACTTCATGTTCTATAACCGCAAAGGGCTGCAAAGTCTTGCGGTCGAGGTTGCGGATAACGGCGTGCTCGGCGGCAGCTTCTTCACCTATGCAGGCAACAATCAAACGGAAATCACCTTGACGATCGGACAGAACGCCTATGTCTGGCAGTCGTTTTTGGTAATGTGCGAGGCAAAATCGATTTCTGTTTCTGGTCTTACCGAAGTGCCCGAGCTTGCCGCTTATAGCACAAAATATACGATAAGCGACACGACGTTGAAAACGATCAAATCGATTAAGACATACCCTGTGTTCTACGGTTGTAACAATCTTGAAACGGTCACGTTTGACAGTTCACTCAAAACAATCGGCGCATTCGGATTTTCCCATTGCACGGCGCAGCCGAAGTTCGACGCGGCAACGGCGGCAAATATCAATGTCGGCGACAAAGCCTTCTACGGTTCGTTGATGACGGCGTTCGATTTCCAGAATACGCCCTTCGAGGCAAAGAAAGAGGTTCCCGCAAGCTGCTTTGAAAACAGCGCCAACCTCGAAACGCTCACGAATTACGATAAAATCGAAACCTTCGGGGCGGCGGCGTTTAAGGATACCGCAGTGGCCGCATTTCGGATTGCAAGAAATATGACGATCGCGGGCAACACGTTCGCGGGCGCGCCCACTAAAATCACGGTGGCAAGTGGTGGTGCGCGCTACTATGTGATGATCGGCGCGGACGGCGCGCAAGTGTCCGACGAGGCGAGCGCCGAATATCTCGTCGGGAAAACGGGCGACGAATATACCTATATCGCCTACGACTACAAGCTGAACGCCGAAACGCCCGTGACCGAGCGCACGATCCCCGCAACCGTAAAGGCGATCGGCGGCTATTATGCCGGGAATGCCGTATTGACCAAGATCACGCTGAATGCTGCGATGACGCAGATCGCCGCGGGCGAATTTGAAGGCTGTACGGCTTTGAATACCGTCGTGCTTTCTGCCGATACGACGGCAATCGGCGACAATGCTTTCAAAGATTGCACGGCTCTTCAAAACGTCAATTTTGCCGCCTTGTCAAAGCTCGAAAGCATCGGCGCATATGCGTTTGCGAACACCAATCTTAACTCGTTCACGGCGCCCGCCGCGCTCAAAACGCTCGGCAACCGTGCGTTCAACGGAACAAATTCCCTCACGTCGGTCGATCTTTCCGCCGCGACCTTGCTCGAAGAGATCGGCGAATACGCGTTCACGACGGCGGCAACGGCAAATCTCAATTCCGTAAGTCTGCCGCAGAACGGCGTCTTGACGACGATCGGGCAACACGCATTCCGTTATGCCAAGATCGAAACGTTACAGATCCCCGCCACGGTGAAAACGCTTGCCGCATATTCGTTCGGAAACTGCACGGCACTTAAAACGATTACGATCGGCAGCGAAACGGCAAACAGCTTGCTCGGCAGCGGCGACGGCGCAATGGACAAAAATGCATTCAGTACCTGCTCGGCACTGCAAAGCGTGACGATTTACGGTAACGAGAAGTTTGTTAGCGAAAGCGGCATTCTCTACAACAAAGTCGCAGGGGAAAACGGCACGTTCAGCTACACGCTGGCGATCGTTCCCGCCGAGCTCAGCGGGGATATCACATTAAAGGCGGGCTTGACCGCGGTTACGGCGGTGTTCAAAAGCACGAAAATTACTTCAATCGTCATTCCCGCGAGTGTAACCAGCCTTCCCGCGAATGCATTTAAGGGCTGTACGCAGCTTGCAACCGTCGTGATCGAAGGGGAATTGCCTGCCAATACGCCCAATTCGATCTTTACGGGTTGCACCGCGCTTTCTTCCGTGACCTATCTCGGCACGACGAAGTTGACGAATATGAAGACCATTCTTTCAAATTCCAAGTCGACCGCCATTACGTTAACGGTGAAAGATCCTTCGCAGTATTCGGCTTTGGGGCTTACTTATGTAACGGTTGTTCAATACGAAGAGCCTGCGCAAACGCCCGATGAATAAAAACTAATGTTGTGAACGAGCCAAACCTTTCCGATTTTTCGGGAAGGATTTGGCGTATTCAGAAGAAAAAAGGAAATGCGTTCCCTTGCAGGGAACAGAGGAGTGACATGAAGAAAATTATAGCATCAGCATTATCCGTTGCCTTTGCCGTATCGCTCGTCTGCGCGCAGTTGCCGTTTAACGAAACGGCGAACGCGACGGCGGGCGGGCAGACGGGCGGCGATCCCGCGGCGGTCGGCTCGCAAAAGGGCATTATCGACGTGACCGATCAGATCAAAAACTTCCATTACAACGGAAAAGACATCTTTTCCGCGAACGATTACGCGCAGTATGCGGCATCGCGCAACACCGAGCGTCGCATTATCGTGGAACTGGAAGGCTCGGCGCTCATCGATAAGTATAACGCTTCGGGCAAGGTATCCAAATACGATACGGTTTCCGATTATGCCGCCTCGCAGGAAGGGGTGCGCTATTCGCGCAGTCTGAAAACTTCGCAAAAGGCGTTTTTATCCCGTCTCGATAAAAATAAGATCGATTACGATCTGCGTTATCAGTACACGGGCATCGTGAACGGCGTGGCGCTTACGGTTGCCGACGCCGATCTGAGCGCGATCGCCGCCACCGACGGCGTAAAAAACATCGTCTTTTCCGAAACCTATTACGAGCCGCAGGGCGACGCCGTGCTCAACAGCGTAAACGCCTATAACACGGGCATTTACGATACGACGGGCGTCAGTTATACGGGCGCGGGTATGGTGGTCGCCGTGCTCGATACGGGGCTCGATTACACGCATGCGGCGTTCAAGAACATGCCCGCGGTGCAAACGCTCACGAAGAGCAAAGTTGCCGCCGCGCTTGAAAGCGGCGAGCTGACCGCGTCAAGTCTGAAAAACAATCTCACGACGGGCGATCTGTATAAAAACGCGAAAGTGCCGTATCAGTTCGATTACGCGGATGACGACGCCGACGTGTTCCCCGTGACTTCTTCGCACGGAACGCATGTTGCGGGCATCATCGCGGGCAGAGAGGACGCCGTGACCTACGAGCCGCTCGCCTCCGACAACAACATGCACTTTAACGAGAATGCAGACGGCACGAAATCGTTCAAAGGCGTGGCAACCGAGGCGCAGCTTGCGATTTTCAAGGTGTTTTCCGATATGGGCGAACAGGGCGCGCAGACCGAAGACATGGTAGCCGCGCTGAACGACGCCGTTCTCATCGGCGTCGACGTCATCAACATGTCGCTCGGTTCGAACGCGGGTTATTCGCGCAGTACCGACGATGCGTCGGTCAACGAGATCTACGATAAGATCCGCGAGGCGGGCATTTCGCTCATCGTTGCGGCGGGCAACAGTTACAGCTCTTCGTTCGGCGGCACCTACGGCAACACCAACCTTGCAACCAATCCCGACAGCGGCACGGTCGGTTCGCCTTCCACCTACAACGGCGCGCTTTCCGTCGCCTCGATCAGCGGACAGTTATCGCAGTATTTCCTTGTAAACGGCAGCGTAGCGGCATACTTCCACAACGGCAGAAACAGTGCGGGCAAGGATTATGAATTCGTCAATCTGCTTTTGAACGGACAGAGCAGAAGAGAGCTGAAATATATCGTTATCGGCGGTTACGGCGAAGATCATAACTACACGAGTTCGATCCGCGAAAAGCTCAAATCGGGCGATTATATCGCCGTCGTCAAACGCGGCACGACGAGCTTCGAAGACAAGCAGAAGGTTGCCGCAAGCTACGGGGCGGTCGGCTGTATCATCTACAACAACGTTTCGGGCGTCATCAACGCGTCGCTCGGCACGGGCTACAAAATCCCCACTTGTACGATCACGGCGGACATCGCAAGCCAGTTCGTCGGGCAGCTCGAAGGGACGATCGAACTTTCGACCGACTATAAAGCCGGTCCGTTCATGAGCGATTTCTCTTCCTGGGGCGCCACGCCCGATCTGCAACTCTACCCCGATATCACGGCGCACGGCGGCGATATCACCTCGGCGGTGCTCGGCGGTTACGGCGTTTACAGCGGCACTTCCATGGCGACGCCCAATATCGCGGGCATTACGACGCTCATTCGTCAGCACCTCGTCGAAAGCTATCCCGACCTCGATAAAGTGCAGATCAACGAATTGTTGTACCGTCTTATGATGTCGACGGCGACCATTGCAAAGAACGAGGACGGCGATCCGTATTCCCCCCGCAAACAGGGCGCGGGGCTTGCCGATATCCTCAACACTCTCAACACCAAGGCGTATCTCTACGTCGAGGGTAGCAATAAGACCAAAATCGAGCTCGGCGACGATCCCAAACGGACGGGTCTGTATGCTTTGCGTTTCCGCATCGCCAACCTGTCCGCCGAAGAGCGGGCGTACGACCTTTCGGGCATGGTCATGTCCGAGAAGATGTCCGTCGACGGGATCACGGTCGCCGAACGGGCGTACATGTTCGACGACGCCGAAATTACCCTCGTCGGCGCGGGGGAAGGGGTCGCGCGCAAGGGCAACCGCATCACGCTTGCACCGAACGCCGACGCCGAACTCACCGTGCAGCTGCGCCTGACGGACGCCGATAAGCGTTATCTGAACGAGCACTTTGCAAACGGCATGTACGTCGAAGGGTATCTGAAACTCGCCGACGTGAGCGCAAGCGGCAACGTCGATCTGAACATTCCCTTCATGGGCTTTTACGGCAGTTGGTTAGACGCCCCTCTGTTCGACTTTTCTTCCTACGACGTTTCGCAGTCGAAGTTCGACGACAGCGTGGCGGAAGAGGATAAGCTGCAAAGCGACGTTTATGAAACCGTCGTCATCGGCAGATACGCGCGCAGTCTCGAATCGTATATGGCGATGGGGCAGTATGTTTACCGTACTGCGTCGGGTGAATCGAATATCGAATCATCGGTCGATAAAATCGCGGTCGGCAACAGCGACTACGGTATCTACGAGCTTTACGGCGTTTACGCGGGCTTGCTGCGCGGCGCCAAGAGCATGGAAATCGTCGTATCCGACGCGGTCACGGGCGAAGTCGTTTTCCGCAGAACCAATTACGAAGTCCGTAAATCGGTCACGGGCAGTCCCGGCCCCGTTTACATTGAGATTTCGCCTTACGATCTGAACCTCAAAAACAACGTCAAATATAACGTTACGCTCAACGGCGCGATCGATTACGAAAACGGCGAAAAGGTATCGCGGAATACCTGGGGCTTTACCTTCACGGTCGACTACGAAATTCCCTACGTCGCCGATTACGACGTCCGCGTGGTGTACGACACCAAGAAAAATAAAACGGTCTATCTCGACCTGTATGCCTACGACAATCACTATGTGCAGGCGATCCAGCTCTTCTCGATGGTCAATTCTACCACCGTCGATTATCTCACCGATTATCCCATACCCGTCGTCAGCAGTCTGGGCGGCACGGCGAAAGTGAGCATCGATATCACGAAGATATACGAGAACTTCCTGCGCGGTTCGGGTCCGGACGCCCACAAGATCGGCGTCATGATCACCGACTATGCGCTCAACAGCGGCGGCTATCTTCTGCCGATCAAGTGGTCGGAACTCGAAGAACTTTCGCTCGTCGACGAGAACGGCAACGAACTCAATTCCTATTCCGACGGGTTGCAGATGACGGCGGGCAAGCCTTTGAACTTCGAAATTTCCGTGCTGCCCGAAAAAGGCGATTTCGAGGCGGTGACTTATGCTTATTCCAAGAGCGGGATCGTCGAGATCCGCGACGGGGTGATCTTTGCGAAAAAGGCGGGGGCGACGCTTGTCACCGTAACGGCGAAGAATGCGGGCGCCGAACTCAGACCGTATACCTTTACCGTCGTCGTGACCGACGACGGGCAGAAGTACGAATACCCTGTAAGAACGCTGAATTTCGCCTCTTACCGCACGGAAAAGGGTTCGGAAGTCAAGATCGCATACAACCGCGTTACGCTCGATTGCGGCTTGAAAACACAGCTTTCGCTCAACTTTAACCCCTGGTATGCGACGAACACGGGCGACGTGGTGTGGACCTCGCTCACCCCGAATATCCTTACCGTGACCGATAAGGGCGTGATGACGACGCTCAATCCCGGCACGGGGCGCGTCCGCGTGAGCTGGAAGTACAACGGCGTTAACTTCGATAGTTCGCTTACCGTCAGCGTCGGCGACAAATACACCATTCTGAGCGGCTATCTTTACCGCTACGAAGGCGCCGATACCGTTCTGGAAATACCCGCCAACCTCGGCGCGCTCTATCTGAGCCATTACAGCAAAAATACGTCGGGCCCGTTCTACGGCGATACCAACGTCAAAGTGGCAATCGTGCCCGACGGCGTGACGAGCGTGGGAACGGCGGCGTTCACGAACTGCACCAACCTTGAAACGGTGTATCTGCCTTCCACCTTGCAGGGGATCGGCTATCAGGCGTTCAGCGGCTGTAAAAAGTTGAAAAATATTTACTGGTATACCGACGCTTATTTCAACGCCGATTTCAACTGTTATACGTTCGTCGAAAACGGCACGGTGAAAAAGTGTTTCGACGAAGACGGAAACTATGTGGGCGGATTTACCTTTGCTAACGGTTCTAAAACGCCCGATACCGCATGCACGGCGAAAAACATCTATATTTCGCAGCGGGCGTTTAATGGCTGTTCGGCGTTGCAGGCGTTCGATCTTTCCAAGACGACCGCGCTCTACGATTATGCGTTCGCGTCCTGCTCTTCGCTCAAAGAAGCCGATATCACGCAGGTCAAATATGCGGCGGGGCGGGTGTTCTCGGACTGCACCTCGCTCACGCTTGTCAAAACGAGCCGCGATACCGTCATCGGCAGTGCGATGTTCCTCAACTGCAACGCGCTCACGACCGTCGACCTGTATTCGGCGAATATCGGCGGCATGGCGTTCTACCGCTGCAAGGCGCTGCAAACCGTCAATATCTTCGAAGATACGGCAATCGGCTCGAATGCGTTCGAATATTGCTCGTCGCTCTCTTCCGTCAATTTCCGCAACAATGCCAAATGCCTGCGCATCGGCACAAGAGCGTTCGGCGACTGCACGCGGCTTTCGGAAATGACCTTGAACGGGTTAACGGAAATCGGCGCGTCGGCGTTTTTGAACTGCACCGCGCTCGAAAGCATTGCGTTCGGTTCGGGTTCCACCCTCGAAACGGTGGGCGGCACGCCGTTCAGCGGCTGTACCGCGCTGACGACCTTCACGGTATCGCGCACCAACCGTTCGCTTGCGGTGAAAGAGTTTATACAGAACGGAAAAACCTACTGCCTGCTCTATAACCGCGATTATTCGCGCCTGATCTTCGCGCCCGAATCGTACGCCGTAAGCTACGACTTCACCGACGGCAACGGCAACGTCGTTTCGGAAATTGGCAGCAGCGCGTATGCGAACATTACGGCCGAAACGGGCACGCTCGTCATTCCCGAGGGCGTGAAGTCGATCGGCGACTATGCGTTCTACCGCAACGGTTTTTCGGTCGTCGTCCTGCCGGCGTCACTCGAATATATCGGTATCAGCGCCTTCTCGTATTGCGAAAACCTCACGCGCGTCGTCTTCCTCGGCAACAATCTCAAAATCATTGAAAACTTCGCGTTCTATAACGACAAAGCGCTCGAAGAAGTGGCGCTTCCCGACGGCGTGGAATCGCTCGGCACGAGCACCTTCCGTTTCTGTACGTCGCTCAAGAGCATTGTTCTTCCCGCATCGCTCGTTTCGTTGGGGAACTATGTGTTTGCGAACGATTCGAATCTGAGCGAGGTCGTGTTCGAAAGGGGATCGCAGCTGACGGAAATCGGCAAATACTGTTTCTCCGAAACGGCGGTATCGGGCATCGTCCTTCCTTCAAATCTGAAAAAACTGGGCGAGAGCGCGTTCTCGTACTGCTACAATCTGACCGAGATCACCATTCCCGGTTCGCTCGAAGTCTGGGATGCCTTCGCCTTCGCGTTCTGCCGCGGGCTTAAAACGGTGACGATCGAAGAAGGCGTCGAATATATCGGTGCCTACGCCTTTGCGTTCGTGGCGCCGAATACGACGTCGGTGTACTACAACCGCGTGCTCGAAACGGTGAACATGCCTTCGTCGGTGCGGGCGATCTATCCCTTCGCGTTTATCGCCTGCTCTGCCCTGACGGACATTTCGTTTGAAAACGTCGAATACGTCTTCAACGGCGCGTTCCGCGTATGCAGTTTTACCGAACTCGTTTTGCCTGCGGCGACCTTTGTTGCGGCGGACGCGTTCCGCGGCATGCCGTTGCTCGAACGCGTGGATATGCCTTGCGTCGAAGTCGTCGATTCCTATGCGTTCGCCGAATGCGAAGCACTCGAAGAAGTATCCATGCCGAACGTCGAACAGTTGGGCAACTACGTTTTCAATAACGATAAAGTACTGAGCAAAGTGAGCATGCCGAACGTCAGATCGATGTATTCTATGGTGTTCTACAACTGTGCGGCGCTCACGGAAATCGACCTGCCCAACATCGAGGTGATGGGCGAAGGCGTCTTCTTCGGCGCAGGGCTGACGACGGCGCACCTGCCCGCAAGCCTTACGCAGATGGGCGTCGGCACCTTTATGGGCTGTTTGAACCTTGCCGAAATCACGGTGGATGCCGAAAACCCTGTCTTTTTCAGTGACGGTGTGGCGGTGTATAAGCGCCTTGAGGGCGGCGGATACGAGGCATATTGCTATCCCGCAGGCAGATCGGGCGAAAGCTATTCCATTCTCGAAGGCACGGTGCGCGTCGCCGATTATGCGTTTGCCTATGCGGTGCACGTTTCCGACATGGAAATCCCCGCAAGCGTCAAGCGGATCGGTGCCATGGCGTTCTACTATCTGGGCATGCAGAGAACTTCGATCGTTTATACCTTCCGTAGCATCGAAGCGCCCGTTCTCGAAGGCTATTTCAGTAAAAACGGATCGACGCCCGTCTATATGTATAACAACTTTACTTATAAATTCGGGTATGTGCAAACCGATATCCGCTATCCTTCAAACGGAAAGGGTTATGCGGCGTTCGTCTATTCGAATTATTTCAAGATCAACGAAATATTGCCCGAATCGCCCGACAGTGTTACCGTTCTGGTAACCGATAAGATCGGCGCGCTCACCGAAACCGCTACGAAAGAAGAAATCGCCGCGATCCGCACGATGATCGACGGCATGTCGGAAACGCAGCGCAAACTCATCGGCAATTATTACGAATTCCTCGAACTCGAACGCAAAGTCAATTTGAACGCGGGCGAAACGCCGACGGTTCCCGTAAATCCCGCCGATCGGGCAGGAAGCGCGTTCCCGCACTGGGCGACGGCGCTCATTTCGGTCGCGGGTACGCTCGCCGCGGTAACGGCGGCATACTTCGCCGTGAAAGCGGTGCGCAAAGGAGGCAAAGAACAATGAAGAAGAAATGGATCGCCTGTCTGATTACGGTAAGCTGTCTTGCGTCGGTTGCGGCGCTCGCCGCCTGCAACGGCGCGAACAATTCAAACGGCGGCAATGATCCGACGATCTCGCAGGAACTCAATCAAAAATACGCCTATTCCTTCGAATGCAACGGCGGCAGCGAACGTGTGGGCGGCGAACTCTACGCAAATGCTTACGTTCCCGCGC
Source organism: uncultured Christensenellaceae bacterium (assembly GCA_910589015.1). Taxonomy (GTDB): domain Bacteria; phylum Bacillota; class Clostridia; order Christensenellales; family Borkfalkiaceae; genus Gallimonas. The sequence continues at coordinate 53,232 of CAJUSA010000003.1, forward strand.
CCGCCGATCCCGTGAAAGAGGGTTACCGCTTTACGGGCTGGTATTTCGATCGGGACTGCACCAAAGTATGCAGCTTTATTTCCACCCGTATGCCCGCGCACGACATCGTTTATTATGCGGGTTGGCAGGAACTCGTTTTGATCAACTTCGAGAGTAACGGCGGCAGCGCGGTAAGTCCGCTCGAAGGGCTTTACGGCGATTCGATTGCGGGGGCGCAGGAAGCCTGCGTGCCCGTAAGAGAAGGCTATGTGTTCGACGGCTGGTATGCGAACGAGGAACTCACGCAGAAGTACTTCTTCACGAGTATCCCCGCCGAGAGCCGGACGGTTTACGCCAAATGGCACGAAAAGAACAAATCGGTCACGGTGACGTTCGTCGGCGCGGACTGCGCCCCGATCACGGGCGAAGAAACGCAGGAAACCGTGCTTCCCGTCGCCGCCGATACGGCGTATACGCGTTTTATCGGCTGGGCAACCGACGAAGAAGGCGCGCATCTCGTCGAGCGATCGGCGTACATGCTGCCTGCGGAGGATATCACGCTGTATGCCGTTTACCGCCAGAAACAATCTTATGCGCATATCCGCCTCAACGCTTCACCCTATAACGAGGAACTTGATTTTTACGCCAAACGCGGCGAACTGCTCTCGGCGGATACCGTCAGCCTCGAAGGGTACGAAGGGGACGCGTCGCTCGTCAACATGGCGCTGTTGCAAAGCAAGGCGTTAATATACAACGGATTTCTCACCGAATCCGATCTCGGGTTCGATCCTTCGAAAGATATCGTCGTTTCCGACATGACGCTGAACATCAACGTCTATTCCCAAGGGCTGGTGTTCGACGCGATCTATACCAACGATTTTACGGGCGGCGTGTTCTACGGAATGGACGAGGTTGCCGCATTCTTCGGCAAAACGCAAGCCGAATTGACCGCGGCGGAAAAGTCGATGTTCTCGAAAATCAACGCGACCGTCAGCGGCTATAACGGCAATTCCGATGAGATCGTCATTCCCCGCTATTACGGCGCGGAAGGGGACTTGACCGATTACGCCGTTGCCGTCATCGAAGAGGGCGCGTTCGCGGGCAAGGCAATCGCCTCCGTTACCCTTCCCGATACCGTCGTGCGCATTTTCGACGACGCTTTCAAGGGCTGTTCGTCGCTCACAAGCATCACGTTTCCCGCAAGCCTTTCCGAAGTCGGCAGCCATGCGTTCGCAAATTGCCCTTCGCTTGCGAGCGTGCAACTCAACGACGACGTGTATTATCTGGGCAACCGCGTCTTCGAGAATACGCCCTTCGAGCAAGATCTGTTTACAAGATTTGCGGGCGGCGCCGTGTATATGAAGGACGTCAACCCGAATCTGAAACAGGATATTCTTTACTATTACAACGATACGTTTGCGAACAAAACCGTGGCGTCGGTTTCCCGTGCGGGGGTCGTGTGCGTGGCGGGCGGCGCGTTCGCGGGCAAGGCAAATCTCGAACGCGTGAAATTCAGCAACGACGTGGCGATCATCGGCGAGGGCGCGTTCGAAAATTGCGTCGATCTCAAAGAAGTCGTGTTGGGAACGAGCGTGCAGTATATCTTAAGCGACGCGTTCAAAGGCTGCACTTCGCTCGTTGCGGTCGATAAAACGGCAAATCTTGCGCTTGTGGAACTGGGCGCGCATGCCTTTGCGGGTTGCTCGGCATTACAGACGTTCGACTTCAACGAAAAACTCACCTATCTGGGCGAAGGCGTCTTTCAGAATTGCTCGTCGCTGCGAACGGTTAGCATGTATTTCCGCAGGGAAATTCAATACGGCGCGGGCATCACGTCCGTTACCTACAAATATTACTCGACGAACGTGAAGATCATTCCCGAATACGCGTTCAGCGGCTGTACCTCTCTCGAACGCATCGAACTCATGGACCATGTGACCGACGTCATGCCGTATGCGTTTGAAAATTGCACCAAGCTCGACTATGTCGGACTGGGCTACACGCAGACCTGCGTCATCTCGAAGATCCATAAAAATGCCTTCAAAGGCTGCACGGCGCTCAACAAACTCATTGTTTCCCGTTTGGTGGATTCGGCGGAAGATTGCCTGCTCTTTGAAAACGGCTGTTTCGACGCGAACAAGAACGAACATATCAAAATCTACGTTTCTCACAGCTACATCGAAACGTACCGCGAGAGCATGAAGCAGGAAGGTTATTCCGAATACCTCAATCTGTTGAGCGTATGGGATACCGAGGCGCCCACCGTGGAAGTGACGACGAAGGAAATCGTTATTCGTCAGACCTACGGCTACGACGTCAAGGCGTTGGCGCAGCGCATTACCGAATACAGCGACAACGAAACCCCCAAAGAAGATTTGATCTTCGGCGTAACGGTATCCTACAACGCGGCGGCTGTTTCCGCCAACGGCGACGGTACTTACGATCTGACTTCGGAAGGAACGTATATCGTCACCGTGCGCGTAACCGATCTCTTCGGACGTACGGGCAGCGCCACGTTCAGCATCGTCGTGCGCGGCAATGAAATATAAAGGAGTCAATATGAAACATTTCACTAAGATTTGGTCGGTGGTCTTATCCCTCTGCCTCTTGTTCAGTTTTGCGTTTACGGGCGTCGGCTGCGATCATTCTTCTAAAACCAAAAGTTACACGGTTCGTTTTTACGAGGAATCCGATTCGCAGACGGCATTCGCTACGCAAAAGGTGGAAGAGGGCGAATCGGTCGATTTTGACGCCGTTACCGCGCCTCAAAAATCGGGTTACGAATTCGGCGGCTGGACGGAAGAAAAGGGCAGCATGACCGAATATGCCAACGGCGGCGTCACGGGCGATCTTTCGCTCTACGCCATCTGGCACAATACGGTGAAAACCGTTATCCGTTTCGTGACCAACGGCGCGCAAGAGATGGCGCCCGTCACGGGCGGCGTCGGCGATCCGCTCACGTTGCCCAAGCCCGACCGCGGCGAAGGTTGGGTGTTCGGCGGCTGGTATACCGACGAAGAGCTGAAAGTTGCGTTCACCGACGGGAAATATCCCGCCGACCCCAACGGTATCACGCTTTATGCCAAGTGGAACAAACAGGAAAATTACAGCGTCGTCACCTATCTGCTTGCCGACGGCAGCGTTTACAGGGAAGTTTCGGTCAAGACGGGCGAAACGACCAAAGCGCCCGCGATCAGTCTGCCCGAATATGTGTTCCTCGGCTGGAAGGGACAGGACGGTAGCGCCTTCTCGTTCAACACCGCGATCGGCGCGGATCTCACGTTGGTTGCCGATTATTACAGCAAAGGGCTCGAGCTCGACGGCGGCGAAGTCATCTTTTATGAAGGCGAATCGACGGACGTCATCGTTCCCCGCTATTACCGCGGCGAGGACGGCGCGGCGGATCCCGTCGAGATTACGGCGATTGCCGAATATGCGTTTTACGATACAGGCGTCCGCATTCGCAGCGTATCGCTGCCCGATTCGATCGAGAAGATCGGCGAAGGCGCGTTCATGGAATGCGCGTCGCTCGAAAAAATCAATATTCCCGCGTCGGTAATAGATTTCGGCGAGGACGTGTTCCTCGGTTGCGAAAAGCTGGCGGAAAGAACCTTCGAAGGAAACGACGTTTACCGTTCCGAAAACGGGCTGATGCTTTCCGCCGACGGCTCGGTTCTCTATCTCTACGTCGGCGGGCACGTTGCCGAACTGACCCTTCCTGCCACGGTGACGACGGTCAAGTCGGGCGCGTTCGTCTACGCCAATGTCGAAAAACTCGTTGTGCCCGCTACGGTGACGGACGTGGAAGCAAACGCTTTCGACAGAAGTCTTATCCGCGAACTTGTTTATAACGCCAAAACGGCGACGTTCCCGACCGAGGCGTGCAAATACGCCACCCTGCTCAAAAAAGCGACGCTCGGCGGTTGGGTGACGGGCGTTGCCAACGCGGCGTTCGACGGCTGCCTTTCGCTCGAAGAAGTCGTCGTCGAGGGCGACGCACTGACGATCGGGCAGAACGCTTTCCGCAACTGTTCTAATCTTTCGGAATTTGCGTTTGAAAAAGTGACTTCGATGGCGACGGGTGCATTCGGCGGCGCGGGTATTATCCGCTACGAGATTCCCGCAGGCACCGATGAGATCGCGCCTTCCTATTTCAGCGGTTGGAGCAAGCTCAAATCGGTCACCATTCCCGCATCGGTCACGACGATCGGCAAGAACGCGTTCTTCGGCTGTATCGAACTCGAAAGCATCGCGTTCGAGGCGAATTCCGAACTGATCAAAATCGATGAAACGGCGTTCTACAACACGGCGCTCAAATCGGTCGACCTGACGGCTTGTGCGAACCTCAAAGAAATCGGGGAACAGGCGTTTGCGCTCTGCCGCAGCCTGACCGCGATTTCCTTCCCCAAACAGCTTGCCAAGATGGGCGCGGGCGCGTTGAAGGGTTGCGAAAGACTGGAAAATCTGACGCTGCCGTTTGCCGGCGGCTATTCGTCCGAAGGGTTCTACGACTTCTTCTACGGTTATGCGCTGCTGCCGAGTTATCAGTCGCAGCTCAAAACCGATAAGATCCCGACCGACCGCGAAATCGAAGAGTTTGTCGCCGCTTATTACAACGACAACGGAAAAGCCGTTTATGCAGCGGCGAAGGACGCGGAAAAGTACAAAGAATACTTCTCGGCGAACTGTTTCGGCAAATCCATGCTCTTCGGTTACATCTTCGGCGAGGAAAATTATAACGACAGCTTTATCGCCAACCAGTATGCGAGCGAAGCCGATTATTACACGTTCTACATTCCCGCAACGCTGAAAAATATTACGGTCAACGGCGAGCTTATCACGGCATACGCGTTCAACGCGCTGCGCGGTTTTACGGGCACCTTTACGCTGACCGCCGACGTGCGCGAAATGGGCGCTTACGCGTTCTATTACAATACGGCGATCACGGAATACGATTTAAGCGGTGCCGTTTCCTTAACGGCGCTTGCGCCTTCGGCGTTCTCGCTCAACGGTGAGCTCGTCAAGGTCACGCTGCCCGATAATATCACCGCGATCGGCAGTGAGGCATTCTATTATTGCCGCAAATTGCAGGAAGTCCGCTTGCCTGCCTGCGAAACGCTTTCGATCGGTTATCGGGCGTTCGGCAACGACGATTCGCTCGTCTATCTGTATTCCCGCATTGCCGACAAGGCGGAAGGCGACGCGAATCTCGGCAAAGTCGCGCTTTATACGGGCGCGTTTACCGACGCCAACGCGTTGAAACGCCTTACCGTGGCCGACGGCTCGGTAATGAAACTCACGTTCTATGAATACGACAGCACGGCGGAAGGGATCACGACAGGGTACTTCTACTGCGCGCCGTTCTCTTCCAAGTCGCTTACCGAGATCCGCATGGATCTGAGCAAAATCAAAGTCGACTTCGAATATTCGCGCATTGAAGGCGGAAAAGTCATTCCGCAATATGTGCGCAAAGACGGCACTCTCCGCGACCTCAGCACCGAATATCTGCTCAATTACCGTTATTCCGAACACTGCATTCCCTCGAACTTTTTCAGCGGCGCAACGGCGCTCACGACGGTCAACGCCGGAACGGTCGGCGGCAAACAGTACGACGTCGTGATCCCCGAAGGGGTCGACCTTATCAACTATCATGCGTTCTGGGGCGTGCCGATCCGTTCGATCTATCTGCCCGAATCCTTGCAGATTATCGGCAACGAGGCGTTTAACGAAACCAAACTCGAAGAGCTCGACGTGAGCATGGTGAAAACTTTGGGCGCGTTCGGCAGAGGAACGTCGGTCAACGACTTCGGCAGATCGTTCAAGAAAATTATCCTTTCCGACGAGCTGGAATATCTCGAAACGTCGCTGTTCGCATACCTTACCAACCTCGAAACGGTGCAGGTTCGAGCGGCGGACGGCAAGCTGTACGGCGAAGAAGGGGCGGCAACCGTTCCTTCGGGCGTGAAGACGATGGGCAGCTATATCTACAAGGCGACCAAAGTGAAAAAAGTCGATTTCTCGCGCAACGACAAGCTGACGGAAATCGGTCCGCAGATGTGCTATCAGGCGGCGAGCTTGCAGTCGATCGCCATTCCCGCGAACATTCAGACGGTTTCCAATCAGGTGTTCGAAGGGTGCGCGTCGTTGACGGACGTCACGTTTGCGGGCAACGCTGTGTTCCGCATGGGGAACGCGCTCTTCCGCGACTGTTCTTCTCTCGAAGAAATTTCCCTGCCCGAAGGGCTTGTGTACGTCGGCGCCAACGCGTTCAGCGGCTGTACGGCGCTGCGCACGGTGGTATTGCCTTCGACGTTGCAGTTCTTCTCGCGTTCGCGCGGGTTCGAAAATTGCAAAAATCTGAAATCGATCGTTCTGACGGGAACGACGCCCTGCCAGATCGATTCGACGGCAGGCGCGAATGCGACATCGATCGCCGATGCCTTCTACAATTCCCTGACGAAGGAAAACGATTTTGACAAACTTGTCGCGCGCAAGGCTTCCGACGGTTCCGACGACGGCTTGAAGATCTACGTTCCCGCCGCCTCGATGGAAGCATACCGCACGCACGTTGCGAACTCCGAGCAGAGTACGCTCGAACGTTACGTTTCGACGGCGCAGACAAACAGCTCGATCGCCCGCCGCCCCGCATTCGGCTGGAACCGCTTCAAGAGCGCGATGGTCGGTTACGAAAAGGGCATCTATGCCGCAACCGACGGCAGTTTCGTGAGCGTCATGCGCTTCGAAGAGGGCGTCGTTTACCTCAAAGAGCAGGGCGCTTACGAGAAACTTACGCAGACGAACGGCAGTTATACTTCCGCGTCGGGCAAGGTCTATTCGGTTACGGTGACGGACGGCGCCATGAGCGTGAAACGCGGGGAAGAAACTCTTCTTGCCGTCGGCGGAACGTATCTTGACGACTCGTATACGACGAACAATGCAAAGGCGAGCGATGCGGAAGAGGAACGGCTCATTCAGTTCCGTCCGCAGCTCGTGCTGGGCGAAGACGGCAACGTGCAGCTTATCCTACACCGCGATACGACTATCGTCAAGGAAACGGATACGACGCTGTATCCCACGCGTTATAAACTTTACGTTATCGACGGTACATACACGGTAGGCGCAGACGGCACGATCACCGTGACGCTGAACGAAAAATATTCGCTCGAAACGTCTTCCGCCACAACGGACGATTACAGCAGAACGCTCGATAAGAGCTTTGCGAGCCTGTCGTTTACGATTCAAAGCGGCAAATCGCAGCAAATCACAATCGACAGCAATTCCTACACGTTTGATTTCAGAGGCTGACTATGACATTGAGAAAAAAGATCGTGCTTGCCGCGCTGGCGGCGTGTTCCTGCCTGTTTATGCTGTGCGCATGCGGAACAAAGCCCAATCCGGAAGAAGAGGCGAAGAAGAAGGGCGCGACCGTCGAGGTCATTCTCGACCTCAACGGGGGCGTTTCCTCGGGAAAAACCGAGCGCAAACTGCTCGTAAAGCCCTCGGCGCCGCTCGCTCTTCCGTGGGAACATTCCGACCTCATCAACCCGCCCGATAAATCGGGTTATGTGCTCGAAGGCTGGTATAAAGGAACAACGGACGAAGAGGGCAACGTCGTCTTTTCCGAGAAGTGGGATTTTCGCGATCCCGTGACCGAGGACATGACGCTCTACGCCAAATGGCAACAGCGGTTCGCGTATAAGATCATCGACGCCGTCAGCGGCGAACATATCAAATATGTTTACTGCGCCGCGGGCGCGACCTTCGATACGAGCGACTCCGCCGCGCCCACGATTCAGAAGAAAACCTTTTTGAATTATTATCAGGACAGGGAACGGACGACGCTCTGGAATAAATCGTTTACCCATCCCGGCTTTCCCGCAGGCGTGACCGAAGAGAACGCGAAAGACGAGGATTACGAAGTTCCCGTTTACGCCTATTATTTAGAGGGTTCTTACAAGAAGGTTTATACGGCAAACGATTTAGTCGCCACGTCGGCAAATTACTATCTGGTGGGCGACGAAAACGGCGAGATCGACTGCTCTTCGTTGACGAACTGGATGCCAAAAGCAAAATTTACGGGTAAATTCATCGGCAACGGCGTGACGATCAAAAATCTCGTATGCAACTGGAAGGATCTGCCTGCGGGCGATCCCGCGGGCGTCGGGCTTTTGTTCCGCAATCTGCAGGGCGGGGAAATCAGCGACGTGAAGTTTTCCGGCTGTACCCTCAACGTAACGTATACCGTATCGCCCAAGAGCAGCGCGGTGATCGGCGTCGGGTTGCTGTGCGGACGAGCCGAAGGGGCGGCGGTGAAAGACGTTTCCTTCGAGCAGTGCGCCGTCAACATGAAGGTGGCGAAAAACGACGGCAACGAACCCGTTGCGCACCTTGCATACGAAGAGGCGGGCGGTAGCGCGGCGCTTTGGTGCGACAGGGAATCCGACGGACAAAACAACAACGATACGATACGCGTTTCGGGCGAAATCGCAGTCGTTTATCAAAACGAAATTTAATAAGAGGTATATGATATGAAAAAACATTTCAGTGCGGTAGTGGCTTGCATTCTTGCCACGGCATGCCTTGCAACGGCGTGCGGAAAGGGCGGCGGCAACGCCAAGCGCGACAACGAAAAGGATCCGCTTCGTCTGAGCATTCAGCCCGTGGAAGGACTGTTCAGCCCCTTCTTTTCCACGGCGGCGACCGACTCGACCGTGACGGGCATGACGCAGCTTTCCATGCTCACGACCGATCCCGAAGGCAACATCGCCTGCGGCGACGACTATCCCTGCGTCGTCAAGGATTATTCCGTCCGCATGTTCGATAAAAGCGGAAGTTTAACGGCGGAAGGGGATAACGACGGCAAGACCATTTATCAGTTCGTCATCAAAAACGGCATTAAATTCAGCGACGGAACCCCCCTTACGATCAAAGACGTGTTGTTCAACCTGTATATCTATCTCGATCCCGTTTACACGGGGTCTTCCACCGTTTATTCGACCGAAATCGTCGGCTTAAAAGCCTATCAGTCGTTGGGCGTCATCACCGATGACGACGATGACGACGAGTCGCCGATCATCTCGACGGCGAGAAGCCGCGCGCAGGTGCGCATTGCGAACATCAGCGATTGGCTCACGAAAACGCCCACAACGGGCAGCGCACTGACCGACGAAGAGGCGCAGCAGGCGGAAAAAGACGCCCGCACGCTTGCCGAACTCTTCCATCAGGAAGTCGAAACCGACTGGAACAGCGCCGTGGAAAGTCTGGAAAACTACACCAAAGAATATGTGCTCACCGAAGATTGGCAGGCATATCTGCTGCGCGAAGGCGTAACCAAGATCATGACCAACGCGCAGGGCAAACCCGTCAAGGACGGCAACCGTTACGTCATCGACTATTCGTCGATCGAGCAAGCCGAAATTGCCGATCACACGAAAGAAACGATGGTGGAATTCGTTTACGAATACTATCAGGCGAATCGTTTGGCGCGCGGAAGCTGCAACAAGTTTGCCGAGGTGCTCGGCGGCTGGGCTTCGGGCGGCACGCTCTCGACGCAGATCGTTGCGGAAGAGCAGAGCAAGGTAATCGAAGAGTTCAAACAGCAGGGTAAATATCCGCGCACGGTATCGGGAATCACCGTCGAAGACGGTACCGATTTCGTAAAATCGAAAGAAAGTTTTTCGGATCAATATTCCGAAAGCGACAGCGTGTTGCAAATCGTCATCAACGGCGTCGACCCCAAGGCGATCTGGAACTTCGGGTTCAACGTTGCGCCCATGCACTATTATTCGGACGCGTCGGTTACGAATAAGTACGGCAACGAATCGGACTATCACGCGTTCAACGCGCCCGGCACGGAAGGCTACGACGCGGGCAAGGAAACCAACTTCGGTTTCCCGATGGGCGATTACACCTATTTCACCGACGTCATTCAGGAACGCAACAAAGTGCCGATGGGCGCGGGAATCTATAAGGCGACCGACGTCAACAACTCGCTCAAATTTTCCGATCTGAAGACGGGGTTCTATAACGCGGGCAACATTTATTACGTTCGCAACGATTATTTCTATACCACGATGAAGGGCGGAACCGATCCGTCGCTCAACGCGAAGATCAAATATGTGCGCTATAAAGAGCTCGATTCGCGCAACGTGCTCAACGCCATTACCACGGCGGCGATCGATTACACCGATATTTCGGCGACGAACGACAATATCGCGGGCATCGGCGCAAAGAGCTTTTTGGGCTCGGCAAGAACCAAAACCAACGGTTACGGCTACATCGGCATCAACGCGGGCAAGATTCCCGATATCAATCTGCGCCGTGCGATCATGTCGGTATTAGACGCGTCGCTCGTCAAATCGTATTATCCCGGCGATCTGTCCGAAGAAATCAACCGCCCGCTCTCGACCTGTTCGTGGGTGTATAACTACGGCGAAACCGAAAATACCAAGTGGCAGCCCGCCGCAAAGTATAAGTTCGATTCGAAAAACCCCGATCTTTCCGATTATGAAAGATACATGGAAGCGGCGGTTATTTCCTGCAACGCCGAAAAGGGAACGGACGGACTGTGGTATTACCGCGGCGCGGACGGCATGGGCGAACGCAAACCGCTCAAATTCACCTTCACCATTGCGGGCGGCAGCGACGATCACCCCGCATATCTTACGCTTAGCGAAGCGGCTAAGGTGCTCAACGATCAGGGCTGGCAGATCAACATCAACCCCGATTCGCGCGCGCTCACGCTGCTTGCCTCGGGCAGCCTCACCGTGTGGTGCGCGGCATGGTCGGCAACCATCGACCCAGACATGTATCAGGTCTATCACAAGGATTCGAAGGCGTCGAGCGTCAAGGCGTGGGGGTATGAAGAGATTCTCAAACGCGCCAGCTCGGAAGATTACTCCATTCTCGAATCGCTGAGCAAACTCATCGACGACGGCAGAAAGACCATCGATCAGGCGACGCGCGCAGGCATCTATCAGGAAGCATTGGGGCTTGTTATGGACCTTGCGATCGAGTATCCGCTCTATCAGAGAAACGATCTGTTCGTCTACAATAAGAATGTGCTCGACGAAAACACGCTCAATCTTCCCGCATCGACCTATTCGAGCCCGATCGATAAACTCTGGGAAGTCAGTTATAAGAATCAATAAAATATCGGTAAGTTATGGTTAAATACATTCTCAAAAGAGTGCTGATTGCAATCTTCATAATTTTCGGGGTCACTTTTATTACATACGCCTTGTTCCGCACCATGCCGGATAACTACGTATACAATAAATTCATGGCGACCGCCCAACAAAATCCGCACTGGGAAGAACAGGCGGATAAGGTCATGGAGCTGTACGGGTTAAAGACCAACATCATCGCAGGATATTTCAGTTGGCTGGGCAATGCGCTCTGCGGGGATTTCGGTACGTCGTTTATCGACGGCATGGACGTCGTCGATAAAATACGGCAGAGCATTCCCGTATCGTTCGTCATGTCGCTCATCGTCACGATCCTGCAACTCGTCATCGCCATTCCGCTCGGCATTCGGGCGGCGGTAAACCAGTACGGTGCCGTCGATTACGCAACGACCGTGTTTACGCTGCTCGGGATCTCGTTGCCGTCCTTCTTCTTTGCGGGGCTTGCCATCAAGCTCTTCGCCGTCGATCTGGGTTGGTTCGACGCAAGCCTCGGGTTGCTTTCGGCAGGGTTCAACGGCAACGGCTGGGAAATGTTCTGGGATAAGGCGTGGCACCTCATTCTGCCCATCTTCGTCATGACGATTCTGAGTTTAGGCGGGTTGATGCGTTATACGCGCACGAACATGCTCGAAGTGCTCAACGCCGATTATATCCGTACGGCAAAGGCGAAGGGCGTAAAACGGCGCAATATCATCTACAAGCACGCCTTCAAAAATACGGCGATTCCGCTCGTCACCATGTTGGCGGGCATTCTGCCTGGGCTCTTCAGCGGTTCGTTCGTCATCGAACAGCTGTTCGGCATTCAGGGCATCGGCTTCGTTTCGTATAATGCAACGGTTGCGGGCGATATCCCGTTTGCCATGGCGTATAACTTATTTATCACCGTGTTCACGGTTCTCGGCATTCTGTTGGCGGATATCATGTACGCGTTAGTCGATCCGCGCGTGAAGCTCGGGAAATAGCGGCGGGAGGAAACACACATGCAAGAAAATGAAACGCGGAAAGAACCGTGCGAAAGCGCGGAACAAGACGAAGTCTTTTCGAAAAGCCTTTCCGAAAACGTAAAAACGCTCAGCCCCGCGCAACTTGTGTTAAAACGGTTTTTCCGTTCCAAGCTGTCGGTGGTGGGGCTTGCCGTATTGCTCGCGCTCTTCCTCGTCTGTTTTATCGGGCCGCTCTTTTTCCCGAATATGGATTACGAAACGCCCGATCTCGACGGCGGGCTGGAAGTGACGACGACGCTTATCGAATACACCGTCGACGGAGTGAAATACGAAATGTACGACGTCGTTTATACGCCCGTCATCAACAAACTGGCTTATCCGAGCGCGAAGCACTGGCTCGGAACAGACGAAAACGGCAGAGACGTGCTCATGCGCCTGATGTACGGCGGCAGGATCTCTCTTACGATCGGCTTTGTCGTCGTCATACTCGAAACGCTCGTGGGCGTGTTGCTCGGGGGGCTTGCTGGGTACTTCGGCGGCGTGGTCGATCAGATCGTCATGCGTATCGTCGATATCTTCTACTGTATTCCGCAAATGCCGATCTTGTTTATATGCAGCGCGTTGCTATCGGCCAATCAGGTCAACGGCTACGCGCGAATATACTGGCTCATGTTGATTTTGGTCGTGTTCGGCTGGGCGGGCACGGCGCGCATGGTGCGGGGGCAGATCCTCTCGCTACGCGAGCAGGAATTTATGCTCGCGGCGCGTTCGATGGGCGTTCCCGCCTGGAAAAAGATCTTCCGTCATCTCATTCCCAACGTCATGCCGCAGCTTATCGTGCAGATGACGCTCGGTCTGGGCGGCATCATCTTGACGGAATCCACGCTTTCCTATCTCGGGTTGGGCGTGCCGATCCCTTACGCAACATGGGGCAATATGATCCAGACGCTCAGCAAGCCCGAAATTCTGTCGGCGCATTTCCATGTATGGGGGCCGCCCGGTATTTGTATTATGCTTGCCGTTTTGAGCTTTAATTTTATCGGCGACGGTTTGCGCGACGCGTTCGATCCCAAGATGAAAAAGTGAGGCGGAATATGGAAGAACAAAAAAAGAAACAATTTCATATTCCCGAAAGCTGGAAAAAGATGTTTCGGAAGGGGATTTCCGTCAAGGAACTCAAACAGCAGGAAATCGTTGCCCCCACGGAAGAAGAGTTGCGCGAGAATATCCTCGTCGTGAGAAGGCTCAAAGAATATTTTCCCGTCGAAACAAATCTCATCGGGCAGCCTCTGCGCTTTCTCAAAGCCGTCGACGACGTCTCGCTGAACGTGCCTTACGGCAAGACGGTGGGCATCGTCGGCGAGAGCGGTTGCGGCAAAACGACGCTTGGCAGAACGCTTTTGGGACTGTATCCCAAAACGGCGGGCGAAGTCTGGTTTCGGGGCGAGAATATCACCGCCTATAACGAACGGCAGATGAATACGCTTCGCACCGATATGCAAGTCATCTTTCAGGATCCTTATTCTTCGCTTTCCCCGCGTTTTTCGGTGGGCAATATCATCAAAGAGGGCGTGGAAGTTCATAAGATCGTGCCCAAAAACGAAGTGAAGGACTATGTCGTTTCGATCATGGAAAAGTGCGGTTTGCAGCCGCAGTATTACGAGCGCTTCCCTTATGAGTTTTCGGGCGGACAGCGCCAACGGATCTGCATTGCGCGCGCGCTCGCCGTTAAACCGAAATTCATCGTTTGCGATGAACCCGTTTCCGCGCTCGACGTTTCCATTCAGGCGCAGATTCTCAATCTGCTCAAAAGTTTACAGCGCGAACTCAATCTTACTTACCTGTTCATTTCGCACGATTTGTCGGTTGTGCAGCATATATCGGACAGCGTCGGGGTCATGTATCTCGGTTCCATGGTGGAATTCGGCGCAACCGACGAGATCTTCGCCAACCCGTTGCACCCTTACACAAGGTCGCTCTTGTCGGCGATCCCCGTGCCTGATCCGCGCAGAAAGAACGAAAGGATTATCTTAAAGGGTTCGATCCCGAGCCCCGCCAATCCGCCTTCGGGTTGCCGTTTCCATACGCGCTGTCCCGAATGCAAAGAGATCTGCTCGCAAAAAGCGCCCGAATACCGCGATTACGGCAACGGGCATTGGTGTGCTTGCCATTTGCTGGAAAAGGAGTGAGGCATGAAGAAAAAAAGTGGTTATATCACGCTGAAAGAATCGCGGGAAATTATCAAAAATAACCGTGCGCAAATCAAGCATTTCGAAAAACTCAAAAAGAGAAAGCACGTTCCCGAAAGCGAATATCTTACGCAGATGCGCGACGGGAACAACGTTGTGGAATTTGACGACCTGCACACGTTTTTCTTCACCGATACGGGCGTCGTAAAAGCGGTCGACGGCGTCAGTTTCGATATCCCCGCGCATTCCGTCGTGGGCGTCGTGGGGGAATCGGGGTGCGGAAAATCGGTAACGTCGCTCTCGCTCATGCAGCTCGTGCAGGCGCCGCAGGGGCAGGTCGTTTCGGGCGCGATCCGTTATAAAACCAAAGAAGGCGTTTGTTACGATATTGCCAAACTCCCGCCGTACGAGATGGAAAAAATAAGCGGAAAAGAGATCGCCATGATCTTTCAGGAACCGATGACCTCGCTCAACCCCGTGTTTACGATCGGCTATCAGCTCGACGAAGTTACGCTTCTGCACACCGAGGGCGCGACGAAAGAACTCGCCAAAGAGAAATCGCTCGAAATGCTTGAACTCGTCGGCATTGCCAACAAAGAGGGCGTTTATAAGAGCTACCCGCACGAGCTTTCGGGGGGCATGCGTCAGCGCGTGATGATCGCCATGGCGCTTTGCTGTCAGCCCAACCTGATCATCGCCGACGAGCCGACCACCGCGCTCGACGTTACTATTCAGGCGCAGATCCTCGATCTTTTGCGCACGTTAAAGGATAAGTTCGATAGCTCGATCATGCTTATCACGCACGATTTGGGCGTCATTGCGGAAATGGCAGATTACGTTGTGGTCATGTATGCGGGGCGTGTGATCGAGAGCGGAAACGTCTTCGAGATTTTCGATCATCCTTCGCACCCGTATACAATCGGGCTGTTGAAGAGCAAGCCCGTCGTCAATCAGAAGGTGGACGAGTTGTATTCGATCAAAGGCAGGGTGCCGAGCGCCGTCAATCTGCCGAATTATTGTTATTTCCGCGATCGGTGCGATATGTGTACGGAAAGGTGCAACGGCGAATATCCGCACTTTGTTCAGCTTTCGCCTACGCATAAAGTCGCTTGTTATCGTTACGAAGAAAAGTAAAAAAAGCCGCCCGTGAAGGGCGGTTTTTTTATCGGAAATAAAATATGTTCCCATTATAATGGGAACGTGTGTTTTTTATAAATTTTTGTGCTATCATAGGCATATGGATGAAACATTTGCAAAAAGATTAAAGAAAATAAGGCTTGCGAAGGGTTGGACGCAAGACGAGCTTGCCCGCAAAATAGGAACCGTGCAGTCGGTTATCAGCGATTGGGAACGGGGCAGATGCGAGCCCGGTATTGCACGTTTTTTAATGTTGCAAAGTGTGTTCGGGGTGTCCTGCGATTATCTGATCGGCTTAGAAGATTAAAAAAATCCCCCCTTGCGCAAAGGGGGATCGAAAACAAATTTGTCATTCCGAGCGAAAGCGAGGAATCTTGTTAATTTTGCAGTTCGGCGATGACTTCGATTTCGGCAAGCACGTTTTTCGGCAGCGTTTTCACGGCGACGCACGAGCGCGCGGGCTTTTCGGTGAAATAGGTTGCGTAAACGGCGTTGAATGCGGCAAAGTCGCTCATATCCGCTAAAAAGCACGTCGTTTTGACGACGTTCTTCAAGCCCGATCCCGCGCTTTCGAGCACGGCTTTGAGATTTTCACAGATGCGTTTTGTCTGTTCTTCGATCGCACCCGTAACGACTTCGCCCGTCGCGGGGTCGAGGGGGATCTGCCCCGAAGTAAATATAAGGTTGCCCGTTACGATTGCCTGCGAATAGGGACCGATTGCCGCGGGGGCGTTTGATGTGTGAATGGGTTTCATAGAATCCTCCTTTTATGCGATGCGGAAACCTGCCTGCGTAAGGCGGTTTTTGATGATTTCGATGTGTTCGAAGTTCTTCGTTTCCATATCGATGCGCAAAAAACAGCCGATGACCGCGCTGCCCGCGTGGGCGTGTTCGTGATGGACGCCCGTCACGTTGGCGCCGCAGTCCGCAATAATGCGCGAAACTTCCACGAGCTGACCGGGTTTATCGAGCAGTTCGATGTTGAGCGTGCACTGTCTGCCCTGCATAATCAGTCCGCGCGTGATCACGCGGTTTAAGATAGTCACGTCGATATTGCCGCCCGAAACAAGACAGCAGACTTTTTTCCCATCGGTATTCGGAATTTTACCTGCGAGCATGGCGGCGAGGGGAACGGCGCCCGCGCCTTCGGAAACGACCTTCTCTTTTTCGAGCAGAGCGAGGATCGCCGCCGCCGTTTCGTCGTCGGTGACGGTTACGACGCCGTCGACGTATTTCCTGCACAATTCATATGTAAGATTACCGGGTCGTTTCACCGCGATGCCGTCGGCAATGGTCGAAACCGAAGAAAGCGCGCCGATCTCGCCCCGGTCGAGCGCAGATTTCATGCTCGGCGCGCCTTCCGCCTGCACGCCGTAAACTTGCACGTTCGGGCGCGTCGCCTTCAATGCGAACGCAACGCCCGCTATGAGTCCGCCTCCGCCGATCGGTACGACGACCACGTCGACGTCGGGAATCTGTTCGGCGATTTCAAGCCCGATGGTGCCTTGCCCCGCGATGACGTCTTCGTCGTCGAAGGGGTGGATAAAGGTGTAACCGTGTTCGTCGCGCAGCTGAAGCGCGCGGGCGTAAGCGTCGTCGTAAACGCCTTCCACAAGGCAGAGTTGCGCACCGTAAGCGCGCGTCGCCTCGACTTTGGAAATGGGCGCGCCCGCAGGCAGACAGATGAGCGATTTAATGCCGTTATTTGTTGCGGCGAGCGCCACGCCCTGGGCATGGTTGCCCGCGGAACAGGCGATCACGCCCTTGCGTTTTTCCTCTTCGCTCAGTTGCGATATCTTGTAATACGCGCCGCGCACCTTGAACGAACCCGTTTTTTGCAGGTTCTCGGCTTTGAGCCAGAGTTCGCAACCGTTGCAGAGCTTGCTCGCGCGAATGACGTCGGTTTTGTAAGTAGCCGCTTTCAACACCTGTTGCGCGTGTATGATTTTTTCGATGGTAAGCATAAGCGTTCCGCCTTATGGGTTTCCTATAATTATAACCGATAGAACGGGATTTTGTCAAGTTGATCGCCGTGAATTATCGCATAAAAAAACTCCGCCGCAGCGGAGTTTTTGTTTTACGGTTATTCGGGCGGATTCATGAGGTCGCACACCCGCAGCAGCGCGCTCGACAGGGGGAACGCCGCCAAAATGATAATGAGAAGATAGAGGATCTGCGTCAGATTGAAATCGGGTTTGACGATCGACCAGGCGTCGTAGACGATATTACCGATCACGGGGATGCAGAAGATCGCGATCGTCACGGCGACCGATATCGTATAAGTCGTGGCGCGCAAGACGTTAAAGGGTTGCATGATGCGGAAGAGCGTGACGAGACCGCCGCAGGTGACGGCAAGCGTGAAGAGCGCGTTCATCTCTTCGGTTTCCTGCCCTTTGATCATATAAGTCGCCTTCAACGGCCCGAGCGCCTCGGGCATGAACAGCGAGCCCACATATACCGCCATGACGCACGTTACGAGCGTGAGCGCCGCGGGGATCGACCGTGAGAGAACGTATAGGATAAACCTGCCTTTCACGCGTTCGGTGTTCGGTTGCAAGGCGATGACGAACGAAGGAAGCGCGGCGATGAGCATTTCGAAGATCATCATGTTGTTGGTCTTGAAAAAGTAACCCGTCGCGGCGTTGGGGTTGGGGCTGAGGTTGAGGAAGAAACAGATCACGGCGAGAATTGTCGTGAACAGCGTTTTCATAATGTAAAGCGATGCGCTCGATTTGATGTTGTTGATCACCCGCCGCCCTTCGTTCACGACGTTGGGCAGGTTTAAGAAGTTGTTGTCGGTGAGCACAATATGCGAAACGTTGCGCGCCGCCTCGCTGCCCGAGGCGACCGAGATCGCGCAGTCGGCTTCTTTGAGCGCGAGAATATCGTTGACGCCGTCGCCCGTCATGGCGACGGTATTGCCCTGTTTTTTGATGGCTTTTACCAAAATGGCTTTTTGCTCGGGCGTTACGCGTCCGAACACCGTATACTGCGAGGCGACGTTTTCCACCTCGGGGTCGGTCAGCCCGTCGAGCGAGATATAGCGGCTTGCGTTCTGCACGCCCACGCGGCGCGCCACTTCCGAAACGGTGACGGGGTTATCGCCCGAAATAATGCGAATGTCCACGTCGTTCTCGCGGAACCATTTGATGGTTTCGATCGCGTCCGAACGGATATTGTCGGCAAGCGTGATGATCGCCATGGGGCGCAGAAGGGAGGGGATCTTATTGCCCGAAATAGGGTTGGGCGAATAGGCGAGCATGAGCACGCGCAGCCCCGACTGGGCGTATTGCTGGACGATTTTTTCGATTTTCAGCGGAACGGGGCGCAACACGAATTCGGGCGCACCCATCACGAAGGTGCCGATCTCTTCAAACGTCACCGCCGAAAGTTTGCGTTTCGAGGAAAAGGGGATCACCGATTTTGCTTTGAGCGTGCTCACTCTTCCGAATCGGTTGTTGAGCGCGATCGCGGTTTGGTTATTGTCGTCGGTGGCGGCAAGGATATTGCCCATGATCTCGTCGAGCGAAAGCTCGGTGTAGTTGTTGAGGATCATGAAGTCGTTCACCGTCATTCTGCCGTCGGTGATCGTCCCCGTTTTATCGAGACAGAGCACGTTAACGCGGGCGAGCATTTCGAGCGAATACAAGTCCTGTACGAGCGTGTTTTTCTTTGCAAGGCGGATGACGCCGAGCGCCATGGCGAGCGAGGTCAACAGCAGCAAGCCCGAGGGGATCATGCCGATGATGACGCCTGCGGTGTACTGAATGGCAAGATCGAGGGGGTTTGCTTTGAAGTTCACCCAAAAGATACCCGCCGCCACGACGGGAATAAGCCCGCCGATGACGCGGATAAAGAGCCTGATCGAGTTCATGACTTCCGACTTCGGCTTTTTATACTGCTTCGCTTTGGAAGTGAGTTTGTTGAGGTAGGTCGCTTTTCCGACCTTGTCGGCGCGCACGCGGCAGCTTCCGCTCGAAATGAACGAACCTGCGTAAAGCACGTCGTCTTTCTCTTTTTTGACGGGAACCGATTCGCCCGTGAGCAGCGATTCGTTTACTTCGACGTTGCCGTCGATGAGAATGCAGTCGGCGGGAACCTGCTGCCCCGTTTCGAGCAGAATCACTTCGTCGAGCACGATTTCCTTAATGGGTATTTCGCATTTCTGCCCGCCGCGCACGACCTTCACGGTCGCCGAAACGAGCACGGAAAGTTTGTCGATCTGCTTTTTTGCAAGGCATTCCTGCAAAATGCCGATAAAGAGGTTCGCGCTGAAAATAACCACGAACATATATTGCGAGATGGGCGCCTTCGCAAAAACGAGCGCCAGGGCAACGAGCAGACACAAAAGGTTGAACACGGTGCAGAGGTTGCCGATAAAAATGCTTTTGTACGACTTGGAATATTTGCGGTTGACGTCGTTGAACAGGAACTGGTTGAACCGCGTTTCCACCTGCGCGGCGCTCAGCCCTTCGTCGGGGGAGGGGGTGAAACGTTCGACGTCGTTCTCGCTCGGAATATTTTTCGCCTTGCGGAAGCGTTTCATGAGCGCTTTGTGCGCCTGCGTCGAGCTTTGGGCGACGCTGCCTTCTTCGAGCACGCGCGATGAAAAGCTCTTTTGCGTTTCCTCTTCCGCCGCTTCGGGTTCGGCGGATTCTTTCGTTTCCGCGTCCTTGACGGATTCCGTTTCTTCTTCGGGTTGACGGTGTTTCTTTTTCAATCTGCACCTCGTAATTATGTTTTATTATCCCTATTATACAGCATGTTTACGGAAATGTCAAAAAATCTGTTTGCGGTTTCCCTTTTTCTTGCGGCAAATTTTTCAAATCCGCCCGAAAAACGGGGACAAAACCTTGCATTCGGGTGGAAAAAGTTGTATAATACAAACGAATTATAACCGAGAAGAGGTGCACTATGATCGATATCGCCGTATTGCGGAACGATCCCGAACGCGTTCGGGAAAATATCAGAAAGAAATTTCAGGAAAAGAAATTGCCCCTTGTGGACGAGGCGATCGCGCTCGATGCGAAACGCCGCGCGCTGCAAACGGAAGGCGACGCCTTGCGTGCCAACCGCAATACGCTTTCCAAACAGATCGGGCAGTTGATGCGCGAGAAGAAAGCGGCGGAGGCGGAAGCCGTCAAAAAACAGGTCAATGCCGACGCGGAACGGCTTGCGCAGATCGAAAAGGAAACCGAGGAAACGGGCGCCGCACTCACGCAGATCATGATGCGCATTCCGAATTTCATTTCAGCGGAAACGCCGATCGGCAAAGACGACGGCGAGAACGTCGAACGCAAGCGCTTTTTGGAACCGAAAACGCCCGCGTTCGAAATTCCCTACCATGTGGAAATTTTGGAAAAACTCGGCGGGATCGATATCGAAAGCGCGCGCCGCACGAGCGGACAGGGCTTTTATTACCTCACGGGCGATATCGCGCGCCTGCATTCCGCCGTGCTCTCTTACGCACGCGATTTTATGATCGACAAGGGCTTTACTTACTGTATTCCCCCGTACATGATCCGCTCTTCCGTCGTTTCGGGCGTCATGAGCTTTGAAGAAATGGACGGCATGATGTATAAGATCGAAGGGGAAGATCTGTATCTCATCGGCACGAGCGAGCATTCTATGATCGGCAGATTTATGGGTACGACGATCGAAGAGGCACGCCTTCCCCAAACGCTGACGAGTTATTCGCCCTGCTTCCGGAAAGAAAAGGGCGCGCACGGCATCGAAGAGCGCGGCATTTACCGTATTCATCAGTTCGAAAAACAGGAAATGATCGTCATCTGTAAGCCCGAAGAGAGCGAAGAATGGTACGAAAAACTGTGGTCGTATACCGTCGAGCTGTTCGTTTCGATGGGTATTCCCGTTCGTACGCTCGAATGCTGCTCGGGCGATCTTGCCGATCTCAAATACCGCAGCGTCGATGTCGAGGCGTGGAGTCCGCGCCAGCAAAAATATTTTGAGGTGGGCTCGTGTTCCAACCTCACCGACGCGCAGGCGCGCCGCCTGAATATCCGCTATAAGGGTGAAAAGGGCGCGGCGTACTGCCATACGCTTAACAACACCGTGGTCGCGCCGCCGCGCATGCTCATCGCCTTCCTCGAAAATCACCTCAACGCCGACGGCAGCGTGGAAATCCCCGAAGTGCTGCGCCCCTACATGGGCGGAAAATCCGTGATCAGCGTGTTGTAACGGGGTTTCGGTGAAATACGTTTTTTTCGACATCGAATGCGCGTGCGTTTTTAAGAGCGTCGCCAAAATATGCGCTTTCGGCTATGTTTTGACCGACGAGCATTTCAACGTGCTTATCCGCGAGGAAATTCTGCTCAACCCGAGAGGAAAGTTTCACCTCACCGACCGCAAAGGCGGCGAGGGCATCGTGTTGCCCTACGAATACGAAGATTTCAAAAAATATCCGACCTTTCCTTCGGCGTACGCTAAGATCAAAGCGCTGCTCGAGGAGAAAGAACATATCGTTTTAGGGCATGCGACTATGAACGACGTTAAATATCTCAATCTCGAAACGCGGCGTTATAAGCTGCCGTCACTGAAATTTTCCTATTACGATACGCAGTTTTTTTACATGAACATGACGGGCGGCTTTTCGCAACAGTGCGGTTTAGGCGCGATCGCGAGCGAGCTGGGCGTGGAATTTACGCCGCACCGCGCCGTCGACGACGCTTACGCCACCATGCGCGTGTGCGAGGCGATGTGCGCGCGCGAGCAGACCGACGTCGCTGGGATCGCGACGCGTTATAAGATCCGCGCAGGCAAAACCGAAGAGGGCAGAACGCGCCCCGCCGATTCCGCGGGACTCAGGGCGTATTTTGCGGAACGCGAAAAAAAACGTCTTGAAAAATCGAAGGCGCGCGAAAAATTCTACCGTTTTGTGAACAGCAACATGCCCAGACGCAAAAAGGGCGGCGCGCTCGAAGGTAAGGTGTTCTGTTTCGAAAAGGAAATCGAGAATAACGTCGAGGTTTCCGTCAAACTCGTCGCCGCCGTGTTCAATGCGGGCGGGAAATATACTTCGCACGCGCGCGATTGCAATGTGTTTATTTCGGGTGCGGAAAACAGCGTTTCTTCGAAAATTGCCGCGGAAAACGGCGCGGCGGTCATTCCGTTCGAGCATTTCAGCCGCGCGTTGGAGGGGGTATGAAATTACCCGAAGAATTTTTAAGAAGAATGGAACAAAGGCTGGGGGAAGAATACCCCGCCTTTTTGCAATCGTACGAAAAACCGCCTTACAGGGCGTTGCGCGTCAATACGCTGAAAATCAGTTTGGAAGATTTCTTCCGCGAACCGCCTTTTCCGCTCGGCGCGCAAATCGATTGGGAATATCGCGGCATGTATATCGACGAACCCAAAGCGGGGGCGTATATCGAACATTTCGCGGGGCTTTATTATTTGCAGGAACCTTCGGCGATGACCGTCGGGGAATTTACGGACGGGTGTAAAAAAGAGCGCGTGCTCGATCTTTGCGCCGCGCCGGGCGGAAAATCGACGCAGATCGCCGCGCAGATGGAAGGCGAAGGCATTCTCATATCCAACGAAATCGACGCGGGCAGGGCAAAAATTCTATCTCAGAATATCGAACGCCTGGGCATTCGGAACTGCGCCGTGACCAACGCTGCCCCCGAACAGCTCGCAAAGAATTTTCCCGAATATTTCGATCTGATCGTCGTCGACGCGCCGTGTTCGGGTGAGGGCATGTTCAAAAAGGAACCCGAGGCAATCGCGCATTGGAGCTTGCAGAACGTTGCGCTGTGCGCGGCGCGGCAACGCGATATTCTCGATTATGCGGCGCGCATGCTCGCGCAGGGCGGCAGTTTGCTCTATTCCACCTGTACGTTTTCGGAAGAAGAGGACGAAGGGCAGATACGCGCATTTTTATCGCGCCACGGCGAGTTTGCGCTCGAAGGGGACGAAAAGCTGTTGCCGCACAAAATCAACGGCGAAGGGCATTATTGCGCTCTGCTCGTGAAAAACGGCGGCGGTCAGCGCGGCGCAAAGCCTTATCCCGTCAAGAAAAACGCCCGTGCGAACAAGGCGTTTTACGAGTTTGCCGAAGAATTTTGCACTTCCGTGCCGCAAGGGGAAATTACCACGCTCGACGACGGCAGAATGTATCTCGTGCCCGCGGGCATGCCCGCGCTCGGCGTGCGGACCTTGCGCCTCGGCGTCGAACTGGGCGAATGGGACGGAAAAATCTTCCGCCCCGCGCATGCGTTTGCCGTCAGTTTGAAAAAAGAGCAGTGCAGGCGGTTTTATCCGCTTGGAAAAGAGCTTGCACAGCGTTATCTGCGCGGCGAAACGCTTGCCTGTTCTCCGTCGTTTGAAAACGGTTGGTGCGCCGTCGGCTACCGTTCCTATCCGCTCGGGTTGGGAAAAATCGTAAACGGTACGCTCAAAAATCATTATCCGAAGGGATTGCGCCTTCGCGGTTGAAATAAGGGAAAGGATTTCGATTAAGGACTGCAATATGATTGGTGTTTATTTCAGCGGAACGGGCAATACGAAATATTGTATCGAATACATGTTAAATCGGCTTGTCGGTAGCGGCGCTGCCTATGCGATTGAGCGTGACGAAGTCTCTGCCGCCTTAAAATGCAGCGATGAAATTATTTTTGCGTATCCCGTCTATTATTCTAATTTGCCGAAGATCGTCAGAGAGTTTATCGTAAGCAATGCCGCGTTATGGCGCGGCAAGAAAATCTTTGTCATGGCGACGATGGGCTTATTCAGCGGTGATGGCGCAGGGTGTTCGGCGCGTTTGTTCAAAAAGTACGGCGCGGAAATTTTAGGCGGGTTGCATCTGAAAATGCCCGATTGTATCGGGGACGTTAAATTACTGAAAAAGCCGCTTGACGAAAACCGCAAAACAATATTAAAAGCCGAACGCAAAATGGATTGGGCTATCAATAGAATCAAGAACGCCGAATATCCGAAAGAAGGGTTGAATTTCTTTTACCGTATTGCAGGGGTGTTCGGGCAGAGATTATATTTCGGCGGAAAAACAAAGCATTATTACACCAAGATCAGAACGGATGAGAGAAAATGCGTTAAATGCGGTTTGTGCGTATCGCTGTGCCCCATGGCGAACATCGCAATAGAAGATAGGGTAGTCTATCGTGATAAATGCACTATGTGTTATCGGTGTTTTGCAAATTGCCCGAAGCAAGCGATTACGATTTTGGGGAAACAAGTATACGAACAATGTAAATTTGAAAACTACATGGAAGAATGATATAAAGCTCTCGAACAAAATGTTCGAGAGCTTTCCGTGTTATTTTTTCTCGGCAAGATAGCCTTCGAAAATGATGTTGTCGGCATACTTTCTGGCATATTCCTCGTCTTGCGGCGAGCGTACCGTCCAGCCGAGTTTAATTCCCTTGTATTTCTCGGTGGCGCGGTTGGGGTAGTGCGAAAAACAGTAGCTGATAAAATCGGGTTTGAGCGAACGGTTGAAACTCATGTGTTTCACGGCGTAGGCCTTTAACCGCCAGACGGGGGAATTGTTGTAGTCGGCTTTGGTCGATCCCGCCGTCGCCAGAATGCCGCAGGGTACGGCGGGGCGGAGTTTTTTATATGCCTTCACATAAGAGGGGTTAAAACTCTGCACGGCATATTCGCCTTCGTAGCAATCGAACGCCGCCGCGATTTTGGCAATGAATTCCTTCGTGTTCGCCTCGGGCACGGGTTTGATTTCGAGCAGAATGGGCACGCGCCCGCCGATGCAATCCAAAAATTCCTGCAAGGTGGGAATGGGTTCTTTGTCTTCGATCAGAAGTTTTTTGAGTTCGTCTATCGTGCAGTCGATGACCTTGCGGTTGCTTTGGGTCAGGCGCGAAAGCACGTCGTCGTGATAGATGACGAGTTCGCCGTCTTTGGAAAGGCGTACGTCGGTTTCCACGGCGTAACCGAGTTGGATCGCGGCGCGGAACGCCGAAAGCGTATTTTCGGGTGCGGCATCGTCGTGCAAGCCCCTGTGGGCGACGGGTAACGTTTTCAGAAATGTTTCCATGCGTATATTTTAGCATTTTATTACAATAATTGCAATAGCGGTTGCAAAAATTTTTATTTTTTATTATAATATTTCCCGAAAGGAAGAATGATTTATGGCGAAACCCAATCAAAAATTAAGAAATTTCTGCATTATCGCGCACATCGACCACGGCAAGAGCACCATTGCCGACCGCATTATGGAACTGACGGGGCAGGTGAGCAAACGCGACATGGAAGAACAGTTGCTCGACAGCATGGATATCGAGCGCGAACGCGGCATCACCATTAAGCTCACGCCCGTGCGCATGTATTACACCGCGCTCGACGGAAACGAATATGAATTCAATCTGATCGACACGCCGGGGCACGTCGACTTTACTTACGAAGTATCGCGTTCGCTCGCCGCCTGCGAGGGGGCGCTTTTGGCCGTCGACGCGACGCAGGGCGTCGAGGCGCAGACGCTTGCCAACGTCTATCTTGCGCTCGAAAACAATCTCGAAATCGTGCCCGTCATCAACAAGATCGATTTGCAGTCGGCGCAGATCGAGGAAACGAAAAAGGAAATCGAAGAGGTGATCGGGCTGGATACGGAAGGCTGCCCCTGCGTTTCGGCGAAAGAGGGCACGAACATCCGCGATATTTTAGAGGCGGTCGTAAAATGCGTTCCGCCGCCCGACGGCGATACCGAAGCGCCTTTGCGCGCGCTCATCTTCGACAGTTATTACGATAATTACAAAGGCGTTATCCTCTTCGTGCGCATTAAAGACGGCGCGGTCAGACAGGGCGACAAGATCAGGGCGTATCTTTCCGACAAGGTTTACGAAGTGACCGAGGTGGGGGCGTTCGCGCCGCGTTTGCAACCCAAAGACATTTTGCTTGCGGGCGAGGTGGGTTATATTGCGGCGAGCATCAAATCGATCGAAGACGTTGCGGTGGGCGATACCGTCGTCAATGCCGAGAACGTCGCCGCCGAACCGCTGCCCGGTTACAAAAAGGTGCAGCCCGTCGTATTCTGCGGGATCTACCCCCTCGACGGCAGCAAGTTCCTCGACCTCAAAGAGGCGATCTTAAAACTCAAACTCAATGACGCCGCGCTTATTTTCGAACCGGATAATTCGGTGGCGCTCGGTTTCGGGTTCCGTTGCGGTTTTCTCGGACTTTTGCACATGGAAATCATTCAGGAACGCATCGAACGCGAGTTCAACCTCGACATTATCACAACGGCGCCGTCCGTTTCCTACCTCGTGCATAAAACCGACGGCAGCGCATTATATGTGGACAATCCCTCGCACCTTCCCCCGCCCTCGGATATCGACTTTATCGAAGAGCCCATCGTTAAAGCGGAAATCTATTCGCCGCCCGACTATTTGGGGCAGATCATGGATCTTTGTCAAGACAAACGCGGCGTGTTCAAAGATATGACCTATCTCGACGCGCACCGCGTGCGGCTCGAATACCGCCTTCCGCTCAATGAAATCGTGTACGACTTTTTTGACGAGCTTAAAAGCCGCACGAAGGGCTATGCGAGTTTCGATTACGAGATCGCGGGATACGAGCGGAGCAAGCTCGTCAAGCTCGATATTCTACTCAACGGCGACGTTTGCGACGCGCTTTCGATTATCGTGCACGAGGAACGCGCGTATCAGCGCGGCAGAACGCTGTGCGAAAATCTCAAAGAGGCGATTCCGCGCCAACTCTTCGAAATTCCCGTGCAGGCGGCGGTCGGCGGAAAGGTCATCGCGCGCGAAACGGTGAAGGCGGTGCGCAAAGACGTGCTTGCAAAGTGTTACGGCGGCGATATCACGCGCAAAAAGAAATTGCTTGAAAAGCAGAAAGAGGGCAAAAAGCGCATGCGCAAGGTGGGCACGGTGGAAGTTCCTTCCGAAGTGTTTATGGAAATCCTTAAAACGAATAAGGATAAATAAGATTTTTTACGCGTGTTGCGTTTCGTACCTTCTTGCTGATATGTTGAGCGCGTTCTTGCTGTTACGTTGCGTGCGCTTTTGCTTGTCACGTTGAGCGAAGTCGAAACGTCTTAGATTCCTCGACTGCGCTCGGAATGACAGGGTGCGCGAATGGCAGTGACGCTCGGAACGGCAAAAGGGCGTGATGTACCGAGAAAGTAAAGAAAAATGCAAAAAACAGTTGACAAAGTTGCAATGGGGGGGGGTATAATATCCCTGAATATTTTTGTGAGGTAAAATTATGTCGGAAGAGATTGTGCGCGTGGAAGGGCTGCGAAAAACCTTCACCCTCTCGCGCAAACAACGCAAAATCGAACGAACGAATCTGACGTGCAAAACGGCGGTGGACGGGTTGTCGTTCGTTGCAAACAGAGGCGAAATTTACGGTTTGCTCGGTCCGAACGGCGCGGGCAAAACAACGACGTTGCGTATTCTTTCCACGCTCATCAAACCCGATGCGGGCGATGCGTTCGTGTGCGGTTGTTCCATTCGCAAGGATACAAGCAAGGTGCGCGATAAAATCGGCTTTATGACGGGGGAATTGAAGCTCGAGGGATTTTTTACGCCCGATTATCTTTTCGATTTCTTCGGCGCGATGCACGGCGTCGGAAAAGAGACGTTGCAAACGCGCAAAAAAGAACTGTTCGCCCGATTCGGCATCGACCGTTTTGCGCAGGTGGCGGTCAAAGATCTTTCCACGGGCATGAAACAGAAGGTTTCGCTCGTCATCGCGATCGTGCACGATCCCGAAGTCATCATCTTCGACGAACCCACCAACGGGCTTGACGTGCTTACTGCGAAGGTCGTCACCGATTTCTTATGCGAGCTAAAAAGCATGGGCAAAAGCGTCATTCTTTCCACGCATATCTTTTCGCTTGTCGAAAAAGTGTGCGACCGCGTGGGGATCATCATCGACGGCAGAACGGTTGCGGACGGCACGTTGAAAGAAGTCTGCGCCGACCTGACGCTCGAAGAACGGTTCTTCCGCGTGTATCGCGAAGTAAAGGGGGACGTCGTATGAAATTAGCAGCCCTGATCAAAAAAGAATTTCACCGCTTTTTTCACGATCCGCGCCTGATCGTCACCATGTTGTTGCCCGGCATTCTTATCTATGTCATTTATTCGATCATGGGCGGCGTGATCCACGATCATGCGGCGGCGGAAGATTACAAATTCAACGTTTATGTGCAGGGGCAGTCGGAGGCGATCGAAACGATCGAAACGGCGGCGGAACAGGCGGGGCTTTCGCTCACGCTTACGCCGACGGACGACGCGGCTACCGCGCAGGAAGCGGTGAAAAACGGCGACATCACGGCGTTTCTCTGCTTTTCGGAAGAGGGAGCGCTGACCATTTATTACCGTTCCGTCGACGGCGAGAGCAGCGCGTTCCGCGCGTTCGTGCTCGACGTCATGCACTTCTACGACGAACTCGACCTTTCCGACGTCGAGGCGTTCACGGCAAGTTTCACGAGTGGAATCCTGCCGTTCATCGTCGTCGTGTTTATCTTTTCCGCCTGTATGAGTATTACGCTCGAATCGATGGCGGGCGAAAAGGAACGCGGCACGCTCTCAACCGTGCTCGTGACATCGGTCAAACGCTATCAAATCACGCTCGGCAAGGTCATTCCGCTCAGCTGTATCGCGTCGATCGGCGCGGCGTCGAGCTTTATCGGCGTGGCATGTTCGATGCCGTCGCTTATGGGCGTATCGATCGGCGGCGTATTCGGTTCGATCGGGTTCGTCGGCTTTTTATTGCTCTTCTTGCTTATTCTGAGCGTGGTGCCGCTCATCGTTTCGCTCATCTGCGTCGTATCCGCCTATGCCAAATCGGTCAAAGAGGCATCGGCGTATACGAGCGTCGTTATGATTCTCATTATGATATTGTCGCTCGTTTCGACGTTTCTTTCGGGGATCGGCGCGTGGACCGTCGCCGTACCTGTGCTCAACGCCGTCGTGTGCATGCAGGGCATTCTTGCGATGAATATGTCGATCTGGCAAAGCGTCGTTTCCGTCGTGCTTAACTTTGTTTATACGGCGTTGCTTGTTCTTCTGATTTCGAAGATGATTTCGAGCGAAAAAATTATGTTCGGTTCGTGACAAAATGACCTTCGATCAAAGCGTATACGAATATGTGAAAAGCGTGCCGCGGGGCAGGGTGACGACGTATGGCATGATCGCGCGCGCGATCGGGCGTCCGCGCGCCGCGCGGCAGGTAGGGAACGCGCTGCACCGCAATCCTACGCCCGGAATCGTGCCCTGTCACCGCGTCGTCAACCGCGAAGGGCGGCTTGCGCCCGCGTTTGCCTTCGGCGGAATCGAAGTGCAGGCAAGGCTGTTGGAAGAAGAGGGCGTAACGGTGAAAGACGGTTGCGTCGATATGCAAAAATATTTCTGGCGGGGATAGTTTTGTTCACGTTATTTGAGAGGTTTTTATGGCGGGTATTTATCTGCATATTCCATTTTGCAAACAGAAGTGCCGTTACTGTGATTTCTGTTCCTTCCCCAACCGTCTCGACGTAGCCGAGGCTTATATGGCGTGCTTGTATAAGGAAATCGAACTGCGCGGCAAGCAGCTCGAAAAGACCGTGTTCGATACGGTGTATTTCGGCGGCGGAACGCCGTCGGTCATCGATCCGAAGTATCTATACGGCGCGATGAAACAGATCAAAAAATGTTTCCGCCTTGCGCCCCGCCCCGAAATTACGATCGAGCTGAACCCCGGCACGGTGAGCGAAAGCAAGATCGCGCTTTACAAGCGTGCGGGGATCAACCGTTTTTCGGTGGGCTTGCAGACGGCGATCGACGAACAGTTGCTCGAAGTGGGCAGGATCCACAATGTGCGCGATTATCTTTATTGCGCGTCCTTGCTCAAAGGTGAGAATTTTTCCGCCGATATTATGCTCGGACTGAAAGGACAGACCAAAGAGGACGTGCGCAAAACGGTGGAAGTGGCGGCGGCGAGCGGCGCAAAACATATATCCATGTACGCGCTTACCCCCGAGGACGGCACGCCCATCTATACCGACTATCTCAACGGCGAACTGCCCGACGGCGACGAGGTGCGCGCTCTCTACGATTACGGTTACGCTTTGCTCAAAGAAAAGGGCTATGCGCGTTACGAAGTCAGCAATTTTGCGAAAAAGGGCTATGAGAGCAAACATAACGCCAATTACTGGGCGCGCGGCGAATATATCGGGCTGGGGCTTTCGGCAAGCTCGTTCCTGTGCGGCAAACGCTTTACGAACACGACGAATTTAGACGATTACATGAAGTGTATCCTCTCGGGATTTCTGCCCGTTATGGAAAGCGAGGACGTAAGCGGCGACGACGCGAAGTTCGAATTCGTCATGCTTGCTCTGCGCACGGCACAGGGCATTTCGGCGGAGAAATACCGCGCCGCGTTCGGAAGCGATTGGAAAGCCGATTTTGCCGACGCCTACAAAAAAACGGCGCAATATTTTGAGGAAGAGGGCGACTATACCCGCATCAAAGAAGAATATTTATATGTGCAGAATTCCATTCTGGCAGAGTATATGTATTAAATTTTTTTGAAAACCGCTTGACTTTTTCGGTTCGGCGGTATATGCTTAGAATATAAGTATGAAAAGTAATACTTGTTATACAAATTAAGAGGTAACGTGATGGATGAATTTCCCGAAGGAAAATTTTTAGCGACCGTGAAAATCGGCTCGAAAGGGCAAATCGTCATTCCCAAAGAAGCGCGCGCGCTTTTCGGGCTGAAAGCGGGCGACAGTCTTGTACTGATGGCGGATAAAACGCAGGGCATTGCCCTGCAACCTTACGATTACATCGAAACCTTTTTTCAAGCCGTGAATGCGGTAAAAGGGGATAAAAAGTGAACGCGCTCGAAGTGAGCAATCTCAAAAAGCAGTACCCTTCTTTTACGCTCGATTGCGTTTCGTTTTGCGTGAAAAAAGGTTGCGTAACGGGGCTGATCGGCGCAAACGGCGCGGGCAAGACGACGACGCTCAAAGCGATTACGGGGCTGATCGGTGCGGAAGGGAATATCCGTATTTTCGGAAAAGATTTGCGCGGTCACGAACGGGAAATCAAAGAAAAAACAGGATATATCAGCGGCGGATTCCGCGCCTACCCGCAAAAAAGCGTCAACGCGGTGGCGCACGCCGTATCTGCTTGTTATCCCGATTGGAACGGAAAGCTCTTCGAAACCTTTCTTAAGCGTTACGGTATCGACGGCGGCAAAAAAATTTTGCAGCTTTCCGAGGGCAGGAAGGTAAAATTGTTTCTTGCGCTTGCGCTTTCGCACGGGGCGCGTCTATTGATTCTCGACGAGCCGACGAGCGGGCTCGATCCGCTCTCGCGCGAGGAATTTTGCGAAACCGTGCTCGATCTTGTTAAAAACGAGGGCGTTTCGGTGCTGTTTTCGACGCACATCACAAACGACCTCGAACGCATTGCCGACGACGTCGTGCTGCTTTCGGAAGGAAAACTGCTTGCCGCCGAACCGCTTAGCATATTGAAAAACCGATACGTTTTAGCGCATTACGGAACCGCCGAAGAGGCGCGTTCTGCGGGCGTGATCGGCGTGCGGGCGTGATCGGCGTGCGGGCGGGGCGGGAAGGATACGAGGGCTTGCTCGTTTCGGAACAAGGCAAAGGTGAACGTCTTGCCACGTTAGACGAGCTGACCGTTCATCTCGAAACAGCGCGCAAAAGGGGGGGACGGTATGAAAGGTTTGCTCAAAAAGGAATTTCTGCTCTGTCTGCACCCCACTTGTTTGGTGTTTTTGAGTTTTGCGGCGTTCGTTTTTATTCCGAATTATCCCTACGAAGTGATGTTCTTCTTTTCGGGACTTTCGGTCTTTTTCGTCTGCCTGACGGCGCGCGAAAACGGCGACACGTCCTTTACCGCCGTTCTGCCCGCAAGCCGCAAACAGGCGGTCGCGGCGCGCATGCTCTTTTGCGGCGTGTTTCAGGTCGCTTTGCTGTTGCTTGCGGGGGTAACAACGGCGATCAAGCAAGCGGTTTTTCCGCCCGAGGCGCAGGTCAATTTAGCGGGATCGACCGCAAACCTTGCCTTTCTCGGCAACGGCGCGCTTCTTTTGGGATTGTTCAATATTCTCTTTTTTCCGCTCTATTATGCGGCGCCGCACAAAGTGGGCGTTCCGTTCCTGTTGGCGGGCGCGGCGCAGTTTTTGCTCGTCGCCGTTTTGATTGCTCTGCGGTTCAGCGTTCCGTTTTGGCGCGATATGCTCACCGTGCCCGATCCTGCTAATCTCGGCGCGAAACTCGCGGTCTTCTTTTCGGGCGTCGTTTTTTATGCGGCGTTAAGTGCGCTCGGCTATGTTCTTTCAGCTAAACATTTTTCGCGTATCGATCTATAATATAAGCTGTACTTATAGAATATATTAAGAATCGTTATAGGAATATAATTGCTATAATTTAACAGAATTGATATAATATAGAGGAGAAGAAAGCCGCGCGAAACACGACTGCGGCGCAAAGGAGAATAGAAATATGTCGTATGTGCAAAAAGTCCTCGAAGAACTGAAAAAGAAGAACCCGAACGAACCGGAATTTCATCAGGCGGCAACGGAAATTTTAACAAGTTTTCAACCCGTGGTGGAACGCCACCCCGAATATGAAAAAGCCGCTTTGTTAGAGCGGTTCGTCGAGCCCGAACGCGTGATCATGTTCCGCGTGCCGTGGGTGGACGACAAGGGCGGCGTGCACGTTAACAAAGGCTACCGCGTGCAGTTCAACAGCGCGATCGGCCCTTACAAGGGCGGTCTGCGGTTTCATCCTTCCGTCAATCTTTCCATCATTAAATTTCTCGGTCTTGAACAGATCCTCAAAAACAGTTTAACGGGGCTGCCCATCGGCGGCGGCAAGGGCGGTTCGGACTTCGACCCCAAGGGCAAGAGCGATAACGAAGTCATGCGTTTTTGCCAGAGTTTCATGACCGAGCTTTACCGCCATATCGGGCAGGATACCGACGTTCCCGCAGGCGATATCGGCGTCGGCGGCAGAGAGATCGGGTATCTGTTCGGGCAGTATAAGCGTATCCGCGACGAGCACGTCGGCGTGCTCACGGGCAGAGGACTTTCTTACGGCGGTTCGCTCGTTAGAACCGAAGCGACGGGCTACGGACTTGTTTACATGACCGAAGAGGCGTTAAAGTGCCGCAACGATTCGTTTGCAGGCAAGCGCGTCGTCATTTCGGGTTCGGGCAACGTGGCGATCTACGCCTGTGAAAAGGCGCAGGCGCTGGGCGCGCTTGTCGTTGCCATGTACGACAGCAACGGTTATATCGTCGATAACGCGGGCATCAAGCTCGACGTCGTAAAACAAATCAAAGAAGTTGAACGCGCCCGCATCAAGGAATATGCCACGCGCGTGAAGGGAAGCGAGTATCACGAAGGCTGCAAGGGGATTTGGTCGGTTCCCTGCGACGTGGCGCTGCCCTGTGCGACGCAGAACGAAATCGACGCGGAAAGCGCCAAACTGCTCGTGAAAAACGGCGTCAAATACGTGGGCGAGGGCGCGAACATGCCCTCGACGCTCGAGGCGATCGAAGTGTTCCAAAAGGCGGGCGTGGTGTTCCTGCCTGCCAAAGCGGCGAACGCGGGCGGCGTGGCGACGAGCGCGCTCGAAATGGCGCAGTCGAGCGGCAGACTGTTCTGGACGTTTGAAGAAGTAGACGCCAAACTCAAAAACATTATGGTGAATATCTATCATAATATGGACGACGCGGCGCGCGAATACGGCATGGAAGGCAATTATGTGGCGGGCGCGAATATCGCAGGGTTCAAAAAGGTTGCCGAGGCGATGATGGCGCACGGAATCGTGTAAACTCAATGAAACCGAGATCCCCCTTCCGCAATATGCGGAAGGGGGATTTTTTAGAGTTTGTACCAAAAGACGCGAACGGTTTGGGATACGTTACCATATAATATTGATTCCCGTCGGGTCGAACGGTTCGGGCGGGGGGGCGTCGGTGACGACGAGGTCGTATTCCGTAAGCGAATTCAAACGGTACGTCGCGCTTTCCGTAAACTTCGTGTGATCGACGACGAGGATATGCTGTTTGCACCGTTTGAACGCCTCGCGCTTGATCTCGCGCTGATCCATCGAGCGTTCGTAGGCGTCCGATCCCTGCACGGTCGCGCAGGAAGAAATCATCAGATCGAAGGAAAAATCGCTCAGTTGGTGGGTCGTCCAGCTTCCCGAGGCGCAGTTTGTGTTGTTTTCGACCTTTCCGCCGAGAATGAACAGATTGATGTCGCTCTTTTTGGCAAGCAGCAGCGCCGTCTGCAAATTGTTCGTGACCACCGTTTTGAAGGCGAGGTCGATGCGTTGCGCTAGGGCGAGCGCGGTAGAGGAACTGTCGATATAAACCGATTTGAAAGGGGGAATGTGCATGAGGGCTTTGGTGGCGGTCTTTTCCTTTTCGGTCACGTTCTTTTCCATGCGGATAAAGATGGAAATTTCGTCAGAATTTTCGGGCAACAGGGCGCGCCCGTGGCTGCGCTCGATCAGTCCCATGCTCTTCATTTCGGAAAGGTCGCGCCGAATGGTCGCTTCGCTTACATAAAGCGCTTTTGCAAGGTCGGAAACGTCTGCCGACTTTTTCTCTTTTAATGCCTGTAATATTTCCTGTTGCCGTTCTTTTAAGGTCATGTTCTCTATCTCCTGCAAAAAACGTTGGTTTTTTGCACTGTTTTGCTCTTTTGTGCTCATATTATAGCGCATAAATTTTTTTTTGTCAATCTTTCGAGCAGATATAGACAAATATATTTTATTATGTTACAATAAACTACGGTAAAAACCGAACGGAAAAAGACTTGTTTATGAAGATACTCGTCGTTAATGCGGGAAGTTCCTCGCTCAAATATCAGCTGTTCGATATGGATACGGGCGCAGTGCTTGCAAAAGGCAACTGCGAGCGCATCGGGATCGACGGCGCAATCACGCACAAATGCGCAGGAAAAAACGATCACAAAGCAAACGTATCCCTGCCCGATCATCGGGCGGCGGTCAAAGAAGTGTTGGCGCTTTTGACCGATACGAGTGTCGGCGCGGTGCGCTCGGTCGGCGAGATCGGCGCGGTGGGGCATCGGTTTGCGCACGGCGGCGAACGGTTGCGCGCTTCGGCGCGTCTGGGCGCGGACGAAATTGCTTACCTCGAAAGCATCGTGCCCATCAATCCTTTGCACGGGCCGCCTGCGATCAGCGGTTATAAGGCGCTTGCCGAGGCAATGCCGCACGCCGTCCACGTCGGCGTATTCGATACTTCGTATTATTCCGATCTCGAAGATTACGCTTACATTTATCCGATCCCGTACGAGCTGTATGAAAAATACCGCGTGCGCCGCTACGGATTTCACGGTACGTCGCACCGCTACGTCGCGGGCGAGGCGGCAAAGCTGCTCCATAACCCGCATGCGAAGATCGTCACCTGCCATTTGGGCAACGGTTCCTCGATTACGGCGACGGTGAACGGCAAAGCCGTTGATACCTCGATGGGGTTCACCCCGCAGGACGGCGTTCCCATGGGCACGCGTTCGGGCGCGATCGATCCCACCGTGCTCACCTACATCATGAAAAAAGAGGGGCTGACCCCCGAACAGGCGGAAAAGCTCATCAATTCGCAGTCGGGACTTTTCGGTGTTTCGGGCGTTTCAAGCGACTGCCGCGACGTAAAGGCGGCGGCGGAAGGTGGAAACGCACGTGCAAAACTCGCCGTTAAGATTCTCGTGCATCAGATCAAAAAGATCATCGGCTCGTATATCGCCGAGTTGAACGGGTGCGATGCACTCGTGTTTACGGCGGGCATCGGCGAAAACGACAGCGAGCTGCGCGCGCTCGTGTGCAAGGATATGGAAGGGCTTGGCATTGCGGTCGACGAAAAAATCAACGCGGCGGCGCCGCGCGGCGCAACCGTCGAGCTCACGAAGGCGGGCGCAAAGGTGCGCACGTTCGTCATTCCCACCAACGAAGAATACATGATCGCCCGCGACACGCTCGCGCTTTCAAAATAATCAAAAATAAAAATCATATAAAGGAATGGTATAAACTATGAAATCTCCGTTCGAAATCAAGAAGGAAATCTGCGAAGTAGGGCATAAGCTCTACGCAAAAAATTTCGTTGCCGCGAACGACGGAAACATTTCCGTTAAAATCGGTCCCAACGAATTTTACTGCACGCCCACGGGCGTTTCGAAGGGTTCGCTCACGCCCGACATGATCATCAAGGTCGACGGCGAGGGCAGAAAGCTCGAAGGCAAGCTCAACCCTTCGTCGGAAATCAAAATGCACATGCGCGTTTATAAAGACCGCCCCGACGTCAACGCGGTCGTCCACGCGCACCCGCCCGTTGCAACGGCGTTCACGGTTGCGGACATCGACCTCGACCAGTACATTCTTCCCGAGGCCGTTCTCACGATCGGCGAAGTGCCCACCTGCGATTACGGCACGCCTTCGACGATGGAAATTCCCGACAGTCTGGAACCCTATATCCAGAACCACGACGCCTTCCTGCTGCGCAATCACGGCGCTTTGACCGTGGGCTGCGATCTCAATAAAGCCATGTTCACGATGGAAGAGGTCGAGTTCAACGCCATTATCTGCAAACACGCTATGGAACTCGGCGCGGTGCACGAAATTCCCGGCCCGCAGCTCGTTAAACTCATGGAACTGCGCAAGAAGATGAACCTTCCCGGCCGTCACCCCGGCATCGAGGTCGAAGAGGCGAAGCCTGCGTTTAATTGCAGCAAGGAAGAGCTTGTCGAGGCGATCACGAAAAAGGTGCTTGCGGCGCTCGGCAAATAAGAAGGAGTGCACATGGCGATTGATTGGACGGAATCCAAAATCGAAGAGGTGGTTTCGGCGGTGCTCAAAAGTCTGGGCAAGCAGAACGCTCCGTCGGGCAGTTGGGATTCCACACAGTATAACGGCAGAGCGTATAGCGGCGTATATGCCGACATGAACGCGGCGATCGAGGCGGCGACGGCGGGATATAAAGCCGTTCGCGCCATGTCGGTCGCGGAACGCGAAAAGATCATCACCGCGATCCGCAATCTTTGCCGCGAAGAGGCGCCTGTCATGGCGCGGCTCGGTGTGGCGGAAACGAAGATGGGGCGCGTAGAGCACAAGACGGCGAAACACATTCTCGTCGCCGACAAAACCCCCGGCACGGAAGATATCCGCGCGGCGGCGCAGACGGGCGACTACGGCTTAACGCTCACCGAAATGGCGCCGTTCGGCGTGGTCGGGTCGATTACACCCAGCACCAACCCTTCGGAAACGGTGATTTGCAACAGCATCGGCATGATCGCGGCGGGCAACGGCGTGGTGTTCAACCCGCACCCCAACGCGATCGCGACGTCGAATTACGCCGTCGACCTCGTCAACCGCGCAAGCGCGCAGGCGGGCGGGCCGAAGGTGCTCGTCGCTTCTACGGCGAAGCCCACGCTCGAATCGGCGCAGATCATGTATAACCACTCCGCGGTGCGTCTGCTCGTCTGCACGGGCGGTCCCGGCGTGGTGAAGAGCGTGCTTTCGAGCGGAAAAAAGGCGATCGGCGCCGGCGCGGGCAATCCGCCCGTTATCGTCGACGATACCGCCGACGTGCGCAAAGCAGGCAAAGACATCATCGACGGTTGCTCGTTCGACAATAACCTGCCCTGTATTGCCGAAAAAGAGGTATTCGCGTTTGCGAATATCGCCGACGAACTGATTTCTTCCATGAAAGAGAACGGCGCGTATCAGATCACGATCGAACAGGCAAACCGTCTGGCGGAAATCGTGCTCGTCGAGAGCAAGAACCTAAAAACGGGGATCGTGAAAAAGGTCGTCAGCCGCGAATGCGTGGGGCGCGACGCAAAAGTATTGCTCGAAAAGATCGGCGTGCGCGTCGGCGACGAAGTGCGCTGTATCATCTGCGAAACGTCTTTCGAGCACCCGTTCGTGCAGAACGAACTGATGATGCCCATTCTGCCCATCGTGCGTGTGCGCGATATCGATGAGGCGATCGATCTTGCGGTCAAAGCCGAGCACGGCTGCCGCCACACGGCGCACATGCATTCGAAGAATATCGACCACCTCACGCGGTTCGCCCGCGCGGTGGAAACGACCATCTTCGTCAAGAACGCGCCTTCGTATGCAGGCATCGGATTCGGCGGCGAGGGGCACACGACGTTCACGATCGCGGGGCCGACGGGCGAGGGGCTGACGAGCGCAAAGAGTTTTACGCGTTACCGCCGCTGCGTCATGTCGGATAGTTTCAGAATTATATAAGGAGTACAATATGGATATTACGTCTACTCAGGTCGAGGATATCGTCCGTCAGATCCTTGGCGAAATGGGCGGCAAAAAGCAAGGCGCGGGGATTCCCAAAACCGCAAAGGTCGCCACGCTCACGTCCCCCAAACATATCGAGGTCAAAGAGTATCCCGTACCCGCGCTCAACGACGACGACATTCTCGTCAAAGTCGAGGGCTGCGGCGTATGCGGAACCGACGTGCACGAATGGAAGGGCGATCCCTTCGGGATCATTCCCGTCACGCTCGGGCACGAGGGCACGGGCGAGATCGTCTACCTC
Organism: uncultured Christensenellaceae bacterium; assembly: GCA_910589015.1. Classification (GTDB taxonomy): domain Bacteria; phylum Bacillota; class Clostridia; order Christensenellales; family Borkfalkiaceae; genus Gallimonas. Next base: position 92,225 of record CAJUSA010000003.1, read on the forward strand.
GGCAAAAATATCAAACGCGATACGGCGGGCAATCCCATTCATGTGGGCGATAAGATCGTGACCTCCGTCATCAGCTGCGGCGACTGCTATATCTGCCGCAATCAGCCCGCCAACACCAACCTGTGCGATAAGCAGGGCGTGTTCGGCTTGATCCCGCATTCCGACGCGCAACCGCTCACGGGCTGGTTCTCGACGCATCTTCTGATCCGCGGCAAGGGCGCGACTTACTTTGTCGTCAACGACCTCGATTTGCAGGAAAGAATGCTCTTAGAGCTTTCGTGCGTGTGCGTTCACGCGTTGAAACGGGCGAACCAGACGGGACTTATCAATTTCAATTCCAAAGTTTTGGTGCAGGGCCTCGGACCCGTGGGGCTTGTCATGATCAGCGTGTTGCGCGCGGCGGGCGTCAACCACATTATCGCAATCGACGGCACGCCCAAACGCCTCGATATGGCGCGCAAGCTCGGCGCGAAAACGGTCATCAACTTTAAGGAAACGACGACGCTCGAAGAGCGCGTGAAGATCGTAAAGCAGGCGGCGAACGGCGTGGGCGCGGATTTCGCGTTCCAGTGCACGGGCGCGCCCGCCGCGGCAAAGGATATTTACGAATGTATCCGCAGGGGCGGCGGCATGTGCGAAATGGGCTTCTTCGTCAACAACGGCGAATACAGCGTCAACCCGCATTTTGCGATGTGCAATAAAGAGATCACGATCGTCGGATCCTGGGATTACAGCGCGGACGACTATCCCACGACCATGGCGTTCCTGCGTCAGGCGCGCGAGATGAAGATCCCCGTCAAGGAACTCATCACCCATTCCTTCCCCCTCGACAAACTCAACGAGGCGATGGAAGTGAATATCCGTCAGGAAGGCATTAAAATCTGCTATGTGGCGCAGTAAGAGGTATTATGGCTCTCGGAATGATAGAGGTGTTCGGGTTTGCGACGGCGATCGTCGTTGCCGACGCGATGGCGAAGGCGGCGAACGTGCAGGTCGTGGCAATCGACAAAAACAAACCCGCCGCAGGCGACAGCGCGAAAGTGCCGCTTGTCATGGCGATTAAGGTGGAAGGCGACGCGGCGGCGGTGGAAGCATCGGTGGCGGCGGGCAGGCAGGAAGCCGAAAAGCGGGGACTTTATATCACCCATAAGGTGATCGCCCGCCAGAGCGAGGATATCGAATGGTTTGCGCGGCTCAACGCGCTGGGCAAAGATAAACTGCGCTGAGCGCAGATCTGAAATCGGTTTTATTAAAAACAAAAATAAAAAATCTTTATAGGAGAAAAAAATTATGTTGGAAGCATTGGGTATGGTGGAAACGAGAGGGCTTGTTGCGGCGATCGAGGCTGCGGACGCGATGGTGAAGGCGGCGAACGTCGTTCTCATCGGCAGCGAAAAGATCGGCAGCGGCTTGGTGAGCGTGATGGTGCGCGGCGACGTCGGCGCGGTGAAAGCGGCGGTCGACGCAGGCACGGCGGCGGCTACGGCGCTCGGCGAAGTGGTTGCTACGCACGTCATTCCCCGTCCTCACGCGGACGTCGAAAAACTTCTTCCCACGATTAAGTAAGAGCGGAAGGGTTTATGAACGCGATCGCATTACTCGAGGTGCAGGCTCTGGTTGCCGCAATCGCCGGGCTTGACGCCATGGTAAAAGCGGCAGACGTGAAGCTCATTCATGTGGAAAAACGCCTGGGCGGCAGACTGGTCACGGTGGTCGTCCGGGGCGAGGTTTCGGCTGTAACGGCGGCGCTTCAAGCGGGCGCTGCCGCGGCTGCCGAGGTCGGCAACGTAAAGGTTTGCGAGGTCATCGCAAATCCCCACCCCGACGTTATGAGATTTTTAACGACGGGCTAACAACGCTAATTTCGGGAAGTTCCCGAAAGGAATAAAAAATGGAGGCAAACATCATGGAAGCATTGGGAATGGTAGAAACGAGAGGTCTCGTTGCGGCGATCGAAGCTGCGGACGCGATGGTGAAGGCGGCGAACGTCGTTCTCATCGGCAGCGAAAAGATCGGCAGCGGCTTGGTGAGCGTGATGGTGCGCGGCGACGTCGGCGCGGTGAAAGCCGCAGTTGAAGCCGGCACGGCGGCGGCTACGGCGCTCGGCGAAGTGGTTGCTACGCACGTGATTCCCCGTCCTCACGCAGACGTCGAAAAACTTCTTCCGACCATTAAGTAAGAAGAAACGATGCTCGCGGCGCGGCGCAGGGCGTAGCGCCGCGGGATTTTTCGGCAAATCAAAAAAAGAAGGGTAATTATGGAAGTTTCGAGTGCTCAGGTAGCGCAAATGGTAAGAAAGATCCTCGCGCAGATGCAAGGCGAGGGGGCGGCGGAAGGCGGCGTGCCCGTCGGTATTTCCAACAGACATATTCATTTATCGGTAGCCGATCTTGAAAAGCTGTTCGGCAAGGGTTATGAACTGACGCCCATGAAGGATTTGTCGCAGCCGGGGCAATATGCCTGCAAAGAGTGTTTAACGCTGGTCGGACCGTCGCTTCGTCCCATCGAGAACGTGCGCGTGTTAGGCCCCGTGAGAAGCAAGTCGCAGGTTGAAATTTCGCTTACCGATTCATATGCGCTCAAAGTAAAGCCCCCCGTAAGAGAATCGGGGAACGTTGCGGGCAGCGCGCCCATCCGCATTATCGGGCCGAAAGGCGTCGTCGAACTCGAAGAAGGCTGCATTATCGCAAACAGGCATATTCATATGTCGCCTTCCGACGCGGCGGTTTACGGCGTAGCCGACGGCGATCTCGTCACGGTGGACGTCAACGGCGCCAAACGTACGCGCTGGTACGACGTGCAGATCCGCGTGAGCGAGGCGTTCCGTCTCGAAATGCATGTGGATACCGACGACGCGAACGCGGCGGGGATCCGCAACGGCAGCAAGGTGAAAATCGTCAAGGAGTAAAACCGTGTTAAAGGGTATTATCAAGGGAAACATCGTTTCCACACGCAAGCAGGAAACGCTCGTCGGCGCAAAGTTTATGGAGGTGGAAATCCTCGAAAACGGCGCGAGCACGAATAAATTTATCGTCGCGGTCGACAGCGTCGGCGCGGGTATCGGCGAAACCGTCCTTATCACGACGGGCAGCCCCGCGCGCCTTGCTTATACGAACAATCCGAACGCACCCGTTGACGCGGTGATCGTCGGTATCGTCGATTAAGGGCGACGGAATGGAATTCAAAGAACTTTTACAACAGGCGGGAATCGTCGGCGCGGGCGGCGCGGGATTCCCCGCATACGCCAAGCTTTCGGCAGGCGCGGATACGCTGCTTATCAACGGTGCGGAGTGCGAGCCGCTGCTCTACTCCGATTATTTTCTTTTGCGAAAAGAGATGGAAAGCGTGCTCTTCGGTGCGCATGCCGTGGCGGAGTATCTGCACATCAAACGCGTATTTCTTTGCATCAAAGAACATACCGCTCGGCGTCTGCATGCGCAAGAGGGGGAAATCCTCGGTTACGGTGTAACCGTAAAAGTTCTGCCCAACGTCTATCCGATCGGCGACGAGATCAGCCTTATTTATCAGGCGACGGGGCGCGTCGTCAAAGCGGGCAATCTGCCCGTGACGGCGGGCGTAATCGTTTATAACGCGGAAACGCTTTATAACGTAGCGCTAGCCGTGCAAAACGGCGCCGCCGTAACGCGAAAATGGGTCACGGTGGGCGGCGCGGTGAACGAACCCGCCGTGGTAACCGTTCCCGTCGGCACGCGCGTCAGCGATCTGTTTGCATCGCTCGGCGTAACCGTTCCCGAAGGGCATGCCGTTCTCGACGGCGGACCCTCGATGGGGAAGATCATCGACGAAGAGTTTGCCGTCGTCACCAAAACGACGAAGGGCTTGCTGATCCTGCCCGAGTCGTGCGAGGCGGTGCGCGCCAAACGGCTCAACGCCGAAAAATCGGCGGCGCGGGCGGAAACGGCGTGCTGTCAGTGCACGCGGTGCACCGATCTGTGCCCCCGTGCGTTGCTCGGTTATCCTCTGCAACCGCATAAACTCGTGCGTACTTCGCCGCAGGCGGCGAAACTCTCGCCGGGATTAGTGCTTTCCGCCACGCTTTGTTGCGGGTGCGGACTTTGCGCGTCGCTTGCCTGCTGTCAGGGAATTTCGCCTAAGGCGGTGATCGACGGCTATAAGGCATTGCTTGCGCGCAATAAACTCAAATTTGTTTCTCAATGGGAATATCCCGTTCCCGCCGAACGGGAATACCGCATGATCCCCACCGAGCGGTGGGAAAGCATGCTGGGCGTGGCGAAGTATGACCGCCTGCCCGCGTTCAAAGGGGAATTGGCGTTCCCCCGTGCGGAAATTCTTCTGCGTCAGCACATCGGCGCGCCGTCCGTTCCCTGCGTGAGCGAGGGCGATAAGGTGGCGGCGGGTGAAAAGATCGCAGACAGCGGGGAAGGGCTTTCTCTTCCGCAGCATGCCCCGATCGCGGGGATCGTTCATTTGAAGAAAGATACTATTATCGTAAACGGGAATTAAACCATGTTTCAAGCAATCGGCGTAATCGAACTGAAAAACGTGCCCAAAGGGGTGGAAGCGACCGACGACGCGCTCAAAAGCGCGGGCGTCACGCTCGTTTCGGCGCACCCTTCCTGCCCCGGGAAATACGAAATTATTTTAACGGGGTCGATCTCGAACGTGACGGCGGCAACGCAACACGTTCTTTCCAAATTCGACGGCTACGTCATCGATTCTTCTGTGATGGGACGGATCGACGCAAGCGTGATTGCCGCGCTGTTCGGCACGGAAAAGAGCGAGAAGAAAGGCTCGCTCGGGATTTTGGAAACCTTTTCCGCGGCAACCTGCATCAAAGCGGCGGATATTGCCGTAAAAACGGCGAAGGTGAATATTTACGATCTGCGCGTATCGCGCGGGTTGGGCGGCAAGGGCGTATTTTTAATCACGGGCGACGTGGGCGACGTGACGGCGGCGATCGAGGCGGGCGCAAATTACGCCATGCGCGACGGCATGCTTTCGGCGTCGTCGGTCATTCCCGCGCCGCACGCAGAGCTTTGGGATCAGATTTAACGGATAGGTGGGATATATGGAAAATATCAAATATATCGTCGAAAAAAGCGCGCGGATCGATAAGCTCGTGCATGATTTATATGAAAATATGCCCGAGATCGAATCGGCGCGCGGCGTTCTCGTGACCGAAAGCTATATGCAGACCGAAAATCTGCCCGTGATCCGCAGAAGAAGCGCGGCGTTTTCGCATATTCTCAAAAATATTCCGATTACGATCCGCGAAGGCGAACTGATTGTCGGTAGCGCCACGCTTGCGCCGCGCGGCTGTCAGGTATTCCCCGAATATTCTTACGAATGGTTAGAGGCGGAATTCGATACCGTCGAAACGCGCGCCGCCGATCCCTTTTTCATCAGTGAAAAGACCAAGGCGGAACTGCGCGCCGTTTATCCTTACTGGAAGGGCAAAACCTGTTCCGATTTAGCCAAATCGAACATGGATCCGCTTGCCTACGATTGTTTTACCAAACACGGCATGTATACGCCCGGCAACTATTTTTATAACGGCATCGGGCACGTCAACGTCAATTATACCGAAGTGCTCAAAATCGGTTACCGCGGTATCATCGAAAAAACGCAAAAAGAACTCGACGGGTTGCAGGTTTACTGCCCCGAATATGTGCGCCGTCATAATTTTTTAACGGCGGTCATCGAGAGCTGCGAAGCGGCGATCGCCTATTCCAAGCGTTATGCCGCGCTTGCGCGCGAAGAGGCGCAAAAGGCGCGCAGCGAAACGCGCCGCGCCGAGCTTTTGCTTATCGCCAAGAACTGCGACCGCGTTCCCGAATACGGCGCGTCGAGTTTTTACGAGGCGTGCCAGTCCTTCTGGTTTGTACAGCTCTTGTTGCAGATCGAATCGAGCGGACATTCCATCTCGCCCGGACGGTTCGACCAGTATATGTATCCCTACTATAAGGCCGACCGTGACGCGGGCAAGATCACGATCGAACAGGCGCAGGAATATCTCGATTGCATCTGGGTCAAACTCAACGATATCAACAAGGTGCGCGACGCCGCCTCTGCCGACGGGTTCGCGGGCTACGGCATGTTCCAGAACCTCATTGTGGGCGGGCAGAACGTCTACGGCATGGACGCGACGAACGAGCTTTCATATCTTTGTATCGAAGCGGCAATGCACGTGCGGCTGCCGCAGCCTTCTTTCTCGGTGCGCGTATGGAACGGATCGCCGCAGGATCTGCTTGTCAAAGCCGCCGCGCTCACGCGGATCGGCACGGGATTGCCCGCTTATTATAACGACGAAATCATCATTCCCGCCATGATGGCGCGCGGGGTGAGTTTAGAGGACGCGCGCGATTATTGCATTATCGGTTGCGTCGAACCGCAAAAGGGCGGCAAGACCGACGGCTGGCACGACGCGGCGTTCTTCAATATGTGCCGTTCGCTCGAAATGGTATTTTCGAATGGCATGAACAACGGCGTGCGCATCGGACCCGATACGGGCGACGTTACCAAGTTCGAAACGTTTGAAGAATTTTTCGCCGCATACGAAACACAGCAGAGTCATTTTATCCGTCTGCTCGTCAATGCGAACAACGCGATCGACGCGGCGCATGCGCAGCGCTGCCCGCTGCCTTTTCAGTCGTGCATGGTCGAAGACTGTATCGGGCGCGGAAAATCGCTGCAAGAGGGCGGCGCGGTGTATAACTTCACGGGGCCGCAGGGCTTCGGCATCGCCAATAACTGCGACGGGTTGCTTGCCGTCAAGCAGCTCGTATTCGAGGAAAAGAAGGTATCCATGTCCGAGCTGAAAGAGGCGCTTGCCGCGAATTTCGGTTACGGCTTGCAGGGGGAAAGGGCAAAACAGATGACAGGCGAGATTGCGCTCTCGCTTGCGCAGCAAGGTGTTGAGATCGGCGAGGAAACCGTTAAGGTAATCTATAACGAGGTCGTCAACGCAGGCGGACTCGACGAGGCCAAAAAAGCGCGTTACCGCGAAATCAAACGCCTGATCGAGGAAACCTGCCCCAAATACGGCAACGATATTTACGAGGTCGATCTGTTCGCCCGCCGCGTTGCCAACACCTATACGAAAGAAATGGAAAAATACCGCAATATGCGCGGGGGAATGTTCCAGGCGGGGTTGTATCCCGTTTCGGCGAACGTGCCGCTCGGCGCGCAGACGGGGGCGACGCCCGACGGCAGACTTGCCTATACGCCCGTTGCGGACGGGATCGGCCCCGCGTCGGGAAGAGACGTCAAGGGCCCGACCGCCACGGCAAATTCGGTCGCCAAACTCGAACAGGCGTCGGCTTCCAACGGTACGCTGCTCAATCAGAAGTTCCACCCTTCCGCGCTCGAAGGCATGGCGGGGTTGCAGAAGTTCGTCGCGCTCATCCGTTCGTACTTCGATCAGAAGGGCATGCACATGCAGTTCAACGTCGTCACGAAAGAAACGTTGTTAGACGCGCAGGCGCATCCCGAACAGTATAAAACGCTCGTCGTGCGCGTGGCGGGTTACAGCGCGCTCTTCACCACGCTTTCCAAGTCGTTGCAAGACGACATCATCGCGCGCACGCAACAGGGATTTTAAGTTATGGCATATTCGGGCAAGGGCAGAATATTCAATATTCAGCGGTTTTCCATTCATGACGGTTACGGAATCCGCACGATTGTCTTTTTCAAGGGCTGTTATATGCGCTGTGCCTGGTGCTGCAATCCGGAATCGCAGGAATATGCCTTCGAAACGCTTATGGAAAACGGCAGGGAAAAAACTGTCGGGCGCGACGTGACGGTGGAAGAGATCATGCCCGAACTGCTTGCCGATATGCCCTATTACCGCCGCTCGGGCGGCGGGATCACGCTTTCGGGCGGGGAATGTCTTGCCCAGCACGAATTTGCGCGCGATCTTCTGAAAGCGTGCAAGGATAACGGATTGCATACGGCGATCGAATCGACGGCGAACGTGCCGTATGAGTATATCGAGCAAGTGCTGCCGTATCTCGATTTGTTTTTAATGGACGTTAAGCTCATGGACGGCGCAAAGCATAAGGAATATACGGGCGCCGATAACGCGCTGATTTTGAAAAATGCAAAAAAACTTGCCCGAAGCGGCGTGGAACTCGTTATCCGTACGCCCGTTGTGCCCGGCGTCAACGATACCCGCGAGGAAATCGGCGCGATCGCGCGGTTTGCCGCTTCGCTCGGCACGGTGAAGGAACACCATTTATTGCCTTATCACCGTCTGGGGCAGGATAAATACGGCGGATTGGGGCGCAGTTACGCGTTAAAGGGCGTCGAACCGCCTTCGCGCGAACGCATGGAATTTTTGAAAGCGTGCGCCGAAGAGAGCGGTTTGACCGTGCAGATCGGCGGCTGATTTCGATCAAGAGAAGGAGTGCATTATGGAATTACAGGATAAAATGAGAATCGTACAAGAGCTTGTCCCCGGTAAACAGGTCACGCTCTGCCATATCATCGCCAACCCCGACGAAGTGCTCTATACCAAACTCGGGCTTGACCCCAAAACCGATTATACGCGTAGCGCGATCGGCGTGCTCACCATCAGCCCTGCGGAAAGCGCGGTGATCGCCGCCGATCTTGCCATAAAATCTTCGAACGCCGAAATCGGCTTTGTCGACCGTTTTACAGGCACGCTCATTATTTCGGGCTCGGTTTCCGCCGTCGAATCGTCGTTTACGGCGATCCGCGAATACGTCATCAATAAGCTCGGTTATACATGCTGCGAGCTGACGCGCACATAATTTACCCGAAAGAGGTGCGCCGTGAAAAAAATTATTTTGATCGGACGCGTCGCGGCGGGCAAAACGACTTTAACGCAGGCTCTGCGCGGCGAAGAGATCCATTATTTCAAAACGCAATACGTCAACTATCTCGATACGATCATTGATACGCCGGGCGAATATACCGAACTGAGGCAGACGAGCGGCGCGCTCGCGCTTTACGCTTACGAGGCGGACGTAGTGGGGCTTGTGCTCTCGGCAAACGAACCGTATTCGATTTTTTCGCCCTGCATTACCAATCTTGTCAACCGCGAGGTGGTGGGCATCGTTTCGGGGATCGATAAACCCGACGCCAACGTCGAGCGCGTTTCGCGCTGGTTGCGGCTTGCGGGGTGCAAAAAAATCTTTCCTGTCAGCGCGGTGACGGGCGAAGGGCTTTCGGATATTATCGCTTATCTCGAACAGGATTGAAAAAACCGAACGGATTTTCGCAAAACGATTGTTTTTGCCGCCCGATTGTGATATGATAGAAAGGGGTGTTACCATGAGCAAAACAAAAGTCATCGCCTTTGCCAACAACAAGGGCGGCAGCGGAAAAACGACGACGTGTTCCAACGTGGGCTGCGCCATGGCGGGCGAGGGCAAAAACGTGCTTCTTATCGACGGCGACATGCAGCTCAATCTCACCATTTCGTACTTCGACGACGAAACCGCGCTGGGCTTTGCGGTGAGCGGAAAAAATGTTTACAGCGCCGTAAAAGAAGAGCGCGACCTAACCGATTATATCGTTTCCACGGGGATCCTCGGGGTGGACATGGTGCCTTCGTCCTCGCTGATGAGCTCCATCGAATACGAGCTGTTCCCCAAATGGCAGCGTGAATTTATCCTCAAAAAATGTTTGGAACAGGTGATCGCCTCGGGCAGATACGACTATATTCTCATCGACGCGCCGCCGACGTTGGGCGGTTGGGTGATGAATATCCTGTGCGCGGCCGACGCGGTGATCATGCCCGTCGAGGCAAGTCCGTGGGGCTTGTTCGGGCTTGCCAACATGTTCGAATTCTGCAATAAGGCGCGGGGCATGAATCCCCGTCTCGAACTCATGGGGATCGCCGTCACCAAAGCCGACGAGCGCAAAAAATATTTCCACCAGACGATGGAAACGCTTGCGGGCATGAGCGAGGCGCATCTCTTTCAAACCTATGTGCGGGTAGACAGTGCGATCGAGTGGTCGCAGGACAACAGCAAGCCCGTCGTCATCTTCAAAAAGAAGAGCCGCAGTGCGGAAGAATACAGAAATCTTGCCAAGGAGATCATAGCATATGCCGATCGGTGAAAACGCCCTCAAACGGGTGCAGAACAACGGATATTCCAAAGTAAACACGGACTGCCCCGACATGGAAAACAGCACGGTGGAAACGGGTGCGCCCGTTCCCGAACCCAAAGCGCCTAAAAAGAGCGCGCCCGCCGCAAAAAAGGCGGGAAACGTAGCGGAAGGAAAAGACGGCTTTGTGCGCGTTTCGTTCGGGCAAGAACTGCCTTACTGGTTGCTTTAACGCAAAAAATCCGAGAAAAAATTGCAATCGCCTGCAAAAAATCCCTTGCGGCGGTTGTATTTTTTTTTATTCCGTGATATACTGAAATAACTTGTAAAAGACGGAGAAGATATGGAAGAACGCTCGACGCTGAATTCTACCGAAGAAAAAGAACAACCCCTTCCCCCGAAGAAGGGCGGTGCGACGCTATCGTTTCTGACGGATATCGCGCGCGGCGCGGCGATCGGCGTGGCGTTTATAATCCCCGGTTTTTCGGGCGGCTCGGTTGCGGCGATTTTGGGGATCTACGAAAAACTCGTCGGAGCGATCGCCGATATTTTCAAAACCTTCAAAAAAAGTTTTTTCACGTTGCTGCCCATTGCGATCGGTATGTTGCTCGGCGTAGCCGCGCTTATTTTTCCCATTCAATGGGGCTTGCGGCATTATCCCATTCCCACGGTGACGCTGTTCGTCGGCTTGGCACTCGGCGGACTGCCTTCGGTTACCGAAAAAGTCAAGGGCAAGCCCTCGCCATGGCAGATTGTCGCGGGCGTGCTCGCACTCGGCGTTGCCGCGGCGCTATCCTTTTTGCCGCTTGCGGGCGAGGTCGATTTATTTGCCCTCAAATGGTGGGGTTATCTCTTACTGATCGTGATCGGGATCGTCGGTTCGTGCGCGCTCGTTGTGCCGGGGATTTCGGGTTCGATGTTGCTTTTGATTTTCGGATATTATAATCCCATCGTCGATATGTTGCTCAATCATCTGCTGCGCGGCGATCAGATCGGGATCTGTTTGGCGGTATTCGCCTGTCTGGGCGTCGGCATCGTAGTCGGTTTTTTTGCGATCTCGCTGCTCATGAAGTTCCTGCTCAAAAAATTTCCGAAGGCGACGCATTTTGCGATCATCGGCTTTATCGTCGGTTCGGTGCCTGCGGTGTATGCCTCGACTATTCGGGAAAGCAGCGAGGCGCTGTCGGTGCTGTATTCCTCACCGCTCTATTGGATCGCGGCGGTGTGTCTGTTTGCGATCGGGCTGGGGCTTTCCCTGCTCTTGGTCGTTTACGCAAAAAAATCCAAAAAACAAAACACGGAAGGTGAAAAATGAAATATTACGCAGGGCTGGATCTGGGCGGCACGTTCATCAAGTGCGGCATCGTTTCCGAAGAGGGCGAAATTATCGCCAAAGATAAAATTCCCACGAACTGCAATTCGTGTTACGACGTTGCGCGCGACGCGGCGGCGGTCGTCAAAGCGCTGTGCGAACGCACGGGCGTCAAGGTCGAGGCGGCGGGCATCGGTTCGCCCGGCACGATCGACAGCGAGCACGGCGTCGTCGTATACAGCAATAATCTGCGCTGGCACAACGCGCCGCTCGCACAGGCGGTGGAAGAGGCGACGGGGCTGAAAACGTACGTCCTTAACGATGCGAACGCGGCGGCGCTCGGCGAAAGTTTTTGCGGCGCGGGGAAAAATTATAAAAATTCCGTGCTCGTCACGCTGGGCACGGGCGTAGGCGGCGGCATCATCGTCGAGGGCAAGCTCTTCGAAGGCGGGCATTCCGCGGGCGCCGAGATCGGGCATACCGTTATCCGTGCGGGCGGCGAACGCTGCACCTGCGGCAGACTCGGCTGTTTCGAGGCGTACGCTTCGGCGACGGCGCTCATCCGCGATACCAAACGCGCCATGCAAAACGATAAAAAGAGCGTTATGTGGCAGCTTTGCGGCGGCGACAGCGAACAGGCGGACGGCAAAACGGCGTTCGACGGCATGCGCGCGGGCGATAAGAGCGCAACGCAGGTCGTGAACGATTACATAGAAAATCTTGCCGAAGGCATTGCCAACATCATCAATATTTTTCGTCCCGAGGTCGTGCTGCTGGGCGGCGGCGTCAGCGCCGAGGGCGATTATCTCATCAAACCCCTTGAAAAAGCCGTTGCGGGCAAGGTGTTCGCGGGCAACGACTATGCGCCCGCGCAGATCAAAACGGCAAGCCTCAAAAACGACGCGGGGCTGTGCGGCGCGGCGAAATATGCCATGCGTTGAGAAATTTGTATCTTTCCGAAGAAACGGGCAAGCGGTTGAATTTCGCTTGCCTTTCTTTTTGCTTAATGTTATAATGTCTGCGTGCCGTAGCGCACAAATACAAAGTTTTGGTGATTCATGTTACAGGTAAACAACGTCAGTCTGCAATACGGCAGCAAAAAATTATTCGAGGAAGTCAACTTGCGTTTCACGCGCGGCAACTGCTACGGCATTATCGGCGCGAACGGCGCGGGCAAATCGACTTTCTTAAAGGTGCTCTCGGGCGAGGTCGAGCCGAATAAGGGCGACGTCACGCTCGATAAAAACGAGCGCATGAGCGTGCTTGCGCAGAACCAGAATAAATACGACTTCGAAACCGTGCGCCGCACCGTTATGCTCGGGCATAAACGGCTTGTGGAAATCATGGACGAAAAGGACGCGCTCTATGCGCACGCGGAATTTACGGAAGAGGACGGGATCCGCGCGGCGGAACTCGAAAACGAATTTGCGGAATTAGGCGGATGGGAAGCGGAAAGCGAGGCGGAAACGCTTTTGAACGAGCTGGATATTCCGAGCGAGTATCACGATATGAAGATGGGCGAGCTTGACGCAAAGCGCAAGGTGCGCGTGCTGTTGGCGCAGGCGCTGTTCGGCAATCCCGACGTGTTGCTTCTGGACGAGCCGACCAACAACCTCGACCTCAAAACCGTGCGCTGGCTCGAAAATTATCTGCTCGATTTCGAAAATACCATTATCATCGTATCGCACAACCGCCACTTCCTCAACAAAGTGTGCACGCATATCTGCGACGTCGATTTCGGCAAGATCAATCTGTTTTTGGGCAACTACGATTTTTGGTATCAGACCTCGCAGCTTTTATCCCGTCAGCAGAAAGAGGCGGATAAAAAGGCGGAACAGCGTGCCGCCGAACTCAAAGAATTTATTGCGCGGTTCGCGGCGAACGCAAGCAAATCGCGTCAGGCGACTTCGCGCAAAAAGGAACTCGAAAAACTGACGATTTCCGACTTCAAACCCTCGCTGCGCAAGTATCCCTTCATCGATTTTAAGTTCGAACGCGAAATCGGCAACGATATTCTCAGCGTCGAAGGGCTGACGAAAGAGGGATATTTCGAAAATATCAGCTTTACTGTGCAAAAGGGCGATAAAATCGGTATCGTGTGCGATAAATCGACCTCGGTCACCATGCTTTACGACGTGCTCACGGGCAAGGAACAAGCCGACGCGGGCACGGTCAAGTGGGGCAAGACCATCAATTTCAGTTACTTCCCGCAGAACAACAATGAATATTTCGAGGGCTGCTCGTTCTCGCTCGTGCAGTGGCTTTCGCAGTTTTCCAAAGACCATTACGAAGAATATCTGCGCGGTTGGTTGGGGCGCATGCTCTTTTCGGGCGAAGAGGCGCTCAAAGAGGCGAAGGTGCTTTCGGGCGGCGAGAAAGTGCGCTGCATGCTCGCCAAAATGATGCTCGAGGGGGGCAACTTCCTCATATTCGACGAGCCGACCAACCACCTCGACCTCGAATCGATCACCGCGCTCAACAACGGGCTGACGTCGTTCAAGGGTGTGATGCTCTTGACCTCGCACGATCAGGAACTCATGAACACCGTCTGCAACCGCATTATCGTGCTCGACGGCACGAAGGTGTACGACAAGAGCGTCACCTTCGACGAATATCTCGAAAGCAATTAAGTTTTTCGTCAAAGCGCCCCGAACGGGGCGTTTTTTTATGCAAAAAAAATTTTTTGAAAAATTTTTCGAAAACCCCTCCCCAAAACGAAAAAAATATGCTATGATAAGAAAAGGTGTGTTTTTGTGTGCGAAAATATGCTTGATTTGCAGACGGGGGAAGAATGGGTAAAAATACGAAGAACTCGCTTTTGAATCCCAAAAAAGAAGTCGATAAGGAATGGTTTCTTGCTCTGCTCGACGAAGAGAAACAGCTTTCTTACGAAGAAGAGCATCTCAAAGCCGTACTTGTGCAGTTGAAGGCGTTTTATCTCAAACGCATTCAGGATCGGATTCAGGCGGCGAAACGCGAAATCGCCGAGTTGCGCGCGCGCGATGATTATGCGGCGGGCGACTACCGTGCGATTCTGGAATGGAATGCGCGCATTGCCGCCGACGAAAAAAAGCTCGGGGGTTATAAATGCTACTTTTCCGAGCCGTATTTTGCCCGCATGGACGTGACGGACGAAAAAGAGGGGTATAACAGCTATTATATCGGGAAAAAGGGCGACGTGAATCTCGAAATCGTCGATTGGCGCGCGCCGCTTGCCGTGCGGTATTATCAGAAGAGCCGCGTCGATTTTGCGATTAACGAATACAACTATCACACCGTGTTGCGCCGCGCGATCGGCGCGAAGAACGGTAAAATTCTTTCTTATAAAAACGAATATCTTTCAGTGCGCGATTATCTTTCCGCCGAAGAGATCGCGGGCAGAGACGAGGAAATTTTATTCGATCCCTACCTGCGCGATATCATTCAGGGGCGCAAGGATGACGACCGTATCCGCGACATTATCCGCACCATTCAGGAAAAGCAGTTCGAGATCATCACCAAACCCGAACGCGAGAGCTTTGTGTTACAGGGCTGCGCGGGCAGCGGCAAGACCATGATCCTTTTGCATCGGCTCAGTTACCTCATGTATAACAATGAACAGCTGCGCGCCAACCATGTGCTCGTCATTACGCCGTCCGATTCCTTCAACGCCTTTATCGACGAGCTGACGCAGGTGCTCGAATTACAGAAGGTCAAAACCATCACGCTGAGCGGCTATTTTTTGCAGGCGCTTGAAAACGAGGGGCTTGATCTGAAAAGCAAGATCCGCGATGAGCGCGAATCAACGGCGTATCTGTCATATCTGTATTCGCCCGCTTTTACCGCCGACGTAAAAAAACGGGTGAACGCCCTTTACGAAGGGCTGTACGGCTTGTTCACGGGCGAAGAATGCCGTGAAGTTGCCGAACGCGTTTACGACGACTGCGTGCGGCGCAGGCAGGGCTATGCCAAAATCAAAAACGCGTCGGTGCGCGTGCGGCGCAGCGTGCTCGGCGAAATGAAGGACGACGGCGACGGCGGATTTTATTTTACCAAACCCTTCCGCGCGCTTTTGAGCGCGTTTGCGCAGGCGGAAGAGTTTCTCTCGTTCGTTCTGCACGAAAAGGCGACTTCGCCCGACGCATTCTTCCGTCAGTTCATGGAATTTTACCGCGGCGCGAAATATGCCTGCGCGCGGGCGGAACAGGTGTTTACGGGGGCGGTGAAAGATCTGAACACGCTTTCCGAAGTCGTATCGCGCGAAATCGCCGATCTCAAACGTTACCGCAGAAAGATCGGCACCGAAGAAACGTATACCTATGCCGACCGTATCGCGCGGCGCGAAGAACTGCTTGCGGAATGCGGCAAGATCGGGGCGGCCGTCGAAGACATGGGCGAAGGTTTGGAATTGTTCGCCGAATTTTTCGGCGCGCTGCGCCTTTCCGCCGAGGCGCGCGAGCTGGGCAAGTGTAAATCGGGCGCCGACGTCGCGCGGTGGCTCTACCGTGAAACCGTGAAAAAGTTCAAAAAGAAATACGCGTTGACGGGGGTGTATTCTTCGGACGCTTACGCGCTGTGCGCCGTGCTTGTAGAAGCGGGCAGAAAGCTCACGCCCCGTTACGGATTGGTGTTCATCGACGAGGGACAGGATATTTCGGCGGGCGAATACGCGCTGCTCAAGCGCATTCACGCCGACGCGGCGTTCAATATCTTCGGCGACCTCAAACAGAATATCACGCCCTTCCGCGGGGTGGGCGACTGGGAATCGGCGGGGTACCGCATTTACACGCTCGATACCAACTACCGCAACACCAACGAGATCGTGGCGTTCGTATCGCGCATACCCGATACGAAGATGAACCCCATCGGGTTGCACGGCGAAGAGGTTCGCGAACTTGGAATACGGCAGCTGGGCGGTTATTTCCGCGGCAAACAGGGGCTTAAAGCCGTCATCGCCAAAGAGGAATATCTGCCGCTGTTCGAGAAACGCGGTTACAGCCTTTTAAGTAAAAAGGGCATTGCGAAAAATAAAATCAACGTCATGAGCGTTTACGAGAGCAAGGGGCTGGAATTTTCCGCCGTCGCCGTGTACGACAAGGGCATGAACGACCACGAAAAATATATCGCCTATACCCGCGCGCTCAGCTATCTGGCGGTTCTGAGGGACGAATGAGAGATATTTTTTTACTCGATATGGATGACACCCTGCTCGATTTCGAAAGAGCCGAACGGGCGGGGGTGTACGATACCTTCCGCGCGATCGGGCTGTGTGCGGACGACGCGGTCGCCACGCGCTTTCATGAAATCAACGATTCGCTGTGGAAGGCGCTCGAACGGGGCGAAATCGTCCGCGAACGCATCGTTTACAAGCGGTTCGAAATGCTGTTCGGGGAATACGGCATCACCGCCGACGTGAATCGGGCGGCGGAAATCTACTTTGAGGCGCTCGCCGCGCACTGTTATCCCTTCGAAGGCATGGAAGAATTTCTTGCCGGACTCAAACGGCGCGGGCGCGTTTATATCGTGACGAACGGCTCGCGGTATATTCAGCGGCGGCATTTGCAGGAAGGCGGCATTCTGCCTTACTGCGACGGCGTTTTTATTTCCGACGAAATCGGGTATAATAAGCCCTCGGTTCCATTCTGCGATCACGTTCGTGCGCACATAGCGGGATTTACGGGCGAGCGCGCCGTTTATTTGGGCGACAGCCTGACGGCGGATAAGGTTTGCGCCGATTATCTGGGCGCGCTGTTTATCCGTTATCTGCCGCGCGGCAGGCAGGGCGACGGCATTCGCCGTTACGAGGACTTTTGGGATTTGTTGTAAAATCAAAGAAGGGATTCCTCGACTGCGCTCGGAATGACAAAGGCGCCCTCGGGATGACAAAGCGGCGTAAGATTCCTCGCCTGCGCTCGGAATGACAAAGTAGCGTAAGATTCCTCGACTGCGCTCGGAATGACAAATGCGTGCTCGGAATGACAAAAGAGCGCTCGGAATGACAAAGCGGCGTAAGATTCCCCGCCTGCGCTCGGGATGACAAAGGCGCCCTCGGAATGACAAAGCGGCGTAAGATTCCCCGCCTGCGCTCGGGATGACAAAGTAGCGTAAGATTCCTCGGCTGCGCTCGGAATGACATAGGGACGCGTGCGATAAAATGTCACCCTGAGCGTAGCCGAAGGGTCTTAAAAGGGTCGAAAAGCATTTTGATTGTTGCGTTTGCGCAAGAAAAACGGGGAAAATCGTAAAAACTCTTTACAGAAAGGGCAATTTGATATATAATGGTTCTTGCGGAGGAAGTATGAGCGTTGTGTTCTCAAGCGTGAAATATATTTTCAGAAATTTCTGGTATGTGCTGCTCTTTGCATTGCTGCCGGCGATTTTTCTTGCGCTCTCGCTCGATTACCGCAGTATCCACGATTACGTCGTCGCCTTTTTTACGGGTGATCCGCGCGTGGGCTTTTTGGATTTTTTCTGTATCTGGAGTTTATTTCATTTTCATTCTTCACTCAGCATAATATACGGGGTGTGCATGTTTGTGTGCGTGGTCGTTTCGGCGTCGTTCTTGTTCGTGCTCGTTGAAAAGCACATGCGCCTCGGCAGACGCACGCCCAACGGATTGCTTGCGGGGTTTAAGAATGCCTTCCTACCCGTGCTCGGGGTGGCGGCGATCTATCTCGTCATATACGAGGTGTTCGTCGTGGTGCTTTCGTCGCTGCTCTTCGCGGTGGCGGCAATCCCCAACACGATCGCCGTTTATTTTCTCACGGTCATCGTCTGTCTTGCGCTTTTTTTCGCGCTCTTTTATGTGGCGTCGGCGTTTTACTTCTGGCTGCCCTGCAAACTGATGACGGGATTTTCGATTTACGATACCTTCCGTTATTCATACCGCCTTGCGGCGGGCGAACGCACGAAGCTCGTGCTCGCGTTCGCGCTGTTTACGTCCGTTACGGTTGCGGTCGTCGCTCTTTCCGCGCTGTTGCCTTCTTACGCGCATTACATCGTCACGTTCGTGCTGTTTGTCTTTGTGTTCCTCGATTTCTGTATCCGTATGGAAACGGCTTATTTCAAAGCCGATAAGCTCGACAGAGAGGACATCGTGCACAGCTATAAGGAGTATTGATATGCGTTTTATGCACAGCGTAAAGGTCACGGTCGATAATTTCGGCAGCGTGTTCAAATATCTTTTATACCGAATCGTAACGGGTATCGTCTTTTTCAGTATCATGTATGTGATTTTGCGCCTGTCGCTTTCGTTTATCGTCGACAGCGCCGAGGTCGCCGCACTCAAAGATCTTGTGGTCGAAACGGTGAAGTGTATCATTGCGGGCAACACCGCGCGACTGGCGGAAATTCAGGAAAACGGATTGTATAAAGAAGCGATCGTCAATATCGGGCGACTTGTCGCCTCGGGCGGCGGCGCGATCGCAGGCGCGGTGGTCGGCGTATGCCTCATCTATCTCACGGCGCGAATTGTAGACGGGCTTGCCACCTTTGCTATGGCGGCAACGCTCAACGACCGCATGAGCATCTGCGCGCGCACGCCGTTCTCTTCGGCGTTTTTCAAAAGCGCGCCGCAGGGCATTTTATATGAGTTGATCTACGTCCCCATGTCGTTCTTATACGATCTTGCCACGCTTGCGCTGTGTTGGTTCGTCTTTTTCTATCTGCGCGGACTCATTTTCAATACCACGTTTTTGGTGTTCGTCGGTTCGGTTTCGCTGGCGATTTTGGCGTTCGTGCTGTTAGAGGCGTTGAAAATGACGCTGATCTCGGCGTGGATTCCCGCCATGGTTGCCGACAAAACAAAGGTGACGAAGGCGCTTGCGCTCAGCGTCCGGAATAAAAAAATGTTCGGCACGCGGTTCGTGGGGTTTGTTACGGCGATCTTTCTCATCATCGTCGTCAATCTCGTGTTCGGGTTGTTTACGTTCGGCAGCGCGTTGCTGCTCACCGTTCCGCTTAGCTTTTTGTTTACGCTGAGTTTGCAATTCGTGCATTATTATCAGGACAGGGAAAAGAAATATTTCGTTTCGGTAGGGGAAATCGTCTCGCCCGAAACGGTGCACAAAGAAATTTAATTCAAAGGGGTGAATGATATGAATTATCGGGAAGAATACGAAAGCTGGTTGCACGACGGCCGCCTTTCGCAGGAAGAAAAGAACGAGCTGCTTGCGCTCGAAGGCAACGAAAAGGAACTTGAATACCGTTTCGGCGGCGAGCTGGAATTCGGCACGGCGGGCATGCGCGGAATCATCGGTTGCGGAAAAAACATGATGAACGTGCGCACGGTGATGCGCGCAAGTCAGGGACTTGCCGAATATGTGAAAACGCTCGGCGGCGCGGCGATGGCGCGCGGCGTCGTCATTTCGTACGATACGCGCCGCAATTCCCGTCTGTTTGCCGAAAAATCGGCGCAGGTGCTGGCGAAAAACGGCATCAAAGCCTATCTTTTCAACGAGGTTCACCCCGTGCCCATGCTCTCGTATGCGGTGCGATATCTCAACACCGTTGCGGGCGTCATGATCACCGCGTCGCACAATCCCAAGGAATACAACGGCTATAAGGTCTACGGCGAGGACGGCGCGCAGATGTCGCCCGAGGCAACGGCGATCGTCGTCGGGTTTATCGAAAAAATCACCGATTATCTTTGCGTAACGGGCGAGAACAACGCCAACATCGTGCCTGTGCCAAAGGAAGTCGACGAAACGTATATCGCCGCGCTCGAAAAGCTCACGCTTTCCGAAGAGGCGGTCAAAAAATGCGGCAAAGACCTCAAACTCGTCTACACGCCCGTGCACGGCTCAGGTTATGTCCCCGTGACGACGATCCTCAAAAAACTCGGGATCAACGTGACCGTGGTCAAGGAACAGACGGCGGAAGATACCGAATTTTCCACTGTCGCCGTACCCAACCCCGAATTTAAGGAAACGCTTGCGATGGGGATCGCGCTTGCAAATCAGATTCACGCCGACGTTGTGTTCGGCACCGATCCCGACAGCGACCGTCTGGGCGTTGCCGTCAAAGACGATCGGGGCGAATTCGTCGCGCTTTCGGGCAATCAGGTCGGCATTCTGCTGCTTGATTATATCCTCACCCGTCTGAAAGAGGACGGCTGTCTGCCGAAAAACGCCGCCGTCGTCAAATCGTTCGTTACGACGGGTATGGCGAAGGCGATCTGCGACGATTTCGGCGTCGCGCTCTATGAAACGCCCGTCGGGTTCAAGTTTATCGGCGAGAAAATCAAGGAATGGGAACAAAGCGGCAAGCACGAATACGTGTTCGGGTTCGAGGAATCGTGCGGATATCTGCGCGGAACGCATGCGCGCGACAAGGACGCCGTGGTTGCCTCGATGCTCTGCGCCGAAATGGTGTGCTATTACAAGTATATCGGCAAAACGGTGTACGGCAGATTGCAGGAAATTTACAAAAAATACGGTTATGTGCTCGATAAAAACGTTTCCGTGCAGTATGCGGGGCTTAACGCCATGAAAGAGATGAACGCCGTGGTGGATGCGCTCAAAACCGTGAGCGTTGAAAAAATCGGCAACATGGCGGTGCAGGCGGTGCGCGATTATTCAGCGTCGGTGCGAAGAACGGCTGCGGGAAAAGAGGAAAAACTCGATATCCCCAAATGCAACTGCGTGTATTACGAGCTCGAGGGCGGTTCGTTCGTGTGCGTGCGACCGTCGGGAACCGAACCCAAACTCAAAATTTATTACTCGGTAAGAGAAAAAGACGAGCCTTCGGCACAGGCGGCGCTGGAAAGCGCCAAGAAATCGGTTGAAGCGTTGTTAAATCGTTTGAAATAATTGGAAAAAACTCCCTGCTATGGGAGTTTTTTTTCAGTTATTTGTTAGTTTAATTGATATTTTTCTAAAATAATTAAAATATTTTCACAACCTTGTTGACATTTTTAGAAAATCGTGTAAAATAGTGTCGGAAGCATATGCTTTCCGAAATAGTTCTAAGAGGTTCTACAATGATTTACTTAAAGGATTTTAAGCAGGGTAAGCTGATTTACGAAGCGCTCGACAGCGATATCCGCCTGGGAATTCTGGAGGAGATTCTGCAATCGGGCGAGCTGCATTTGGCGCATTTTGCGAAACGGTTTAATTTGTCGAACGGCGCAATCACCGCGCACATCAAAAAACTGCATGCCGCAGGGCTCATCGAAATCACCACGTCGTCGGGCGCGCACGGCACGCAGAAACTTTGTTCGCTTTCGACCGACAAGATCATCATCGATTTTGCGAGCCGCCTCGAAACCGAGGGCAGAACGGAACTCTCGCATATCGAGATCGGGCATTATACCGACTTCGAGGTGCACCCCACCTGCGGGCTTGCCACGAAGGAAAAGGTCATCGGCAGGTTCGACGATCCCGCTTGCTTTACCTATCCCGAACGCATCAACGCGGGGCTGTTGTGGCTGGCGCACGGATATGTGGAATATCTTGTGCCCAATTTCAGCACCGAGGGCAACGAGCAGCTCATCGAATTGCAGTTTTCGCTCGAGATCGCCTCGGAGGCGCCGGGGTATGCCGCCTATTATCCGAGCGATATCTTTTTCAGCATCAACGGGTTAGAGCTCGGCAGCTACATGAGCAAAGGGGAATATAACGACCGTTCGGGCACGCAGTCGCCCGACTGGTGGTTCGGAAGTTTGGGTCAGTACGGCAAAAAAGTGACCATCGTCATCAATTCGGAAGGGTGCTTTATCGGCGGGATCAAGACTTCGTCGGTCACGCTTGCCGACCTCGGCATTACGCCCGCAAAGCGGTTGAAGTTCCGCATCGCCGTGCATGACGACAGCGCGCACGTCGGCGGATTTACGCTCTTCGGCAAAGGGTTCGGCGATTACGACGAAGGGATCGTATGCAAATTCATCTACAAGCACGCCGCGGGCGGCGACGTGCGGAAAAATCCCGAAATAAATGGGGAAATATTGGAAAATCAGCCCGAAAAAATTTGACAAGCGCGCCGCCTTTTGGTATAATGGCACGGTACGAAATAAGTGCTGCGGCGAAGGAGGGTTGAGAAAATGTCTACGATTCGTGTTGGCGATAACGAGAATCTCGAAAGCGCACTGCGCCGCTTTAAGAGAAAGTGCTCGCGCGACGGCATCATCGGCGATCTTCGCAAGAAAGAGTTTTACGAAAAACCTTCCGTCAAGAAGAGAAAGAAAGCCGAAGCGGCTCGCAAAAGAAACAGAGGTTAACAAGAAAACCGTAACGCAACGTTACGGTTTTTTCTTGCAAAAAATGTCGAAAAGGCAGAGCGGAACACGCTTTATAAAAAGAAAAGGATTTATAAAATTATGGAGCGCACCTTGAAATCGCTTGCAAAAGAGGCAAAATCACGCATGAAAAAAGGCTTTTGGGAACAGTGTGAAAAGGATTTGGACGTCAGCCGTGGTTTTGCGCGCGAGCAGGGCATTAGCGAGAGTAAGATGGAACGCTACTTTGCCGAAAAGGTGACGACGCGCGTGCGCGGCGAATCGCCTGACGAATTTTATCTGCGCGTCAAAGAGATGCTCTTGAAAGACGGCGAGGTGAGCGACGCGATCGGCAGACTTACGGATCGGGAATATTACATGAGCCTTTCGTATGCCGAACGGCAACGTTATACCCTCGAACTGTCGGAAAAATATCTTCGCGCGCTGGAACGGTTCAAACGCGAATACGAATTCGAATTGAAGGGCAAGCACTGAAAGAAAAGCCGTTCGTCTACCCCCGCAAAGCCTTGCGGTTTTCGTCCGTCTGTGATATAATAAAAAAACAGATGATGAACTTATCGGCATTAAATGAAGAACAGTTGAAACCCGTGCTCGACACCGAGGGCGCGGTTTTGGTGTTGGCGGGGGCGGGAAGCGGCAAGACGCGCGTTCTGACCTCGCGCATTTCCTATCTTGTTACGGAAAAAGGCGTCGATCCCGAAAACGTACTTGCGATCACCTTTACCAACAAGGCGGCGAACGAAATGAAGGAACGGCTCGACGCCGTTTGCGATATTTCGCGCATGTGGGTATGCACGATCCACTCGATGTGCGTGCGCATGCTGCGCGCTTTTTCCGACAAAGCGGGGCTTTCCGCAAACTTTTCGATTTATTCCGAGCAGGAACGCTCTGCCGTCGTGAAGCAGGCGTTCAAGGAATGCGGGTTCGAGGACGAGGACGGATTGCTCAAAGCGGTGAAGTTCCATATCAGCGAGGCGAAAATGCTGGGGCTGGACGCCGACGCCTATCTGGCGCGCCACGGTAGGGAACGGAACGTTGAAAAGTCGATGGACGTTTACCGCAAGTACGATGCGCACCTGCGGCAGAATAACGCGCTCGATTTCGACGACCTTTTGATTCGCGCGAAGGATCTGCTTGCGCAGGATAAAGACGCGCTCGATTTTTACGCGGGCAAGTTCCGTTATATCCACGTCGACGAGTTTCAGGATACCAACGCGGTGCAATTCGAGATCGTGCGTCTTCTTTCGTCGTGCTACGGCAATTTGTTTGTCGTGGGCGACGACGATCAGTCGATTTACGGTTGGCGCGGCGCGGAAATCGGGCATATTCTGCATTTCGAAAAGTACTATCCGAATATGAAGCTCTATAAATTAGAGCGCAACTACCGTTCCACCAAGGCGATTTTGGAACTTGCCAACGCCTCGATCGCGCACAACCGCAACCGCAAGGGCAAAACACTCTGGACGAGCGGCGACGAGGGCAGTAAGCCCGTGTTTTACGAGGCGGAAGAGGAAACGGGCGAGGCACTTTATTGCGCGCGCTGTATTGCCGAACTGCGCCGTTACGGGCTCAGATATTCCGACTTTGCCGTGCTCATGCGCGTCAACGCGCTTACCCGCGCATACGAACAGGAATTCACTAAATACGGCATTCCCTACAAGGTGTTCGGCGGGTTCAAGTTCTACGAACGAAAAGAAATCAAAGATATTCTGGCATACTTGCGCGTGTGCGCCAACCCTTTCGACAGCGAGGCGGTCATGCGCATTATCAACGTTCCGCGTCGCGGCATCGGCGAAAAAACGGTACAGACGCTGTTGGATTACGCGCAGAAAGAGGATCTCTCGCTTTACGACGCCGTGCTCGACAGCGCCGCTCTGCCGCTGACGGCAGGCGCGAAAGAAAAACTTAAAAATTTCGGCGATTACATCAAAGATCTGGTCATTACGGCGGAGGAAGAACGTGTCGATAAACTCACCGCTTACATCGTGAAGAGCTCGGGCATGTACGACATGTATGCCGACGGAACCGACGAGGGGATCACCAAACGCGCCAACATCGACGAATTTATCAACTCGGTTGACGAGCATGTGCGCATGAACGGCGAAACCACCCTTTCGGAATATTTGCAGCAGATCACGCTTTATTCGGATACCGACGAAATGGACGAAGGCGATTACGTTACGCTTGCCACCATTCACGCCGTGAAGGGGCTGGAATATAAATGCGTGTTCCTCGTGGGGCTTGAAGAAAATCTTATGCCCATTTCCCGCGCGATCGGAAGCGAATCGGCGCTCGAAGAGGAACGGCGGCTGATGTACGTTGCGATCACACGCGCGCGCGAACGGCTGTACCTCACCCGCTCGAAAACCCGTTATCTTTACGGCAAGCGCGAACCTTCCATGCGCTCGGAATTCGTCGAGGAATTAAAGGACTTGCTCGATCTGCCCGTCGAACGGCGGATCGGCGTCGCGTTCGGTTACAACAACGGCGGCGGGCGGGGGTACGGCTACGGCGGCGGGTTCCGCAGCAACGGTGCCGTGCAAAAGGTGGGCGAGTACCGCAGCAAAGACGACGAGGGTTATAAGACCTTCGGCGCAGGGAAGGCAAGACCGTCGCAACCCGCGCCCCGCGTCATGAGTGCGGCGCAACCCAAAAAAGACGTGCCCGTATTCGAAGTCGGTATGCGCGTGCGGCACGCGAAATTCGGGGAAGGCGAGGTTGTGGCGACGCGCGGCGTGCTCAATAACGTCGTCGTTACCGTGCAGTTTGCAAGCGCGGGGAAAAAGGATCTGGCGGCGTCGCTCGCCCCGCTCGAAATTTTGTAAAACGGTGAAATTATGCAAAGCAGAATGCGGGAACTCATCGATCAACTCAATCAATGGGCCTACGAATATTATGTGCTCGACGATCCTTCGGTGCCGGACGCCGAATACGATAAACTCTACGACGAGCTGCGCGCCCTCGAACGGGAAAGCGGCGTCGTACAGCCCGATTCGCCCACGCGGCGGGTGGGCGGCGAACCGCTCAAAGGGTTCGAAAAACACGCGCACATCGCGCGGTTATACAGCCTCGATAAAGCGGTCACGCGTGACGAGCTTGCCGCGTTCTGCACGCGGGTGCAAAAGGTCAATCCCGACGCGGCTTTCACCGTCGAATACAAATTCGACGGGCTGACGCTCTGCCTTACCTACGAGAACGGCGCATTCGTGCGCGCCTCGACGCGTGGCAACGGCGTCGAGGGGGAGGACGTCACGGCGCAGGCGCTTACCATAAAGAGTTTTCCCCTGACCATTTCGTATAAAGGGACGCTCGAAGTGCGCGGCGAGGCGGTCATGCGGCTTTCCGTGCTCGAAAAATACAACGAACAACACCCCGAAGAGCAACTTAAAAACGCGCGGAACGCGGCGGCGGGCGCGGTGCGCAACCTCGACCCCGCGGTCACGGCGTCGCGCCGTCTGGATATCTATTTTTACGATATCAACTACATGTCGCAAGGCGATATCCCCACGCAGAGCGAGGCGATGGAATTTTTGCGCCGCGAGGGGTTCAAGACCTTCCCCCGTTTCGCGCGGTACACCTCGTTTCAGGCGGTCATGGACGCGGTCGACATGATCGAGATCGAGCGCAAAAAGATCGACGTGCTCACCGACGGCGCGGTGATCAAGGTCGACGACACGCCGACGCGCGCGCACATGGGGTACACCGATAAGTTCCCGCGCTGGGCAATCGCCTATAAATTCGAGGCGGAAGAGGCGGAATCGCGCGTGGAATGCGTGCGCTGGCAGGTGGGCAGAACGGGCAAGCTGACGCCGCTTGCCGAAATCGAACCCGTCGAATTGGCGGGCGCGACCGTGCGGCGCGCCACGCTCAACAATTACGGCGACCTCACGCGCAAGGGCGTGAGAGTGGGCGCGCGCGTGCTCGTGCGCCGTTCCAACGAAGTCATTCCCGAAATCTTAGGCGCGGTCGACGGAGCGGAAGGGGGCGAGACCGTCGTAAAGCCGACGCTCTGCCCGTATTGCGGCAGCGCGGTGAAGGAAGTCGGGGCAAATCTGTTCTGTTCCAACACGGCATGCCCGCCGCGTATCGTGCAAAAGCTCACGCATTATTGCAGTAAGAACGCCGCCGACGTCGAGGGCATGAGCGAGGCGACGGTCGAACTGCTTTTGAACGAGCGGGGCGTAAACAGTTTTTCGCGGCTCTATACGCTGACGAAAGAGAGCTTCGAGGGGCTCGAAGGCTTCCGCGAGAAAAAGATCAACAATCTTCTGAGCGCGATCGAAAAGAGCAAGCGCATTCCGCTCGACCGCTTTTTATATGCGCTCGGCATCGAGGGCGTGGGCAGGGTCGCGGCGCGCGATCTGGCGGCGTTCGGCAGCGTCGGCGCGGTTGCGGCGCTCACGCACGATGAACTGCTTGCCATCGACGACGTGGGCGAGGTCACGGCAAACGCCATTACCGCCTACTTTGCCAACGAAGAGAACCAAAGGGAATTGCGAACGCTCGAAGAACTCGGCGTCACGCCGTACGTCAAGCGCGTTGCGGGCGGCGCGTTCGCTGGGGAAAACGTCGTGTTGACGGGTAGCCTTTCTTCCATGGGACGCGACGAGGCGCAAAAACGCATCGAAGAGGCAGGCGGCACGGCGCAATCGGCGGTCACCTCGAAAACGACGCTCGTGATCGCGGGCGAAAAAGCGGGCAGTAAGCTCGAAAAGGCGAAAAAGGCGGGGATCCCCGTCATCGGCGAGGACGAATTTCTTGCCCGTCTGAAAGGATAATTGCGCAAAACGGCTTGAAATAATCGCTTGTTTGTGTTATAATGATACGCGTGGAAATTCCGTAAACGGAAATGGTTTGCGTTTCGGAATATTTTCGGGGAAGAAGGGAACGATTATGTACAGTATGACGGGATACGGTAAGGGCGTCGTCCGCGAGGGCGGGCTGGAAGTTACGGTAGAGGTGAAATCGGTCAACAACCGTTTTCTCGATCTTGCCGTCAAATGTCCGCGCACGTTGCTTTCCTCGGAAGAGGCGATCCGTTCCGCCGTGCGCGAAAGCGTTTCGCGCGGGCACGTCGACGTGTTCGTCGGCTATTGCGACCGGCGCGAAAAACAGAAAACGCTTTTCGTCGATATGAACGCCGCCGCCTCGTACGTTACCGCCGCAAAAGAGCTGGGCGCGCGGTTTCCCGAACTCAGTAACGACGTCACGCTGTCGTTCTTATTGCGCCAGACCGACGTGGCGCGGCCCGAAGAAGTCGCGGAAGAGGACGAAGCGCTTGTCTGCGCCGTCAAAAGCGCGCTTGCCGCGGCGCTTGCACAGCACGCCGCCATGCGCAAAAGCGAGGGCGAACGGCTGAAACGCGATCTTGTCGACCGCATGAACACCATCGCCGCACTGCGCGATAAAATCGCCTTGCGCGCACCGCTCGTAGCGGAAGAATACCGCAAAAAACTCACCGAACGCATGAGTGAATATCTTGCGGGCAAGGTTGAAGAAACGCGCATTCTCACCGAGGCGGCGCTGTTCTGCGATAAATGCAACATCGACGAAGAGCTGACGCGTCTGCAATCGCACATCGAGGAATTTCATCATATCTGCGGCGAGGCCCGCGTGGGCAGAAAGCTCGACTTCCTCGTGCAGGAATTTAACCGCGAATGCAATACGATCTGCTCGAAATCAAATGATAAACAGGTTACCGCCTGCGCGCTCGAAATGAAGAACGAAATCGAGAAAGTGCGCGAGCAGGTGCAGAATTTGGAGTAACGCATGAAGAACTTACTGTTCGTGATCTCGGGACCTTCGGGCGTGGGGAAAGGCACGCTCGTGCGCCTTCTGACGCAGGAAGACGACACGCTTTCGCTTTCGATCTCGTGCACGACGCGCGCGCCGCGTATCGCGGAACGCGAGGGAATCGATTACTTTTTCGTGACGAAGGAAACCTTCCGCGAAACCATCGCGCAAAACGGCTTTCTGGAATACGACGAGCATTTCGGCAATTACTACGGCACGCCCAAATCGTTCGTCGAAGAAAAGCTGAAAACGGGTAGCGTGATTTTAGAGATCGACGTCGTGGGCGCGCTCAAAGTAAAAGAGGCATGCAAAGACGCGGTGCTCATCATGGTATGCCCGCCCGACCTTAAAACGCTCGAACGCCGTCTCGGCGGAAGAAAGACCGAGAGCGAAGAACAGCGGGGCGAACGGCTTGCGCGCGTACAGTACGAACTCGGCAAACAAGATCAATATCAATACGTTGTGGTCAACGACGATCTGCAAACGGCGAAACGCGCGTTGCAGGCGATCATCGATAAAGAAAGAAACGCATAGCAGGAGACAGAAATTATGATCAACGAACCCTCGGTAGACGCACTCATCCGTAAACTCGGTTCCACCGAAAACCCCGTAAGCCGCTACGAGCTCTGCGTAGTTGCCTCTAAGCGCACGCGCCAGATCATCGAGCAGATGCAGTCTACGGGCACGCGCGAACTGCCCGGTAAGCAGAAGGAAATCGTGCTTGCCTGTCAGGAAATCATGAACGGGAAGGTCGTTACCGCACGCGACTGACGGTAACCCTTTTACGGACTGAGGAATGATCGCGGAAGTTATCGTCGATATTGCGCACAGCGACGTCGATAAAATATTCGATTACGGTTGCGAAGATACCGTAACGGCGGGCATGCGCGTCGTCGTTCCCTTCGGCAGGAGTACGACGACAGGTTTTGTTATGTCCGTAAAAGAAACGAGCGCGGTTCCGAAGGACAAGCTCAAAAACGTTTACCGTTGCCCCGATCGCGGCGCGGCGTTAAACGACGAATGTCTTGCGCTCGCAAAGAAAATCGCTCAGCGTTACCGCGTGCCGCTCGCGCTTTCCCTCCGACTCTTTCTGCCCGCCGAAATGCGCACAGGCAAGGTTTCGGAAACCTATTCGAACGTTGCGTATCTCACGGGGGAAATGCCGGTATTTTCGAAAACGGCGCGCGCGCAGGCGGCGCTTTTTGCATATTTACAGGAACGCGGGGAAGTCCCTACGGGTGAATTGCGCGAATCGTTCGGTGCGGCGCTCGACGCGCTTGTAAAAAAGGGCGTCGTCGCGGTGAAGAAGGTGCGGCGGCTGCGCGATCCCTACCGCGGGGAATCGGGCGAACAGCCTTTGCGTACGCTCACGGCGGCGCAACAAAACGCCGTAGACGGCATTACTTCGACCGAAAAAACGGTGACGCTGTTGCACGGGGTAACGGGCAGCGGAAAAACCGAGGTTTACCTGACCTTGATCGCACAGGCGCTCAAAGAAGGGCGCACGGCGGTTTTTCTCGTCCCCGAAATATCTTTAACGCCGCAAATGCTGATGCAGCTGCGCGCGCGGTTCGGGCGCAGTGCGGCGATTTTACACAGCGGACTTTCCGCGGGCGAGCGGTTCGACGAATGGCAGCGCTTGCGCGAGGGCGAGGCGAAAATTGCCATCGGGGCGCGTTCCGCCGTGTTTGCGCCGCTCGAAAAGATCGGCGTCATCGTCATCGACGAAGAGCACGACGGCAGTTATTTATCCGAAAGCTCTCCGCGTTACAATACCTTCGATATCGCCTATCTGCGCGCGAAATACAACGGCTGTAAGCTCGTTCTGGGCAGCGCGACGCCGTCGGTGGAAACGTATAAACGGGCGAAGGACGGGGAATTCTTTTTGCTGAACCTGCCCGACCGCATCAACGCGCGCCCGCTGCCTTCGGTTTCGATCGTCGACATGCGCCGCGAAGTGGGGCGGGGGAACGCCTCGGGTTTTTCGGCGCTGCTGCGCGAAAAACTCGAAACCTGCCTTGCCTCGGGCAATCAGGCGATATTATTTCTGAACCGCCGCGGATATTCGCAAACGGTCATCTGCCGCGACTGCGGTTACGTTGCCAAGTGCGAACACTGCGACGTTTCGCTCACCTACCACGCCGAAGAAGATTGTCTCAAATGCCATTACTGCGGCACGCGCTATAAAATGCTGCGCTCTTGCCCCGAATGCGGCGGCGTGCATGTTCGTTATACGGGCACGGGAACGCAACGCGTCGTGAGCGAACTTAAAAAGATCTATCCGTCCGCGCGCGTTCTGCGCATGGACGTCGATACGACGAGCGGCAAGGAAGGGCATTTCAAGATCTTGAAACGCTTTGCCGACCGCGAGGCGGATATCCTCGTCGGCACGCAGATGGTGGCAAAGGGGCACGATTTTCCTTCGGTTACGCTCGTGGGCGTGCTCGACGCCGACATGAGTCTGCATTTTCCCGATTACCGCAGCGGCGAACGTACTTTTCAGCTCGTCACGCAGGTGGCGGGCAGAAGCGGCAGGGCGCGCGATCGGGGCGAAGTCGTGTTGCAGACCTACGATCCCGAAAATTATATTCTGCGCTTTGCGGCGCATTACGATTATACGGGCTTTTACGAGCATGAAATATCCATGCGGGCGGCGACGCTCTTTCCGCCGTACGCGAAGATCGTACGCGTGCTTGTTTCGGGCGAGGACGAACGCGAAACGCTCGGCGCACTCAAAGAAGTCTACGAAAAATTGCATGCGATCTATCTTGCCGACACCGAAAAATTTCTGTTTTTCAACAAGATGCATGCGCCCGTCAAACGCATTCAAAATAAACACCGCTATCAGGTGCTCATGCGCCTTGCCGATACGGGCATTCTGAAAGAGATTTACGACGTCTGCGCCGAATGCAAATATAAAAACGTGTTGGTGTACACCGAAGAAAATCCGAGTAATCTCAGTTAAGGAGTTATTATGATCAGAGAAATCGTACAGGTCGGCGATCCCGTCCTGCGCCAAAAATGCGAACCCGTTGTAAAGTTCGACAAAGATCTTTGCACGCTTTTGGACGATATGCGCGACACGCTGAAAAAAGCCGAGGGTGCGGGGCTTGCCGCGCCGCAGGTGGGCGTGCCCGTGCGCGCCGTGCTCGTCGACGTCGACGAGGGATTTTTCGAATTGATCAATCCTGTGTTTGTGTGGCAGAAGGGCGAGCAGTACGGATACGAGGGTTGCCTTTCGGTACGGGGCAAGGCGGGCAAGGTGCTGCGCCCCGACAAAGTGAAAATCGTTTACAGCGATCGCAGAGGCAACCGCCTGTCGCTTGTCGCGCGCGGATTTTTCGCCCGCGCCGTCTGCCACGAGCTCGACCACCTCGACGGCGTGCTTTATACCGATAAGGCGGATGACGTCCGCGACGAGGACGAAGACTGATGAAGATCGTATTTGCCGGTACGCCCGCGTTCGCGCTGCCCTCGCTTGCGGCGTTGCATGCGGCGGGGCACGATATCGCCGCGGTGCTCACGCAACCCGACGCGCCGCAGGGCAGAAAGGGCGTATTGACGCCGCCCCCCGTGAAGGAATTTGCAATCAAAGCGGGCATTCCCGTGTTGCAGCCCGTGCGCCTGCGCGACGAAGGCGAGATTTTGCGCGCGGTCGGCGCCGAGTTGATGGTGACGTGCGCCTACGGGCAACTGCTCACGCAGGAAATTTTAGATGCGTTTCCGCTCGGGGTGTGGAACGTGCATGCCTCGCTTCTGCCCGCTTACCGCGGCGCGGCGCCTATTGCGCGCTGTATCATTGACGGCGCGGAAAAAACGGGCGTTACGATCATGAAAACCGATATCGGCATGGATACGGGCGACGTGTTCCTTGTTGAGGAATGCGCGGTGACCGATGAGGATACCTGCGGCACGCTGACCGAAAAACTCGCGCAGTCGGGCGCGCGGCTCATCGTTGACGCGCTCGGTCGGATTGCGCGGGGCGAAATCATGCTTACGAAACAGGGCGCGGGAACGGTATGCAAAAAAGTAGCGCGCACCGAGGTCGATTTTACGCGTTCCGCGCGGGAAGTGAGCGCGCTTGTGCGCGGTTTGTCGCCCGCGCCGCTCGCGTTCGGCAGGATCGGCGCATTGACGCTCAATTTTTACCATGCGCAGGCGGTTCCGTGCGCGGACGACGCGCCGTGCGGTACGGTGCTTTGCGATCAGCCCAAAGAGGGATTGCTCGTAAAGTGCGGCGACGGTGCGGTGAAGATCATGCAGTTGCAGCCCGCGGGCGGGAAGATCATGAGCGCGCGCGACTTTCTCAACGGCAGAAAAGTACAAAAGGGGCAATGCTTTGAAAAGCCCGTTTTATGACGCCTACCGCGTTTTGAGCAAGGTCTATTCCGAGGGCGCGCATCTCAAAATCGCGCTTGCGGAAACCAAATGCGACGAGGTTTCGCGTGCGGGTACGGTGAAAACCGTTTACGGCGTGCTCGAAAACGACGCTTACCTGAGTTTTTGTATCAAGGCGTTCGCGCCGAAAAATCCCAAAACGAGCGTGCGGATCATTCTCAAAATCGCACTCTATCACATCGTATTTCTGCACAATCCCGTCTATCACGTCACCGACGGCGCGGTGAAACTCGCCAAAGCGGCGGGCAAAGAGGGTGCGGCGGGGTTTATCAACGCCTTTCTGCGTGCGTTCGACGGCGAAAAAGTCGTCTTGCCCGCAGGCGACGAGGGGCTTGCGATAACAAGCAATTATCCGCCGTTCGTCATAAAAAGACTGCGCGAAGCGTACGGCGCGCGCACCGAACAAATCGTCGGGGCGAAGAGCTGCGGCGTAAGCGTGCGGTTCGTGCGCGGCGCGGAAGGATATCTCGACCGCCCGCACGTCGACACGCCGTTTGCAAACGTCAAAATTTTCGAACGGTTCGTGCGCGATGCGGCGTTTTTTGCGGGCGATTACACCTTTCAGTCGGTCGGTTCGGTTGCGATCTGTTCGGTGGTCGAGCCGTGCGGTTCCTTGCTCGACGCGTGCGCCGCGCCCGGCGGAAAAAGCGTGTTGCTTTCCGAAACGTGCACATCCGTTACGGCAAACGAATATCATGCGCACCGCGTGCGGCTTATCGAACAGTACTGCGCGCGCATGGGCACGGATAACGTGCGGGCGGTGCAGGGCGACGCAACCGTTTTCAAACGGGAATGGGAACATGCTTTCGACGGCGTTTTGTGCGACGTTCCCTGTTCGGGTTTGGGTACTCTGTGCGAAAATCCCGATCTTGCGCTCAATAAGAGCGAAGAGGGCGTTCGCGAACTGATCAAGGTGCAGGGCGCGATTCTTGCAAACTGCGCGCGCTATGTGAAAGCGGGCGGCTGTTTGTATTATGCGACGTGTTCGCTTTTGGAAGAGGAAAACGACGCGGTCGTGCTTGCGTTTTTAGAGAATGAACCCGCTTTTACGGCGGAAACGCCCGATTGCGCGCTTGCGCATGAGCGCACGCGTTGCGGGTTGCAGTTTCTGCCCGATACGGCGTTCGGCGCGGGTTTTTATGTGAGCAAATTGAGGAAACGGCTATGAATAAACATCGAAAACGTTACAGCGCAAGTTGCGCGATATCCGAAATCGCATGCGTGAATCTCGGCGGGTTCGAACAGCGTATCGCGCTCGAAGGCAAACGCGCGGATGCGCCCGTCGTGCTCTTTTTGCACGGCGGTCCCGGATTTCCGCCGCCTTTCTGCGTCGGCGCGCGCGGCTTGTTTCCCGATATCACCGACCGTTTTATCGCCGTGTATTGGGATCAGTACGGCAGCGGGATCAATCACGCCAAAATCGACGATTCGTTTACGACGGCGCATTTTGTAGCCATGACCGAAGATCTGCTCGCTTATCTCAAAAGGCGGTTTCCGACGCAGAAATTATATCTGTTTGCAATCAGTTGGGGCAGTGCGCTTGCGGCATATGCGGCGCGCTCGGCGCCCGATTTGCTCGACGGCGTGTGCGCGGCGGGGCAGATCGTACTGCCGCCTATGCTGTCGGATAAGGCGTTTGAGGCGGTTGCCCGTTCGCGTGCGCCCGAAAAGGTAAAACGTGCGGTCGCGGAAATGGCGAATACGCCGCAACCTACCGAAAAACAGATCGCACTGCTTTCCAAAACCATGCGCAAATATACGGCGGCATACGGCAAAAAAGACAAGAAGAGCGGCGTGGAAAACCCCATGAAGGGCATTTTTGCAAGCCGCGATTACCGCTTTTCCGATAAAATCGCCTGTTTCGTGAACGGGTATCGGCATAACAAGAGCCTGTTGCAAGAACTGAGCACGATCGATTTGCGCGATACGCTCGCGGGCGTGCGCGTCCCGTATCATATCTTCGGCGGCGACGGCGATCTCGTAACGTGCGTCGACGAGGCGGAAGAATTGGTTGCGGCGGCGGATAATCGCTTGCTCACCGTAACGGTGTTGCAGGGCGAAGGGCATATCCCTTCCGCGGCGGTCACGAAAGAAATTTTCGGGTGTTTATCCGATATGGCGGGCATATGAAAAAGGTATTGCAGGATTACACGCGCGAAGAAATCGCCGCGCTCGTAGAAGCGTGCGGCGAGAAAAAATACCGCGCGCAACAGCTTTATACGGGGTTGATGCAGGGCAAAAAGA
Organism: uncultured Christensenellaceae bacterium; assembly: GCA_910589015.1. Taxonomy (GTDB): domain Bacteria; phylum Bacillota; class Clostridia; order Christensenellales; family Borkfalkiaceae; genus Gallimonas. The sequence goes on from CAJUSA010000003.1 coordinate 127,240, forward strand.
TCAGCGAACTGCCGCTGCCCGCCGCGTTCCGCGAAAAACTGCTTTTCGAATACGAGGACGAGCCCATTAAAATACGCGAAATCTTCTCTTCGCGCGAGGACGGCACGAAAAAATTTTTATTCGAACTTGCCGACGGCAATCTCATCGAGGGCGTGCTCATGCAGTATAAATACGGCGCCACGCAGTGCGTTTCCACGCAGGTGGGTTGCCGCATGGGCTGTAATTTTTGCGCCTCGACGCTCGGCGGACTGATCCGCAATCTTTCGGCGGGGGAAATTTTAGCGCAGATTTTAACCGTCAACCGCTTGCAGGGCGGCACGAGCGAAAAAAGAGCGGTGAAAAACGTCGTGCTCATGGGCAGCGGCGAACCCTTCGACAATTACGACGCCGTCGTTCGTTTTTTGCGCAACGCCACGGCGGAAGAGGGCTTCGGCATGAGTATCCGCAACATCAGCCTTTCTACCTGCGGTCTGGTTCCCGCAATGAAACGCTTTGCGGACGAAGGGCTGCCGCTCAATCTTACCGTATCGTTGCATGCCTCCTCCGACGGGGAACGTAAAAGGCTTATGCCCGTGGCGCGCGCGTATACGATCGCGCAGATCCTCGACGCCTGCGCGTATTATTTCGAAAAGACGGGGCGGCGGTATATTTTCGAGTATTCGCTCGTTGCGGGGGAAAATTGCGACGAGGCGCATGCGCTCGCGCTTGCACGTTTGTTAAAGGGTAAGCCGTGTCACGTCAACCTCATTCGGTTGAACGAAGTAAAAGAGCGCGGACTGAAAACCGTAACCGAAAAGGACGCGTACCGCTTTTTGGGCGTGCTGGAAAAAAACGGTATTTCCGCTACGCTGCGCCGTAGTATGGGCGGCGATATCGGCGGCGCGTGCGGACAGTTGCGCGCAAGTTATCTTGAAACGAAGGAGTCAAAACATGCAGATTAAAATTGCGCCGTCCATTTTGGCGAGTGATTTTTCCGAAGTCGGGCAGACGGTGGCGCTGTTGGAACAAAACGGCGCGGATATGGTGCATTGCGACGTCATGGACGGAAATTTCGTGCCGCCCATCACGTTCGGCGCGCAGCTCGTTAAAAATATCCGTCCGCATACGCGGTTGCCTCTCGACTGTCACCTGATGACCTTGCACCCGCAAACGCATATCGAAGATTTTGCGGCGGCGGGCGCCGATCTGATATCCGTTCACGTCGAAGCATGCGGCAAGCAGACGGGCGAGGTGTTGCGCGCGATCCGCGCCCTCGGCGTCAAGGCGGCGGCGGTCGTCAACCCCGCCACGCCCGTATCGGAATTGTTTGATTGGCTCGGCGACGTCGATATGTATCTCGTGATGTCGGTCGTGCCGGGCTGGGGCGGGCAGAAATTTATTCCCGAAAGCCTTAAAAAACTCGAAGAGCTGCGCTCGTTCTGTGTAAAAAACGGAAAACCCGATGTGGATATCGAGGTGGACGGCGGCGTGACCGAGCAGAATGCGCATGAGATTATCGCGGCGGGCGCCAACGTGCTCGTGGCGGGCAGCACGGTGTTCCGTTCCGCCGATATGCGCGGCACGATCGCATCTTTACGCCGCGTATGAAGTACATCGTATTACTCAACGGGTTGCCGTATACGGGCGACATCGTAAAAGACGGTTATGTGTTCTGTTGCGACGGTGCGTATGCCTGGGCGAAGGATAAAATTGCGATCGACGAGAACGTGGGCGATTTCGATTCCCTGCATGAAACGCCCGTGCCTCCGCCCGCGTATGTGTATCCCGCCGAAAAGAACTATACCGACGGCGAAATTGCGGTGCGCAGGGCAATCGAAGCGGGCGCGGACGAAATCGAGCTGTACGGCGGGTTCGGGTTGCGCAGCGATCATTTTCTCGGTAATCTGCATTTGCTCTATCTTGCCTATCGAAACGGCGTTCCCGCGCGCTTGATAAGCGAGCGCGAAGAGATTTTTTGGGGTGAAGGCTTGGTCGGGCTGAACGGATATAAGGGAAAAACGCTTTCGATTGTCCCGTTCGGCGCGAACGCGCATATAATAGAGAGCAGCGGGCTGAAGTATCCCTTGCAGGAACTCGACCTCGTTTACGGTTCGACGCGCGGTATTTCCAACATCGCCGAATGCGACGGGGCGCATATTTTTGCGCAGGGTTGCGTGCTCGTTATCATCAATCGGGGAGGAAAGCTTTGATCGTCTGCATTAAACCGCCGTATGTGTTACGGCTCTTGCTGCGGTGCTTTTACAAACGTTAAACGATGAACTATTTAGATTTTCATTGCGACGCCCTCACGCAGACGGGCGAATTACAGGTGACAAGGCAGTCGCTACGCTCGGGCGGCTGTCTTTTACAATGTTTTGCCGCCTTTATTGATTGCGCCGACGGGCGGTTTGCGCGCGCACAGTCGCTCTGCGATTCGTTCGATTATCTGTGTGAACGCGAGGGATACAATCCCGTGCGCCGCGTTTTGGATCTCGCGGAAGGGAAGATCAACGCGATGCTGACCGTGGAAGAGGGCGGCGCGGTCGAAGGCGACGTAAAAAAGCTCGATGCGCTCTATGCGCGCGGCGTGCGCATGATGACGCTTTTGTGGAACCGCCCGAACGAGCTGGGCTATCCGAATTTTCCCGATTACGAAGGGTTGTTTACGGGGCGCTCGTCGTTTGCGGCGCGCGAAAACCGCGGGCTGACGGATTGCGGACGCGAAGTAGTCGAGCGCATGCAGACGCTCGGCATGATCGTCGACGTGTCGCACGCGAGCGACGGCGTGTTTTCGGACGTGGCGGCGTTAAGCAGACGCGCCGCCGTTCCCTTTTGCGCAAGTCATTCGGGATCGGCGTCGGTGCTCGACTGCGCCCGTAATTTAACGGACGGGCAGATCGCAACGCTTGCAGACTGCGGCGGCGCGGTCGGGTTGTATTTCTGCGCTGATTTTCTTTCGGCAGAGGCGGACAAAGAGGGACAGCGCGCGGCGGTGGCGGCGCATGCGCGCGCGATCCTGAACGCGGGCGGAGAGGACGTTCTCTGCATCGGAAGTGATTTCGACGGAATACCTCCCAACGCATATTTGCCCGATCCTTCCGAAATCCCGCGCTTATACGACGATTTTTGCAAGGCGTTTACCAGCCGTATCGCCGATAAAATCGTTTGCGGCAACGCCCTTGCCTTTCTCGAAAGAACGTTGCAATAAAAAAATTCCCCGTGCAAACGGGGATTTTTTTTATAAAAAATACTTGACAAAATACCCGTAAGGGGTATATAATAGCGGTATCAAAATACCCGTTAGGGTATATTTTCGGAAAAACAGGGCATAGACAAAGGAGAATAAAAACATGGATTGCTGCGATCAGACCAAACCGGTGCGGAAAAAAGAGAGAAGCGACGAAGAGGTGCGCGCGTTGCGCTCGCGGATCAACCGCATTATCGGTCAGCTCAACGGCGTGGGGAACATGATCGAGAACGGCGTGTATTGCGATGACGTGCTCATTCAGCTTTCGGCGATCGATAAGGCGATCAAAAGCCTTGCGAACCGTGTGTTGGACGTTCATATGCACACATGTTTGGTTGAGAATATTCAGCGGGGCAATCTTTCCGTGGTCGACGAGATCGTCGACCTCTTTCGGAGATTTCAATAATGAAACAGGATTTTTCGGTAACGGGCATGACGTGCGCCGCCTGCTCGGCAGGGATAGAACGCACGGTAAAAAAACTCGACGGCGTTTCTTCGTGCGAGGTTTCGCTCATGAGCGAGAGCATGCGCGTGGAATACGACGAATCGCGGCTCGACCGCAAGGCGATCGCCGCGGCGGTCACCGCGCTCGGTTACGGGCTTTACGATCTGGGCAAGACGCCCAAACAGCGCAAGGGATTTACGCTTTTTTTGCGGTTCTGGCTTTCGCTTGCGTTGCTCGTGCCCGAAATGTATCTTGCCATGGGGCATATGATTTCGGATAAGATCGTGCCGCACGGCTGGTTCAATTACGGATTTCAGATCGCACTGACGCTTGCTATTTTAGCGATCAACTACCGTTTCTTCACGAGCGGCGTGCGCGCGGTCGTAAAACGCGTGCCGAATATGGATACGCTCGTCGCGCTGGGTGCAGGCGTTTCCTTCCTCTATTCGTTCGTCATCGTCTGTATGGGCAAGGGCGGCATGCTCTATTTCGAATCGGCGGCGATGATCGTCACGCTCGTGTGCCTCGGCAAGTGGTTGGAAGATAAGAGCAAGCGCAAAACGGGCAGAGAGGTGGAAAAACTGTTGACGCTCGCGCCCGATACCGTGACCGTCGAACGCGACGGCACGACGAAAACGGTGTCGCTTTCCGAAGTCGAAGAGGGCGATCTCGTGATCGTCAAAGCGGGCGAGGCGATTGCCGTCGACGGTGTTGTGACCGAAGGACATGCGTTTGCCGATCAGTCCGCCGTCACGGGCGAAAGTCTGCCTGTCGAACTGAGTGCGGGGTGCAAAGCGGTGAGCGCCTCTGTCGTAAAGAGCGGGTATCTGAAAATCCGTGCCGAGCGTGTGGGCGAAGAAACCTTGCTTGCGGGCATCGTGCGCATGGTAAAAACGGCGGGCGGCAGCAAGGCTCCCATTCAAAAACTTGCCGATAAAATTTCGGCGGTGTTCGTGCCCGTCGTGCTGGCGATCGCCCTTGTGACCTTCGTCGTCTGGATAAGCGTCACGCGCGATCTTGCAACGGCGTTCAATTACGGCGTCAGCGTCATCGTCATTTCCTGCCCCTGTGCGCTGGGTCTTGCAACGCCCGTCGCCGTGATGGCGGCAACGGGACGGGGCGCGGCGCGCGGCGTGCTCTATAAAAACGCCGAGGCTTTGCAGCGCGCGGCAGGCGTAAACGCCGTGCTACTCGATAAAACGGCGACGATCACGCGGGGAACGCCCGCCGTCGTACTCTTCGAGGGTGACGATCGGGCGAAAGCGATTGCATACGCGCTCGAAACCAAACTCAATCACCCGCTCGCGCAGTGCATTACGGCGTTCTGCGGCAGCGGATCGCAAGCCGACGAAGTGGAATATCTGACGGGCTTGGGCGCGAAGGGGCGCGTGGACGGCAAAACTTATTATTTGGGGAATAACCGTCTGTTAAAGGAATACGGCGTGCCCTTCGACGAAGAGCGGTTTGCGGCGCTCTCGGGCGAGGGAAAGAGCGTTTTATATCTCACCGACGGCAAGAGCGTTTTGGGGTTGTTTGCGCTCGCCGATACGTTAAAAGAGGAAAGCGCCGCGACGGTGCGCACGCTGCACGACATGAAGATGCAGGTCGGGCTGTTGACGGGCGATAACGCCGCATGCGCCGCATATATCGCCAAACAGGCGGGCATCGACGGGGTGCGCGCGGAAGTGTTGCCCGAGGATAAACTGCTTGCCGTGCAGGAACGCCGGAAAGAAGGGTTCGTCGTGGCGATGGTGGGCGACGGCATTAACGATTCCCCCGCGCTCAAAGAGGCAGACGTGGGTATTGCCATGGGCAACGGAACGGACGTTGCGATCGAGAGCGCCGACGTTGTGCTGGTGCGCGGCGAACTGGCTTCGCTTACCGACTGCTTTTTGCTGGCACGGCGGACGATGCGCATAATCAAGCAAAATCTGTTCTGGGCGTTTTTCTATAACTGCGTCTGCATTCCGTTGGCGGCGGGGGCGCTGGCGTTTCTCGGCGTGTCGCTCAATCCCATGATTGCGGCGGGCGCGATGAGTCTGTCGTCGCTCTTTGTGGTGGGGAATGCACTGCGACTGACCGTATATTTGAAAAAGAAACAAGAAAAAGGAGATAAAACCATGAAACGAACGTTGAAAATCGAAGGTATGATGTGCATGCATTGCGTAAAACACGTCGGCGACGCGCTCAAAAGCGTTGCGGGCGTGGAAAACGCGGAAGTCAACCTCAAAAAGAAACGCGCCGTTGTAGCGTGCGCCGAAGGGGTTTCCGACGAGGCGTTGATCGCCGCCGTGACCGCCGCGGGCTACGAAGCGACGGCAGCCGAATAAAAAAACAGCCGGTTCAACCGGCTGTTTTTTCTTAAAAAATGTTTTCGAGGTGGGGCAGGTATGTGCCGGGCAGGCATTCCGTCAGGTGCGACATGATCTCGACTTTGGCAAGCGCGAGCGCATATTCGCCTTCGGAAACAAGGCGCACCGTTTCCGACATATAGTCGTCGATCCGCGCCACGTCGTTATGCGGGATCCACACATGCAAACTTTTTTTGCGTTCTTCCCACGAGGTCTGCACGGCTTTCGCGTCCTCGCCGTTCGCCGTTTCCTCTTCTAATTTACGCGTGAGCGTTATGAGTTCTTCCTGAAATCCGTTGAAATTATTTTTCAGGATCGCCCATTCGCAGAGTGCGCCGCAGGCGAGCAACAATGCCGCGACGCAGATGCAAACAATCGATTTTACCATGTTTTTCCTCCGGGGTATTCCACGTTGAGCGTGCGGAATTTTTCACCCTTCACTTGTAAATAGAGCTTGCCCGTGCCGTCGGCGGTAAGAACGAGCACGTCTTTGGTCTTTTTGACCTTGTTATCCTTTAATATCTCTTCGAAAAAGCTCTGTTGCAAGCCCGTTATTTCTAAGTTTTTCTTGTCGAATTTGCCGTTGTCGATCATGACGATGGGCAAAGAGGGTTGCATGCTCTCGTAATTCTCTTTGGGCAGCGCAGAAAAGGTTCCGTTTGCCTCGTAAAGCGCGTAGTCGATGCAATCGAGCGAAAAGTATCCCGCCGAGCGCAGCGACTCGATGAGGTCGGAAACGTCGAGATTGTTGCGTTTGAGCTGATAATCGTCGATGCCGTTTTTGTTGATCACGACGCTCGGCTTGCCGCTGATAAGCGATTTCGTCGGCTTGAATTTCAGATCCATCAACGTCATCAGTTCGTGCAGCACATAGATCGTGACGACCGAAATGATGCCGTACAAAAGGGGAATCGAGCTGTCTGCCATGGGAATGCAGGCAAGCTCTGCAATGAGCAACGTTATAACAAGCTCGAAGGGCTGCATTTCGCCGATCTGGCGTTTGCCCATGAGCCGCATGATGATAAGCAGCACGAGAAAAATGATTGCCGTGCGAATCATGACGAGTACCATAAAAAAAGAATGTGAAATTTTTCGAAAAGTATGTTATTTTTCTTGCATAATTTTTGCGTTCCGCTTATAATAATTTATGAAGAGTAGCCAAGGCGCGTAAAGTGTTGCGAAACGGGACGTTGTTCGCAAACGAAAGAGCGGGAAAATTTTTGCATTCCGCGCTCTGCGGTGCCGCGGCGCGTCCGCTCGATTTGCGCTTGTGCACGGCGCACACTTTTTGCGGACCTCTCAACTTCGGGAGGTTTTTTATTATGTCTCAAACAGTGGAACGGCAGTATCCGTTCTGGCAGCGTTTGCTCTTTTCGGAAATGCTGCTCGAAAAAACGCGTGCAAAGCGTGTCGCTTATATCGGTCTTATGACGGCGCTATGCATCGTAGCAAACATGTTTTTGGAAGTCAAATTTGCCGACGTGCAGTTTTCGGTCACGATCTTCATTTCGATGCTGACGGGCATGATGATCGGCCCCATGTACGGGTTCTGCGCCGTATTTTTAGGCGATCTTATCGGGTTTATCTACAACAGCTGGGGCTTTTTATACATGCCCTGGGTCGGGCTGTCGGTTTCGTTCATGGCGCTTTTTTCGGGGCTGATCGTGAACGGGATCAAACTGAACGTGAAGGGCGGGCTTTATATTAAACTTGCCCTTGCCTGTCTCGTTGCGTTTTTTGCGTGCACCGTTGCGATCAACAGCACGGGGTTCTATTTCTACAATAAAGCCGCGGGTTTTTCGACGGCGGTGGTCGAATACGTCGAAAGCCGTTTCGGCACGGGCGTGAGCTTTTTCGGTTATTGCTGTTATCGTTTGCTGTTCAAAGGGCAGATATTTAACAGTATATTTAACTTTGCGCTCGTCTTTCTCGCGGTGCCCGTGCTCAATGCGGTAAAACCGCTCGGCGTAAAAATAAAATAAATATCCGAAAAAATCTTACAAGTCAACCGCTTGCGGTTGACTTGTTTTGGTTTTCGGGGTATAATGATTGCAACAGAATGGGAGGAAAGCGAAAATATGCTCACAAATCTGTTAAATCCTTTGTTCGGCGTAGCCGACGACAGAGGGATTTATATTTTCGGATTGGAAATATATTATTATGCGTTCTGTATCGTGGGGGCGATGATCGCGGCGGCGCTTTTGTCGGCGCTCTTGATGAAACGGCGGAACATGTCGACCGATTTCGTGTTTACGATTTTCCTCGTCTGCATTCCCACGGCGATTGTCGGCGCAAGACTGTTTTCCGTTCTGACCGACGGCAGCGGCATTCAGAACTTTTTTGCGTTCCGCGACGGCGGACTTTCCATCACGGGCGGCGTGATCGGGGGCGTTCTTGCGGGGTTTCTCGTCTGCAAGATCCGCAAAATGGAATTTTTACGCGTTGCCGACTGTATCGTGCTCAATATCCTCTTTGCAATGGTCATCGGGCGCTGGGGGAACTTCTTTAACGCCGAAGTCTACGGCGGCACGGTGACAAATCCCGATTGGCAATGGTTTCCCTTCGCCGTGCCCGTCAGCCCGAACCCGAATTTACACGGAATCGGTTCGTTTTCCGATCCGAACGCCGTATGGCATTACGCCTTTTTCTTTTACGAAGGGTGCATCAATTTAGTCGGTTGGGCGATTCTCTTTACCTTTACCTGGTTTCGTAAGAAAAAACCCAACGGCATTCCCACGTTTTTGACCTTCGTATGGTTCGGCGTGGTGCGCATGATCATGGAACCGTTGCGCGATCCTTCGTATATTCTGAACGCGCACGGCGTTCCCTGGTCGTTCGTGTTCGCCGTTCTCATCTGGTCGGGCGGGCTTGCCGCGGTTTTGGTGCTGTTGCTCGTCAATCATTACAAAGAGGGCGCGCTGATCGGCAGCGCAAAGGGCGACCCATGCGGCATTACGAATTATATGACGCCTTATAAGGACGATAAGCCCTATTTCAGTAAAATCAATATGTTCGGCAAGAACTATCCGCCGAAACCGCCCAAAGAGGATAAGAAAAAAAACTCAGAACAGTCCGAAGAGAATAAGAAGGAATAGGGCACGCAACGGCACCTTATCAAAATATATTTCGAAAAGAAGGCATTATGCGTAATTTATCGTTACTTACCGACCTCTATCAGATGACGATGGGGCAGGGCTATTACAACGAAGGCAAGCACGAACAGACGGCGGTGTTCGACGTGTTTTTCCGCCCGAACAAGCTCATTACTTATTCGGTTGCCGCAGGCATGGAACAGGCGCTCGAATATCTCGAAAACCTGCATTTCGAGGAAGAAGAAATCGCCTATCTGCGTTCGCTCGGCATCTTTAACGAAGGATATCTGAACTATCTTAAAAATCTGCGTTTTATGGGCGACGTGTTTTCCGTCCGCGAAGGGGAAATCGTCTTTCCCTACGAGCCGATCTTCACCGTGCGCGCACCCATGGCGCAGGCTCAGCTCGTCGAAACGGCTTTGCTTACATTTATTAACCATCAGACGCTGATCGCGAGTAAGTCCGCGAAGATCTGCGCCGCCGCGGGCGGGGGCGTGATGGAATTTGGTCTTCGCCGCGCGCAGGGCGCCGACGCGGGCATTTACGGCGCGCGCGCCGCCATGATCGGCGGTTGCGTGGGCACGAGCAACGTCTATGCGGGCAAGCTCTTCAATGTTCCCGTATCGGGCACCATGGCGCATAGCTGGGTGATGAACTTCGCAAGCGAGGAAGAGGCGTTCCGCGCGTATGCAAAGAGCTTTCCCGATAGCTGTCTGCTGCTCGTCGATACCTACGACACCCTGCGCAGCGGTATGCCCAACGCCATTAAGATTTTCAAAGAACTGCGTGCGGCGGGGCATAAGCCCGTCGGGATCCGCATCGATTCGGGCGATTTGGCCTATCTGACGAAGAAGGCGCGCAAGATGCTCGACGAGGCGGGATTTCCCGATACGATCATCTGCGCCTCGGGCGATTTAGACGAATATTCCATTCGTTCCTTAAAGGAACAGGGGGCGAAGATCAACAGTTGGGGCGTGGGTACGAAACTCATTACGAGCGCCGATCTGCCCGCGCTGGGGGGCGTGTATAAACTCGCCGCCATCTATAAGGACGGAATGGAAGTCCCCAAAATCAAACTTTCCGATACGACCGAAAAGATCACGAACCCTTCGTTCAAGGAAGTGTACCGCATTTACGACAACAAGACGGGCAAGGCGGTCGCCGATTATATCGTTCGCGCCGACGAAAAGGTCGACGAGAGCAAACCGCTCGAACTTTTCCACCCCACGGAAACCTGGAAACGCATGACCGTGACCGATTTCACCGCGCGCAAACTGCGCGTGCAGATGATGGATCACGGCAAACGCGTCTATCCCGAACAGCCGTTAAGCGAGATCGCCGCTTATTTCAAAAAAGAATACGCTTTGTTTTGGGAAGAGTATACGAGGCAGGATATGCCGCATATCTATAAAGTGGATTTATCGCTTGCGCTGTATGAGCTAAAAAAGAAGATGGTGGAAGAATATAAATAACGCTTTCACGCAGGTTCGTTGCGCGCCGTGACGTTGGAAAGGGGAAACCGAATGTTTGGATTGTATTCGAAAAAGGATATGCGGAAACTTGCCGTCCGTCTGAAAGAAGAGTATACCGCCGCGCTGAATGCGCAGCGCGCCGCCGTGCGCGAGCTCAAAGAGCAGAACCGCACGCTTTCCGCCCGCGTTGCCGAGCTGGAAAACGAACGGCAGGAAGTGGCGGGGGCGATGTTGCGCGTCGAACGCGAAGGGGCGCGGCTCAAAAAAGAGAACGAGAGCGCGGGCGAAAACGAGCGCAGGGAATTTGCGTTGCTCGCCGAAAAATGCCGCCTGCTCTCCGAGCGGCTGCTTAAAAAGTATCCCGACGAAGAGGACAGCGCGGCGTTCGCCGCCTTTAACGACGAACTTTCGGCACGGCTCAGCGGCGTGCAGGAAGAGAGCGGTTTTAACATGGACGACGTCTTGTCGCCCAAACAGCCGCTCGATCTGGGGAAACTGTGCCGCGAACTCGGTTTGATGGAGGATGAAGAATGAAACGGGACGGCAAACAAGGATCCTCGAAAAAGCTCGTCGCGCTTGTCGGCGCGCTCATCGCGTGTATCCTGCTCTTTATCGACCTGATCTCGAAGGTGTGGGCGGAAGCCGCGGCGGGCGGACATACCGACGTCCCGCTGACGGGGTACTTTCTCAACCTCGTGCGGCTCTATTATACGCATAACCCCGGCATCGCTTACGGGTTGTTCGGCGGGAACGATACGGCGATGGTCGTCGTTACGGCGCTCACCGTCGTCATGATCCTTGTGATCGGCGCCGTCTATTTTACGGTGTTCCGCCGCAATACGCCCGTGCGTATCGTGCTGGCGATCATCGAGGCGGGCGCGGTCGGTAATCTGTTGGACAGGCTTATTTTAGGCTATGTGCGCGATTTTATCGATTTATCGAAAGTCGGGTTCGGGATCGCCAACCTTGCCGATTTTTATATTGTGCTCGGCGCCGTCGTCCTTGTGTTCATACTGCTCTTTATCGGCGAAGACGCGCTCTTGCCCTTAAAGAAAGAATGGCGCGAAAAAGCCAAGGAAAAAGACGCGCTCAAAGCCAAAGCGAAAGAGGACGGGAATGACGGTAAAACGCTTTGACGTCGAGGAAAGCTGCCGCGCCGACGTGTTCGTGAGCGAGCAGACGGGGTTGACGCGTTCGCGTGCGAAAAAGCTGTTCGAAGAGGGGCATGTACGCGCCGACGGCATTGTGCTCAAAGCGGGCGCGGCGCTCAGAGCGGGCACGGCGGTTACGGTGGAAATCCCCGACCCCAAACCCGTAGCGGCGCAGGCGGAAGACATCGCATTGCAGATTGTGTACGAGGACGACGATTTTGCCGTTATAAACAAGCCGCAGGGCATGGTGGTACATGCGGGCGCGGGGCACGAAAGCGGCACGCTCGTCAACGCCTGTTTGTACCGGCTCAAAAGTCTGAGCGGGATCGGCGGCGTTCTGCGCCCCGGGATCGTGCACCGTCTCGATAAAGATACTTCGGGGCTCATTCTCATTGCGAAGAACGACGCGGCGCATCTGTCGCTTTCCGAACAGATCCGCGTCAAGTCCTGTTCGCGCGAATATCTCGCCCTGCTCGAAGGGGTGGTTAAAGCCGACGGCGGCACGATCGACGAGCCGCTCGGCAGGGATCGTAACGACCGGCTGAAATACGCCGTCGTCGCGCGCGGCGAAGGACGCGACGCCGTGACCGATTATTTTGTGGAAGAGCGCTTCCGCGCCAACACCCTCGTGCGGTTCAAGCTGCACACGGGCAGAACGCACCAGATCCGCGTGCATGCGAAGTTCATGGGGCACCCCGTTGTCGGCGATCCGCTTTACGGCTATAAAAAACAGCGGTTCGGTTCCGAAGGGCAGTTTCTGCACGCTTTTCGCATCGGGCTCGATCATCCGCGCACGGGCGAAAGGCTGACGTTTTCCGCGCCGCCGCCCGAACGGTTTGCGCACGTTCTCGAAATTTTAAGGAAGGAAAACAAATCATGACCGTGTTGGAAGAAATCGAGCTGCGCCGCATGATCCGCCGCCTTGCCATGCAAGCCGTGGAATGCGCGGGCGGAACGGAAAATCTCGCGCTTGTGGGGATCCGTACGCGGGGCGTCGTTCTCGCTAAGAGGCTGCAACAGGAAATATTTGCCGCCGAGGGGGTGAGCGTGCCGCTCGGCATTCTCGATATCGCGCTTTACCGCGATGATTTGTTGACGGGCGGGTGCGACGCCGTGTTCAAGGGCAGCGAAATTTCCTTTCCGTTAGAGGGCAAAACGGTGATTTTGTGCGACGACGTTTTGTATACGGGCAGAACGGTGCGCGCCGCGCTTGCCGCCTTGGCGGGCGTGGGACGGGCGGACCGCGTGAAACTCTTTTGCCTCATCGACAGAGGGCATCGGGAACTGCCGTTCCGCGCGGAAGGCGTGGGCAAAAGCGTGCCGAGCGGGAAAAATGAGAAAATCGTTGTGCATTTTCGGGAAACGGACGGCGAAGATTGCGTGCTTTTGTTAAAATAATGCTTGCAAAATCGCAATCGGTTTGATATAATAATGCAGGAAAACGAAAAGAAAACAAAAAGGAGTAACTCTTATGGCAAAGAAAAAGCAAAACAAGCAGAGAAGAGAGCGCACTTACGACGTCGTCAACCTGTGCGCATGTATTGCGCTGTTCATTACGGCGTTCTTGTTTTTAACGCGTTGGATCATCAGTTTGTTTGACTTTGCTGCGTTAAACAGCATTGTAAGCATTCTCGATTTGGTTGCGCAAATTGCGTTGCTCGTGGCAATTGCGTTTCCCGCTTACCGTCATGTGCGCGGTTGCACGAATAACCGCAGAGCGTGGAAAACCTGTTATTGGATCGCACTTGTCGTTTATATCCTTGTCGTGTTCCTCGGTTTCGGTTTCGGGATCACGGGTTTCAAATTTTAACGGTGAAAGCGGCTTTTACAGTCGCTTTTTCTTATTGTAAGGCAAGGCGCAGTCGCGCGAGGTGTAAATATGTTACCCATTGTAGCTATCGTGGGGCGCCCCAACGTGGGCAAGAGTACTTTTTTCAATAAAGTCGCAGGGCGGAAGATTTCCATTACGGAAAACCGCCCCGGCGTCACGCGCGACCGCGTTACGGCGCAGGCGGAATGGCAGGGCAAGCCGTTTACGCTTGTCGATACGGGCGGCATCGAACTCAAAAGCGACGACGTTTTATGGCGGCAGATCGCCGCGCAGGCGAAAATCGCCGTTGAAACGGCGGACGTCATTTTGTTTATGACCGACGTGCGCGAGGGGATCACCTCGTCCGATTACGACGTGGCGGATTTTCTGCGCCGCAGCGGTAAAAACGTCGTGCTCGTCGTCAATAAGTTAGACGATTATTCGCCCGATAAGCTCTTCGAGTTCTATTCGCTCGGGCTGGGCGAACCCTTCGGGGTCTCTTCCGAACATTCGCGCGGCATCGGCGACGTGCTCGATAAGGCGGTGGAACTCTTTCCGCGCAACGAAGCGGTCGAGGATGCTTCGCTCAAAATCGCTGTTGTGGGGAAACCCAACGCGGGGAAAAGTTCGCTCGTCAACAAACTTCTGGGGCAGGAACGCTCGATCGTCACCCCGATCGCGGGCACGACGCGCGACGCGATCGACACCCGTTTTACGCGCGGCGAAAAAGAGTATACCATTATCGATACGGCGGGTATCCGCCGCAAACGTTCGGTCGAGGACGACGTGGAATATTATTCGGTTCTGCGCGCGTTCGACGCCGTGCGCCGCGCCGACGTCGTATTGCTTGTCGTCGACAGTCAGCAGGGACTGACCGAGCAGGACGTCAAGATCATCGGTTACGTCCATGAACAGGGCAAGCCCTCGGTCGTCGTCATGAATAAATGGGATCTGATCGAAAAGGATACCCATACCATGAAAACGTTCGAGGATAAGCTCAAAGAAGACCTCAAATTCATGGATTATTTCAAATCGGTTTATATTTCCGCCATGACGGGGCAGCGCGTGGAAAAAATCCTTTCGGCTGCCGAAGAGGTGTACGAGCATGCAGGGTTCCGCGTGCAGACGGGCGTGCTCAACGACGTGCTTTCCGACGCCGTGCGCATTTCCGAACCGCCTTCGTATTTAGGGCGGCGGCTCAAACTCTATTACGCGGCGCAGGTGAGCGTGTATCCGCCCGCGTTCGCGTTGCAGGTCAACGACGAAACGCTCATGCACTTTTCCTATGAACGGTATCTCGAAAACGCGATCCGCAAGGCATTCGATTTTTCGGGCACGCCGATCCGGATTTTCGTAAGAAGCAAAAAGGACGAGTAACGTGGAACTGACTTTTTCCCGGCTTTGGTACTGGCTTTTGTTGATCGCCGTCGTCTGCTATTTTATCGGTTGTTTCAACTTCGCCGTGATCATCGCCAAAACTAAAAAGAAAGACGTGCACAAAATCGGCAGCGGCAACCCCGGCACCATGAACGTCAGCCGCGAATTCGGGCTGAAAGTGGGGCTTTTGAATTTTCTGCTCGACGCCTGCAAGGGCGGCGTGCCCGCGCTTGTTTGCTTTTTTTTGTTCAAGGGATATTATTTTGCGGGAACGCAGGTGGCGGTTTCCGATTTTATCCGCTATTTTTGCGGCGTGTTCGTCATCATCGGGCATATCTATCCCGTTACGATGAAGTTTAAGGGCGGAAAGGGCATTGCCTCGACGCTCGGGCTGTTCTGGTTCTGCCTTTCGTGCGAAACACCGTGGAATATCCTGTTCGGGCTTTTGTTCCTCGTGTTCGTCGTGTTGCTCTATATCGGGCTGACCGAATGGGGCTCGATGGGTTCGCTGTTGGGTGTTTCGGGATTTTCGGTATGGCAGGGGCTGATCTTCTTTTTGCGGTACGAAAGCGTGATCGGGAACGGCTGGGTGATCGGCATGTTTATGCTGTTGCTTGCGCTGAACTTCCTCACCTGGTTCGCGCACCGCAAAAACCTCGTGCGCCTTTATGCGGGCGAAGAGCACCGCACTTCCATTCGCAAGCTCAAAAAGGGCAAACGCGGCATGAATAATATGTAAAATCCGATTGAAAAAGCCGCCTGCGGTATGCACTGCAGGCGGCTTTTCGTTGATCGGAAAAGCAATTATTTGATCAGGCTCTTTCCCGTCATTTCTTCGGGAACGGGCACGCCCATGACCGTTAACAGGGTGGGGGCGAGGTCGGCGAGAATGCCGTCCGTGCGCAGTGTAGCGTTCTTGTATTGTTCCGAAATCAGCACGACGGGCACGGGGTTGGTGGTGTGCGCCGTAAAGGGCGAACCGTCGGTTTCGAGCATTTTATCGGCGTTGCCGTGGTCGGCGGTCAAAAGCGCGCTGCCGCCCATGCTCAGGATCTGGTCGACGACGCGCTGCACGCATTCGTCCACCGTGTGCACGGCTTTCACCGCGGCGGGGATCACGCCCGTATGCCCCACCATGTCGCAGTTGGCGAAGTTCAGAATCATCACGTCGTATTCGCCCGTTTTGAGTTCTTCGATCACGCGGTCGGTCACTTCGTAAGCCGACATTTCGGGTTGAAGGTCGTAGGTCGCGACCTTGGGCGAATTGATGAGCACGCGCGTTTCGCCCTCGTTGGGCTGTTCTACGCCGCCGTTGAAGAAGAAGGTGACGTGCGCGTATTTCTCGGTTTCGGCGATGCGCAGTTGCTTTTTGCCGAGTTTGGCAAGATATTCGCCCAACGTATTGTTGAGGCTCTGTTTGGGGAAGGCGATCTCAACGTGTTCGAATGCGGCGTCGTACACGGTAAAGCACACATAAACGGGCGCAAGGTAACCCGTTTTGCGCTCGAACGCCGTACCTTTGGGAACGACGAACTGTTCCTGCGTAAACGCACGCGTGATCTCGCGGGCGCGGTCGGGGCGGAAGTTGAAAAAGACGACGCTGTCGTTTTGCTTGATGAGGGCTACGGGCTTGCCGTGCTCGGTGATATTGGTGGGCAGGATAAATTCGTCGGTGACGCCTGCGGCATAAGAATCTTCGAGCGCTTTCACGGGGTCTTCCGCTTGCACGCCGTTGCCGATTGTGAGCATATCGTAAGCCTTTTCCACGCGGTCCCAGTTGTTATCGCGATCCATGGCGTAATATCTGCCCGCGAGCGAGGCGATCTTGCCGTAACCGAGTTTTTTCATCTCGTTTTGCAATTCTTTGACAAATCCCGCGCCCGAGGTGGGGGAAACGTCGCGCCCGTCCATGAAGCCGTGCACATAGCACTCTTTCACACCGCGTTCTTTCGCCATTTTCAGAAGGGCGAACAGGTGGGTGATATGGGAATGCACTCCGCCGTCGGAAAGCAATCCGAAAAGGTGTAAGTTCTTATGATTTTTGACGGCGTTGTCCATCGCCGCAAGCAGGGCGGGATTGGTAAAAAAGTCGCCGTCGCCGATGGCTTTCGTGATCTTGGTCAGATCCTGATAAACAATGCGCCCCGCGCCCATATTGAGGTGCCCGACTTCGGAATTGCCCATCTGTCCGTCGGGCAGTCCGACCGAAAGCCCGCTTGCGCCGAGCGTGGCGGAAGGGTAGTTCTTTTGCAGGGCGGCAACGTTTTTGCTGCCGTCCATTGAAATGGCGTTTCCTTTTTGTTCGGCGTTTAATCCGTAGCCGTCCATAATAATGATTGCGTAAGGAGTTTTCATAAATACCTCTTTGATTTTGATCGTATCTATTATAAATTTTTTTATCGGATTTTGCAAGCTATCGCGCGGAATTTTTGAAAAATCAAGCAAAATCGGCGCGAAAAATTTTACGCCCGCAAATTACGTTCAAACAGTTGCAATTTTTTTTATTTTACGTTACACTATTCGGCGGGGGAAAGGATATTATTTATGATTTGTTTTAACGAAAAAAACAAGACGTTTCATCTCACGGGCAAGCGCTTTTCGTATATCTTTTATGTCAACGCAGCGGGCTTTTTGCAGAACGTGCATTACGGCGCCAAGGTGGAAGAGGGCGATATCGCCTATCTGATCGCGCACCGCGCCAAATCGCACGCGCCTAATCCCGATAGTATGAATTGCGATATGGCGCTCAATGAAATGCCTTCGGAATTTTCTCCTTACGGGCGCGGCGACTACCGCGAACCGACGGCGATCGTTCTTCGTCGGGACGGCGCGCGCATGAGTCGTTTGCGTTATGTTTCGCATAAGATCTTCGACGGCGTACCCGAAGTAAAGGGTATGCCGCACGCGCGCGGCGGCGGGCGCACGCTTGCCGTGACGCTGAAAGACGACTGTTCCTCGCTCGAAACAATCCTTCATTATACGGTGTGGGACGAGAGCGACGTGCTCGTGCGTAACGCCGAATACGTCAACGCGGGCAAGGAAAGCGTCGTGCTCGAAAAGGCTTATTCCTTCTGCTGCGATCTGCCCGAGGGCGATTATTCGCTTTTGCGGTTGTGGGGGCACTGGGCGCGGGAACGTTATCCCGAAACCGTGCCGCTCGGGCACGGGGTCACGCGGTTGCAATCGCTTAGGGGCGCGTCGTCGCATCAGATGAATCCGTTTACGGCGCTGCTTGCAAAAGATTGCGCCGAAGAGCACGGCGAATGTTACGGCGTGCAACTTATTTACAGCGGATCGTTTGCGCTCACCGCCGAAAAGTCGCCCGTCGATACCGTGCGCTTACAGGGCGGCATTCAGGATATCGGTTTCAGCATGCAGCTCGGCGGCGGCGAAACCTTTGTCACGCCGCAGGCGATGCTCACCTATTCGGACGAGGGCACGGGGGGCATGTCGCGCAGTATCCACGATTTTATCCGCGAACAGATCGTTCGCCCCGATTGCGTCTATCGGCGCCGTCCCATACTCGTAAACAACTGGGAAGCGACTTACTTCGATTTCGACAACGAAAAATTATTCGCCATCATCGACGAAGCGGCGCGGCTTGGGATCGATACCTTCGTGCTCGACGACGGCTGGTTCGGCAAGCGGAACGACGATCGTTCGGGTCTGGGCGACTGGTTCGTAAACGAGAACAAACTGCAAGGCGGTTTGAAAACGGTCATCGACCGTTGTAAGAAGAACGGGCTGAAATTCGGGCTGTGGTTCGAACCCGAGATGATTTCCGAGGACAGCGATCTTTACCGCGCGCACCCCGATTTGGCGATCAAAAAAGAGGGCGTCAAACCCGTTTGCGGCAGACATCAGCTTGTGCTCGATTTTACGCGCAAAGAGATCGTCGATCATGTTTTCGGGGTAGTGAGCAAGGTATTGCGCGAAAACGATATCTCTTACGTCAAGTGGGATATGAACCGCAATATCACCGAGGTATATTCCGCGGCGTTGCCGCCCGAAAAGCAGGGCGAGTTTATGCATCGTTACATATTGGGCGTATATGATTTGGCGGAGCGGCTGACGGCGGCGTTCCCGCACGTCTTTTTCGAAGGGTGCGCGGGCGGCGGCGGAAGATTCGACGCCGGATCGCTCTACTACTTCCCGCAGTTCTGGACGAGCGACGACACCGACGCTTACGAGCGCACGAAAATACAGTGGGGCACCTCGTATGCCTATCCGCTGAGCGCGATGAGCTGTCACGTTTCCGTCTGCCCCAATCACCAGACGCAGCGCAGTACGCCTTTCGAAACGCGCGGGGTGATCGCGTCGCTCGGGGCAACGGGCTATGAACTCGATTTGTCGAAAATGTCGCAAGAGGATAAGGAAAAGACGAAAGCGCAGATCGCCGCGTACAAAGAGATCGACGAGCTTGTGCTCAAAGGCGATCTCTACCGCCTGAGCAATCCGTTCGAAAACAATTATTTCTGCGAAATGCTTGTCAGCAAGGATAAGAATAAAGCCTACGTCGCGGGCGAACGCGCGCACGGTTGTCCGTGCGATTACGATAAAACTCTTCGCCTGTACGGACTCGACGAAAAGAAAATCTATTTTATCCGCGAACTGGACATAACGGCGAGCGGCAAAGCGCTTTGTACGGCGGGGCTGAATTTCCCCCGCCTGCCCGACTTCGGCGGCTGGGTATGGCACGTCGAGGAGGTACACTGACTTGGAACGGAAACCGTATCTCGATTGGATCGTCTATCAGATTTACCCGCGCAGCTTTTGCGACGCAAACGGCGACGGCGTGGGCGATTTGAACGGAATCACGCAAAAACTCGATTATCTCAAAGAGCTGGGCGTAAACGCCGTGTGGCTTTCGCCCTGCTATAAAAGCCCGAATTGCGATAACGGTTACGATATTTCCGATTACCGCGATATCATGGACGAATTCGGCACGTTAGACGATTGGAAACGCATGATCGGCGAAATGCACGCGCGGGGCATCAAACTGATCATGGATTTTGTCGCCAATCACACTTCGAGCGAGCACAAATGGTTCAAAGAGGCGCGTTCCTCGCGCGACAATCCTTATCACGATTATTATATCTGGCGCGACAGCGTGCCGAACGATTGGCAGTCGTGTTTTCTCGGCAGCGCGTGGGAGTATAACCGCCCGACGGGGGAATATTATCTGCATTCGTTTGCAATCGGACAGCCCGATTTGAATTGGGAAAATCCGAAGGTTCGCGAAGAAATGCGCGCCGTCGTCGATTATTGGGCGGATTTGGGCGTGGACGGATTCCGCTGCGACGTGTTGGATTATATCGCCAAAGATTTTGAAAACGGCTTGATGAACAACGGCCCCAAAATCCATGAATATATCAAGGAACTGTTCGGGCGCGATAAAGTGAAACGGCTCTTTACCGTGGGCGAGTGTTCGATGGGCGAAGACAAAATCGCCGATTTCTGCGGCGCGAACCGAGATGAATTGAAATGTATTTTTCAATTCGATCATATCGGATTGGGCAGAACGGGCGATAAGTTCGAGCGGGCGGAACGCGATATCGACGGATTGCGCAACACGCTTGTAAAATGGCAGTATTTTACCGAACGAAACAATTTGCTCTACACGCTGTTTACCGATAATCACGATCAGGCGCATTTTATTTCGCGCGGCGGAGACGACGGAGAAAAACGCTACGAAACCGCGACGATGTACGCCGCCATGTTCTATTTGTTGAAGGGAACGCCGTTTCTCTATCAGGGCATCGAATTCGGTACGCCCGATCCGCATTATGACGCGTTAAGTGATTTCAACGACGTGGAAACGTATAACTATTACGACGCCTATCAAGGCAAACTGAAAAAAGAAGAATTGCTCGCGCGCATCAACTTCGGCAGCCGCGATAACGTGCGCCGTCCGCTGTGTTGGGACAACTCGAAAAATTACGGCTTTTCTTCCGCCGATAAAACGTGGATCGCACTGCACAGCCGCGGAGCGGAAGTCAACCTTGCGCAAGACCGAAACAATACGAAATCGGTGTTTGAATTTTATAAACGGTTGCTTGCTCTGCGCAGCGGCAGCGATGCGGCAAAGTACGGCGTGTTTGAGGACAGAACGCAGGGGAACGGCTATTTTGCCTATACGAGAACGTATCAGGGCGAACAGCTGCTCGTCGTTTACAATTTTGAACAGGAAAAAGAAATAACGGGCTTGCCCGACTGTGAATACGTACTCGGCAACGCTTTGCCGCGTCGGGCGAACGGAAGGTATGGCGCGTTTGAAACGGCGGTTTTCCGCAAAAGGTAAAAGAGGTTAGTTTATGGAAACGATCGTACAGATACTTGCAAGAGAATTTGAAAAAACCGAAGAGCACGTCGGCAACGTCGTCACGCTCCTGGACGAGGGGAACACCGTTCCCTTCATTGCGCGTTACCGCAAAGAGATGCACGGCACGATGGACGATCAAACGATCCGCGAGCTTGCCGACCGTTTGACCTATCTGCGCAATCTCGAAACGCGGCGGCAGGAAGTGAAAACGTCGATCGAAAATCAGGGCAAACTTACCGAAGAACTTGCCGCGCAGATCGACGGGGCGAAAACGCTTGCCGAGGTGGAAGACTTGTATCGCCCTTATAAGCAGAAACGCCGCACGCGCGCCACGGTCGCGCGCGAAAAGGGGCTTGAACCGCTTGCCGAAATCTTATTCGCGCAGGCGCCCGACTGCCCTGTGCCCGAAGAAGAGGCGCAAAAGTATATCGACGAAGAGAAGGGCGTTCCCGACGTTGCCGCGGCGCTTGCGGGCGCTTCGGATATCGTCGCTGAATGGATCTCGGATGACGCGGAAATCCGCCGCGTATTGCGTGAAACTTACTTCGACCGCGCCGATATCACCTCGGCCGCCGCAAATAAGGATCCCGAGGATACCGTATACCGTAATTATTACGCCTTTGTGTCGCCCGTTAAAAAGGTGCAGGGGCATCAGGTGCTTGCCATGAACCGCGGCGAACGCGAAGAGGTGCTCAAAGTCGCCGTCGATATGAACCGCGAAGTGGCGCTTTCGCTCGTCAATTCGCGCGTGCTCAAAGAAAAGTGCGCGTCGACGGCATTCGTGCAGGCGGCGGCGGAAGACGCTTACGACCGCCTGATCGCGCCGTCGATCGAACGCGAAGTGCGCGCGGCGCTCACGGAAAGCGCAAGTGAAGGTGCGATCGGGCAGTTCGCGCTCAATCTTCGCCCGCTCCTGATGCAGCCGCCCGTAAAGGGATTCGTCACGATGGGGCTCGATCCCGGATATCGCATGGGCTGCAAGGTCGCCGTCGTCGACGGAACGGGCAAAGTGCTCGATACCACCGTCGTTTATCCCACTTACGGCGAAAAACAGAAACAGGATTGTATCGTCAAGCTGTCGGCGCTCATCAAAAAACATAAGGTCAAGCATATCGCCATCGGCAACGGCACGGCAAGCCGCGAAACCGAGCAGATGACGGTGGAACTCATTGCCTCGCTCGGCGCGGGGGCGGGCGTGTCGTATATGATCGTAAACGAGGCGGGCGCGTCGGTTTATTCCGCGTCGCCTTTGGCGGCGAAGGAATTTCCCGAGTTCGATGTCAACCTGCGTTCGGCGGTTTCGATTGCGCGCCGTTTGCAGGATCCGCTTGCCGAGCTTGTAAAAATCGATCCCAAATCGATCGGCGTGGGGCAGTATCAGCACGATATGCCCGAAAAACGGCTTTCCGAGGCGCTCGACGGCGTCGTGGAAGATTGCGTCAATGCGGTCGGCGTCGATTTGAACACGGCTTCCGCGCCGCTGCTTGCCCGCGTTTCGGGGCTCAATGCGGGCGTCGCCGCCAATATCGTGAAATACCGCGAAGAAAACGGCACGTTCACTTCGCGCAAGCAAGTGCTGAAAGTGCCCAAACTCGGTGCGAAGGCTTACGAGCAGTGCGCAGGTTTCTTGCGCGTGCCCGAGAGCAAACAGGTGCTCGACAACACCGCCGTGCACCCCGAAAGCTACGAGGCGGCGGAAAAACTCATCGGTTTGTGCGGCTACACGATGGACGACGTGCGCGACGATAAACTGTTTAATCTGATGTCGCGGCTTGCAAAATACGGCGCGGAACGCGCTGCAAGGGAATGCGGCGTGGGTTTGCCGACGCTGTTCGATATCATGGAAGAGATCAAAAAACCCGGTCGTGACCCGCGCGACGAGCTGCCGCCCCCCGTTCTGCGCACCGACGTTATGGAAATGAAGGATCTGAAGGCGGGAATGGAACTCAAAGGCACGGTGCGCAACGTCATTGATTTCGGCGCGTTTGTGGATATCGGCGTGCATCAGGACGGACTCGTGCATATTTCGCAGATTTGCGACAAATTTATCCGTCATCCTTCCGAAGCGCTTTCGGTGGGCGACGTCGTTACCGTGTGGGTGCTCGAAGTCGACGAAAAGAAAAAGCGCATTTCGCTCACAATGCGCCGCGATAAATTACAGGAAAAACTCGCTCAGAAAGCGTAAAACGCGTATGCGCCCCGTTCGGGGCGCATATTTTTATTATGGGATGGTTCGACTACGCTCACCATGACAAGGGGGGGGGAATGGGTATCGGCACGCGCACCGTGATAAGGGGGGAATGGGGATTAGCGCGCTCGCTATGACAGAGTGTGTATAAGCGTGCTCACTACGGCAGGTGTGTGGGTATCGGCGCGCGCACCGCGGCAGGGCTTTTGTTGTCATTCCGAGCGAAGCCGAGGAATCTTGCCGTGCAAAAAAAATTTCACACAAAAATTTTTCAAAAAGGTATTGACAGCATGGAAAAATTATGATAAAATTTTTCGCGGAAAGGACATTTTTCTTTTTTTATCCACAAAAATAAAACGTTTAACTTTCATACAGGGGTTACGGGAAGCACGCTTCCCGTTCTTTCAAGGCAAAAAGTAAAACGTTTAACTTAACGGGGAGAGGATATGAAATTACGCAAAATGCTTTCGGTTGTTGCCTTTTTCGCCTGTATTGCGGGTTGCTGTTCGTGCGCGAACGGCGGAAAGGACGGCGACGTGATGGAAGAGTGGAAAGGCGGTAAGGTGATCGTTTCGGAATATGTGCAGACTTACCGTCAGGAAGAGGGTATGCTTGTAAATCCGCCTACCGTCGTGTGCGACGTCGATTCGAAAGAAACGCTCGACAGAATGAGATCCGCCTCGTGGACGCCTTCGAACGCCATCTTCCGTTTCAGTAAAAATTACAATGTTTTGTCGACAGACGGCAAAAAACTTGACAGTTTTGCAAATATATACGATAATATTTGTAAAGGAAGAATCATTCCCGTGTTGTATTTACAGGATGAGGATTGTGCCGACGCGGCAATCGCCTTTATGACCGAGCGCATGGAAATTGCCGATCTTGCCGTGATGGCGTCGCAGCCCGCGCTTGTGAAAAAGGTACGCACGGCTTTTCCGAAGATCCGCGGCATTTTATCGTACGACGCGCTTGAAAGCGCCGAAGGCGTTGCGCAGACGGCAAACGAAGCGCTTGCCGCAACCGTCGTTCTGCCGCAGAGCGCGGCGAGCGCGGAAAACGTGCGTTACATACAGGCGCGGTTCAAAACCGTTTGGGTAAAAGCGGAAAGCGCCGGCGACCTTGATTTATACGACTGTTTGGGGAGCGGTGCATACGGCTTGATCTGTTCGGAATACGGAAAGGCATATTCGCTCATTGCCGATTGCACGAAAGGGGCGTTGCGTACGCCGTTCAATGTGGCGCATCGAGGACTACCTTCAACGCACCACGAAAATTCGGTTTCGGGTACGGTTGCCGCCGCCGCGGCAGGGGCGACGCACATCGAGCTTGACGGCTATCTTTCCAAAGACAATCACATCGTCATGATGCACAACGCCGATATCAGCGCGACGACCAACGGAAAGGGTAAGGTCGAGGAAATGACGCTCGAAGAGATCAGGCAGTATAAGCTCAATCGCAAGGGCCCCGAAGAGGATATCCCCACGTTGCCCGAGATCATCGACGCGATGAAGGATTCCGACAGTATTCTCGTGTTCGAGAGCAAGTCCGGAAACAACGCTATCGTTGACGAACTGAAAAAAGTCATCGAAGAAAAGCAGTTTGAGGACCGCGTCGTTGTGATCTCGTTCGCGGAAAATATCATTCGCAAAATGGCGGCGGCGTTGCCGAACATTCCCACGGCGCTACTTGCCAACAATATGACGGAAGATTCGCTCGAACGCTGGACGGCGCTCAATACGGGTATCGACGTCAATTCCACCGTCATGACGCAAGAGTTCGAAAAGTTTTACAAAGACCGCGGCATGATCGGTTGGTATTGGACGTTCGATACGGCGGGGCAGACCGTCGATACAGCGGACGAGGGATATGTAGGGCTGACGAACAACGCGGCGGATAAATTCGTATCGGCATCGGGCGAAGAGGCGCTCATGCTCGTGAAACCGCTTGCAAACTATGCGGCGGTCGGCGCGATAACAGAAGGGAGCAAGATCGATTTGACGGGCGTGACTTACAAGGGGAAGGAAGTTTCCGTGACGGGAACGGTGCGGTTCGTCGAAGAACAGGACGGAAAATACGCGGTCGTTGCGACCTGCGATACGAAAAAAGACAGCGCGGTTTATGCGCCGCGGCTATATACACAGGTGTTTTACATCGGTAAAGAATAAACCTGACGGGTGAGAATATGAGCAAAACACAAGCGGGTACGCTGCACGACGTCGCGAGAATTTCGGGACTGAGCATTGCGACGATTTCGAAATATCTCAACGGCGTGCATGTAAAAGCGGAAAACAAAAGTAAAATCGAGCACGCCATTACCGAGTGCAATTATAACGTCAATTTTTTCGCGCGCAGTCTGAAAACGGGATTTTCCATGACGATCGGCGTACTCGTTCCGAACATGGCGTCGGCGTTCTATTCCTCGCTTATGGCGGAAATCGAACGCACCATGACGACGAAGGGCTACACGCTCTATGTGAGCGGTTACGACAACAACGCCGCGCAGGAAAACGCCAAATTCCGCGCGCTCATTTCGAGAAAAACCGACGTGATCTTGATCGCGCCCGAAAAGCTCAGCGAAGAATCGCTTGAAATCGCGCGCGCGAATAAAATCCCCGTGCTGTTCTTCGATACCGCGCTCGAGGACGCCGACGTTTGCGCCGTCGTGACCGATAACCGCGCGGTATGCCGCGACGTCACGCGCGAGCTTTTGGACCGCGGGTTCGAGAATATCGCGGTGCTTGCGCCGGGCAGTTTGTATTCCACCACGAACGACCGCTGTTTCGGCGTGCGCGACGCCGTGGAAGAAACGGGAAAAAACTGCGTGACCATTATTCCCGATTTGGGTTCGGTTGCCAACTCCTACGCGCGGACGCAAAAGCTTCTCAAAGAAAACCGTCCCGATGCGATCTTCGCGTTGTCTTCGGGTATGTTCCTGGGTGCGTTGATGGCGGTGGGCGAGGCAGGCTTGCGCATTCCCGACGACGTGGCGTTTATCGGGTACGACAACAACCAGCTTTCGCAGACGTATACGCCCCGTTTGAGCCTTGTTTATCAGCCGTTTCCGCAGATCGCCGAGGCGATTTGCGAAAAATTGCTCGCGTTTGCGGCGGGGGCGGAGTGCGGCGGAAGGGTGGTCGTGAAGTCGCGCGTGATCTACACCGATTCGATTGCGAATATGAAAAAATAAACGTCCGTATTCCGAGGTTCGGAAGAGGACGGAAATTTTTAACAAAAAAGTTAAACGTTTCACTTTTTGCCGAAATAAGGCAAAAGCGGCGTTTCGGAATATGATTTCAGAACAAAAAGGAGGGCGGAGCGGCACAAATTTTTGCAGGCAAACAAGGCGTAACACATTCCGTACGGCGGAAGGAAAACAAAAAAACAAATCATTTAATTAAGGGAGATTTTTATGAAGGGTAAGAAAAGAGTAATTGCGGCGCTGTGTTTTTTATGTTTGGGAACGGCGCTTGCGGCGGCGGGCTGCAACAATCAGGGGGATAAACCTACCGATACCGACGTTCCGCCCGTGATTTCGGTGGAAAAAGACGAATTTTCGGCGGGTACATACGTTGTCGGGCAGCCGATCACGCTGCCGAAGGCGTCCGCGTCCGATCAAGAGGACGGCGACGTTTCTTCTTCGGTAAAATTGCGCGTGCTGTTCCACCGCGACGACGAGTATATTCTCTTCGACGGAGAGGACGAAGAGGTGAAGGGCAACACGATCGTGCAGTTCACGCCCGAAAAGTGCGGAAAATATACGGCGATCTACACCGTGCGCGACAGGGGCGGCAACACGACGCGTGAAGAAATTTCGTTTCAGGTCGTATCCGACGGACAGGAAAAGCCGTCGCAGCTGCTTGCAAATCAAGCCGATTGGACGCTGAACGCGAATACCGCGTTCGACGCCGAAGGCAACGCCGTGTTCGACAGCACGAAGAACGCCTCGCTCGCCTATAACAACAAGCTCGAAAACGGCGATCTCGTGCAGTTCCGTTTTAACGGTTCGGTGCAGGAAACGCGTTACTTCACGGTGGGCAGCATTCTGAGCACAAGCTCGGAGAAAGACGCGCCCGTCGCCGACGAATCGACCTTCCCCGGCAAATATCTGAGCTTCTGTATCCGCAGCGGCGCGATCGAGTTTTGGCTGGCGCGCACGGGCGGCGTGGAAATTCAGCGCATGCAAAAGGACGTGAAACTGCTCGACGGCAAAGATCATACGATCGCGTTCCGCTATACGCTCGAAGAGGACGGAACGGAAGAGGGCTTAAACAACGCGGTTACCGTGCAGCTTTGGATCGACGCCGATCCTGCGGGGCGTGCGACGTACGAAGAAAAGATCGTCGCTTCCGCACTGCTTTCGCAGCTGCAAACGCAGTTCGGCGAAGAGAGCGGCACGCAGAAATTCAACAGCGTGTGCGCCAAAATCTTCAAGCCCGAAAACTTCGTCGGCTTCTTTAACGTGGGCGCGGCGTACGGCAAAGGGGATTTTGCCATTAAGTCTGTCGGGCTGAACGGCGAACAGCGCGTGAGTGAACCCGTGTTGCAGGTGGAATTCGACCAAAGCGTAAGGTATTTCGTCGACCGCGCCGTCACGTTCCCCAAACCGATCTTGGCGGAGGACGGCAACAATTACGCCGATCTTTCCAACCGCGTTGCACTCAAAGTCATTAAAATGCCCGTCGGCGGCGAACCGGCGCAGGAGTACGAATTAGAGGGCTACACGTTCACGCCCGAAAGCGCGGGCTTCTATCAGGTCGTGTACTCCGTAACCGATTACAGCGGAAACAAGGCGTTCGTTTACTGTGATTTTACGGTTGCTTCCTCCGAAGAGGCGACGCCGCCCGTGATCGTCCTTTCGGGCGAGGAGCGCGAATTTGCCGCCAAAGTGGGGCAAAGCGTCACGCTGCCTTCGGTCGTTTCGGCGATCGACGGCGACGGCATCGACTACGCCGAATACGTTACGGTTACGCTCGAAGGCAGCGAAGGGCAGGTTTTGAGCAGCCTCGATTATATCTTCCGCACCGTCGGCACGCACACGGTGACGTATTCCGTGCTCGATATGTTCGGCAATCCCGTGACGGAAACGGTGACGGTCGAAGTCACGTGCGACGAAGGCAAGGGCTTGCTTCCCCTCGATACCGACCATTTCGGCACCAACGTGGAGCGCGAATATAACGAAGAAAACGGGCACGTCATCACGGGCATCAAGCTCATGGACGATTACCGCGCCGCCTACAAAGGGCGCAAAATCTATTCGGAAAAGGTGAGCTTCCTGCTCGACGTTCCCATCGCTTCGGCATTCAACGCCGACGACGGTTTCGACTTCCTGCAATTCGGCTTGCGCAGCGATCTCAACGCGCAGCTCGCGCCGAACGATCCGAATTGGGGCAACTTCCCTTCGTGGCTTTCGGGACTCTTTATCGAAGTGAACGCAAGCGACGGGCTTGTGATCTGCGGCGGAAACCGCGAAAACCGTCTGTATCAGTACAAATTCCCCGAGGGCACGAGAAAAACCTTCGAGGGAAGAACGACGCTTACCTATCAAGTGACCGACGTTTTCAGCGAGTCGGGCAGATTCAACGGGATTTCGATCGAGGTTTGGGTGAACGGCGAGCCGCTTAAAATGGGCGCGGATACCAACGCCTACGTGATCCCCGCAAGAAGAACGGAAGACTACATGCGCAAATCGGGCTGGCTCAACTTCTCGGCGCATGCCATGAAAGACGGCGGAAGAGGAAACAACAAGCTTCATTCGGGCGTGATCCTCGCCGTGACGATCGACGGTGTAACGCAGCCGCAGACGTTTGAAACGACGCTTGCCGAAAATCTCGTGAAGAACGTGCACGGCGACGAGCAGTACACCGTTCCCGATATCGGTTCGATCACGCTCGGCGGCGAAGCGTTCACCGATTACGATATTTATGTGGAAAGCGTTTCCACGGGCGAAAGCGTGAAAGTGAACGCAAACAGCGACTTCACCGTTTCGGGCGATTACTTCGGCGGATTCTGGGTGAAATATTGCCACGGCGATATGCTGCTTGCCAGATATTTGGTGGAAGTCGAAGTCGAGGCGGACGGCGCGGCGTTTGAGGGCGAAACGTTCAATCTTACCGCAGAGTTCGGGCAGGCTTTTGCGATCCCGAAGGTGTTGTATTACGTATCGGGCGGACACAAGATCGAAAATCCGACGAATATCAACGTGAAAGTGCGCTACGACGGCGAATATGACCGCAAACTCGTCGACGTGACGGGCGATACCTTTACGCCGATCGAAAACAAGAGCTTTACGCTTTGCTACTTTGTCGGCTCCACGCCGTTGGACGAACTCGAAGTCGTCGTGGAAGGCGGCGGCGATATTGCCTGCCTCACGCAGGATCTTGCCGAGGGCTCGTATGCTTATAAAGTTGGCGATACCGATAAAAGACTGGAAGGAACCGAAATCGTGTTGCAGAACAATTGGGGCAACTCCTTCTGGTATAAAACCGAACGCTTCTACGACGAAAAAATCACGCTTGATTTAGACATGGGTGCGGGCAACGCGATGTTCTGCGTCAACCTGCGCGGCAACAAGATGGCGGAGGCTCCGCTTGAAAACTGGCCTTACATTGAATTAGGCAATCAAGGAAAGAATTTCGGTTTGTGGTTCTATATCGAAGGCGATAATTTCCGCCTTTGCTACGGGCACCGCGGCTCGGGATTGTACGATAAAAAGCTTTCTTCGATCGATGCGAGCCTTGCCTCTTCGCCGCTGCCCGCGGGCACAAAGCTTTCGTGGCAGACGATAGACGAAATGAACGCGGAAGGCGAAGCGACGGGCGTTCGCGTGAAGGTATGGCTGCAGCTTCCCGACGCGGAAGAGGCGCTTTTGTGCGACACCGTTGTGAGCGCGCAGGACAGAGAGGGACTGTTTAATAGCTATTATCTGCTCTTGGAAAGCTTCGGAGATCAAGGCAATGCGACGGCTTCGACGATTAAAAATATCTCGATCGCGCGCACCGCGCCCGCTAAGGTGAAAAATTACGATATCCGTTACAACGATTCTTCGAGCGTTTCGCCCTTCGTCGTAGTCGGGAAAGAATATACGTTCGATTCGGTAACCGTTTTGCGCAAGGGCGTCGTTGTGGACGAAAGCGAAATCGAATATTTCGTGCGCGACAAGGACGGCGCGGAAACCAAAGTAAACAAGACGTTTACGCCGGGCGAAAAGTATGCCGACGGCATGACGGTCGTGTATAAAGTAGACGGGCACGCGCTTCTCACGGCGTCGAAAAGGATTTTTTCGAACGTGACAAAGGAAAAAGACGGCACGCAGAACGCCGTGGTCGGGCAACCGTATTATGCGGCGGAATATTCGGCAAGGCTGTTTTTGTCGGCAGACAACATTGTTACGGTGACAAGCGATTTGGCAGTAGCGATTATTTCAGAGGGGGGGGGTACGATCGAGTATACGGCAGGCATGATCCTTCCCGAAGAATGCGCAAACGGATTTACGGTGACTTACACCTACGGCAGAGAGATCGCAAGCTACGAGGTCGCGCAGGTGCTTTCCGTGCAGACCGAGGCGGAAAAGAACGCCGTCGTGCAGGCGGGGGCGCAGTACACCGCGCCCGAGGTGAACGTATTGCAGAACGGTGCGGCGGCATCGGGTGAAGTAACCGTCAACGTGCTTTACGGCGCAGACGGGCAGGACGCTTATACTGAACCGTTCACGGTCGAAGAAAAACACGCCAACGGGTTCCAAGTACAGTATCTTTACAACGGCATTCTTGTCTATGAAATCACCGTCGAGGTCGTCGGCGTACAAACCGAAAATGCCGATAAGGCGGTCGCGGGCTGGGATTACGAGCTTCCCGCATTCACCCTGACGGCGAACGGCGAGCAGGTTTCCGACGGCGTGCAGGCATATATTCAAGCCGACGGGCAAGAGAGCGAATACGCGGGCGCGTTTGCGGTGAACGGCGCATATGAAAACGGCTTTACCGTCGTCTACCGCTATAAGGGCGTTACCGTACATTCTTACGCCGTTACGGTCGAGGCGATCGCCGTGACCGACGAGGCACAGGAAAATCTCGAAAAAGAAACCGAAACCTATACCGTTCACGCCATTACGGCAACGCTCGGCGAAACGGCGATCCCCGCAGACGAAGTGAGCACGTTTATCGTCATCGGCGACGCGCAGCCCGTAGCCGTCGAGGGTGAAATCACGCTGACGCAAGCGCATAAGAGCGGATTTAAGATCGTATACCGCTGGAAGGAACACGATATCTTCACGATTTCGGTGTCGTTCTCGGGATTGCCCGCGGTGACGCCCGTCGAGGGCAACCGCACGGCGATTGTCGGGGGAACGTATACCCTTTCCGAATTGACGGTGACGGTTGACGGCGAAACGGTTGCGCAAAGCGAAATAAAAAAGTATATCGTCGTCGGCGAAGAGCCTGCCGATTACGAAACGGCTGACGAGGCGGAAGCAATGTTTGCCGTGACCGACGAACACGCCGAAGGGTTCAAGGTGGTTTACCGCTACAACGGCGAAACGGTTTACACGATGGAAGTCGCGGTGACGAAGTACACGGTTACGTTCGCAGGATCGACGGAAAATCTTACGGCGACAAAGGGGTATGATTTCGTTCTGCCCGTTCCCACCGTGAAAAACGGCGATACGGTTGTCACCGAGGGCGTCGTGCAAACGCTCGTGAGCGGCGAAACGCGCGTTCCCGTAACGGGGGGGGGTATCGAAATTCTCGATGCGTACCAAGCAACCGTAACGGTTGAGATCACGATCGAAAATGTGGTGATTGCGTCGTATACGATTACGCTTAACGAAGATACCGAACCCACCCATGTCTTGAAATGGAGTACGGATAACCTTGCTGCAAGCGTCAATCAGGCTTATACGATCCCCGAAGTGCTGCGTTACCGTCTTGACGGCGAACGCAAAGAGGGCGTAACCGATTTCAAGGTCGAACTCGTTTACGAAGGGTCGCAGCGCGTGCCGATTGCAATCGCGGGCGCAACCTATACGCCTGTCGAGAAAAAGGGCTTTACGCTCAATTATTATTTGGAAGATACGCTCGTCGATTCGCTTGAAATCACCATGGAAGGCACGGGTGTGGACGACGTTTGGGAAAAGATCGGCGGTACCGCGCTGGACGGCGATAACCGATTCCCCTGGGCGGTGAACAACGGCCCCGAGAGCATTGCGCAGGCGGGCGGCGTAAAATACGAAAACGGCGCGATCAGCATGACGAACGGGCTCGGTGTAGGGTTTGTTTATAAAGCGCAACAGTTTTACGATGAAAAGATCACCATGACAACGCATTTAACGCTTTCCTCGGGTTGGGCAGGCAGCGACGGCGCTACGATTTTTTCGGTCAATTTGCGCGGCGATAATTTAGACGGCGATTCTCTTTCGAAAAATCCGTTAATCTGGAATAACGGCGACGGCGCACATAAAGGATTGTGGTTCTATATTCAGGCAGGGGAAGGATTCTATCTTGCATACGGAAACCGCAATAACAAGCTTGCCGCATTTAACCCCGCAACGGGCGGAAATTCGGGATTTGCGGGCGCGAATTGGGAAGATACGTATATGCCCGAAGGCAGCGAACTTTCCTGGCAGGTGACCGACGTGTTCGAAAACGGCGTGGCAATCGGCGTGCAGGTGAAGGTATGGCTTAAAGCACCCGACGCGGAAAGCGAAACGGTTGTGTTCGATACGTTCGTGAGCGCGGAAGGACATGAAAAGTTGTTTGATAGCTATTATCTGTGTTCCGACGTTTGGGGCGGTTCAAACGATACGCAAACAAAAATTTCCAACATTAAAGTAGAAAGAGCAAATAAAGAAAACTAATGCACAAAGGCGACCCCGCCCGAACGGGCGGGGAAGAGCCAAAGGGAGGCGGAATGGAAAAAACCGAAACAAAACAACAAAACGCGGTGGCGGGCGTCAAGCCCGAAAAACCGCAAAAGGGCAAGGGCGTTTGGAAACAGCGCACAACTTACATAAAAAAGAACTGGGGCATGTATCTCATGCTCGTGCCGGGGTTGCTGTCGCTCGCGCTCTTCACCTTTGCACCCATGTTCGGGTTATACATGGCGTTTATCGATTATTCGCCGAGTATTTCGATTTTCGAGTCGGAAAACGTGGGGTTCTTATGGTTTCAGTTGCTGTTTGAAGATCCGCTCTTCTGGAACATGATCAAAAATACGGTCGTTCTCTCGACGCTGAAAATTCTCGTCAACTTTCCGCTGACCATTATCTTGTCGTTGCTCGTGTACGAACTCGAAGGCAAGGTGTTCAAACGGATTTTTCAATCGGTTTCGTATCTGCCGAACTTTATTTCCTGGATCATCATTTCGGGCATGCTGGTGGTGTTTCTCGACGCCGACCGCGGCATTCTCAATTCGATCATCACGGCGTTCGGCGGCAAGCCCGTTTCCTGGTATTCCTCGCCCGATAAGTGGTATGCAATCTTAACGATCACCGCGGTGTGGAAGGGCTTGGGCTGGGGCACGATCATGTATATCGCAAGCATGACGAGCATCGACCCCTCGCTTTACGAGGCGGCGAAGATCGACGGCGCGGGCAAGCTGCGGCAGGCGTGGCACATTACTCTGCCCGGCATTTCGGGCATTATCTCGATCACGCTGATTTTAACGATCGGCAAGATCTTCACCGACGATTTCGAGCAGATTTACGCGTTGGTGGGCGAAAACGGCATCTTGCAGAGTACGACGCAGGTCATCTCAACGAAGGTCTTTTCGGTGGCGTCGGGCGCGAATTACAAAGACTATCCCATGGCGACGGCAATGGGGCTGATACAGGGGATCATTTCCCTCATTCTCGTAACGGTTTCCAACAAAGTCGCTAACAAATGCGGACAGACGGGGTTATGGTGAGCGTATGAATACAAACGTCAAAAAAATCAATCCCGCAAAGATCAAGCACAGAACGATTCGCTCGAAAAAGGAAAAAGCCTTCAACGTGTGCAATATCATCATTCTGAGTTTGCTCGGGATCTGTTTCGTGCTGCCGTATCTCTTTATTCTTTCGGCGTCGCTGATGTCGGAAGGGGAATATCTGGCGCGCGGGTATTCGCTCATTCCCTACGGATTTACCTTCGACGCCTATGTGCAACTTTTCAAATACGATACGACCATTCTCAAATCGCTTGGCTGTTCGATTTTCCTGACCGTGACGGGCACGATCCTGCATACGTCTGTCAACGTATTGGCGGCGTATCCGCTGAGCAAACCTAAGTTCGTGGGCAAGAACGTGCTCATGAAGATCCTCATCTTCGCGATGCTTTTTTCGGGCGGGTTGATCCCGACGTATATCCTCATCGTCAATATGGGGCTTAAAAATAACTGGCTTGCCTTGTTGCTGCCCGGCGCGCTCTCGCCCTGGACGTGCATCATGATCCGCAGTTTCTTTCTGTCTGTTCCGCCTTCGCTCGAAGAGGCGATGAAGATGGACGGGGCGAACAATTTAACCGTACTTCTGCACGTTTATGTGCCTATGTCGGTGCCCGTGATCGCCTCGCAGATGATGTTTATGGCGGTGGGATTTTGGAGTAGCTGGTCGGGTCCGCTGCTGTATTTCGACCACAACCACCGCGACATGCTCCCCCTTGCCGCCGTGTTGCAGCAGATGCTGCAAAAAAACGTCAACCCCTCGGGCGGTTCGGTGGGCGGCGACTATTCGGAAACGATGAAGATGGCAATGGTCGTCATCTCCACCCTGCCCGTGATCGCGGCATACCCGTTTATGCAGAAGTATTTTATAAGCGGCATGATGCTCGGTTCGGTCAAAGAGTAAAAAACAGGAAGGTATTACATGAAAAAAGCAATCGGATTATTGTTATGCGGCGTGTTCGCATGCAGCGCGGCGATCGGGCTTGCGGGCTGCGGCGCCAAACTCCCCGCCGACGCGATCGTCGTATACAAAGAGTATAACGGACTTTCGGGCAGAGAGGACGAAAAAGTCAAAGAGGCAATCGAAAAGAAGTTTTTGGAAGACACGGGCGAGAGCATTACGCTCATGGTCGAGCCGCACGATACAAGCTCGCTCGGCAACAAGATCACGGGCGGACTGGGCGCGGGCGAGCGTATCGACGCGATCGTCATGCACTATTCGAGCGATTCCTCGCTCACATCCATGATCACGGAAGAGAGCGAACTCAAAGATCTGACCGAGATGATAAGCGAATACGCGCCCGACTATTCGGCGCGGTTCAACGACACGACCGATCCCGACCGCCTTGCCTACCGCAAGGGCATGTATAACGGGAAGATCTACGCCATGTCGTCGCTCGAACATACGTCCATTTTCGGCATGCTCGTCAACAAATCGCATATGGCTCTCACCGATTTTAATCCCGACGAATACAACGTGGCAAACGAAGGGTACAAATCGCTTACGATCGGCGAGTTTACGACCATGCTCGAACAGATGAAAGCGCGCGTGGACGACGGGCTCAACCGTCCGCTCGGCGGTGCGCCCTACGACATCGGTTATTTTCTCGAACCCGTGTTCGGCTGCACGAGCTATACGCGCATGGAGCTGATCGGCGATAAACTCTATCCCGCTTGGGCAACCGAGAATTTCTGCGATCTGCTCGAATACGAGCGTATGCTGCAGGAGAAAAAGCTTTGGACGGATAACCCCTTGGCTTCGGTGACGGTCGACCGCGATTTTACGGCGGGCAGGGTTTCTGTATACGCGCCTTACCCCGAAGTGACGCAGATGATCGAAATGTCGAAAAAGCTGAAAAAGGCGACGGGGGACGATTGCGTGATGCTCGCGCCGTTGCGCGCCGAGGGCGAAGCCGAAAGCAAGGGCAACGCCCGCCACGAGAGCGCGTTCTTGGGTATGGTCGTGCCGAAAAAGACGGCGCAGAATACCGAACTGCTCTTAAAATACATGAATTGGCTGAGCAAGGAAGAAAACTACGAGCTGGCAAAGTACGGCATCGAGGGAACGCACTGGGAAAAGACGACGCTTGCAGACGGCAGAGCGGGCTACGCCTATCCCGAGGACAAACGCGCGGAATACGAAGAGAGCGCGCCTTATTCGGGCGTTTATTGCCTGCTTACCGACGTCAACCTTTCCGATCGCACCTATGCGGGTTATACGAGCGAACAGCAGGCTTGGGTGCGCGAGGTGCACGCGTTCAAATCTTATCCCGAACACGGATACGACGACGAAGGCATCAATCTTCCGTCCGTCCCCGGCACGAACCGCACGCTTACGCTCGTCTACCGCAAGATGAGCAACGAATATGTGGGCGTGCGCGCGTTTGCCTGGTCGGATGCGCCGCTCGGCGATCAATCGATCACCGAACGCCATTCCGCCTTGACGGCGAAACTTGCGGACGGCGGCGAATACAGCCCCTATATCACCTTCATCACCGAAGAGTACAATAAAATCAAACAGTCCTTCCAAAAAAATTAAAGAGAGGTAAAAATTATGAAAAAGAAAGCAATCATTTTATCGTGTCTGTTGGCGGCGGCGATTCCCATGACGGCGGTCACGGCGAGCGCGGAGCCTGCGCAAACCGAAGGGGAAACAGTAAATTTATTTGAAACCGAGAGCGATTGGAAGCACAACAAATCGGGTTCGACCAATCCCGACTGCGTGAAGTTCGAGAACGGCGTCATGCAGGTAACGCCCCGTTACGTGGTGGGCAGCACGTACTGCGCCCGCGCGATGGGGCAGGGCAGAATCAGTTTTACCTATCAGATGTCGTATCCCGACAACGTGCCGATGGAAACGCCCGAGGATCTCGCGGATCAGATCGATTGGGTGAAAAACAACGATTTCTTCTTCGGCGTGCTCTTTTCCAACTCGCCGCTCAACGTGCGCCCTTCGGGCGATCTTGCCGTTCCTTTTAACGAAGGTGCGGGCGGATTCCCGTACATGGTGGCGTTCGATTCCGAAAAACAGAACGTCGGGCAGGATCCTACGCGCAACACGCAGCTCGGTTTAACGCTTCGGCGGTATAAGTTCGAAGGCTCGCACGATTTCACGCGGTGGAGCTCGGTGAACCCGACGGAGACGACCTATCTCAACGCCGACGGGAAACCCTACGAGAGCAAGATCCCGGATTTCTACAAGCCCGTTACGCTTGCCGACTGTTTCGATCTCGACGAGCATCGCGTCGACGTGGACGTGAAAAATCTGTATACGGAAAAGGGCGACGCGGTCGACGCCGTGCAGATCGAAATTTATTTCGATGACGAGCTTGCGATGCGCGTCATCGACGAAATGCCCTTCGAGAGCGACGGGTACGAAGATTTCACCGATAAGCGCGAATACGACGGCTGGATCTCCACGTTCGCCTATGCAGGCACGACCGATGCGACGACGCAGTACGACGAATTCACCGTCAACTTCAAATCCTTCACGGTGCAGTTCCGCGAGAGCAACGGCTCGACGGGCGGCGATACGAATACGAAAAAGGGTTGTGCTTCCTCGGGCACGGGCGTGATTTGCCTTGTCGCGGGTACGGTTTTGGCGGCTGCGTGCGCGCTCGGCGCATGCCTTGTTAAGAGAAAAAGAGAAAACGAGGATTAACGTGGAAAAACAAAATTTAAGCGGCGAATGGACGCTCAAAGACCTGCATTCCGGCGAAAGCGTAACGGCTTGCGTGCCAGGCGATATTACCGTCGA
The DNA here is from genome assembly GCA_910589015.1 of uncultured Christensenellaceae bacterium. Taxonomy (GTDB): domain Bacteria; phylum Bacillota; class Clostridia; order Christensenellales; family Borkfalkiaceae; genus Gallimonas. The sequence goes on from CAJUSA010000003.1 coordinate 165,345, forward strand.
TTTTTACCGCGCGGGCGTGATCGCCGATCCTTATTACGGCATGAATTACAAGTCCGAGCGCTACCTTTTGGAACGCGATTACGAATATGAAAAAGTGTTTTCCGCCAAACGTATACAGGGGGACGAACGGTGTTTTCTCGTGTTCGACGGCATCGATACGTTTGCTCAGATTTATCTGAACGGAACGCTGCTCGGCAAAACCGAAAACATGTTTCTGCGCTACGAGTACGATATCACCGATCGGCTGCAAGAGAAGAACAGCCTTTGCGTGCGCATGCTCTCGACGCTGAAAAAGGCGGAGAAAATCGACGCGGAAAAATACTTTGCCTGTTTCAATAAGGAACGTATTTTTCTAAGAAAGGCGCAATGTCATTTCGGGTGGGATTGGGCGCCCGATCTGCCGGGCTACGGCATTTACGGCGAGGTGTTCCTCGATTACCGTCCGCGCACCGCGATCGAGAACGTGCGTTGCGTTACCGACGCGCAGGGCAGCGTAACGCTGTTCACGCAGCTCAATTACAACGTGCGCACCGAGCAATGGGCGCACTGCGCGGGCGATACGCTGCGCTACACGGTGGAAAGCACGCCGGGCGGCGGGTTCGGCAAGGCGGTCGTTTCGGAATTTCCCGTCGGCGGCGCGAAAAATTTCCGTTCGCTCAAAATCGATAACCCCGCGCTTTGGATGCCCGTCGGCTACGGGCAACCCAATCTGTACGCCTATAAAGTCGAGTTGTTACGCGACAGAAAAGTCATCGACTGTTACGAAGGCAGGTTCGGTTTGCGCGAGGTGAAACTTATCGAAGCGCCTTCGGGCGAAGATACGCTTTCCTTCCGTTTGGAAGTAAACGGCGTCGACGTGTTCGTCAAGGGAAGCAACTGGGTGCCTTGCGAATGCTTTACAGGCACGGCAAGCGACGAACGTTATAAAAAGCTCGTCGGTTTGGCGGCGCAGGCGGGGGTCAACATGCTTCGCGTGTGGGGCGGCGGCATTTACGAGCGCGATCTTTTTTACCGCCTTTGCGACGAGCTGGGCGTCATGGTTTGGCAGGATTTCATGTTCGCCTGCGCCGATATTCCCGAAAACGACGTTGACTTCGTGAAAAACGTAACCGAAGAATTTATTTATCAGGTGAAACGGTTGCGCAATCATCCGTCTATTGTGTATTGGTGCGGCGGAAACGAAAAAACGGGCTCGTGCGGTCTGCTCAAACAGCACGGCGATTTTCTCGTGGACGTGACACTTCGCGGCATCGTCGGGCATTACGACGGAACGCGCCCGTATGTGCGCCAAAGCCCGTATTCGCGCACCGACGTGGGCAACGATCCCGAGAGCGGCGAAACGCACGGCACTTCCTTCGACCCCGTCACCGTTTCCTCGCTCGAAGAATTTTATAAACTTTCCTACGAAAGAAGGGTCAGTTTTGCAAGCGAATGCGCGATCATGGGATCGTGCGTGCCGCAGTCTTACCGTAACTTCGTGCCCGAAAAGGAACTTTGGCCGCTCGGCGATATTTACGAGGATCGTTTCTGCGACAATCCGTACGGGGCGATCATGTCGTTCGTGCAGCGGCAGCTGCGCACCGTCGAGCTGCTGTTCGGCAAGGCGGAAGGAATCGACGAATTCGCCGTAAAATCCATGGCGGTGCAGGCGGAAGCGTTGAAGATCGAGGTTTGCAACGCGCGCCGCAAACGCGCGGGTTGCGGGGGATTTCTCAACTGGATGTATAACGATATCTGGCCCACGGGCACGTGGTCGGTCGTCGATTATTACTTGCAGCCCAAAGCGGCGTATTACACGCTTAAACGCGAATATGCGCCCGTTCGCGGCATGATCGTGCCCGACGGCGAAGGGCGGTATTTCGCCTATATTGTAAATGATACCGCGCGCGAAATCGAGGCGGAAACGATTCTCGGCGGCGCCGAGCTTAGCGGGGTTTACCGTAAAGCGCAAAAAACACGCGTCGTTTTGCAGCCGTGTTCGGTTACGCCGCTCGGAGAGGTGAACGCGCAGGGCGAGGTGCTGTATCTCGACGTGACGGCGGAAGGGCAGACGCAGACGGCGCACGCGTTTACAAAGCCTTACAAGGAGCTTGCCTTTGCGTCGGATTATACGGTGCGCGTATCGAAGAGCGAACGGCGCGGCGAAGTTTATGTAACGCAAGCGGCGGTTACGGCAAATCAATTCGTACGCATGGCGCATATCGCAGCCGACGGCGATGCCGTTCTTTCCGATGATTGGTGCGACGTGCTGCCGGGCAGAACGAAAGTGATCGAATTGATTTCGGAGAAACCGCTTAAAAACGTTACGGTCAGCGACTATACAAAATACACGGTAAAGCATTATGATTGAAAAATTGACGAGTTTGGAAACGGCAGATTGCTGTTTAAGCGGGATTTTCCGTCTCGGTGAAAATACCGTTAAGGAAATCCGTTCGACGAAGGACGGTAAGATTTCCTTTATCGACATCGGCGATAAAACCCTGTGCAGTATCGAGAGCGCAAGCGGTCAGAGCGCGGTTTATCCGCTCAACGCCGTGGATTTTCAGCCGCCTGCGGAATACATCGTAATGGATCTTGACGGCACGAGCATCATAAGCGAGGAGTTTTGGATCGGAATCGTGCAGAAAACCGCATCGGCGCTCGTCGGCAGAGAGGTGGTTTTCACGGAAAGCGATATTCCTTACGTTTCGGGTTACACGACGGCGGAACACCTCGATTACGCGCTGCGCAAGTACGGCGATGCGAATAAGCGATACGAAAACATAGCGGAAACGTATTACGCGATCAGCCACGAAGAGCTTGCCTCGGCGCTTGCGAACGGCGCGGAGCAGATCCGCCCCGTCGCGGGGGTAAAGGAATTTTTGCTCGAAGTAAAACGGCGAGGCGTGAAAATCGGTTTGGTTTCCAGCGGATTGTTTTACAAGGCGATCCCCGAAATCGAAACGGCGTTCCGTGCCATGGATTTGGGTAATCCGCTCGATTTTTACGACGAGATCATTATGGGCGGCGTGGCGAAAAACGCCAAACAGTATGCGACAATCGGCGAAATTGCTGCGAAACCGCATCCGTGGCTGTATAAAGAATTGGTCTCGGAAGGGTTTCACTGCCGCGATAACAAAAAAGTTGTCGTGCTCGAGGATTCGGCGAGCGGCGCGCTGTCGGCGCGGCTTGCGGGATTTCCCGTGATCGGTATGGCGAACGGCAATATTGCTTCGTCGGGCATGGGCGAACTTTGTTTCGCGCATGCCGAAAACTTTCAAGACGTTCTTCAAATTTTATTCAAAGGGGAAAATTTATGAAAAAGAAATTAGCCTGCATCGCGCTTGCCGCATGCTGCGCGCTTACGGTTTGCGGCTGCGGCGGGGAAAACGGCGGAAACAAACCCGAACATTTGGGCTTATACGTTGCCGAGGACGGCACGATGATGAAAGACGGAAAACCTTATTACGGCATCGGCGTCAATTATTATTCGCTTATCAACGGCTGCCGCGTTTCGCCGCGTAAATACGATTTGACGAAAGCATTGGCTTCGCTCGAAACGCTTGCCTCGTACGACGTGCGCGTCATTCGGTTCAACCTCGGTTTTTACAGCTCGAAGGAATGGTATGATTTCGTGCAGTTTAATCTCGAAACGCCGCATTTGGAAGCGCTTGACAAAATCGTCGAAAAATGCGAACAGCTCGGCATCGGCTTGATCCCTTCCTTCGCCTGGAACCCGCCCGCGATCAGCGACGCGTTCAACGAACCGTGCAACAAAGCGTTCGCGCGGGACGATTCCAACACGATGATTTGGTTTCTCGGCTTTACGAAAACCGTCGTTTCGCGCTATGCCGATAGCCCCGCGATCTACGCGTGGGAATACGGCAACGAAGAGAACCTCAGCTCGTCGATCATCTCGCGTTACCGCCCCGAGCTCAGCGCGCCGCCGCAGTATTTCGGCGACGATTCGCGCAAGAAACGCACGGACGACGATTACATGACCTACGAAACGCATCAAAAAGCACTCGAAATGTTTGCGCAGGCGGTGCACGACGCCGATCCCTATCACCGTTTGATCGGCAGCGGCGACGCCGCGCAGCGCCCTTACATTTGGCATTGGGCGCGCGAACAAGAGGGGCGCGACACGCTCGAACAGTTCGAGGAAATGTTCGATATGACGGTGCCCGGCTACATGTCGGCGTACAGCGTGCACGAATATGCCTACAGCGATTCGGGTACGGGCGGAAAAGCAGACGCCGCGCTCGACGGCAACCATACCTTCGAATCGACCGATTTCGTCGATTATTTCACAAAGTATTTGCAGCAGGGTGCGCGGACGAAGAAGGCGGTTTACATGGGCGAAACGGGGTATCTTGCCATGTTGCCCGAATCGCGCGATTGGAACGGCACCGACGAGGCGCACAGCATTCTCGTGACCGAAGCGATTTTGCAAGCGGCTTACGAAACCGATTTCCCGCTCACGCTTTTGTGGACGTACGACGACAGAACGCTGTACAACGACAAAAACCATACTTCGTACGCAGGCGGAACCGAACACAGTTGGAACGAAACCTTCGTAAAAGGCAAAGCTTATCTTGAAGCAATCAAAGAGTATAACCGAAAAATGGACGAAAAGCATACCGCAGCGCAGGAAACGGAGTGATATGGAAAAATGGATCGGGGCGTTAAAAAACGTACCCAACGAATATAAGAGCATTCCCTTCTGGTCGTGGAATAACTTTCTCGACGAACAAGAATTGCAAAAGCAGATCGAGGATATGAAGGCGGCTGAGATCGGCGGATTTATCATGCACGCCCGCACGGGTTTGAAAGAGGAATATCTGGGCGAAAAGTGGTTTTCGTGCATTGGCGCATGTCTTAAAAAAGCGCGCGAACTGGGCATGAATGCCTGGATATACGATGAAAACGGTTGGCCGAGCGGGTTTGTCGGCGGAAAATTGCTTGAAAACGAGGCGTTCCGCGCGCGTTACCTCGAATATAAGACGGGCGCGTTCGACCCTGCGGCGTTCGCTTCGTTTACCGAATGCGCGGAAGGGTACAAGCGCGTTACGCACGATACCGGCGCGCGGATTTATCATAATATCTATCTGCGCGTCAGCCCTGCGAACACCGATATTCTCAACCCCGCCGTCGTGGAAGCGTTTCTTGCACAGACGCACGAGCAATATTATGCGCGCTTTCCCGAGAGCTTCGGGCATGAATTAGCGGGCTTTTTTACCGACGAACCGCAGTATTACCGTTGGGGCACGCCCTATACGCCCTGCGCCGAAGAATATTTCCTCGCGGACGGCGAGGATATCCGCGACGGGCTTGTGTGGCTCTTCGTGCACGACGAACGGGGTTATGCGTTCCGACAAAAGTATTACGCGACGCTCAACCGCCTGTATTGCGAAAACTATTATAAAAAGTTATACGACTGGTGCGAAGCGCACGGCTGCATGCTGACAGGGCATTCGGTGGAAGAGGGTGCGCTGTTCGCGCAGATGTACGGCGGCGCGGCGGTAACGCCTACATACGAATACGAGCATATCCCCGGCATCGACTGGCTGGGGCGCGACTGCGGCACGGCGTTGGCGCCCAAACAGGTTGCGAGCGCGGCGGCGCAGCTCGGCAAAAAATTTATTTTAACCGAAACCTACGGCTGCGCGGGGTATGACGTTACGCCGCGCGAGCTGAAAAGCATCGGCGATTTTCAGTACTTCAACGGCGTGACGACGATGTGCCAGCACCTTTATCCCTACTCTCTGGCAGGGCGCGGCAAAACCGATCATCCGCCCGTATTCTCGCCGCACGGCAACTGGGGCGGCGGCTTCAAGGTATTCAACGAATATTTCAACCGTCTGGGGTATCTGATTGCGAATACGAAGGAAGAATGCGACGTTGCGGTGCTCAGTCCCGTCCGCGAAATCTGGCTCGATTATATCCGATCGGACGATTACGAAAGCGTAAAACAGACCGAAGAGGCGTTCGGGGAACTGCTTGCGCGGTTGGCGCGCAACGGCGTTACCTATCATCTGATCGACGAAACGCTGCTCGAAAAGTACGGCACGGCGCGCGGCGATATCCTTACGGTCGGCAAACGCGATTATACGGCGCTCATCGTGCCGCCCATGCGTACCTTGGCGCAGTCCACTTATCGGATTTTACGCGGTTACACGGGCAAACTGCTCGTTTCGGAGGCGCCGCAATATCTCGACGGCGTGAAAAGCCCGATCGATCTTACAGGCAACATTACGTTCGAAGAAATCGTAAAAAACAGGCGGGTGCGGTTTTCGTGTGCCGACGGCAGAAGCTTTGTGACCGAGCGCACCGACGGACAGAGTACCTTTTTGTTCGTGAAAAACAATGCGCGCACCGAAGAGAGCCGCGTGAAGATCGAAGAAGAAGGACTATCCGCGTTCGACCTCGAAACACTCACGCTTCGCGCCGTACCGCAGGAACTGATTTTGCGCCCGGGCGAAGGGCTTGTGCTCGTCCGAGGTAAACGCGCGCAAAAGCGGGGCAACGTAAGCACGGTCGATGTTTCGGATGCGTTCCGCGTCGAGACGGTCTCGCCCAACTTTTTCGTGCTCGATTATGGGCAACTCGCGAAAACGCAAGGCGATTTCGGGAAAAAACGCCCGATTTCGGACATCTTTGAAGAACTCTTGCGCGAGGACTATCGGGGCGGGATTTTCATGCGGCAGACTTTTAGGTTGCGCGAAAGGATTCCCCTTATGCTCGTTATGGAACGCGGTGCGGAAACATGTTTCGTGAACGGAACACGCGTTGCGTTTGCGCCGAGTTCCTTCGATATCAATTTCGTCGAAGCGGATCTTACGGATTGCGTTCGCGCGGGTGAAAACGAACTTGTTTACGCGCTTCATTTTGCGCAGCACGAGGGTGTGCGGTTTGCGCTTTTCGATCCCGAGGCGACCGAAAGTCTGCGCAATTGTCTGTATTACGACGTATCGCTTGAAAACGCCTATCTGAAAGGGGCTTTTACCGTAAACGGGAAAGGCGAATTGGAAAAACCGCGCGGAACAATAGAACTCGGCAGCGATCTTTATCAAAAGGGTTATCCCTTTTTTAAGGGTGAATATACGCTGCGCGGTAAAATTTTTTGGAACGGTAGGGGTAAAGCCGCGCTCAAAGTGCAAGGAAGATATCACGTTGCCGAGTTGTATCTTAACGGCAATTATGCGCCGCTCGTGCTCGACGATAAGCGCGATATCACCGAATTTCTGAAAAAAGGCGAAAACGAGGTCGTGATCGTCGTGCGGTCGAGTCTGCGCAATCTGTTCGGCCCGCATCATTTCCGCCCCGAACCCGAACCGATGGGGGTAAGTCCTTATCATTTCGAGTTCCGCGGCTGCTGGCAGGGCAAGGATTTGCCCGCGGACTATACCGAACAGTATAACAGTGTGCCCTTCGGCGCGGAAAAGATTTTGTTACGTTGCGAGGAATAACGAATGAACGACATCGAACGTTATATTCGGGATAACATCGGCAAAACGATCAAGTGCAAGGCAGGCATGAAACCCTTCACCGTGCCGTGCATCAGTGAGACGTACACCGATTTTTATTACTGGGATACCTATTTTACCGATTTCGCGTTGTTACGGCTGGGCGATTATGCACAGGTTGAAAACAATCTCGGCAATATGAAAGGTTTTCTCGATACTCTGGGCTATGTGCCGAATTCGGATATTACGATTAACCGTTCGCAACCGCCGCTGTTTGCACGCGCGGTATATGATTATTATCTTGTGCGCGGCGAAAACGAGCAGATTGCCCGTCGGTATCTTCCCGCCATCGTCAAAGAGCATGCTTTCTGGATGAAAGAACGCCTCTTGCCCTGCGGCTTGAACGGATATAAACACAATGCCGACGGGGAATATCTTGACTCTTTCTGTTCGGATATCGAAAAGCGCGTGGGGTGCGAGGGCGCGTATGCCGACCGGTTGCGGCAGGGCGCGCATTTTTTGGCAATCGCCGAAAGCGGTTGGGATTTTACGCCGCGCTTTTATAGCGCGAACAATCGTTATGCGGGCATGGATTACGCGCCCGTCGATCTCAACGCTATTCTATATAATATGGAAGAGATTGCGGCGCGGTTTGCGCTGGCGACGGGGGATACGGCGCTTGCAGACGGGTTTACGGCGTACGCTGCCGCCCGCAAAACGCTTATGTTGCAATACATGACGGGCGAACACGGCTTGCTGTTCGATTATAACGCCGCAGAGGGACGCATTTCCCGATTGTACCATGCGGGGATGTTCGCGCCCTTTGCGCTCGGCGTGCCGTGCGGGAAAGAGGGGGCGGAAACCCTGCTTGCGCGCCTCGAACTCGATTGCGGCATAGCGGCGTGCGAATCCCGCGCGGACGTAAAATTCGATCAGTGGGATTATCCTTCCATGTGGCCGCCGCTTGTGTATTTTTGCGCCGAGGGGTTGGAAAAGGCGGGTCTGCATGAACACGCCGTGCGGATTGCGCGCAAGTACTGTTCCGCCGTTGAAGACGTCTTTGAGAAAACGGGCACGCTGTGGGAAAAATACGACGCGCGCACGGGCACAGTTGCGGAAAATGCCGAATATACTACGCCGCCGATGTTGGGCTGGACGGCGGGTGTCTATTGCTACCTGATAAAAAAATATAAAAACGAGGAATAAATTATGAAACGTTCAAGAGGGTTTGTGTGCGCCGCGCTGGCGGTTACGATTGCCTTTTCGGCGGCGGCGTTTGCCGCATGCGGCGGCGGGGACGACAGTGAAATCTATGAAGAGGACGAAATCGTGCCCATTGCGCTCCAAGACGATTATGCGGCGGAGAAAGTCGTAACGCAGGGTTTTGCCGTGGGAACGGCGACGGAAGAGAAGGGCGCCTTCGCGTTGCCGAGGCTCGTGGGCGACAATATGCTGTTGCAGGCGAACGTCGTCAACCGCGTGTGGGGGCAGTCGAGCGAAAACGGCGAAATTGCCGCGCAGATCCTTAAAAAAGACGGCAGCGCGGAAGCGGTCTATTACGGAACGGTGCAAAACGGCGTGTTCGAAATCTGGCTGGGCAAGCACGGCTACGGGTCGGGTTACGGCTTGCGTCTTGTAACGAAGAGCGGCAAGAGCGTTACCTTGAAGAATGTGGCGTTCGGAGAACTGTGGATCGGCGGCGGACAGTCGAATATGGGCTGGACGATGGAACAGTGTTACAGGGGCACGACTTCCCGTCTGCTCTATCAGAAAGAGATCGACTCTTCCGCAAACGACGATATTCGCCTGTTCCGCGTGTTCTATCATAACAGCGAAGAGCCAACCGACGACGTCGCGAACGCCGACGGCTGGAATACGGCGCAGCCTTCCACCGTGGCGCCGTTCAGCGCGGCGGGGTATTTCTTCGCAAAAGAGCTGAACGCGCGGTACAACGTGCCCGTCGGCGTCATTCAGTCGTGTATGGGCGGCACGCCTATTCACACTTGGATGCCCGAGAGCGTTATGAATGAAGCGGTCGGTTCGAGCACGAATGCCGAATATGCCGATTCGCGTTTGTATAACGGCATGATCCACCCGCTCAGAAAGGTCACGGCGCGCGGCGTGCTGTGGTATCAGGGCGAAGGCGATTTCAATTCTTATGACGTCAATTACGGTTTGCTCATGAAGGGCTGGCGCGCGGCGTTCGGACGCGAAAACATGTGGTTTACGACCGTTACGCTGCCCCGCTATCCCGATGCGGATGCATATTTTGCCTGCCGCGAACAGCAGAAAGCGGCTTCCTTGCGCGATCCTTACGCTACATACAGCGTGAATATCGACTGCGGACTTCTGCCCAAAGACGTGGCGGAAGGCGATACGCTCAATCCGCAGGGGATTCACCCGTACGACAAAAAGCCGGTCGGCGAGCGCGCCGCACACGTTACGATGCGCGATCTTTACGGAGCGAAGGGCGTTTGGAGCGGACCCGTGCTGAAAAGCGCGAAGATTTCGGGAAACAAGGTTGTCGTGACCTTTTCGAACGTGGGCAAAGGGCTGGCGTTGCAAGGCAGATTCGGGTTCGAGTTGGCGGATAAATCCAACCCCAAATTATTGCATAACGCCGCGGTGCGCGTCGTATCCGAAAACAAAATCGAAGTGTATTGCGATCAGGTGAAAACCCCCGTAAAAATCGTGTACGGGCGCGCGAACGACGATCTCGACGCGATCGAAAGCTATGCCGACTGCGTATGCCTTTTTAATACGAAAGGGGATGAAAAAGCGATCGCCTACCCCGCCGAACAATTCGTGTATTCTTTTTAAGCTACGGCGCATACAATAAAGACGGACGGATTTTCCGCCCGTCTTTCGCTTTATGGCAAGGTTTCTTCCTTCATGCAAAAGAGGGTGCGGGTAAAGGCGCAAAGGTGTATTTTTATACCGAAAAAAGCGTGAAAAAATAACAAAAGTGCCAAAATGCACGGAATGAACGGAAAAATTTTCCGCAAAATGCTTGCCAAAATCAAAATGATAGTATATAATAAGCCCGTAAATTTCGGAACGAGGGACGTCCCTCGTTATCTATGGAAACCCATAGATAGAAAAAAAATTTATCAGGAAAATTTATTTTCGGAGGAATTATGAACTCAGCAACTAAACGGATTGCAACGGTTGGAATTGCGGCGGCTTATGCGCTTACGTTGTTCTCGGGCGCACGCCTCTTGCAGCTCGCCGGCGCTGAAACAAACGTGAAGGTTACCGATTATACGTATTTTTACGATAATCTTACGCTGACCGACACGAACGGGAACGAGCAGGAGTTTAAGCTCGCCAAAAAGTTCTATAAAGCTCTCGACGAAATGAACCGCTCGGGCGACTTTACGGACGGCTTGGTGGAATACTCTCTCACGGAAAAGAAGATCGTTACGGAAGCCGAGATCCGCGCCTATGCGCAGGACGGCGATCTGACGATCCCCAGAGCGTTCGGCGCGGCGCGCGACGCTTATCTGACCGACCACCCCGAAGTGTTTTATATCGACTTTTACAAACTGACGATCAGCGTCGCAACGAAGGGCGGCAAGTGGCACGCTTATATCGACTGCGGCAGAGAAGCCAACGCCTACCGCGACAACGGCTTCGATACGCCCGAATCGGTTGCGGCGGCGATCAACCGTTATGAAAGCAAGGTCGACGAAATCGTCGGCATTATGAACGAAAAGCAGGAAACCAACCAGTATTCTGATAGAGACCAATATCTTGCCAAAGAATTGAACCGTTATCTTGCGAATAATATTCAGTACGATTACGGCGCGCTCGACGGCAAAGACGACGTCGAATATACACCTGCGGCTTATATCAACACCCCTTACGGCGGTCTTGTGGAAGGCAAAGCCGTTTGCGGCGGATTCTCGACGGCTTATAAAGTCATTATGGATCGCTTGGGCATTCCCTGCATCACCGTAAACGGTTACAGCAATCAAAAAGACGAATACGGCAACGTGAACGGCTCAAGCGTTTACCATATGTGGAACTACGTTTGGATCGGCACGCCGACGGCGAAGGGCGCGCGTTCGTATGCGGCAAGCGCCGCTTCCAATAACGGCGCGTGGTATTCGGTGGACGTTACTTGGAACTCCGCGGCGGCTAATCCTTACAGATACACATTATTGAATGAAGCCATCGATGCGGAAAACCACGTTTCGGACGGGGTGATCTCTTCTTCGGGATACAAGCTGAAATATCCGAAGCTCTCTTCGCATTACTACGGCAGCACGGGCGAAACGGACGGACTTCAGAATTCGAGAACGTATACGCCCAACGGCGGAGTCGACGATTACGGCAACGATTTGGTGGATAACTACTCTACCGTCAGCTATAACGGCAAGAGCGCGAAAAGACTTCTCGAAGAAGACAATCTTTATATCGTGTGCCGTTTTGCCGCCTATGACGGGGAAACTTTGGTTTGGTATCCTTGGACGGCATTGGATCCTTTCCGTGAATATGCGGAACTCGGACTTGATAATCCTTACGGCAATATCATTGACGACGGAAACGAAACGACCATTTACGACAATACCTCGATTTATTACACGCAGTTCGCCGTGTTCGATGTTGCGCCGGATATCGTCTTTCCTGTTCATTCCGAAACGCTCGATATCTATAAAGATTTCTATTTCTATTACAGCGACGATCTCGTAAACAAAAACAAAGCCATTGCAATCAACCAAGCGCTTGTAAACGAATCTTACGGCACGTATACGCCGCCTCCTTACGTTCAGTCGTCGAAACCCTATCACGGCGCCGACGTGACGATCAACGACGGCATGCGCGATCCCACGCAAACCAAAGTCGTTATGGCAGAAAATAAAGCGTTTGTAATCGAAATTACGTACGATGAACCGATTCATATCCTCGACGAAAGCAAACCCATCGGTATCGAATTTATGTCGGAGCATTCCAACACAAAAGAATACGCAAAATTCTATCCGCTTGACAAAAAAGGTACGATGGTCGAGATTGTGGAAAGACCGAGAAATTCGGGCGATCCTACGTTAGTGAAAAATACGATCCGTTTCAAATTCGCTCCCAGCTTGATGTATGAACACAACCGCGAAGGCTACCACTTCGTGTTCTCCAACGTCGGTTCGGCGAAGGAAGTAACGAGAATGGTAAACGGCAAACCGGTCGTCGAATACTCCAATAAGCTCCTGAATGCAGCTTATTTCACGTTCAGCAGATTATATTTGGCTTGCCCCGCCCGTTTCAATTACGACGGCAGACTTTGGATCGATTGCTGCGCACAGCCTACGCTCGTCGCCAACTCCGACCTTTCGGCAATGGAGTTCAAAGACGAAAAGGGAGAGAGCACCTTCTCCGAGCACGAAAGAAGCCAGATGATGCTCGTTGCGGAAAAAGCCAATGACGAAACCGTTAACGACATGCTTAACGAAATCACCGGCGACAGCAATATCAACGTCGATGCGAGCGACATTAAAAAGAGCGAAACGTACGATATTTCGTTGCAGATCTGCGGCAAATATCCGACCATTCCCGACGGAAGCTATGTAAAAATCGCGCTTGGGTTCCCCGAAGGCTACGGTCCGGAAGACGAAGGCGTTACCTTCAAACTCTTCCACCGCAAGCACCAGGGCGGCGGCGTGTATGTCATCGAAGAAGTTCCTTGCGTCGTAACGAAGTTCGGTATCGTTGCTACGGTAACGAGTTTCTCGCCTTACATGGTCGCGGTGGTCGATGCGGATAAAGCAACCGACAAAACGGTATTTGCCAGCATCGAAGGCAAGGGCGGCAAGCTCACCATCGAAGACGGTAAGATTCAATCGCTCAATGAAGTCAAAAATAGCTACACGTATACCATTCAGCCCGAAGAAGGTTACAGAATTTACAGCGTGAAACTCAACGGCGTGGAAGTAAAAGACCGCGTGCAGAACGGACAGCTTACGCTCACTTACGAAGAGTTGCAGAGCAACAACGAGTTGGTGATCCAGTATATTTCCGACGCGGCTGCGCAGCGTTATGAAGAGAAGGGCTTAGAGATCGTTGAACCCGTTAAGGTTTACGTTCCCGCTACGGGATTCGATCCCATTGAACCGCCCGCGAACAACAACACGCTTGTGATTGTTTGCTCGGTGGTTGCGGTGTTGGCGCTTGCAGGCGCGGCGGCGGTGATTTCCGTGTTCGTGGTGCGCAACAAGAAACAAAAGGGAAAGAAATAAGTTTTTGTTCTAACGAAAAGCCGACGGCATTGCCGTCGGTTTTTTTACTCTTCTCATAGAAGACAGAAAAATTTTTGTTTTTGTTATACTACAATAGACTTCGCAGATAAGGCGAGTCGATAATCTTTGAAATCCTTAAATGGACTTACCTTAGCTGGTAAGTCTATTTTTTTATTTTCAAAAGGAGGACAGTATGACAGAGAAAACGATTGCAACAAAGAAACTCAACGCAAAAGACAGGATTTGCGTCAGTGCCTATGTAACGAGAGATATGCACGGTAAGATTTCTCAGATTGCAAAAAGCAGGGAGCTGGGAATAAGCGACATCGTGCGTGAGGCTGTGCGTGAGTACCTTGCAAAGCAAGAGGCTCTGAAAGCGGAGGCGTAGGAGATGGACACGAAAACGGTCAAACAAATCAATCAAATAGACGCTAAGCGGCAGCTTTGCTTACCGCTCACTGCTGAGGAGGAGGCTCTGTTTGAACTTTACGGCATACCTCGCATAATGCAGGTGCAGCCTGCCTCAACCAGAGATAGGTTGGACGAGGTAAAGAAAAAAGCGGTATTCGTTGAGTATTATCTTTCTCCGCTTTTGAGGGCGGCAGACCTCAGCATTACGGACGCAAAATATAACTTTTACCCTGAGACTAACGAGGAGATTGTAACGGTAACATACAAAAACAACTTTACTCGTAATGTCTATGTTACGGCGGATTCGTTCAGGGCGATTATTACCGATGTTATGGCGCAGGTTTAGCGCAGGAGGAAACTATGAATTTTATTTACGACGATGGCGGCAGAGAGGCGGCAGGCTTTAAGGGCAAGACAGGAGACTGCGCTTGCAGGGCAATAGCTATTGCAACGCAAATGCCCTACAAAGAGGTTTATGACCTCATTAACGAATACGGCAAAGCGGAACGTGCAAATCGCAAGTCTCGCCGTGGGAATACCCACAACGGGCATAGGTCAGACGCTCGGACGGGCGTTTACGCCGATACAATGCGTAAAATTATGGAACGGCTGGGCTGGAAATGGCACCCGACAATGGCAATCGGAAAGGGTTGTACGGTACATCTGCATAAAGACGAATTGCCGAGCGGACGAATTGTTTGCAATGTTAGTCGTCATTTCGTTGCCGTAATAGACGGTGTTGTTCACGATACATACGACAGTACACGAGACGGAAATCGTTGTGTGTACGGATATTATTCAAAAGCAAATTAGGAGGTGCAGATATGCAAAAGTTGGTCGAACTGAAAAAGGTTGTCTATGCGGAGCTCGTCGAGAACGAGCAGGCACGACGCAACGATATGGAGCTGTTGCTGGGCGTTTTCAAACGCTTGGGTATCGACACTCGTAAATCGTTTGCAGAGTTGGCAAATAGCGGTAAGCTCAGACAGATGGAGAGCATTACCCGTTGTCGCCGCAAATTACAGCAGGAATATCCCGAATTGCGGATAGAGCCCGTTGCAAAGCTCAGGAACGAGCGACAGCAGGTATTCAAAGACTTTGCGAAAGTAAAGGCATAAGGCGGCTGTTATGAGCTACGAGGTTATCAAGCTGAGGCATAACTCTCCTGAGTGGTTGGCTTTCCGCAAAACGGGCATAGGAGCGAGCGAGGCGGCGGCTGTGTTGGGATATTCAAACACCACATCAAATGTTGACCTCTGGGAGCAAAAGGTGGGGCTGCAAGAGCCGAAAAACCTTGACGACTTAGAGAGGGTGCAGTACGGCATTAAGGCAGAGAAATACCTTGCAGGGCTGTTTGCGTTGCAGTACGCAGACAGGTACAAAATGAAAATCGACAAAACGGTTGTGTACCGAAAGGACGGTTTTCAGTTTGCGAGCTTAGACGGCGAACTTACAGACATTAAGAGCAAAGAGCTCGGCGTGTACGAGGGAAAGACCGTCGTCATTGATTCAAGTCAGGCGTGGGAGCATTGGAGAGACCAAATCCCACAAAACTACTACATTCAAAACTTACACCAAATGCTGGTAACGGGGCGTGAGTTTGTAATCCTGAACGCTGAGTTTCGCTGGACGGAAAGAGACGAGGACGCTCAGGTAAAAACAGAGGGGAAACGGTATCTGATATTGCAAAGCCCTGAGGTGCTTGCGGATATGAGACTACTTGACGAGGCGGAGCACGAATTTTGGGGCTATGTAAAGCGCAAAGAGCGTCCTGCACGGTTACTCCCTCAAATCTAAGAAATCAATTAAAATCGGAGGATATTTTTATGGCAAACGAATTAACACTGAGGCTGGAAACACCTATTGAAAAATTGGTGCCTGCTATGATTGCGTTTAACAACGCAGAGCTGATGGAGGGCGTTAAGGCAAGGCTCGTTGCCTATCAGGGCAAGACCTACGACGCAGAATCCATCAATGAGGCGAGAGGAGACCGCTCTACGCTTAACAAATTCTCGAAAGCTCTCAACGACGAGCGTCTGAGGATTAAGAAAATTTATACTATGCCGTTAGACAAATTCACGAAAGAGATTAACGAGGTTATTGCTGTCGTGGATTCGTGTACGGCGGAAATCGACGCACAGGTAAAGGCGTGGGAGAACGGCTGCAAAGAGCGTAAACTTGCGGAAATTAAGGCGTATTTTGCAGAGGTTTTTCCTGCCGAGCTCAGTGCGTTTATTTCTTACGAAAAAATCCATCAAAACGAGTGGCTTAACGCCAGCAAGAGTATGGCGGCGATTAAAAAAGAGATTAACGCTACCATCGAGAAAATCAAGACGGAGCTTGCTACTATCGAGGCGTTGGGCGGCGATACGGTTGCTATCAAGCAGAAATACTTTGAGGATTTAAGCCTCGCAAACGCTATCACGGAGCATAAGCGCATAGAGGCTGAAAAACAGCGCATAGCGGCTCAGGAGGCGGCGGTGGCGCAACAGGCGGCGGAGATTAAGAGCGAGGCACCTGCGCCCGTTCCTGAGCCTGTGGCAGAGGAAAAGACTTATACGCTCGCCTTTAAGGTAATAGGTACGGCGGCGCAGCTCAACGCCCTTAAAGCGTTTATGTCGGAAAACAAAATCAAATTTGAAAGAGCCTAACAGGAGGATATAAAAATGGCTGTCAAAAATTCTTTACAAAAAGCAAATAACGAACAGGGCGGAAAGCTCACTATTTCGGGGTATCTCGGACAGGAGAAAATCAAGACTTGGATTAACGGTATGATAGGCACGGAAAAAGAGGCGCAAAAATTCATTTCGTCCATCATTTCCGCTGTATCTACTACACCTGCATTACAGGGTACACAGGAAAAGCCTACCGATATGAACACCATCGTATCTGCCGCACTGTTGGCAAACGCTCTGGATTTGAGCTTGTCGCCTCAGCTCGGTTTGGCTTATATGGTACCGTTTGAGGACAATACCCGACGACAAACCGCTAACCATAGGTAGCGCAAAGATTCAAACAGGGGATTTTTGGGAGACAGTATCGCATTTTTTCAGGAATAGTGATACTCTCCGAGAGTTGTCTGAGGCAATACAAGGCGTAGAGGTAAAATGCTCTCGTGGCGAGGTGCGTAACAAACAGAACTATTTAATTTCAACGCTGTATAATACGGCGAAAATGAGCGGAGCATAACGCAGTCGTTCTGGGCTGCGGCACCGTATAAAATCACTTATTAAATCAGGAGAATTTTTATGAAAGCATTATTAGACGCAATGCAATTTAAGCAGATTATGGACGGCTGCAAACACGCAGTCAGCACGGACAACTCCCGTCCGATACTCGGCTACATCAAGCTGGATATTAAGGGGGAAACAATCACGGCGTATGCCTGCGACGGATTCAGGCTTGCAAAGGTTGTTGTTACGAATACCGTACACGCAGCGAGCAATAAGGAAGAATTTATTGCTTATATTAGGCTACGCCTTTGAAAAACTTGGTCTCGGCTTTTTACAGAGTATAGAGGGCATTTGGGATTTTACCGCTGGCGGCTTGGCTGATTTATTCGGAGCTCACGATTGGGCGGAGCAACAGATGGCAAACGATTGGGTAAACTACGGACACGCAGACGAGTGGTATAATCCCTCTGACGGTTGGCGAGTAGTGGGCGATGTGGCAGGCGGTGTAGGTACCAGCGTTCCTGCACTTGCCTCTATTGCGGTTGGAGCGGCGATTACATATTTCTCTGGCGGTGCTGCCTCGCCTATTGTGGTACAACTTATCACGGGCGCAACGGCAGGCTTAATTGCAGGTTTAGGAGCCGCAGGTACAGCTACAAAAGAGGCATACAAAGAAACAGGACAGCTCACGGGCAAAGAGTGGGGCTACGGTGCCCTGTCTGGCTTTACTGAGGGCGCAATGGAGGGTGTTACTGACGCTATTGGTTTTGGTGCTGGTACCATCGTTAAAAATTTTACGGCAAGTGCGGCAAAAGAGGGGGCAAAGCAGGTAGGAAAGCAAATTGCGAAATCCGCCGCCCGTCAAACGCTTGGTAAAGCAATGATAAAGGGCTTTATTGGCGAGGCGTTTGAGGAGGGTGTTCAGGAACTGATTGACCCTGTTTGGAAACGCTTAACTTATGACCCTAACGCTGAAAACGCAACATTTCAAGAGGTTGCTTATGCTGCCCTTATAGGCGGTCTTAGCGGTGCCATTATGAGCGGTGCCGATGTTTCTATTCGCAACACTGTAAACTATTTCAGCGGCAGTAAAATCAACAGCAAAGGCGGAGCAAAGGGCGTTATAGACCTTGCCACAACGATTGCCGAAACTGAGGGCGTAAATCAATCAGGCAACGCTCAGGTTGATTTTGTCGTAAACACGCTCAGTGAGTTACAGGAAAGCCTGACAAAGACAAACGGCGAGATTAAGACGGCAAAACAGAAAATGCTCGTCGGTGTACTCAGCAAAGCTAATACGGCAGCACCTCTTTCTATCGTCGTAAACCAGAACGCAGACGCAATTTTGGCGGACACAGCGACCACTGTAAAACGCCTTAATGACATCGGATATAAAACCTCTAAGGGCGAGGCTGTAACCGTTGAAATGCTTACTCAGGGCGTTACGGGCGAAAGAGGAACGCCTGCATACCGTAAGTCTCTCTCTGAGGCTATGAGGACAAATGAGGCGTTGCGTGATGTCGCTGTTATGTCGGCGGCAGGACAGCTTAATATGGACGCTGCCCGTTTCTCTCAGCAGACGCTCAGAGGCGAGCAGTTGTTTAATCAGGCAGACCTCAATCACTTTGTAGAGACCGCTACGGAGGCGCAAAAGCGTGATGTCGGAGAGAGATTGGGTATTACCGATTGGGCGACCGTTACGGCGGACGAATTAAAGAGCCGCATTGTGGAATATTCCACTAACGGCGGTTTAGACCAATACATCACAGAGCGTAACGAGATTAAAGAGCTCAGTAAACTTGAAATATCCAAAAAGGGCTTACCTAAGTATGTTGGCTCCATAAAGCAGGACGGGGCGGTGCGTTATAAGTTCGGAGACGCAAGCGTGGCTATCGTCAAAAAGGGCGATACCTACCTTGTGTACGACTACGCCAGAGATATAGCCTCTAAGCCGCTTACAAAGGTTGAGGCTAACAGGGTAATAAAAGAAATATACGCCGCCGCCTCCGCAACCGAGACGGGCTCCGATGTACAGAATTTGTCGCAACAGCAGACGCAGGAAATTGATACTTTCGCCCGTGAGAACGTTCCAGATTATAAAAACCTTGTCGGGGCGCAACAGCAGGCTGTCAGACAGACGCTGAGGCAGGCAAGAGCGGCAGGAGTGAGCGAGGCAGACCAAATACTTTACGCCAGCGTTGCGGCTCGCTCAGGCGTAAATATCGAGTTTGTGAGCGCAGACGACCTGAGGAGAGGAGACAAGAGCGCAGACGCTGGGTATAGTATGAGCGACGAAAAAATACTTGTCAATCGTGAAATTGCAAGTAACCCGAAAGCCCGTACAGCAGCTAAAATTTTGTTGCACGAATTTACACACGGTATTATCGGAGCCAAAAAAATTGGGAACAGGACAGTAATAAGAAATCCTAAGGCGTTTAACAAATTTTTTACCGTTGCTGTCAAAGGCTTATCAATGGAGCAACAGATTGACATCTTAACGCCGTATGTGGATGGTCGGATTGTGAACGGAAAGTCCGTTACAATGCAGGATTTTCTTAACGGTAAGGTGGATTTTACCAAAAACGACTATATAGAACTTAGAGAGGAGCTTGCGGCGCACTTCGTTGAGCGTGAGCTCGGCAACTCTGAGGCTCTGAAACGGATTATATCCGATAAGCCCTCGTTTAAGGACAAACTTCTTTCGTTCCTGAAAAGGTCTAAGACCGATTACAGCTCAAACGAGAAATTATCCCGTGCGGCTAATGCTCTACTCAAAAAATATCAGAAATTCTTTAATCAGTACGCCACGCAGACGAGATACAGCCCGACTGTTACGGGCGATTTGTCCGCTTATCAGAAAACGAAGGCGGCAGGTACGGATACGCAGACGAGGCTCAGCATAAAGAAAATCGACGGCAGAGATGTTGTCGTGGTTGATACCGACCAACACATATTTGAGGGCGTTACCGACCCTAAGGAACTGAGGCGCATTGCAAGGGATTATATTTTGCAGAATTTCCGTAACGATGTGTACAGGACAACGGACGGTAAAGGCGTAATTTTCAACCGAAAAGGCGCAAAAAAATCGACAAATACAGAGCATTTGTCGAAAATAAGAATTTCTACTGAACTTGATAATTTCATAAAGATTGCCGAGTATGTAAAAACGGAGCCGAATGTCAAGAATGTAAACCCTGAATTTAGCTATTTCGATTATTACAGGGCTAATTTTGTGCTGGACGGAAAGACATTTAGTTGCCTAATCAATGTTGGCGTAAACACCCAAACGGGCGTAGGCGTTTTTTATGAAATTACGCAAATAAAAGAGGTGCCCCGTAACAGCTTTGACGGAAATAACCCCGTCTCCCCTGCATCGAACGACACCTCTACTAATATTATACCCAACAACGGGGAAAATGTCAACCCTGACGGCAAAAAAAGTGGTAAAAAGCGTTATGCTCTGACGGTTGACGGCGAAAATATTACGGGCGAGGTAGAACAAACAAAAAACCTCGTCGCTTTACATAATCTTTCCGAGACAAGCCTCTTAAAAGTATTGCAGCTCGGCGGCTTTCCTATGCCGTCTATTGCTATAACAAAGGTTGATATGGGGCACAGTGAGTATGGCGACATTACGGTTGTTTTTGGTAGAGATACAATAGACCCTCAAAGAGATAGGAGAAATAAAATTTATTCCAGAGACGGCTGGACACCTACTGCTCCTAAGGTAGAGTATAAGCCAAACGACAGGGCACTATCTAAAATCCACAAAAAATATAGCGAACTCGTAAGCAAGGTTGGTTACGACGCTACGAGAGTGTTGTATAACTATGTCAACGATATTGAGCGTCAACTTGAACTGCACGGCGGAGAGATAGGTATTATATCCGAATTGTACGATAATACGGAACTTATGAATTTGTTTCTCGTAGATACGGGAGGCGAACTGATTAAGCCTATTTATAAGACAATTAGGAGCGAATTATCGGCAGGCGAGGTTACATACAGAAAGCGTCTTATTGACGCTCTCGGTAAGGATTTCCTTGCTGAATTTGAAAAAACGAGCGGCAACCTCAATACTCGAAAGGATTTTGTAAGATTTATCAAGCCGAAAGCGGCTTAGAGAAAGCCTACAACAAATAGGCTCTTTGAAAGATAAGAGCCCTTTTTTGCTGTCCTGAAAGCCGAGAAAATGCGTTGTTGTCGGTCAAAAATGGCAATAACCGCTAAAAATCCACCTCTCAGGCGGTCTTTGGGAGCCTAAAACTACCCGTGAAAAGAAATTTTTAGAAAAGTTAAGAAATTTTCTGAAAAATGCTTGACAAACATCAGAAAAATTTTTGTTTTCGTCTTGAATTTCGGTAAAAACCATGGTATAATACAAGCGCACGTTATAAAAGCCGCAAAGGGGTGAAGAAATGTCCGTTCGGGAATACGATTTGCAGATCAACGACGAGGAAAAACTGCCCGACATGATTCAGGCGCTCAACGCGTCCGTGCGGCGGAAAATGATGGCGCTTTTAAGCCGTTCGTCTTATTCGATCGCCGATCTGGCGAAAATTCTGAAATTACCCATATCCACCGTATCGTTTCACGTCAACATTTTGCGCAAGGCGGGGTTCGTGAACGTCACCGTAAAGCGCAACACGCGCGGCAACGCCAAGATCGTTTCGCGCCAAATCGACCGCTTCTCGCTCGGCTTTCTGCTCGATACGCAAACGAAAAGCAAGACCTATTCGATGGAAATTCCGCTCGGCAGTTTCTGCGACGCGCAGATCGAGGCGGGCTGCGGCATGGCGAACGGCAACGGCATCATCATTGCAGACGATACGCCCGGCGTGTTCTTCTCGCCCGAACGGTATTCGGCGCAGATCATCTGGTTTGCCAAGGGCTACCTCGAATACCGTATTCCCAACTATATGATGCGCGATAAAAAGGTCAACGCCGTCACGTTCAGCATGGAACTTTGCAGCGAGGCGCCCAACTACCGCAACGACTGGGAAAGCGATATCACCTTCTGGGTGAACGGTCAGGAAGTGGCGACTTACGTTTCCCCCGGCGATTTCGGCGGCAGAAGGGGCAGGCTCAATCCCGCGTGGTGGTCGGATTTTTCCACGCAATACGGCATTATCAAGACGATCAGAATCACGAACGAATGCGTATATCTCGACGAAAACGCCGTGAGCACGCTCAATATCGGCAAACTCGGTTTGCAGTCGGGCGATTACATTACGCTTCGTATCGGGATCAAAAAAGACGCGCACCGTCAGGGCGGGCTTAACCTCTTCGGCGAACAGTTCGGGGATTACGCGCAGGGGCTGGTGTTCACCGTCGATTATAACTGAGAATAAAAGAGAGGGAAACCGCGAATGCTGTTAAAAAGGCTTCGCGGTTTTTCTTTTTGCATCGACTTCAAGTTTCATATTACAAAAACAATTTTTTTGTGAATTTTGTAATACCGTATTGACGGAACGGTATCTTTTGGCTAAAATAGTGGCGAAAGGAGGAAATTCATGAAAAATACGGTGTTTTATCTCGGATCTTCGGTTACGCGCGGCGTGGGCGGCGACACCGAAGGAAGTTCGTTTGCCGAACCGATTGCGCGCAAAACGGGCTGGGCGTTTTGCAAAGAGGCGGTTTCGGGCACGACGCTTGCACGGCGCAACGAGGGCGATGACTCTTACGTTTCGCGCCTTGTCAATCTCGATTTTACGAAAAAGCCATGCGCGCTCGTGGTGCAACTTTCAACCAACGATTTTTCGCAGGGCGTTCCGCTCGGAACGGTTTCGGGTCGTACATGCGAAGAGGAATGCGACGCGACGCAGACGACGGGTGCGATCGAATATATCCTTGCATATGTGCGCAAGCGTTCCCCTGTAACGCAGGTCGTGCTATATACCTGCCCGCTCGCGCCGACGTTTCCCTCATATGCGCAGTATGCGGATTACGTTCAAGGAACGTTACGGGAACTTGCCGCCGTCCACGGTCTGCGCGTGGTGGATTTGTTTTCGGCGCCCGCCCCGACGGACTGTCTGCAGCCCGACGGCTTGCATCCCACGCGTGCGGGATATGAAAAACTCTTCGTTCCCGCTCTTCTGAACGTCTTGCTTGCTTTGTGATTACTTCAAGTTTCATGTAACAAAAACGACTATTTTTACAATTTTTAATAACCTTGTTGACAGTGCTCAAACCGAACGTTATAATATAAAATGTAAAATTAAAACAAGAAATGTAAAGTCGTAACGGGGGCGCCCCCGTTACGCTCTGCCCGAATAGGCAGAGCGTAAAAAAAATCTATTCGGAAGGAACGGACAAAGTCCGTTGAAATAAGGAGGAAGGTTATGAAAAAGATATTTCCCTTGGCGGTGGCGGCACTGCTTACGCTCGGTTGCCTGACGGCATGCGGCGGACCAAAAGACGACGGACCCGAAGTTCCGCCCGACGCGGAAATCACCGAAAAGGTGACGATCCGTTTCTGGGGCTGGGGCGACGCGGCGGAACAGGCGAATTATCAGCGGCTCGTCAATCAGTTCATGGCGGAAAACGAGAATATCATCGTCGCCTATAACGGAATGGATTCGGGGAATTACATGCAGGAGTTGCGTAACGCCGCGACAAATCTGCCCGAACTCTTCTATATGCCCGACTACGATTTCCTCGAATACGCCGCGAACGGCATGCTCAAAGACGTATCGAGCTATGTGACCGAAGAAGAACTTTCCGCGATCTGGCCGCAGGCGGTGGACGAATATTACTTCAATCCCCGCAACAACCGGCTCGGCAAGAGCGAGGGGGCGAAACTCTACGGTCTGCCCAAAGATCTGGGTCCGTTTACGCTTGTCTACAACAAAACGCTCGTCGATTCGCAGATCGCTAAATTATGGCTTGACCGCGAGGAAATTTACGGGTATCTCGATCCGAACACGCCCATGACCTGGCAACAGTTCCGCACCGTCCTCAAAAAGCTCGATCCCGATCCCAACGACAATCTTTACGGCATTTCGCACTATGAGATCGAGGCGGCGGTCTATTCCAACAACGCGAATTTCTTCAACGACGACGCGTCGCAGCAGCGCATCACCGATCCCAATTTCACCGACGCATTGCAGTTTATTGCCGATCTGGCGCTCGTCGATCACACCATGGTCGAGGCGAAAAATCAGGCGTCTACCAACGGGTTCCAGCGTTTTATCGCCTCGGGCTGTATTTTCAGCTTTATGGGCCCGTGGGATTGCGCGCAGTTTTGGGAATTAGACGGTCTGAATTTCGAATCGAACATTCTGCCCGTGCCCTATAACGGGGAAAATCCCGACGCGCGCAGTACGGCGTGGGTCGGTTCCATGGGCTATTGCGTGAGCGCAAAGGCGAACAGCTTAAAGACCAACGCTGCCATGCGCCTTGCAAAATATCTGTGTTATAACGAGGACGCGCAACGCAAGTTCTACGAACTGGGGCAGCAGGTGCCCAACATTATGGAAATGGCGAAGGACGAATACGTCAACGATACGCGCGGACTGATCGGCGATAAAGATCCCGTCGACCGTTCGGTGTGGCTCGATACGATCGACGGATTTTCCGATACCGATAAGATCGGCGGAAAAGTGCGCCCGCGTTATTACACTTATTCTTCCGACTGGTACGATATGTTCACGGAATATATCGATACGCAGGGGCTTTGGACGGGGGCAAAGACGGCGGCGGATATCTGCGCCGCGTATTCCAAGACCTTCCAGGCGGCTCTCGACGAAATGCGCGCGAACCTCGGGTAAGGAGGCGGTATGGAAAATACGGTAGAAGAACGCGCCGAAAGACTGCCCGCAACGGCGGGCGCGGTGCGTCCGCCCGAAAAAAAGAAGAGCCGGCTTGAAAGAAGGGAACATCTCATCGCCTTTCTCTTCATTCTGCCGCCCATTATCGGTTTTCTGATCTTTACGGTCGCCTCGATGCTGTTCTCGTTTATATACAGCTTTCAGAATTACAACACGCTGACGGGCGCCTCTTCCTGGATAGGGCTTAAAAATTATATCAATCTGTTCTCGCACGAACTGTTCGCCCCCGATTTCTGGAACTCGGTGGGGAATACGGCAATTCTGCTGTTGAGCATTCCCATCAGCATGTTTTTGGGGTTGTGCCTCGCAGGATTGCTGCGCATGGGCGACATCAAGGGCGCCAAGGTCTTTCAGGTGCTCTATTACCTGCCCGCGGTTTCGAGCGCGGTTGCGCTGAATATCGTGTGGCGCTATATCTTCAACAACGAATTCGGCATCATCAATTTGATGTTCCATTCCAACGCCGCATGGCTGAGCGACGATAATCTGCTGAAAGCGGCGATCATCTTCAAGAATTCCATTAACGGCATGGGTACGTCGATGATTTTATACCTTGCGGGTATGCTGAACGTGCCGAAGGATTATTACGAGGCGGCGAGCCTCGACGGCGCGGGGAAGGTGCGGCAGTTCTTCTCGATCACGCTGCCCATTATCTCGCCCGTGACCTTCTATCTGCTTATTACGGGGCTGATCGGCGGGTTGCAGTCGTATGCCGATTCGCAGGTATTTGCGGAAGGGGATTCGGGTGCGCGCACGATCGTCTATTTCATCTGGGCGCGCGGGATCAATCAGGGGCGGTACGGGCTTGCCTCGGCGGCGTCCATTCTTCTCGCGTTCGTCATCATGATCATTACGCTCATTCAGTTCCGTTTCTCGAATAAATGGGTTTACGAGGAGTAAGGGCTATGCAGAATCTTAGTGTAAAAAACAAAGAAATTGCCCGTACGGCGTGGAAGATCGCTTTGCGCGTACTCATCTATCTCATTCTGATCTGCGGCGCGCTGCTGCTCGTCTTTCCTTATGTGTGGATGTTGCTCACTTCCTTCAAAAAGGATCTCGACGCGCTTAGCCTGCAACTGACGCTCTTCCCGAAAGAGTGGGTGTTCCACAATTACAGGGATATCTGGACGTTTATCCCCTTATTGAAGGGTTTAGGCAATACGTTGCTCGTCGAAGTGAGCGTCATCGTCGTCGGCACCTTTGTTTCGGCAATGGCGGCGTTCAGCTTCGCCAAACTCAAATTACAACACAAAACCTTCTGGCTGTTGTTCCTCATGAGCGGCATGATGGTGCCTTACGCCGCGCTCATGATGCCGCAGTTCCGCGTGTTTATGGCGATCGGCATGTTCGATACGCTCTGGCCGCTCATTCTGCCCGGATTTTTCGGCAACGTTTCGATGCTGTTCTTCCTCGTGCAGTATATGCGCGGCATTCCGAACGCCTATTTCGAGGCGGCGCGGATCGACGGGGCGGGGCACTTCAAGTGTTTTATTTCGGTTATGCTGCCGCTTGTGAAAACGGCGATCGCGGCGCAAGTCATCTTCTGGTTTATCGGAATCTGGAACGATTATTTCGCGCCGTCCCTCTATCTGCACACGCACAGCCGCATGACGCTGCAACCCATGCTCGCGATCATCAATTCGGCATCGTCGAACGGTGTGCGGTTGCCGCTCATCATGACGGGCGCGGTGCTTTCGAGTATCCCCATGTTAGTGATCTATATTACCTGTCAGAAATTTTTTATCGAATCGCTCTCGATATCGGGCGTAAAAGGTTAAAGGGAATCGGGCGGATTCGCCCGCAGAAAAATAAGGAGGAAAGGTTATGAAAAAGACAAAATGGTTCGGCGCGGCGTTCATGCTCGCGGCGCTTGCCCTTACGGCTTCCGCCTGCACGGGCGGCGGCAATGCGGCGGGCGGCGGTACGGGCGGAAGCGTGCCGAAGGACGACGTTTACGAGGATTACAAGCCCGATAAACAGCCCGGCGGCGACGCGTTCGACTACGACGGCAATTACGCGCCGCCCGAGCTCACGATCGACGGCAAGGGCGACGATCCGCAGTGGCAGGCGATCAAAGAGCCGCTTACGACGTTCGGCAAGAAAATAGACGGGAAAGACGCGGTATCGGTGAAGGTGTACCGCGGAAAAGACGCGCTCTTTTTCCTGTTCGACGTCACCGACCCCGTTCTGCTCACAAAGGGCAACACTAACGACGACGCCGTGACGCGCGGCGACAGCATCGAGCTTTATCTCGATACCCTCGGCGACGGCGGCAGAAGTCCGCAGAGCGACGATTATCAGATCAATTTAGGCATTCACGGCAAAACGCGTATCATGCAGGGCGCGGGCGGTCTGTGGGGCAGTTGGAACGGACTCATCGACTACGAAGTCGACCTCAAAGGCGGCACGCTCAACGACGGCGCGGAGGCGAACGATACGGGTTATTCGGTTGAAGTCATGGTTCCATACAAACAGATCATGATCGAGAAAGACGATACGATTGCGATCGCGTTCGGGCAGGTCGACAAAGTGAGCTTGGGCGACATTACGCAGACCGACTGGAACTGGTACGGCTGGGACTGGGGCGGAACGTTCCGCGAACCGCAGACGCCCGATAATTATGCTTTGCTCGATAAAGACAACAATCTCATCGACCGCGACGATCAGGAAAAAGCGCCCGCCGATCTTGCGGGATTTGTTCGGGATACCGAGGGCGCGCCCGTGGAAGGGGCGACGGCAAGCGTGGAAGTCGGCGGCGAAACCAAAACGGCGACCACGGCGGCGGACGGGTATTTTGTCATCGAGGACGTCGATCCCGAAGGCACCTATACGGTTACGGTGAGCAAAACGGGTTATCTCGACGGCGTTCAGATATATACCCGCGCCGAACTGCGCGCGGCGAACGGCGGCAGGGTGCTCAAAGACTTCACGGTGACGGCAACCGCCGATCTGGAAACGACGACGGTGACGGGCACGGTGAAGAATATCGTCAACGGAACCGTGGGCGGCGCCGAAATTACGGTGAAGGGGACGGCGTTCAAAACAACCGCCGATCAGAACGGCGCGTTCTCGATCGAAGGCGTGCCCGCAGGCGTGGGCGATATCACCCTCGTTGTCACGCATACGGGCTACGGCGACAGCGAAACGCTTGTTAAAGAATCCGATCTGGTTGCAAACGGCACGACGGCGCTCGGCGACGTCAATCTCAATCTGCCCTATGCCGATTTAGGCGAATTTGCCACGGGCGCGGGCAAGGTCGGCGCCAATCAGCAACTGTTCGCCAACATTCACACGCAACTTTCGCGTGCGCTGACGGGGGTGGAAATCCACTTCGACGGCACGCGTATTCTGCACGGAAAAATCGAGCTCTATCTCGATACCAAAGAGAGCACGGGTGTGCGCGAGCAGGATCCCACGGCATGGCGGCTCGATCTCAATGCCGACGGCACGATCGGCGGTTCGCATTACGCAGGCGGCACGTTTACTGCGGCGGGGCTTGTTTATAACGTTTCTTCCAACACCTCGGAAGGCGGTTATCACGCAACCTTGCTTATTCCTTACAGTTATCTCGACATCGCCCCGCTCGAAGTGTTCGGACTTTCGCTCGGGCAGTGGTCGACGATGGCGAACGGCGGCAACGGCGACTGGGACGGCTGGGCGCCTTCGCCGCACGGTTTTGTCGCGCCCGAAAATACGCCTAATTATCTGCGTATCGGTTCGCGCAATACCCTGTATAAAGCAAACAACAACACGATGATGGCGACGCTTTCGGGCAACGTCGGGATCGCGGGGGTTACGGTATCCGCCAAGGGCGTGAATGCGACTTCGGGCGCCGACGGCGCGTGGAAGATGAGCGTTCCCGTCGACGCGAACGCCGTCGAGGTAACGTATTCCAAGACGGGTTATGTGACGAAGAAGAGCACGATCGCGGCGGGGCATTTCAGCAACGCCGACAGCTGGACGGAAAACGTCACGCTGCAAGAGCATAAAGTAACCATTTCGGGCACGGTGACCGATCAGGACGGAAACGCCGTCGCAGGCGTAGAAATCACAATCACGGGCGAAGGCGCGAGCTTTACGGCGACGACCGACGCAAGCGGCAATTATTCCATCGACAACGTGACGACCTTCGTCGATCTGACGGTGACGTTTGAAAAAGAGGACTATGCCGCGGGCTCGACGAGCTTTACGGCGGCGCAACTTGCCGCGGGCAACGCGCTTACGGCGGATAAGCAGATCACTTCGCTCAACGCGGTGAAAAAGATTACCGTTACGGGCAAGGTCACGGGCATCGAGGGCAATTTGCAGGGCGTTACGGTGCGCGTGGACGGCAGCGAACTTTCGGCAACGACAAATGCGGACGGCACCTTCTCGCTTGCGGATTTCGACGCGGTGGACAGCACGCTAACGCTGAGCAAGGCGGGGTATGAGAATGCAAAACTTACGTTCACCGCGCAGGATCTGCAAAGCGGCGCAACGACGTTCGCGTTTGCCGACGCGTTCTTAATGCGCGAATATACGCAGCTCGGCAACGCGTTCGGCACCAAGAGCGAAAAATTTGCGGCGTTCGTTCCCTATGTAACGAGAGGGGAAAATGCGTTCGAGTTCAAATTCGTTGGCTCGCATGCCTTTGAAGGCACAATCGAGATGTTTGTCGATACCAAATTGAGCGGCGGCGCAAGAAACGCGACCGATTACCGTTTCAATCTGCAGGATACGGGCGCGGTCGCGATCGAAAACTGGGGCGGAAACAACACTAACCCCGCCGCGCTTACTTTGCGGATCGCGGGAACGGAAACCGCACCCGAAGTATACTTTACGTTGCCGTACGCCTTCTTGAACGTAGCGCGCGACGAAATCATCGGCGTGACGTTCGGTCAGAGCTGTTCCGACGGTTGGGACGGTTGGAATCATGACTTGAAAGGGGTAAACGGCATTACGTTCGTCGCACCCGAAATTCCTTGGGATTATATCCGTATCGGAAAAGACAATCAACCCTTCTGGAACGCGGAAAACAAGACGGTGGCGGAACTCGATTTAAGCTCTTACAATCTTCATTTCGGCAAGGCGAACGACAGTTTCCATGCCAAGGTTTCGCGCGACGAAGAGGGCGTTACGTTCGATTTCGTTTCGCTCGGCGATTTCAATAAGAACGGCGATAATCCCGAGGCGATCTTGATTTATATTGACAAAGGCGAACCCGTAGGCGGTTGGGATGGCGTGGATTATCAGTATAAGATCGTTTCCGACGGAAACGTGTACGGCAGAAACGGCGCATGGTGGGCGGCAAACAACGATACGAAACTCGGTTCGGTTACGATCAGCCGCGAAAACGGCGTCACGCGTTTGAGTTATAAAGTGCTGTATGCTACGATCGGCGTTACGGCGGACGAAATATTCGGCTTTACGGCGATCGAAGGCTGGCTGACGGGCGACAACGGTTCGGACGAATACGGCAACGGCATGACGTATACCCATGCAAACGGCTGCCACGTGGTGGGCGACGCCGCGGGTTCGGCGGGATACGTCCGTATCAAGGCAGACGGAACGCTTGCCGTGGCAAACAGCAATGCGGCTGTGACCGAGTAAGAGAAGGAGGAAATTACAATGAAAGCAATTAAAACGTTATCGATCTTTGCGCTCTCTGCGGTGCTTGCTCTCGGCTGTGCGGCATGCAACAGAACGCCCGACAAGAATCCGGACGGCGGTGATTTGGAAAGCCGTTACGAGACACCTGTCGTAAACACCTACGACAACAAGAGTTATAACGAATATCTGCTCGGCGAGGACGCCGTGATCGAAAATCAATGGAAGGGTTACGGCATCGGCGATCCCTTCGTCATGCGCTACAACGGCAAGTATTACCTCTACGTTTCCTCGCTCGACAGCGAGATCGGCGTGCGCGGTTACGTTTCCGCCGATCTTGTCAACTGGCAGCCCGTCACGGGCGAAGGGCTCAAAGAGGGTTACGTTTCGCAAGACAGCATTACGCTCGCCGCCTATGCGCCCGAAGTGTATTACTTCAACGGCACGTTCTATATGTACACTTCCCCGGGCGGCAACGGGCACTATGTTCTGACTTCGAAATCGCCCGAAGGACCCTTCGTCAAGGCGACCGAAAATTTCAGAATGAGTATCGACGGATCGGTGCTCATCGATGACGATGAACAGATGTATTTCACCTATGCCGACAACACGGGCATCAAAATGGCGCGTATGGACGACATGCTCACCGTCGACGCGACGCTTACGCCTACGCTCTCCGGCACGTCGATCGGCGGCTGGACGGAAGGGCCGTATATCCTCAAACGCGACGGCACATATTATCTCACGTTTACGGGCAACCACGTTGCCTCGGACGGCTACCGTATCGCTTACGCCACGGCGGAAGATCTTTCGGGGTCTTACCGCAACGCGTTCACCCGCGCGCAGAACAATCCGCTCGTGCTCGAAACCGAGAGCGCGCTCAAAGGCGTGGGGCATTCTTCTACGGTGATGGGGCCCGATATGGATTCGCATTACCTCGTCTATCACTACCTCAATTCTTCGGGCGGACCGAACCGCAGTCTGGGCATCGACCGTCTTACGTTCAGCGGCAAAATGATGTCGGCGACCGCCTCGCTCGAAAAGAGCGTAACGCCCGCGCTGCCCGTGTTCTATGCAACGGGAAAAGACGAGCAAAAATTCACGCAGAGCGGCGATTATTTGCTCTCGAACAGCGAAGCGCCCGCGAACTTTACGGCAGAATATAACCTCACGGGTTCGGGCGTTAGCACATTTGTGTTCGGCTACACGGGTGAAAACGATTACTGCTCGGTCACCGTCGATTTGGCGCAAAAGAGCGTCAAACTGCTAAAAACGCAGGGCGGCAGCACGAGCGAGGTAGGCTCGGGCACGCTCGTCAACGATTTCTCGGCGGACGATCTGCACACCGTGCGCGTTGCCTCGCGCGACGGAAAAGTCGACGTCACGTTCGACAACATGACCAAGATCGACGGCGCGGAACTGACCGTTCCCGCAGGTAAAATCGGTTATAAATCGCTCGGCGAAGCCGTCGTGGGCTACACGGCGTATTCCGACGTAGCCATGGGCATGAGCGACGAGCGCGAGGCGAAGCAGGCGACGGGTTATATCGGCGCGGCGAATTATCTGCACGACGACAAATATGCCCCCGCCGCAAATCTGAGCGCGGAGAGCAAGCTGAGCGTTCTCGACGAGGACGTGCGTCTGAACGGCTGGAAAGCGCTTACGCTCGGCAAGGAAAAGGATCATGCGTCTTATCTCACTTATGCGGGCGCGGCGGGCAGATACGCGCTGGAACTCATCTATCCCGCGGCGGACGGCGGCAAGAAGATCGGCGTGAAGGTGGACGGCGTCGACGGCGGCACGGTGGTTCGCTGCACGCTGCCGCGTATCGAGAGCAATTACGATTACGTGAAAGCCGTGATCGGCGAATTCGACCTTAGCGCGGGCGTGCATGTGATCCGTTTGGAAAACGTCGGCTCTTCGGTGAGCTTTGCGGCGTTCCGTTTCGTCGAGGCATCGGCGACGACGCCCGTATACGAGGCAAGTCTTTCGGAATACGCCGCGAAGGGCGCCGACTACAAGACCATCTGGAAGATCAAAGACGAAGGGCATTACGCCAAAGCGGGTACGCGTCAGCTCGTGTATTTCGGCGACAATACGATCACCGATTTCACGCTCGAAGCGGAAATGAAGTTCGAGGGCGCGACGGTCACGTCGACGGCGGGCATCGTGTTCCGCGCACAGAATTATGCGTCGTCCTCGCACGACAGTTACCGCAGTATCCAAGCCTATTATCTGGCGCTCAACAACAACCAAGCGGTGCTTGAAAAACTCGATTATGCCGACGGTTCTTCCAACCTCGGCATGACGGTGAAGGCGCTTGCAAGCGATACGTTCTTCAAAATCAAGATCGAGGCGCGCGGGAACACGGTAAAGGTGTGGATCGACGGCGAAGAAGTGCTCGACATTACCGACGACTGGGCGTTTGCCAACGGAAAAGTCGGGTTGTATACCAACGGCGCGGCGGTCGTGTTCAAAAATCTGAAAATCAGCGGTTAACGCATAGGGGCGGCGGCTGCAAAAAAAGCGGCCGCCGTTTTCCCAAAGGGGATTTGCATGAAAAAAGGAGCGGTGGTTTTGGCGATGACGGTTTGTACGGCGGCGCTTGCGGGCTGCACGGGCGGCGGCGCAAAGCGCGAAATCGAATATGTTCCCCCTCAGCCCGAGCGGTATGAAAACCATATCGAAATCGACGGACAGTGGGGGGAAAGCGACGCAACGGGGCAGGGCGGACAGTACGGCGTCGGCGATCCCTTCGTGATGCGTTTCAACGGTAAATATTATCTTTATCCTTCGACTTCCGATCCGTGCGACGGCGTGAAGGTGTTCGAATCGGACGATTTAGTGCACTGGACGGACAAGGGATTTGCGGTAGCGGAAAGCGAAAAAACCTCGCACGGGGCGTATGCGCCCGAAGTCGTTTACTACAACGGATATTTTTACCTGTGCCAGTCGCGCGGCGGAAACGGACATTATATCTACCGTTCCACGAGCCCGACGGAAGGGTTCACGCTGTTCAGCAAGACGACGGGCGTAGACGCGAACGACTTGAATTACGGCAATCTCGGCATGGGGATCGACGGTTCATTTTACGTTTCGGACGAGGGTAAGCTCTATCTTCTGCATACTTCGACGCCCGCAGGATTAAAGTATAACGAACTTACCGACCCCGAAGATATCCGCACCGAAACGATCGGGCAGACGGGAACGCTCGGCATGTCCAACCTGCACCACTGGATCGAAGGGCCGGGGATCTTCCGTCGCGGCGCGTTCAGTTATCTCACCTATACGGGCAACCACGTCATTTCCAAGGGTTACCGCATAGGGTACTCGTATGCCGAAAACCTGAGCGGACTTTCTTCCTTCGTGCAGCCGACCGATAATATTACGATCATCGATACCGACGACGAACATTACGGGCTGGGGCATGCGAGCAACGTAAACGGGCCCGATCTCGATTCGGTTTACACGGCGTACCATTCGCTCGTGGGCAGAGGACCCGCGCGGCGGTATAATCTCGACCGTTATTTTGCAAGCGGTTCCTATCTTACGGCGAACGGCGTCACGCACCGCCCCGTAGCCGTACCGCAAAAACCGCAGGCGGAAGGCTATGCCGCGGTTTTGACCGAGCGCGGCGGCATGTATGTTTTGGGCGAAACTTCCGATTATTTTACGGCGGAATATAATTTTGTTCCCGCGGCGGAACAGGCGCTTTTCTTCGGGAACGGATACGCCGTACGCGTGGCGGAAGGTAAGATCGCGTTGACGAAGAACGGCGGCGCAATCGCCGAAAAAACCTTGCGCATTCCCGAAGGCGCGCTCGCGTGCGTGCGCGTCGAACACGGCGACGGAATCGGTTACGTCTATTTTAACGGCATGCGCGTGCTTTCGTATGCGGCGCAGGACGGGAAGGGCGCGATCGGTTATCAAACCAAAGACGGCGTGGGGTATACGGCGTTCACGAACGACGTGTTCGGAACGTCGGACTTCGAGGCGCTTAAAAACTTCCCGACAAAATTTCCCGCCGTGTCCTATCTCAAAGGCGAAATGCGCGGATTTTCGATCGCAAAGGCGCGGCGCGCGCAGGGCGGCGTGCGCGTGGGCGAAAAGGAAAACACCGTGCGCATCGGCGATGCGTATGCGGTGTCGCTCGGCAAAAACGATTGGGTGAAATATGCCGTAGACGTAAGCGAGGGCGGCGGCATGTACGCGCTCAATGCCGAAGTAAGCAAGGCAAGCGCGGGCGCGCAGCTCAAAATCACGGTCGGGGAACGCGAGCTTATTACAACCGTTCCCGCGTTGCAAAGCGAGGAAGAAACGGCGCGCGTTCGGCTCGGCGACATCGAAGCCGAAGGCGGCATACAAACGATGAAAGTCGAAGTCCTTTCGGGCAAAGCCGAAATTACGTTATTCGAGGCGCACGAACGCGAAACGGGTCAAACTCGGT
Source organism: uncultured Christensenellaceae bacterium (assembly GCA_910589015.1). GTDB lineage: Bacteria > Bacillota > Clostridia > Christensenellales > Borkfalkiaceae > Gallimonas. The sequence goes on from CAJUSA010000003.1 coordinate 200,466, forward strand.
TCGACGCGTACGACGTTCTGAACGGAACGATTCGCCGAGAGGACGGAATCGTGCTCGACGGAACGAAAGAGGACGCCGTACTGCTATGGAAGAATACGCGTGCAACCGATTTTGAGGCGACAATCGAATTTTCCACGCAGGCGCAGATCGGCGCGGATATCGGCGTTATGTTGCGCGCGTCGCATTATTCTTCTTATTCGGCGCAACCCAAACAGTCGTGGCGCGGATACTATCTGCAACTCGGCAGCAACCTCCTTACTTTCAAGCGTTACGATTACGGCGATCTCGGCATGTTCGATGCGGCGCGGACGCAGGGCAATCTCTTTGACGGCACGCGTCATCTTCTCACGGTGTGCGCAAAGGGGCATACTTTTTCGGTCAAGCTCGATTCGGTCGAATTGAACGTTTCCGACAGTTGTGCGTTCTTCGACGGTTATTTGGGAATTTACGCGAGCGGCGGGGCGGTCACGCTTCACGCCCTCGACTATAAAACGATATAAACGGAGTAGTTATGAAGCATGTAGCTTGTTATCTCAAGGATTATCCCCGCCCGCAACTGGTGCGTAAGGACTGGATCAACCTCAACGGAAGCTGGGCGTTCGGGTTCGGCGGGGAAGTGAACGAGGCGGACGCGCTGGCGGGAAGTCTGCCGCGCACGATCAACGTGCCGTTTTCGTACGAAACGCAGTTGAGCGGGATCGGCGATAAGTCCATGCACAAAACGGTTTGGTATTCCGCGCGCATACGCGGCAAGCGCAAAAAACGCGCGCTGCTGCACTTCGAGGGTGCGGATTATGAAACGGCGGTGTTCGTGAACGGCGCATACGTCGGGGCGCACAGCGGCGCGTATACGCGTTTTTCGTTCGACGTCACCGATTATCTGCACGAGGGCGAGAATATTTTAACCGTCCGTTGCGACGACGACAACCACCCCGCCCGCGTGCGCGGCAAACAGCGTTGGCAGGGCGAGAGTTTCGGTTGCTGGTATGTGCAGACGACGGGCATCTGGAAGAGCGTATGGCTCGAATACGTCGGCGAAACCTATCTGACGGCGTTGAAAATCACGCCCGATCTTGCCGATTATTCCGTTCGGTTCGACGCGGAAGTGAACGCGCCCGATGAAGATACGGAAATCTGTTTTGAAATTTCCTTTGCGGGCAAGCGCGTGCAGACGGCGAAGTTGATCGCGGGCGATATGAGCAACAGTATCCGCGTCGCGCTGGCGAGCGAAAAACTCACCTACCAGCACGAACTGTGGTCGGTTGAAAATCCCGCGCTGTACGACGTTAAAATCACCGTTTGGAAAAACGGCGCGCTCGTTGACGAGGCGGGCAGTTATTTCGGTTTGCGCGAATACAAAACGGCGGGCGATAAAATTCTGCTCAATCAGCGTCCGTTCTATGCGCGCTTGTTGCTCGATCAGGGGTACTGGCAGGAAAGCGGCTTAACGCCGCCCTCGGAAGAGGCGCTCGCGCGCGACATCGAACTTGCCAAGAAGATGGGCTTCAACGGCGTGCGCAAACATCAGAAAACAGAGGACGAACGCTATTTGTATTATGCCGATATCATGGGATTTACGGTGTGGTGCGAGTTGCCTTCCAACCACTGGAACAGCGATGCCGCCGCCGCGGCGGTCACAGACGAATGGCTGGCGATCGTGCGGCAGAACTACAATCACCCGAGCGTCGTCACCTGGGTCGTGTTTAACGAGAGTTGGGGCGTGCGCAACATCTATGCCAACGGCATGCAGAGCAGTCTTGCAACGGGGCTTTATTATCTGACGAAGAGTATCGATCCCATGCGCCCCGTCATTTCGAACGACGGCTGGGAGCATGCGCAGAGCGATATTCTGACCCTGCACGATTACGAGCAGAACGGCGAAAAACTCTTCCGCCGTTACGATACGTTGCAAAAGAAAACCGAAGGCAGTTCGCTCAACGACCAACCCATGCCGTTTGCCGAAGGTTATGCCTACCGCGGGCAGCCGATCATGATAAGCGAATTCGGCGGCACGGCGTATGTGCGCGATACGGACGCAGGCTGGGGTTACGGCATCGGCGTACAAAACGAAGAAGAATTTTTAAGTCGGTTCGGCGCGCTCGTGGGCGCGATCGACCGGCTCGATATCGCGGGGTTCTGTTACACGCAGATCACCGACGTCGAGCAAGAGGTGAACGGATTGCTCAAAGCCGACCGTTCCCCCAAAGTTCCGTTGGAAGAAATCGCAAAACGAAACCGAAGATAACAAAGATGCGCCCCCGTTGCAAACGGGGGCGTTTTACGAAAAGTTGAAAAATCAACCAAAAACGGTTGTATAGAATGCTTTATTCCGTTGTAAAATATCCATTAAAATGTATATATAACATCTGATTGAGAAAGGGGTGGTTTAATGGATAAGAAAATCGTTGTGGCGAGGATCGAAGAAATCTTGCGCGAAAAGGGCATATCGCAGGAAGAGTTCGAGCGGAACGCCGAGGTGGCGGATACGGTGAAACAATGGAAAAAGAATGCCAAACGCGATGCACATTTACAGCCTTCTTTTCGTGCGATCGAAAAGACGTGCGAGTATCTGGGCGTAAATTTAGCGTATTTCTTCACATTCGAAAAAGAGGAAACGCGCAAGATTCGCAACATGGAACTGTATCGCGCCATCTGCGCGTTAGACGAAGAATCGTTAAAATTAGCGGAAGCCGTGGTAAAGCGGTTCGGAAAGACAAAAAAGATTAAGAAACTTGCCCGTAGATTTATAAAAATCAATTATACAAAGCCTGCGCATACGAAGCTCATTACGAAAATCAAATTCATGTGTTGCCGTTTTATCCAAAAAAAAGTGCAAAAAAACGGACGTGGCGGGCTTGACTGCGAATATTGGCAGATGCACGGTTGGCTAGACAAAAACCGCCCGTGGAACAGAACATAGCATAAAACCAAATAGCAATCGAAAATCTATCTTAAGCAATGTTTTTTCCCTTGTAAATTCGGGCGTATTTCAATTCATATTCCACGGCGCAGGCCTTTTTCGATACAACCACCCGTCGAAAGAGAAAAGGAAGTAAATGATTGACTTGTGTGGCTTTTTGCGGTATAATAAAAAAGCTACATATTACCAATAATAAACTCATAAAGGGACATACTACGCCTTGTAGTGTGAGCTCTCAATTTCCCTTTATGAGAAATGGTGATATGTAGCAATATCGAGAGCCGCATGAAATAGGGA
>CAJUSA010000004.1 GCA_910589015.1 uncultured Christensenellaceae bacterium
TAAATTGAAATTTATAAGACTTGTTCAATTTTTATATATTATAATTTTGCAATCTTTTTCAAAACGAAAATTCGCCCATTTTCTTCCTATTTGTCGCACAAAATAGTATTCATCGTTCGGAAATATCTGTTTTGTCATAAATCGTAACAGGTTTAGCGCATCGGCAGATTCGTTCAACACGATTTCACGCGTACTCCATCCGTCTGTTACAGGCGAATATATTTCGTGAATCATATCATAAAACAACTCTTTTCCGTTGATTGGTATTTTTCTTATTAAGTCCGACCTTCTGTCGCAATTGAGCATACTTTTTAACAGGTCATACTGTTTGCTATCAAGCGTTATTTTACATATTTCCATTGTAAGCTCCTTATTTGACCAATTTATTCAGCGAAAATCAAAGTTGCCTTGTAAAATATCTATTATATTCTCTGAATAATAAATTTTGCCGTTTATTGTCCTGTCTTTTATACAAGTCTTGGAACATATCGACTATCGAAATATTACATAGACCTTTATTTACAAGCAATTCATATTTTCCTTGTGAAAAAGCAAATTCTTCAATTAACCATTTGGCGTCCGCATTATTTTTTATAACGACCTCTCCCCAATATACAGACATAATACTTTCAAATTGTTTTTGCGATAATCCTAATTTACCGAATGTATTATTGCGATATAATTGAAAATATAATTTTTCTATATCTTTTAGACTTTCAATAGTGTAGTCGGGGGAAAAACCGTCTAATTGTCCGCTTATAGCTTCTAACCTATTGAGCAATTCGTCTTTGTATGAGATAAAATATTTTTCGGCTTGGGCTATATCATAAAATTCTTTCAATTTTTCGCCGTATTTCAGCGCTATTATTAAACTGTGTTCGGACATATTGTTATTTTCCTTTATGTTATGAAAAATTCTTTTTTAGCCAGTTATATAAATTTTTCCATGTCAAAATGTCCCTCAGCGTAAATTAGTTGTCCGTTCTTATGCTCATAGCCTAATTTACGGTAGAACGGTATCGCTGACATTGCGGCGTGAATTTCAATTCTATTTGCTCTTTTTGCGTATTCGTCGTTTTCCAAAAATTCTATAATCTTTCTGCCTACACCTTTTCTCTGATATTTTGGATCAACAAAAATAGTATGTATCCAACTCTCGGTTAAGCTGTCCCAATATGTAGCAATGCCACCGCAACCGATAATTTTTCCGTTGTCTTTGACAACATAAAAATGTCCGTTGTCCATTTTAGTTTTGATTTCATCGTATGTGCAATAAAAATATTGCGACGGATAGAACTCGGCAAAATCGGAATATTTACAAGAACGAATTACCATATCGCATGTTTCCTGTATTTCGTTTTCTTCAATCAATTTTATGTTCACTTTTTATACTCCGTTAAATTACTGTTTATCGTACAATCATGATAGCATAATCGAAGCAAAAAAACAAGCGTTCTGTAACGTGTAGCTTACTGCATTTATAAAAGGCGAGGCTTAAAGCCTCGCCTAATTTTTAATTTTCATTTTGTCTATAATTCCCTATGGGAACTACGGTAAAGCGGGGGTTTTTGAACGGCTTAGTTGATGACTTTCGGGTCGAAGCTCAGCGTATATTTGTCGGGGCCGCGGTCGTCGGGGAAAATGGTCGCGCCCGAAACGACGGGCAGGGTAAGCGGATTGATGAGCGCGTCTGCCGTCAGGTTGGTGATCGCCGCACGCAGATAAGGGAACATCGTTTCGGTGGCGTTGATCGCAAACGTGCGCTTGTCTTCGTCCGACGTCATGTTTTCCACTTCGAACACACCCACGAAACGCGCCATTAAGTTAAAGGGCTTGGGGGCGTCTTCCGTGCTCTCGATTTTGCATTCGAGAATGACGATGTTGATCTTCGGGTTCTCGTTTGCGGGGCGGATCTGGCGGCGGAACATAGGTTTAATTTCGATTTTTGCGTCGGGCGCAAGGTTGATCGGGTTTACCTTAAAAGAAAGCTCGTCGGCGGTAATGCCTCTTAAAGAATATTGAATCATGTTTTACCTCTTGATATTATTTGTATCGTCTGATAGGACAGACAACTTATCACAACGTTCATTATACCATAGGAAGAGCGCGTTGTCAATACCAAATTTCAACGATTCCCGTTTCCTTTGAAAAATTGTGAAAGTATCGAATTTTTATTGACGAAACGCGGCGGCGGCGGTATACTGAATAGGATAAAAGAAAAGGAGTCGGGTATGTTAAAACTCAACGGCGTATTAAAAGATTATCTTTGGGGCGGGCAAAAACTCAAAACGCTCTTCGGAAGAGAGAACGGCGGCAAGATCCTTGCCGAAAGCTGGGAAGTATCCGTCCATCCGGACGGCGAAAGCACGGTTGCGGGCGGCAACGGCACGCTAGCGCAGTATTTGCGCGCGCACCCCTGCGCGGTCGACGAAGAGGGCAATCCCTTTCCCGTTCTGATCAAATATATCGACGCAAAACAGAATTTATCCGTTCAGGTGCACCCGAACGACGAGTATGCGCGGCGCGTCGAGCACGATAACGGCAAAACCGAAATGTGGTATATCGTTTCCGCCGACGAAGGCGCGTTCATCTATTGCGGACTCAAACGCGATACCGATCGGGAGGAATTCCTGCGTAAAGTGCACGACGGCACCGTGGAAGAGCTGCTCAACGCCATTCCCGTTAAAGCGGGCGACTGTTTTCTCATTAAGGCGGGCACGGTGCACGCAATCGGCGCGGGGTGCGTGATCTGCGAAGTACAGCAGTCGAGCAACGTGACTTACCGCGTGTACGATTACAACCGTCGCGACGCGAACGGCAATTTGCGGCAGCTGCATGTGGAAAAAGCGGTGGACGTCATCAATTTTCATGCCTTCCGCGACGAAACGGGCGGCGGCAAAGCGCAAAGCACGGCGGGCGGCAAGATCCGTCTTCTGACCGAGTGCGAATATTTTTGTTGCCGTGAATTGCAGTTGAACGGAACGTACCTTGAAACGGCAGATCGTTCCTTCCTTACCGTAAACGTTCTCGAAGGGCAGGGAACGGTAAACGGCGAGCCGTATGTCGCGGGCGATTGTTTCTTTCTGCCGTGTGGCGAGAGCGCGCAGTTGCAAGGTATCGGCAAGATGATTTTAACGACCAAACCGTAAGTACACGGTTATTTGAATTTTTTATCGATCAATGCGGCAACGTTGTATTCGTTTCGGATCTCATCGAGCCGCCGCTGTTTGAAGTAGCTGTACGCGCCGTCCGTGCCGATGATGATGTGATCGTAAAACTTCACGCGGTGCACCGAACAGTAGAGGGCGAGATGCGCGGTAAATTTGTCGTCCGCCGCCGAAGGAAGGCTCGGCGCCGACGGGTGGTTGTGTGCCGCGAGCATGCCGCTCGGTTCGTGCGCGGCGAAGAGTTTGTTCAGCTTGTCGATGCTCACGGTGGCGCTTGTTTCGGAATAATCGGTAAAGCGGCTGCAATGCATGGCTTTGCCGTGTGCGTCAAGGAAGAAGATTTCGAACACCTCGGTTGCATAACCGCAGTAACGCGCGCTCAGAAATTCCTCGAACGACGCGGGGTTAAGCCCTGCGGGGAAGGTCTGTTCGGAATATTTGACGCGACCGTTCAGTATGCCTGCGATGCGTAAATACGCCGCGGTTTCCGTGCCCACGCCGCTGACCGTTTGCAACTGTTCGAAACTTGCGCGCAGCACGCCTTCGATCGAGCCGAACGAACGGATGAGTTCGTGCGCGAGGGGGTTGGTGTTTTTGCGCGGTATGGCGTTGAACAGCATAATTTCCAAAAGTTCGTGTTCTTCCAGCGATTCTTCGTTCTGTTCCAAACGGCGAAGCATGCGCTGTCTGTGTCCTTCGTGCATGGCGGTATCCTTTTAACAAGTTCATCATAAATTATAGTATAGCGACAAAAAGCTGTCAAGATGTTTCCGACTTTTTTAAGGGGGTGTTCGGTGAAAATACTCTTTCTCGATATCGACGGCGTGCTCAATTCGCGCCGTTACGACAGAACGCGCGACTGGACCAAACAGACCGAAATCGACGAGAGCCGCCTGCCTTTGCTTGCGCAGATCATTTCCTCAACGGGCGCGGTGATCGTGCTCAGTTCGACCTGGCGCGTACACTGGAACCGCGACGCGTCGCTTTGCGACGAGGACGGCAGATATATCGACGAAACCTTTCAAAAATACGGCTTGCGTATTTACGACAAGACGCCCGTGCTCGGCAGGGACGCGGGACGGAAAGACGAGATCAACGCCTATCTGGCGAGCGCGGAAGGGGTGGAAAAATTTGCCGTGCTCGACGATTACCGTTTCGGGTGGGGCGAACTTGCGGACTTCGTCGTGCTGACCAACCCGCACCGCGGATCGGGGCTGGAACGCGAACATGTGCAAAAGACGATTGCTTTGTTAATTTGAATAATTCAATATAGTTTTCACAATACATATTATATGCGTAAGATATGTCTTTGCGTAAGATATGTCTTACGCAAAGCAATCTTTGTAAAATATGTCTTACAATACAATCGTGAAAAATAAATTTTCCGCAAGGTTAACGGAATTGCTTAGTGAAAATAAAATATCTAAACTTGAGCTTGCAAAAAGGATCGGTGTATCAGCGACGAGCATTTCCGATTGGTCGACGGGCAGAATTCAGCCGACGGTCGAAAATGTTTATTTGATTTGCGAATATTTTCAAGTCAGCGCCGATTATATGCTCGGCTTAAAAGATATTTAGCCCTTTGAAATATCCAACGAAAAAAAGCCCGCAAGGGGCTTTTTTTCGTTGGTGTGTCCGTCGGGGCAACTTCGCGCAAAGCGCTCGTGCCATCGCAAAGCGATGGGGCGAACCGACACCCGATCATACTTTTTATGTTTTCGCATGCTTTTTCGGCGGGTGTGTTCTCGCCCCCTGGAAATATCCAAAGAAAAAAAGCCCGTAAAGGGCTTTTTTTCTTTGGTGTGTCCGTCGGGGCTCGAACCCGAACCGAAGGCGTCGGAGCAGCGGAAAAAGTAGGGTGTATGAATTTTTATGCATATATCGTCCGTATCTTGCGTATTTTCTGCATAAATCTTGCATAAATTCCGTAACTTTCATGTCCTGCAATAGGGTGCGGCACTTTCGTTCGGGTTTGAGATACATTCTCAACTTTGACGATTTACTAAATGAACTCAATATGAACTAAGGAGGGGATATGGCAACATTCAGAAAGAGAGAAACGAAAAACGGTTTTACTTACGATATTCAGGTAAAGGTAAAAGACCGCAGTCAAAACAAGACGGTTACGAAAACTATGTCGTGGCGCCCAGAATATCCCATGACGGAAAAGCAAGCCGAGCGAGAATGTGCGCGAGTGGCGGAAAAGTTCGAGGAAGACATTAAACGCATGTTTACGAGCAGTCTGCCTGATATTCCCGATTATAACGTAACGGTGGCGGAAATGGCGGAGAAGTGGCTTGAGCGTGTGCAGCACGACTTTTCCGTGGGATATTATGAAATAGGCGTTGGCGCTGTATATTGTGTAAGAAACAAAGAGAATAAGTTGAATGTCGGAAGAACCTAAGAAAAAGAGAAAGCACAGAAAGCATACGATAAACGATTTTTATCACGGCAATAAACTTCATAAGGAAAAGTATGGTTTTATAGAGATAGATAATGGACGGACTGTTCGGCTCGGTAGCGGAATTATTTTCGCCCGAAACGACAAACTACCGCAACCGCCTACGCGAGATCGAAGAAGAAATGCAAGCGGAGTATGAGAAGGAAAATCGTCTACAGGAAACGGAGCAGCCGAAGCCGACGAACAACAAATGGAGTTGGGGGAAATAAAATGTAAAAAAATTAAGCAGAAGTCGTATTAACATCATAAATTCGCTTGACTCTTTCCTTACCTCACGCTATAATAAAAATACACAAAGTCGTATTCATACGACGCAAATATTTTCGGAGGAATTGACATGGAAAAGACAAGAGCAATTAAGGACAAGCGTTACGAAGAACGTCATAAGGAAGAACGCAAGGCAAAGTGCATGGTTTGGGGAACGAGCGTACCGCGAGAGAAAGCCGAACAGATTAATGAGTTTTTGAAGAAATACGGCTACACGAAGGTACAACTAATCGAGGCGGGCTACAAAGCGTTTTTAGACGAAGCCGCCGAGCATGATTTAACCCTTGCGAAGATTATGGACGGTTATGATGATTTTTTTGAAAGCGAGCTTGAGAAATTTAAGAAAGATAGATAATATCTTAATCGCCGCTGAAAAAATTTATTTGCGGCGATGCAGCGGGTCTTTACATAAAAAGAAAAGCGGAGCAATCCCGAACTCCAAATAATTTTTGGAGAATGAAATTGGAAGCAACAAACACTACAAACAAATTGGCAAGAATGAGAACTATTAACGAGGCGCTTGCGCTTATTAAAAGACAAGATCCCGACACGGCGGTAACGTATAATTTTATCCGTAAGCTATTAGATGGCGACAAGGTGCGCCACTTCCGCTCGGGTTCGAGATATATTCTCAATTTTGACGATTTATTAAACGAACTCAATATGAACTAAGGAGGGAATATGGCAACATTCAGAAAGAGAAAATTAAAGAACAGCGTCGTATATGATATTCAAGTCAAGTTCAAAGAACCAAACACAAATCAGACGATTGTTAAAACTACGGTTTGGCATCCCGAACATAAAATGACGGACAGACAAGCCGAGCGCGAATGCGCACTTGTTGCGCAGAAGTTTGAGAACGATATACGGCAGCTCTATACGGGGAGTGCGGCTGATGTTCCCGACTACAATATAACCGTCGGGCAAATGGCGGACAAATGGTTAGAACGGGTACATAAGGACTTTTCGATAGCGTATTACGAAAGGGGAATCAAAACCGTTGAATGGATCAAACGATATATCGGCGGGTATAAAATCCGCGAAGTTACTCCCTACGTTATTCAAAATTTCTATGACAAGTTAGACCGCGAAAAGCGCGTTATCTATACCATTACGGCAAAGCCGAGCTTGCGTGAGGCAATTGACAATTTCGGACATACGCGCAGAGAACTTTCTGCCGATTATGGCATTAATGTGGCATCGCTTGTTATTGCGCTACAAGGCAAAAATGTCGGCATGGAATTTGCAAGCAGTATTTCTTCGGTTTTAGGAGTTAAGCCCGAAAAACTGTTTAACATCAAAAGGACGGAACAAAACTATGCCGCCGAAACGATTGCCAAAATAAAACGCGCCAATCGATGTATCTTTGCTATGGCAAAACGGCAGCGGCTTGTGGATGACAACTATGCTTCGGCAGATTACGTATCGTATGGTAAAAAGCCGAAACGTGATATAAAGTATCTCGACGACGAACAGGCGAAAGAACTGTTTCGCGTACTCATGGATTATGACGACATTCGGGCGAAAACGGCGATTCTCGTTGCATTATTGACGGGATTGCGCCGAGGCGAAATTGCGGGACTCGAATGGAAAGATATCAACTTTGAGCGGCATACACTTACCGTAAACCGCACGGGCTGTTATAGTAAGATTGCCGGTGGTATTTTTACCAAAGAACCGAAAACGGAAGGTTCGATACGCAAAATTACTATTTCGGAAATTTTGGTCCAAACGCTCATGGAGTATAAAGTTTGGTATGATGAGCAACGTGCAAATTGGGGCGATAGATGGATTGATTCGGATCGGCTGTTCGTACAAGAATACGGCAAACCTATCAATCCCGAAACCGTACACTATTGGTTAAAGAAGATACTGAAAAATTCAGGGTTGCCCGACGTTACACTTCACAGTTTGCGCCACACGAATATTACTTTGCAAATTGCCGCAGGTGTTCCGCTTACGACTGTTGCTGGCAGAGCAGGTCATTCGCGCGTAAGTACCACGAGCGATATTTATTCCCACTTCATTAAGACGAGTGACGAGGCGGCGGCTGAGGCGTTGGAAGATATCTTCTTGCCACGTGTCGCAAAGGGGTGAGAAATGTATTTGCCAAGATTAAGACGCATTGACACCGTGGTTAAAGCTATGAAACAAGCTGACCACGATACGGTCGTTTCGCGGTATTTCATCACTACGCTTTTACGCGAAGGAAAAATAACGTCGCTTAAATATGGGGACGCATGGGTAGTAAATCTCGATGAGTTATACGGCTATTTATGTGGAATGAAGTTTGAAGAAAAGTCATATACGTCGCCTGCTAAACGCACCATAAAAAAGAGCGGCGAAATATGGCGAGAGTTTCTGGCGGAAGATCCCGACACGAAAGTGCGTAGGCTCAATTTGCGGCTGTTCGTGAAAGAGCAAGGTATTTGGTATTTTACTTCTTCGGTGGGGCATTGGCTAATTGATGCCGATGAGCTAATGTATAAACTCAATCCGCGTGGAGTTGATTGTAAGGTCAATATGCCGCGTCTGCGTTGGCACGATGATACCGTGCGTGGATTTAAGAAACAGCATCCCGATTTACCCGTTTCAATGACTATGGCAGAAAAGGCGTTTCGATCCGACAATGTATTCAAAATTAAAAACGGGGGCAGATGGATCCTCAATTATGACCAACTTGAAACGGAAGTATTTAAGATGATAGGATATATACCAAATCAAGCGACATTATAAAGTTTACGGCGGGCAGAGAAATCTGCCCGCCGTATTTTACTATTCAATCAAAATAACCATTTTTTTGACACATTTCATTTACCGATTCGGCAAAAATAGAACGTGAATGCTTATCAGGATTATTGTTTTTATTTTTCTTCTCAATATAGTAATCTTGCAAAGCGCCCCATAAATCGTTGTCTTTCAACCAATCAATTTTTTCGGGCAATGCTTCAAATCCGTCACCTTGAAATTCCCAAGTATAATTTCCTGTGTCTTTATTATACCGAATATATTGCTGCCCATTTTTTCCATTAAACACAATGGCAAAATCGCAACTATGTAAAATCTTTGAGTGTTTATAATCCTTTTGCTTTATCGTAAGCACTCTGGTGGAATCCTCGCAATAGTCATATCCGTGAGATAAAGCAACTCTATTGATAGCATTTCTAATGATAGAGCGAATCTCTTTGGGTTTATATTCTTCATCGTCATCGTTTACATAAAAATTAACATCGAAGTCAAAACCTATATTTGATTTTTCGTCATAGGTAATCATATTTCTACTAGAGCTACCTACAAACTCATATTGGAAGGTAAATTCATCTCTTACGATATCCTGTACTTCATGGATAAGGTCTAACAAATCTGCTTTCACGGGTGCCGCTTTTTTCTTTGATACATAGTGAAAATCATGCATATTATCTATTCTCCTTAAATGTATTTACCCAAGCCGCCCATTTGGCTATCAATACCAAATCGTTGTATTATATCACACTATTTTAATTTGTCAAGACTTTTAATATGGAAACTTGCAAATTGTAAAGTAATGTTGATTTTTATATAATAAAATGCTATAATAAAATCACATATTAATTTTCAAGGGATTTACTCAATGGATATGGGGTTTGAGGAAATAATGAAAAAACGTCCACACGTTGTTATCTTGGGTGCTGGGGCGAGTTGTGCCGCTATACCAAATGGAGATAAGAACGGCAAGAAGATTTCCGCAATGAATGGGTTTATCGAAAAACTCGGATTGTCAGAGCTATTGTCAAAGATAACTCTTTCTACGGATTCAAACAATCTCGAAGACATATATATGGAACTGGACGGAAGAAGTAATCGAGAGAAAGATTGTGAAGAAGTAAAATCTGAATTGGAACAAAAGATATTTAAATATATGACAGAGTACGAGATTCCCGATAGTCCAACCATATATGATAATCTCATATTAAGTCTAACTGAGAAGGATTTAATTGCTACATTTAATTGGGACCCGCTTTTGGTGCAAGCATATTGTAGGGTAATGCAATATACCAAGAATTTGCCATTTTTAGTATACCTGCATGGAAATGTGGCCGTTGGATATTGTGAGCAGGATAACGCAATTGGAAATATTGGCGGGAGATGCAAGTGTGGGAAGTTGTTGCGACCACTAAAATTGCTATATCCCATAAAGAAGAAAAATTATAATGATAACATTGCAATTGCAAAATCATGGAAAGAATTGCAGAATAATCTTCATCGGGCATATATGGTAACCATTTTTGGCTATAGTGCGCCGCAAAGCGATATCGAAGCAATCGCAAAGTTAAAGAGTGCTTGGGGAACGGCAGATAAGCGCAATCTTGAAGAAATAGAAATAATTGATATACGAGAAGAAGATGAAGTGATAGAATCATGGAAAGACTTTATACATACGCATCACTATTCATATCATACGGATTTCTTTACTTCAACTTTGGGAAAATTCCCGCGTAGGAGCTGTGAAGCAACTTTTGATAGATTAATGAATTGCAGATTTTTGGACGGAAGCAAGGGATTTACAAAAGGCATGACATTTGATGACATAGTAAATAAAATCGCTCCTTTGCTTGATGAAGAAGAAGAGAAGAAGCTCACAGGGGAAATGTTGAGCAAACTATATTAGAAGGAAGGAATGAGATTAATGTTTGAAGAAAGGTTTATTGCATTTGTAGACATTTTGGGGTTCAAAGAAATAGTTAAACAAGCAACAAACGATATTACTTATCAGGATAAGGTATCAAAGGTATTAAATTACATAGCAAAAATTAGAAACGATAATTATTATAGCGATTGGGCTAAGCAAGGAGTATTTAATGATGTGTCCGTTTTTTCTGACAGCATAGTAATTTCTTATCCTTGTGATAGAAGTGATGGCGACGGATTGTTTTATTTGCTCATGGATTTAATTCATTTATGTTTTATCCTTATTCGCAATAATATTTATGTGCGCGGTGGAATTACGGTTGGGGGAGTTATACACGATCAAAATATAAGTTGGGGGCCTGCATTTGTTGACGCTTACGAACTGGAAAATCAGAATGCCATCTATCCAAGAATTATAATCGATAGGAAAGCGATTGAAAGAGGGAAAGAGTTGTATGCTCAAAAATTTCCGCTCGATCAAGATGGGGATGATTTAGACAAGTTGATCCAATTAGATGAAGATGGAGCGTATTTTTTAGATTATCTTTCACAATGGGGCGAATTTGATGATCCCGAAGACTATCTCGAATGGTTGGAGTATATCCGCATCGGTGTTGAAGACAATTTGAAAAATGCAAAAGAGCCAAGAATAAAAATGAAGTATGTTTGGTTTGCACATTACTATAATGATACGGTAAAAAAATTAAAAGGATGCTATCAAGGGAAATTGATAGATTTAAGCAATTAAGACTTTTTCACCGATTTGATATTATTGTATTTGTATAAAAAGACACACGTGGACGTGATTTTGTGCGCCTTATACGTGTGTCTTTTTTTGGTGCACTCGGCGGGGCTCGAACCCACAACATCGGCGTCGGAAGCCGAAATTTTATCCAGTTAGACTACGAGTGCATGTATTAAATTTTAGCTTACAACGCCACCGTTTTATACGGCAGGGTGTAGATTTGGGTGTAGATTTTTTTAGAGTTGTGTCTTTAATACGAAAAATCTACCGAAAACCACTACATATTGTGGATAATTTGCAAAATCGCAGTATTGCGTTTTAGCGTCGGAGGGCGACGTTTTATCCAATTAGACTACAGGCGCAGATTGTTTTCGCGGAGAGCTTGTAAGCTATGCGGCTAGGGTGTAATTTCGGGTGTAAATTTTTTATGCATTGTGTTTTTTGCCCCAAAAAAATTATTACACCCACAACATCTAGTAATTTTTTTGGAAAAGACCTACGTAGCCGTTGAAAGTCGGAGGCCTTTATGGTATCCAATTCCACCACGGGCACATATTTGCGCTATCATTATAGCACAACCGTAAAAAAAATGCTTTGTATTTTCGCCGAAATATGGTAAAATATAAAAAAATATTTCAAAGGGGTACGGGCATGCGGCAAAAAACCGTCGTCGTCGGCATGAGCGGGGGAGTGGACAGCTCGGTTGCCGCGCTTCTGCTCAAAGAGCAAGGATATCGCGTCATCGGGCTTTTCATGCGCAACTGGAACGAGGAAGACGTCAACGGCGCGTGCACCGCGCAGGAAGATTACGACGACGTCGTCCGCGTTTGCGGTTTGCTCGATATACCCTATTACGTCGTCGATTTTTCGAAGGAATATCTCGACCGCGTTTTTTCGTATTTCCTTGCCGAATACAAGGCGGGCAGAACGCCCAACCCCGACGTGCTTTGCAACCGTGAAATCAAATTCGGGCCGTTTAAGCAATACGCGAAGCAACTGGGCGCCGATTTTATCGCCACGGGGCATTATTGCGGTATTTCGCACGGGAACGGCGTACACCGTCTGCTTAAAGCCAAAGACGCCAACAAAGATCAGACCTATTTCCTCAATCAGCTCTCGCAGGATCAGCTCGACGGCGTACTCTTCCCGCTTGCCGCTTACGATAAGCCCGAAATCCGCGCGCTTGCCGAACGGCATAACCTTTCCACCGCGAAGAAGAAGGATTCCACGGGGATCTGTTTTATCGGGGAACGCAATTTCCGTAAATTTTTACAAACCTATCTGCCCGCGCAGCGCGGGAAGATTTGCACGCTCGAAGGCGAAGAGGTGGGCGAACATCTCGGCTTGATGTATTACACGTTAGGGCAGCGGCGCGGGCTCGATTTAGGAGGCAGACGCGGCGAGGAAGGCAGATGGTTCGTTGTGAACAAAGACCTTGCAAACAATATGCTTTACGTTTCGCACGGGGACGAGAGTCCGCTGTATTGCAACGGCTGTCTTGTCGAGGGCATGAATTTTATTCCGTCCCGCCCCGAAAGCGACGCATTTTCGTGCAAAGCGAAATTGCGTTACCGCCAAAGCGAACAGGACGTGCGCGTGACGCTTACGGGCGGCGATACGTTGCGCCTCGATTTTGACGAACCGCAGCGCGCGGTCACGCCGGGGCAGTTCGCCGTGTTGTACGACGATACGCAGTGTCTGGGCGGCGGCGTGATAACGACAACGCTATAATAAAAAGGGGGATCCTTATGAATAAAGATCTGATCATCGCTTTGCTCATCGATTCGGAAAACGTTTCGGCGGACTATATGCGCACCGTCGAACAGCACCTGATCGCGATGGGCAAAGTGACTTACAAAAGAATGTACGGCGATTTTACCAACGAATCGAAAAACGGCAATTCCAAAAACTGGCGCAAGCTCGTCAACGAATACGCGCTCATGCCCGTGCAACAGTATTCTTATACCGAGAACAAGAACGCGACAGACGGGCGGCTCATTATCGACGCCATGGACATTCTGCATACGGGCGCGGTTACGGCAGTTTGCATCATGGCGAGCGACAGCGATTACACGGGGCTTGCCAAACGGCTTAAAGAATCGAATATCTATGTGATCGGCGCAGGCGAGAAAAAGACGCCGCAGGCGTTCGTGAACGCATGCGACCGCTTTTTGATCCTCGACGACAAGCCGGCGCAAAAGCGCGAAAAAGCGCAGCCTGCCGAACCGACGCCGCCCAAAGCCGCGCCGAAAAAGGCGGCGGCGAAAAAACAGAAGGAAGAAGATGCGGAAACCGTGAAGGTTGCGACGAAAAGCCGTATCGAAGAATTCTGCGTCGACATGCTCGAAACGCAGAACCTTGCCGAAAGCTCGCTCGAATGGCTCATTCAGAAGATCCATCAGGCGTTTCCGCAGTTTGATTTTAAGGACTACGGCGTGAAAAAGTCGTATGAATTCTTCGACGAGAAGAAGTTCAATCTGCGCCGCACCGACAACACCAACTGGTTTATTTCGCTCAGATAGAGAGGGGAACATGGATAGAAGTTTGCTTTTTGCCAATCGGGACGAACGCCCGCTCGATACGCTCGCGCCCGACGGCGGGTACTGCGCCATCTTCCGCACGATCTGCTGCATCGGCGACAGTCTTTCCTCGGGCGAATTCGAATTGTTTGACGCCGACGGCAACCGCAGCTATTACGATATTTACGAGCAGTCCTGGGGGCAGTATATTGCGCGCAGAACGGGCGCAAAGGTCTATAATTTTTCACGCGGCGGGCTGACGGCGCGCGAATTTTTAGAGGCATACGCCGACGAACATGCTTGTTACGAGAAAGAAAAAGCCTGTCAGGCGTACATGATCGCGCTCGGCGTGAACGATCTGATCTACCGTCGTGAAACGGCAGTCGGCACCAAAGCCGATTTGCGGGAAGAGGGCGATAAAAACACGTTTGCGTGGCAGATGGGCGAGATCGTGCGCCGTTTCCGGAACATATCACCGCAAGCGAAGTTCTTTTTCCTCACGATGCCGCGCGACAGCACCGACGCATGGACGAACGGACGGCAGGACGCGCACCGCGCTCTTTTGTACGACATGACCAAGGTCTTTTCGGACAGTTACGTTATCGATCTGAGGGAATACGCGCCCGCATACGACGAGGTGTTCAAAGAAGTATATTTCCTGAACGGGCACCTTTCGCCCATGGGGTATAAGCTCACGGCGGATTTTGTGATGAGTTATGTCGACTATATTATCCGTCACAATTACGGGCAGTTTAAGCTGGCGGGATTGATCAATCGAAAAATTTTGCGTTGAAGGTATAAAAATGCTTTCACGCGTCAATAACCTCTGCGTCATGCGGAGGTTTTTATTATGAAAAAAAGAGTCGTTCTCATAGCGGTCATTATGGGGGTTATAGGTTTATTTTGCGTTGCGTTTGCAGGCATGGGTAGGGGGGAAGAGGCACAAACGGCTTACCTGCGCGTCCATATCCGTGCAAATTCCAACCTTGCGGAAGATCAGAACGTCAAATATAAGGTGCGCGACGGCGTTGTCGCCTATCTGACGCCCGCGGTGGCGGAATGCGCCACGAAGCGCGAGGCGATGGACGAGATCGGCAAAAAACTCGATGAAATTGCAATCGTCGCGCAAAATATATTAAGGGCGGAAGGGTACGGCTACGGCGCGCGCGTCTCGCTCAGACAAGAGGAATTTCCCACCCGCGTTTACGAGGGCGTCACGCTCGAAGCAGGCGTTTACGACGCGTTGATCTTAGAACTCGGCACGGGTTCGGGCGATAACTGGTGGTGCGTCGTCTATCCGCCGCTGTGTTTTACGAGCGGCAACGGCAACGTTGTTTATAAAAGCAAGATCGCCGAAATCATTCAAAAATTTTTTGCCTGATTGTAACCCCCTTTCACGAAGGGGGTTTTTTACGGCAAGGCTGTTCGTATTATGCAAACCAAATTTTTTCAAATTAAGAAAATGTATGAATAATTCCCGTGCCTTTGCTCACATTACGCATAGGAGGAAATTATGAAAAAAATTCTGGCAATCGGCGCGATGGCGCTTGCGCTTTCCGCAACCGCGGCGACGGGCATCACCGCTTATGCTGTTACCCGTACGCAAGACGCGCCGCTCACTGCCTGCACTGCCGTAACCGAGGCCGCCGTTCTCCGCCAGGGAAGCACAGGCGGCGAAGTGAAGGAAGTCCAGCGCAGGTTAAAACAATGGGGGTACTACTCGGGTTCGGTAGACGGTGTGTTCGGTTCGGGCACAAAGAAAGCAGTTATTGCCTTTCAGAAGAAAAACGGACTCACGGCGGACGGCGTCGTCGGCAAAGCAACCTATCAGGCGCTCGGTATGAACGATTCTTATAACGCGCTCAACCGCGGTCAGTCCTCTTCGGGTTCGTCGTCGAACTACACTTCGTCCGACCTGTACCTCATGGCAAAGGCGATCTACGCGGAAGGGCGCGGCGAGAGCTATACGGGGCAGGTGGCGATCGGCGCGGTGATCATGAACCGCGTCAGAAGTTCGAGTTTCCCCAACACGGTGGCGGGCGTTATCTATCAGAAGGGCGCGTTTACCGCCGTTTCCGACGGACAGATCAACCTCGAGCCCAACCAAAGCGCGTATAACGCGGCGAAAGACGCCATGAACGGTTGGGATCCGACCTACGGCTGCCTTTATTATTACAATCCCGCCGTGGCGACAAGCGCCTGGATCTTCAACCGTAAAACCGTTACGGTGATCGGCAAGCACGTATTTGCGATATAAGGGAGAATAGATTATGGAAAAGAAAATCGGAAAGAACGTATCGAGCGGCGCGGAAAAAGTGGAAAACGCCGAAAAAGAAAACCTGCGCAACAGCGCGAACGGCGGGCAAAACACGAAACAGAAAAAGACCGCCGCAAAAAAGCAGACGGTGAAAAAGACGGCTGCGAAAACCGAAAAGACCAAACCCGCGAAAAAGACGCGCACGCGCGCCGAAAAGAAAGAGCGCGCGCAGGCTCAAAAACGCGTCGAAGCGGCAAAAAAGCGCGCAGAGAAGAAGGAAGCGAAAATCCGCAAGCGCGCAGCGCTCAAAGAAAAGCGCCTCGAGCATAAAAAGATGGTCGCGCAAAAGCGTTTGGAACGCAAGCAGAAGATGATGGAAAAACGTGCCGCGATCAAGAATAAGAAAATCGAAAAGCGCGCCGAACGCATCGCCCGCCGCGAACTTTTGAAACACGAAACGCGTGCGGAAAAACAAAAGCGTTTGGAACGCGAAAAGAAAGAACGCCTTGCGTTAAAGCGCCAAAAGGCGGAACGCAGAGATAAGGCGCGCGAGCAAAAACAAAAGGCGCGCGAAGCCGCCCACGCAAGAAAGGCGGAAAACGCAAAGCATAAGCGCGAACAGAAAACGCGCCGCAAGGAAAACAGACGCGGATTCGGCGGCTGGCTGGCGGCGGTGATCTCGCTCGGCGTTGCCTGCCTTGCGCTGGCAACCGTTGTAACGGCGGGTGCGTTCCGCATGAACGAAGTGGCGCTCGAGGGCGAAAACGGCGCGCGTTCCACCCTTTACGAAATGCTGTCGCTTTCCGAAGACATGGATAACAACCTCACCAAACTGCGCGTGAGCGAAGGAAGAGAGGAACAGCGCAGACTGCTCACCAACGTGCTTGTTGACAGCGCGCTGCTCGAAAACGCGATCGAACGCGTCCCCGTCGACGCGGCGACGAGTACCGACATCTCTTCGTTCGTCAACAATACGAACGCCTATGCCCGTACTCTGCTCAAAAAGCTGGCAGCGGGCGAAAAGCTGACGCAGACGCAGAAGAACACCATTGTGTATCTTTGGGAAATCAACAAAGACCTGACGAGAGAATTGAACACGCTTGCAACCACCATGTCCGCGAAAGATTTGCGCGCGTTCATGAACGGCAAAGCGGGCGCGATGAGCGAACAGTTCGCGCAGATGGGTCAGACGAGCAAACGCGAACCGCAGAACGAAGTCGACGCGCCGTTCTCGGGCGCGGCCAACGTGGGGCGCAATCAGCTTTCGAATCTCGACGAGATCACGCAGAGCCGTGCGGAAGAGCTGGTTCGCGGATATTTCGAAAATTACAACGTGCAGAAGGTGTGCTATACGGGCGAAACGACCGCGCAGGACGCGGGCATGTATAACTTCGTGCTCACCGATGCAAACGACGTGGAAATCTACGCGCAGATTACGAAGAACGGCGGTAAGCTCGCGTTCATGGATATCTACGAAGAAAACACCAACAAACAGTTCGATCTGAACGCCTGCAACGATATCGCGCAGGAATTCCTTGCGAAGATGGGCATCGACAACGCGCAGGCGGTGTGGTATTCCGACGGCGGTTCGGTTGCCGACATCGTTTACACGAGCTGCGACAACGGCGTGTGCGCGTATTCCGATATGATCCGCGTCCGCGTGTGCGAATGCAAGGGCATCGTGGTCGGCGTCGACGCAAGAGGTTACTGGTTCAACTACACGCAGCGCGACCTTGACGCAACGCTTTCTGTAGAAGAAGCGCGCAGCGCGCTGACGATGGAAAGCGACGAAGGCAGACTTGCCCTCATCGCGGTAGACGGCGAAGAAGTGCTTGCTTACGAATTCCTTTGCACGAGCGGCGACAACGAATATCTTGTTTATATCGACGCCGAAACGGGCGACGAAGTGCAGATGTACACCGTGCGCGAAGGCATGCGCGGCAGATATCTCATTTAACGAAAGGAAAAAAGCGGGGGGAACCCCGCTTTTTATTTATTTTGTTTTTTGCATATCGTGCGGTAAAAGAACAAAGACAATACCGTGGCGACTGCCCATCCGATCGGCCAAGCGAACCATATCCCGCCCGCGCCGAAAGGCGTTGCTAACAGTTCGGCGAGTACGATGCGTAGAATAAGATCGGTAAACGTGGCGATCATAAATTTGACCATCTTGCCCGCGCCGCGCAGCACGCCGTCGGCAACGAGCTTTGCGGCGACAAGGAAATAAAAGGGCGAAACGGTCAAAAGAAACATTTTGCCCGTTTGTAATGCTGTTTCGGAAGGGGCGTCGATAAACAGCCCCACAAGAAATTTTCCCGCCGATGCGTAAAGCACAACGAGCGGAGCGCATAGCAGCCAAACGAGTTTTATTCCTGCGCCGAACCCCTGTTTTACCCGTTCAGGCTTTTCTGCGCCGAGATTTTGCGCCGTAAAGTTGGAAACGCCGTTGCCGAGCGTCGTCAACGACGTGACGACGAGGTTGTTGAGCTTGATCGCCGCCGAATATCCTGCGATTACGCTCGGGCCGAATGTGTTGACGATGCTCTGGATGACGATGTTGCCGACGGAAATAAAACTCTGTTGCAGAATGCTCGGCAGCGCGATCAGGGCTATTTCTTTCAGAATGCGCCAAGAAAAAAATTGTGTTTTGCCCGTCGCGGGGATTTTGCGCAGTTTGGCGACGAGCACGGTTACCGACAAGATGCAGCTGACGCCTTGGCAGAGGAACGTCGCCCAGGCGACGGCGCATACCACGTTTGGGACCCAAAAGGCAAACCCGATGTCTGCCCCGACGTTGGCGACCGAAGAACAGGCGAGGAAGAGGAAGGGCGTGCGTGAATCGCCGAGTCCTGCAAAGATCCCTGAGGATACGTTATACAAAAAGACGAAGGGCAGGCCGTAAAGATAGATTTGCAGATACAAGAGGGAATCCGAAAAAATTTCTTCCGGCGTATGAATGAGCCGCAACAGGAAACGCGAGGAAAAGAAACTGCCGATCATCAGAAAAGCGCAAAGGACGACGCTTGCCGTCAATGTCGAATAAACCGCCGTTTTTACGTTGCCGTACTCCTTCGCGCCGAAATATTTCGCGGCGACGACCGATCCGCCGATGTTGCAGCCGAAGGCGAATGCAATTAAGATCAGCGTGATCTCATAACCGTTCCCGACGGCGGCAAGCGCGTTTTCGTCGCCGAATTTACCCGCGACGAAACTGTCGGCAAGATTATAGAATTGCTGAAAGAGAACGCTGCCGAAGAGGGGCAGACAAAATTTCCACAATACCGCAGAAGGTTTTCCGACCGTTAAATCTTTACTCATGTTTTAAGTTCCGTTGACTTTTCTTTCGTTATCCAGTATACTGTGTTTGTGCATATATGTAAAATATATATTTTTAATAACAATTATATCAAAAAGGCATGAATTATGGACGTAAGTTTCGATTATTACAAGATTTTTTATTGCGTCGGGAAACATAAGAGTTTCACCAAAGCCGCTGAAGAGCTTTTTATCGGGCAGCCGAACGTAACGAGGGCAATCAAATCGCTCGAAGGGCAGCTCGGTTGCGCGCTGTTTGTGCGCTCGAAACGCAAAGTCGAATTTACGGACGAGGGCGAAAAACTCTTTTGCCACATTCAAATTGCCTGTGAGCACATCCGTCTGGGCGAAGAGGAACTTGCGTTATGCAAACAGTTGCAGGGCGGAACGGTCACGATCGGGGCAACCGAAACGGCGTTGTACGGGCTGCTCCTACCCGTGCTTAAAAAGTTTCACGAAGCTCATCCGAAAATAAAACTGAAAATCGGAAATTATACCGTCAAAGAGGCGCTTGCCGCTTTGACAAACGGGTTGAGCGATCTGGCAGTCGTAACTTCGCCGCTGCATGCAAACGAAAAACTGACGGTTACGGCGCTCAAACGGTTTCGCGAAGTTGCGGTGTGTGGTTCGGATTTTCCCGAACTCACTCAAGCGCCCGTCGGCTTAAACGCGCTTCGCGCTTATCCGCTTGTGGGGTTGGCGCGCAACACTATAACGCACGAATTTTATTCCGCACAGTTTGCGGCATACGGATTGGAATACAACCCCGATATCGAAGTGGCGACCGCCGATCAGCTGCTTCCGGTGATCGAAAATAATTTGTGCGTCGGATTTGTGCCCGAATTCTTTTTGAACGCCAAAAGCAACGTGCACGCGATAAATATTGCGGAGCGTTTGCCGCCGCGCGAGATCTGCCTTGTGAAACGCGCCGGATCGCAACTGAGCCTGGCGGCCGCAGAACTCGAAAAAGAGATCATGCAATTCGGCGCAAGAGAGGAAACGGTCAGCAGTTTGTGAAATTTTTGCGCGGCGCGCCCATTACTTGCCAAATTTTGTAAATCGGTGTATAATCTGCTTATACGAATGAAAAACTATAAAATGCCGCAAATTCTTTCTGCCGTCTGTGCCGTCGCGCTGCTTGCTTTCTGTGCGCTGAGTTTCTTTGCGCCCTTTCCCGCAACGCTTGCGCGATCGGATCGGGAACGCTATTTTTGCGTCTGGCAAAACGGTGATACCGGCGAAGAGAGTTATTATTCGGCGTTTCGCTGTTTGGTTCGTTTTGACGGGGAAAACGTCGTTGTCGAACGCGACGGGCAAACGGGATATATTTCCGTCGGGGAAGAGGCGCGCCGCTATGCCGCCGTTATGCGCGGCGGCAGCCTCAACGAGCTGCTTTCCCTCGATCTTTCCGCCCTGCGCGCGTTGGAACGCGCCGCGCTCGCGCGCACCTATGCCGCGGCGCTGTGGTATGCCGACGGGGATTATTTTGCCTTATACGAGCGGGGCGTGCAACGCACCGAATGTTACGGGGCAAGCGTGCTGAGCTTGCTTTCGGGCGAGCCGCAACGCTTCGAAATCGAGCGTACGGGTGCGCGTGCGGTCACCGTACACCCCGACTGTACGCTGACGGGCAACGCCTTGCGCGGCACGTTTGTGCGGGAAATATCCGCTCTGCCGCCGTATTTCACCGAGAACGGCGTGCTCTACCGCGAAACGCCAAGCGGAATCCGCATGATCGCAGCGGCGCCCCGGACGGCTGTGACGGCGGCGGGGCACGCTTTTGCCGACGAGGGCGCGCTGTTGCCCTGTTTGCAGATAGAAGAGGTGACGCTGCCCTTCTGCGGCAGCGATCTCAGCGGAAAGGGCGACGACTACCGCGGCGAGTTCGCGCATCTCTTTGCCGTAAATCGGGAATACGCCGTGCCCGCCACGTTGAAAAAGATTACTATTACGGGCGGCAGACTGATCGCCCACGCCTTTTACGCTTGCGACGCGGTGGAAGAAATCAATTGTTGCGGCATGGACTGGCGCGAAATTCATTCCGAAGCGTTTGTCGATTGCAATTCGCTGAACTTGTTGCACACGCCGCGCCGTAGCGTCGTGTTGCCGTTTGCGGATTATCGCGCGCAACGTCTGCCGTGCGGGTGTACGCTGTATGAGAAGGAGGGGGAAGTTTGAAAAAAGAAAAACTCAAAAAAATATTTTCGCGCCTGCCGCTCATCGCGCTGACGATTATTTTGCTGTTTTTGTTCGACGTCACCGTCTTTTTCGGGTTCTTTTTTCTCGTGCGGGAACTTATCATAAGCATCTTCCCGCAGTCGAAATTCGTCGTGTTGCTCGTTACGGCGATCGTCGACTGGCTCATCGTGCTGAGCACCGTTTTGCACGTTGCCAACCGCGACATGGTGCCCGAAGCGAAGATCCCGTGGCTCATTTGCGTGCTGGGGCTCAACCTGTTGGGCGTGGCGATTTATGCGGTGTTTTCGCATAACAATTTATCGCGCCGCCAAAGGCGCAGACTTATGAGCATGTACGAACAGTCGTACGAAAACGCGCTGCCGCTTTACAGCAAAGAGGAAGTGCGTGCGCAACTCGGTAACTGGGCGGGCGTGAGCGAGGCGCTCTCGACGGCGTCGCCCGCGGCGGTGCTGTACGGCGGCACCAAAACGCAGTACTTTCCCTCGGGCGAGGCGTTCGCGGAAACCTATTTGCGCGATCTCGAAACCGCTCAGAAGTATATTTTTCTCGAATATTTTATCGTCGCAAAGGGACAATTCCTTTCTGCCGTGCTCGAGGTGCTCGAACGCAAAGTCAAAGAGGGCGTGGAAGTGCGCATGCTCTACGACGATATCGGTTCCATGGCGCGCGTAAGCGTCAATTTCGCGCGGAAACTGCAAAAGCGCGGGATCAAATGCGTGAAATTCAACCCCTTCGTGCCCGTGGTGAGCGAGATGCACAATAACCGCGATCACAGGAAGATCACCGTCATCGACGGCATAATCGGCTACACGGGCGGGCTGAATTTTGCCGATGAATATATCAATCTCACGCACCCGTACGGCTACTGGAAGGATACGGCGGTGCGGCTCGAGGGCGCGGGCGTCCGCAGTCTGACGCTCATGTTTTTACAGCTTTATAACGTGCGCCAAAAAGAAATCGAAGATTTTTCGCCCTTTCTTCCGAAGGAATACGAGTTTTTCGAGGACGAAGGCTTTGTGCAGCCCTACGGCGACGGGCCACGTCCGTTTTATCGCCGTGCGCTCGGCGAGGACGTGTATATCAATATTCTCAACGGCGCAAGGGAATACGTTTATATCGCCACGCCGTATCTTATCATCGATTACCGTTTGCGCGAAGCGTTGGTGCTTGCCGCGCAGCGCGGCGTCGACGTGCGCATTCTCATGCCGGGGATCCCCGATAAAAAGCTCGTTTTCGCCCTCAGCCGTTCCAACTATCTGGCGCTTATTCGCGGCGGCGTGAAAATCTACTCGTATACGGGCGGCTTCGTGCACGCAAAAAGTTTCGTTGCGGACGATACGCTTGCCGTCGTGGGGACGATCAACCTCGATTACCGTTCGTTTCTGTTCCATTTCGAGGACGCGGTTCTCATGTACCGCGCAAAAGCGGTGGCGCAGCTCAAACAGGATATGGACGAGTGTTTCGCGCTTTCGGAAGAGGTCACCGAAGAAAAGGCGAAAAAGAATGCCGTCACCCGCGGGTTTTACGAGGTTCTCAAAATTTTTGCCCCGCTGTTTTAAGGGGAAGGCTTTTGTGCGCGGAAGATTCTTCGGCAAGCTCAGAATGACAATAGGACACAAGCAGAAGGATAACGTAACGCGTGCAGACCGACAGTGGGACACAAGAGGAAGAACAATGGAACTCTTGCAGATCGACAGTGGAACGCGTGTGAATGACAATGGTTTAGCTTTTCAATGACAAGAACGACAGGCTTGTCATGTTGAGCGTAGTCGAAACATCTCGTAATCTAAATGTCAAGGGAAAATGCGAAAAAAGTTTTGAAAAAATGAAAAAAAGTTGATTTTATGGTAAAATAACGACACCCACCGTCCGATAGGGCGGTGGGATCACACTTTTTTATGGGTATCTATTTTTTACAATACGGCAATATAGGCAAGTCGATTGACTTGCCCGTTATTTTTTATTGATTTCTTATAACTGTGCTACTTGTTCGTCGAATAACTCTTGTGCCGTAGCATAACCGAGAATACGGCGCGGATAATGATTGAGCCAATGCTCTATATCCCGTATTTCTTCATTCGAATACTTTGCGATATTCGAGCCTTTTGGAATCCTACGCCGTATTTCTCGGTTCATTCTTTCGTTAGAGCCGCGTTCCGAGGAACAGTAGGGGTGACAGTAATAAATTGTCGTCCGATTGCTTTTCCCTCGACCGAAAATCGACTTACACATTCCGTCATTCGCGGAAAACTCCGACCCGTTATCTACCGTTATGGTTTTGAATATCTTTTTGAAAAGACAGCCGTATTTTCGTTCGAGGATATTCAAACACCGTATCACACCTTCCGCTTTTTGATTCCGCATGGGCATGATAATTTCCCTGCGCGTCATTCTTTCGGTAAGTACGAGAAGAACGTTATTCGTAGAGCCACAAACACAATCCATTTCCCAATGTCCGAATTCATTGCGTTTTAATATCGCTTTCGGGCGTTGCTCGATACTGATTCCGCGCGGGGCGCGGGAAACAGTCGTTTCCCGTTTCTTGCGTTTTTTCTTTTGTCCTTTTTCCGTGAGGTGACAAAGCGAAAGGCGGTCGAATACGCCTTTGTCGATATAACTATAAAGTGTAGTGGTGCATATGGAAGTTTTAAAAGACATTTTCTTACGGCGAATTTCCCCGATCACCGCGTCGGGACTATATTGCTCGTCTACGATTTTTCTTTCGATATAGTTCGCAAGGTCAAAATCATTCCCGATTTTAAGCGGTGCGCCTTTCGCCGCAAGATTGTCGCGGTATTTCTGTTCGGCAATATCGGGAGAATAAATCTCTTTGTAACGGTATCTTTTTTCGTAGCCGTAATGGTCGTACCACAGTAGTTTCTTTTTGTACGTTCCCCGTTTAAGTTCGCGATATATTGTACTGATATGTACTTCCAGCAGTTCAGCAATTTTTCTAATCGGTGTTTTTGTTTTTATCCACGCTTCGATTTGCAATCGTTGCGTTAGGGTTAAATGTTTAAATTTTCCTTTTGTCTTTCGCATGATACTTTTCTCCGTCGTTTCACTCGGCTTTGTTGCACGCGTGAATAAAGGGACGGGGCGGGTTCCGCGCTAAACCGCTGGAACGCTCGCCCCGATCCCTTTATTTATTCTGCGGTGCTTGTCGTCCTGCTCCCGAAATGCGGTGAGTTGTTCCCATATCTGCCGCCTCGCATAAGTAATATCACAAGCCGTTCTGTCTGTCAAGGGTCGAAAAATTTCTATTCCTTAATGCGGTGGCTTACCATAGAAATTTTTCTAAAATTCGCAAGGGCAACGAATTTTTCCCTTGACATTCATTCCGTCTTGCAAAGAGGTTGCGGCGAGGCGACAGGAAGTGGAACAACTGAATATCGGCAGCTTAACGGACTTCAAGCGATTTTTTGAACAAGGGGTCTTACCCCTTAAACCCCGCGAGGCTCCCGAAAATGGAACTCCCGTTTTTCAGTTGGTTTCCAAAATCGGTTGAAAGTCGAACGGCGTAAGCCGTAAGTAATAATTTTAAGGTAGGTAAAGGAATGGAAAGTGATATGACAGCGGGCGAAGTGATACGTCTGTATGAGTATCTGAAAGCGAAAGGCTGGACGGGCGAAGAGATAATCGCGCTCGTTGCGGCTATCGTCAACAGATAAAAAGAAAGTCAAGATTATCGAACACCGATAACCTTGACCGTATCCCGTAGTAAAGCCGAACGGGGCAACAGCTCACAACTTTTTCCCGAACGGCTACCGCGCAAGGGGCGAACCTACCCGCCCCAAGCCGAAGTTTATTAGAGTATAGCACAGCAAAAACGAAAAAGCAAGAGCTTTTCGGAAAAAATTTCAAAGAGGTTAAAAAATGATACTTTACAGCGACAATCAAGTTTTTTTAAGCAGATTTATTAAAGAGAGTTTCGGCGAAGTGCAGACGAACGCAAAACGTGCGGCAGATTATGCGGGCATCCGCAAAGAAGATTACGACGATTATATCGTAATATTGATAGACGGATATTACAATATCGTAAAAATTCTTGACGATAACTACCCGCAGGAACTCGACGAAACCGTTTATCCGTTCGACAAAAACCGCATTTATCCCATACAACGGATAAAGCAAGAAATCAGCTATTCCACCGAATACTAAAAATCACAGCCGACCCGCGGCGGCACAAGTCCGCGGGAAAGGGGTTACAAATGAATTATCAATATTTTAAGGACGTAAAGACAATCGAAGAACTGCGCAAGCAATATAAAACGCTCGCGTTCAAGTACCACCCCGACAAGGGCGGCACCGTCGAGCAAATGCAACGCATTCATGCCGAATACGACGAGCTTCTTAAACGAGTTCGTAACATTCACGAAACCGCCGACGGTAAGACCTACACCAAAGAAACGCCCGCCGACGTTCCCGACAACTTCCGCGAAATCATAAACGCGATTATCGGCTTTAATTGCCGTATCGAGCTTTGCGGGGCGTGGCTATGGGTGTTCAATGCCTACGAATACCGCGAACAACTCAAAGCCCTCGGCTTCTTCTGGTGTAGCGGCAAAAAGGCGTGGGCGTGGACGGATAAGCCGACCGACAACAAACATAAACTTTCGCTTGACGAAATTCGCCGCTTGCACGGCTCGGAAGTTATCCGCGAAGAAGAACAGCAGAAGAAAATAAAGGGGGCGGCGTAACCGCCCCCCACAAAAGGAGATAAAACATGAGAATTTTCAAATGGCAGATGTTTAAGACGAAGGAAGAAGCAAAAGCATTTCAAAAGGAAAAAGGTTGTGGTGTCTATCACAACTTGGAATGGGAAGCAAGGCGTAAGACTTATGACAGCATAACGTTTTACGAGGTTTCGGAAGAAACGCGTAAAGAATACCCGTTTAGTATCGAATGGACGGAATTTCAATAAAGCAAACAGCCGACCGACGGCGGCAAGTCCGTCGGAGAGGGGTTCAGCATGAGAACATTAGATAAACTTTTCAGCCGATACGGGCAAGCGTCGGGCGAAATGAACGAAACCATACACTTATATTTTCGCCGCGCGGATAAAATCGACAATCTTGAAACGGTGAAATACGAGGACAAGAAAGCACAGAACGCCATAGCCGAATTTTTGGAATATGCGGAACTACTGAAAGAATACCGTAAATCACTTTACGAACGGGCGCGGGAACTTTACTCGGCGGGGTACTCCATGCGGTTACAGCTTTTACGCCATGCCGATTGTTGGAGTAATAAAAAGAGCTACACCGTAAAGGTTTTACGTATACCGACCGCACCGAACGCCCGCCCCGTTGAAGTGCTTGCCGAGAGCTACGAAGGCAAGGAACGACACAAAGCAATAAAACGGTTTGAAGAACTCAAAAAGCAATATGCGAATATCGAAACCGAAATCGACATTGATAAAAAACATTGGGAGAGGTAATTAAAAATGGATAAAGATAAGGAATTTGAAAAAATAGCTACATTGTTAGTAGACACGGGTTTTCGCCACCGTCCTAACTGTCCAAATAATAAAAGCTGTATTTACTGCGGAGGAACAGTAAATGTTCCTTGTATTGAATGTAAACAAACGACAGCTCTTTTAGCGGCAGGATACGGCAATATCAAAGAATATCAAAGCGAGATAGAACGATTACAAACCGAGCTTTCTCACCGCGAGGAAGATTTAATACATGCTGACGAAAGCGTGTTTTATCGTAAATGCGATGTCGCATTACGCGAAAAAGAAATAGCGCAACAAACAAAATATGTTTATTGCGTAATGGTATCTCAACAAAAAAGAAGTTGAAAATGATACTTACAAGAAAAAAATTAAATACGCCAAACAAGGAGAAATTAAAGAATAAAAGAGCCTTACGGCTCTTTTTTATCTTCCACGTTTTCCTTCAAACCCTCTAAATCGCGGATAAAATAGCTGCCTTGCTTTTTGAGTTCTTCCCACGTTGCGCGTTCGGTTTCGTATTCGTCCATGTCGTCTAACCCCACGGGTGCGGTGAGCGCTTTCTCACGGAAGAAGTCCGCAAAGCAATCGGTTGCAAACCGCTTGCTGTAATCTTTCTTGCGGCTTATGTAATACGCCTTTTCCTTAAAACTGCCGTCGAGCGAACCGCTTTCAAGCTGAATCAAAAGACGATGACAGCCGAACAGGTTATAAGTACGGTTGTAGTAGTGATTAAACCTTGCGACTACGCCTTTTATGAGATACAGAAAAAGCGTGTTATCTCCGCGATTGTACCGGTACTGCGTGTACAGATCGCGGAACTTGCCGAACACCCAACCGTATAGCAATTCTTCCACGGTGAAGAAGGGCAACATAAGCGTTGTTTCCGTTCTGTCGCAAATATTGATTACGTCGAACAGTTCGCGCGCGTCTGCACCCAACGACATAGCACGCTGTTCGTCCGATATGATTTTCAAGAAAGGGAAGTTACACACCGTTGCACGGTGCCGCGCCATTTTCAACCCGTCGTTGAACCCGTCGTTTTCTTGATTGGTCGCTTCGTCTTTCGCTTTCAGCCCGCGTGATTGCGAGGTTTTCGAATTTAACCGTTCTTTCCCGATTTCAGACACCGCAACCACGCCGAACTCGAAAGCGTTACGCCGCTCGTTATCCGCGACGACGGTCTTTCCAAGCCGCAACACGTCGAAATCGAGAATATGCGCATGGCGGGAATAACTGTCTATCAATCGGCTATCTCTACGGAAGAAATCGCCGTTCCAGAGCGGGAAGTTTCCCAAATTGGAAAGAATCATGTCCGAGCGGATAGAATAGTTCGAGATAATCACGGAACTTTCCATAACGTAAATGAAATACAGTTGCGCATAATCTTCGAGAACATTCCATATATCGACCACTTCGAGATTGTCGTTATAGGTATATCCGTACCGTTCATAATCGTAGCCGTACAGCTTTTCGGGGCAGGGGTGTTTCTCGAACCGTGCGCGCTTCTGTTGCAAGAACCGGCGACAGGTTGCGAGGTTGTAAACCTTATGTTCGGCTATGGCATACCGCAACACGTTTTCAAGGTTTATCCAAGGGAAATCGGGAAACTTCATATCGCATTCGAGCAACAGTTCGAACGCTTTATCCCGAAACAGCACTTCCGTAGAAAGACACATAGAGGTGAGCATTGTCGTTTTGCCTTTTCCCATTGTTCCGCAAACGAGGGAAACGAGCGCACGCTCGTTGATAAAACCGCAATTCTTGCGTTCGTTGTGGTTGAGCCGTGCATAGCCGATTCCTTTACGGAATTTATGGAAAAGCCATAACCCGATAATGCACCACGCCCAAAGAGGGATAAAGGCGAACGCGGGCGTAAGGTCTAAAAAGAGCTTGTACACCTGCCGATAGAGGTTGATAAAGTCAAAGGAAATAACGAAGTAGAAATAGTATGCCAAGAACTCTAACAGCATGGTGAACAGATTAAAGTTATACACCCAAATCACAAGCCATAAAATACGGTAAACGGCGTGTTCGCGCAAGAACGCCGCGAATCCCGCAAGCCAACGCTTGACGGGGGCATATGTATGAGCGATAAACTTCTTCCATGCGCGTAAGGGACGGCTATACTTGTTATAATCGTTATTCGGTTTCTTCATGACTTGCCGCAAAAGCACAACGCCGAGACCAACGAACGGTAACGCGATTATAACAAACATACACAGCGAATACAGCCCGTTGCCGAGAAACGACAGATAACCCGTAAAGTTATCCATAGTCGCCCACAGCCGCCAATACGCCGCCCAATTCGATTGAAAGCCCGCCCATGTATCGGGCAGGAACGTAGGAAGAGGTGAGAAATTCGGGTATTCGTTCACGGTAGGGGTGAACGAATAGGGAACGCCGAACAGCTCGCAAAAGTAATACGCAACGGAATAGGCAAAGTCCCGCCCGCCCTCGATAAGACGACCGAGAGCGTTCGGGAACACGAAAATACTGCAAGCCAGAAAACCAAGCGTGATAACGATACAAATGATATGCCGATAATTAAACCGTTTCATTGCCAAACACCGTGCCGAATTAAAACCTTACGGTAATCATACGCTTTCAAAAGCTTTCGCGGGAAAAGCTCGTACAGGTTTCCTTTCAAACCGAGGAACTGCCCGAACGGGGAAACAACCGAACACACGCGCGGGTTTTTCGGTGTGGCGTATAACCAATAGACAATAACGCAATCAACCCCGCCGACCTGCTTTTCCTGCATATACTGCCCGACCGTTATTCTATGGAACAGCCCCGTACGAAATGAACCGCAGAACGGGAGAGCGGAAAACTCTTTCCATTTTTCGCCGCAAACCAAGTTCAAACCCGTTGCCTTATCAATCACTACATACCTGCAATAGCCTTTCATACCTGTACCCCCGTGTAAATAAAATACCCGACAAAGGCTACAATGGCTAACGCCAACATTACCCATAAAATTCGCTTAAAAGTTTTCATGCCTTTTCTCTAAAAAACGGTTGACTTAAACCGTATTATTCTGTATAATATAATCGTCGGCAAGATCCGACCCCAAATGCAATAGCATTTGAAGAGGGGGCAACGAAAGTTGCAGCCCTCTATTTTTTTGTTTTACCTTTACAAATACGTTGCATATCCCATTTGTTAAGCCGAGTTTTTGTCTTTTTTAACTGACTTTCCTTTATCGGCTTACCTCTAATGGTTTTTCGAAAAGTCTTATCCTCGACCCCGCTTGCCTTTGGTATATCGGGGTATTTTTCTATCGGGATAAGCCTTTCTTTTTTATTGCCGTTTTTGTCGTATAAAGAGGATATACGCCGTACAGCCATATGCTCTTTATCGTTATTCATGGCAACGACACGCCGTCCCGCCTTATTGTTTTTTACCAAAAGGTTATCATTTGTTATGTAAACTTTACCCCTTATGTATCTCTTTCTTTTGCTCATAATTTACTTCCTTTTATTACTTTTTGTAGAGCTTTTTATCGCTTTAACGGTTGCAGAAACCGCCTTTACGGGCAACATGACAATCCATACGATACCCTTGACGAGATAGGGGATAAGCGGCATTGCAACCGCAAGAAGAAGCAACGAACCCACGACAATTAAAACGGTTTTTAACCAAGAGGGCAGTTTTATGCCGCTGTTATTTGTCGGTATATTAGAGCCTGTTTGTACGTCGGCAACCACACCGAGGTTATAAATTTTTCCGTCGGTTTCAAATTCAAGACGGAGTAAAGCCACGTCGTAAATCAATTCACCTTCATAAGTGTTTGCGTCGATAATGGTAGGAATAAGACCGAGCGCAAGAGGGGAACATAACGTCCAAACAATGTACTCTAACCCCGCAGGACAGGTGTAATCGGTTTCGTAGAAGTTCAATATCCATTCGTACGACAAAAGGTCTTTTTCTTCGTCCTTTTCAAAGTTAGCGCCCTGTTTTTTCAAATCTTCTACGAAAGCGCTCGTACTCGACATTCTATCCCAAACGTATTTTTTGCCGCCTACGCCGCTCGTTTCATTTCCTGTTATTTGGTCGTATTTTAGCGTAACGAAGTGAGGAATTTCTTCCCCGATATACGTTTGTGTCGTACCGAAAAACTTTTGCGTTTTATAGTCTGCCGAGGTAAAAGTAACATCCGCACTTAAAAGCCTGTCTATATTATGGTCTGTGGAGAATGCCAAAAAATGCGCATCACAATAAGCTCTATCCGACCAAGAAACACCGTTATAATAACGACGCATGCCTACCATTTCCCTCGTTACCGTTACCACGTCAACATCTTCGTAGCTGTATAAAACGGAATCGTCCGAAGTGACCGCCGTCCATAACTGACCGACAGGATATGCCTTTTCGCTTACGGTATTATCGCTGTCGACGGATCCGTCTACGACTTTATCGAATTTACGAAAAATCTCGGATATATCGTAACTTCTTATTTTTTCGGTCGATACGGTAAAATCTTTTACACGGTACTTGTAAAGAGTTTCGGCAGAACTCACACGGTCGAGAACGTATTTTTCATACTTCAATTCAGTTTTCAAACCCGTTGAAAAGACAATCGAGGTCGCTTTTGCAAGTACCCCCATAGGCTGATATACATAAACATACAGTTCATGCGAGGTGCTTTCCGCGATTTGTATAACACGCAAAGAATAGTCCCCCGAAACTACGGGGAACTCTTCTTCATTAAATTTCTCGTCCTTTTGTAAATCTTCCAAAACATCGGAATAGCCGTCAACATTCGAAAGAGCGGCAGACGCAAATATCCTCGTCATGCCCGTCATTAACGCAAGCACAAATAATAGAATGCTTAACATTAACGCATTTACACAGGTAATGTAATTTGATTTTTTCATAGACGCACCGCCTTAACGTTTTTTGCCGACAACACCCGATATAACGCTGACAAGGCTAATCAATACGACCGCACCGACAATGCCGCCGATTATCGGCAATAAATTATCGCGGATAGTATTCAATGCGCTTTCAGGTTCGCTCATTTTTTCGGCTTGCACGGAACAGTTATCAACCACGATTGAATTGTCGTCGAGGACTTCATTGCCGCATTTTACGGATAAAACGCGTAAACTCATACGCCTTGCTTCTTCCTCTAACACGCCGAGCGTAGAGCCGTATGCAACGGTTTTTTGTGCATACAGTTCGTTATCGACATAAAAATTGACTTCAAATGTAATGGCTTCCCAAGTCGCATACAAAATCGTGTTCCCCGTAATGCCCGCGCCGTTATATGCCGTACCGTCGGCATAAGTCCAACCGATGAAACGGTAACCCGTGCGCGTAGGTGTGGGGGTAGGGGCGGCAGAACCGTAGTTCACGGTTACACTGTCTATGTCATGACCGCCCGTGCAATCATAAGTTACGGTGTAACTGTTTACCTGCCAATGCGCATGTAAATCGGTATCTTCAAAAATCGGCTCATTGTCATAAGCTACGCAAGAGGAATGCCCTTGATCGCCTTTGCCATAAAACCAACCCGCAAAGGTGTATCCCTCTTTTGTAGGCGTTTCGGGCAAGGGGACGGGAGTAGAACTCACGTTATAACAACTGCCTTTTTCTTTAACTGTATATGTAGAGCTATCATCGACATAGTTATCACCGTTTCCGTCACAAGTGATAAATTTTCCGCTTTTAAGGACATTATATATTTCAAGATACTGCGTCGAATTACTTGACTTTAAAAGTTCGTATATTTGTCCGCCCTCATTTTTAACGCCTTTCCAATAAACGTAAAAACCTTTTTCCGTAAGTCTGTATTCGATACCGACAACACGGTCAGAAGAGGGTAAATCAATCATTTCGCTTATTACGGTATCATTTGCGTGATTAACCATAACGCAGACATAATGATAAGAACCGTCAAACCCAATTTCCAAACCGACTTGGCTATAAATACCGTCATGGTCGAAATGTATCATTAACGTAAGCCATTGTCTGCTCGGCGCAGTTCTTTCCGTAGTGCTT
This sequence comes from uncultured Christensenellaceae bacterium, assembly GCA_910589015.1. Taxonomy (GTDB): domain Bacteria; phylum Bacillota; class Clostridia; order Christensenellales; family Borkfalkiaceae; genus Gallimonas. Next base: position 33,063 of record CAJUSA010000004.1, read on the forward strand.
ACAATCAACGAATAACTGAATTTATCAACATTCTCTGTATTCATTTTATTTAAAACCGTTAAATTAGCATTGCGCGTTAAAGTTTTGTTTTCCGAAAAAACTCGTTCATACCCCGAATAATTCTCCAATGGGAAGCCGTCCCAATTCGTTGCACGCGTTTCGATTGCTTCTGCGGACGCAGATTCACCGCGCAACGAATTGTATGAAAACATAACGCCACATGCAAAAATTAACGCCATAATTGCCGTTAAAACGAGTAATATTTTTGTTTTTGCAGTTTTTATTGTTTCTTTCATAAAATCACCTCTGTATATGGTTGTAAGCGGGTTTTCGAAACCCGCTTTACCGACCTTAATTTAACGTTAAAGAGATTTTTACATTGTTATTCGGCATTCTAAATGCGATAACGTAATAATGTACCGTACCCATTCCGGGAGAAGATTCGTCATATACCTTGCCGAGATAAATCTCGCCATTGATATACGGGTCGCTCGACAGATATGCCGAGTTAATAGTTATGTTTAATGGCACACCGTAATCGTTCGATTCGAAATAAACGTTTGCAACGACCCAATCGCCTGCTTTGGCATAATCTGCACCCGATATAAAAACATTTACCGACGGAACGAACATTATAGAATTGTCTAATTCATAAACAATATTGTGTGTATCTTCCGGAAGAACGCGCTCGATGTCACCGCTTACATAAACCATAACGGTACCGTCACTTTCGGGATAGACAAACGTATAACCGTTGTCGGTGCGCGACATGTCGATATAATCGGTACGACCCTCGGTATGATTGAAAAACTGGACACTGCCAAACGACATGTTCGACAACGTAACGATAACGCCGTCGGCTTTCGTAGTGGAAAGGGTATCCGTACAAAGCGGCAAAACAAAATTTTCGCTGTCTACGGCAGTAAGAAAGATGTCGGGATATTTTTTGACGAAATCGTCGATCTCGGCAACGCCGTTATAGTTAATAAGAGCTTTATTGCAAACGGTACATTTGTTTACTGCATTTGGAGTTGTATGTTTCTCGCATTCGCCACATACAGAACATTTTCCGTCTGCAAAAATATGAGCGGTCAACTCTCCGCAAACGGTGCATACATGCTTTCCGTTTTCATAAACGTGTTTGCATTCGCCGACGCCGCCCGTAGGTTTATTGTCGTCCGGTTGTACCTGCTCGGTAGGCTTGAACCATTCGGACGGTTTTGCTTTCCCTTGCCCGAAGAACTGTAAGCAAACCCCTAACAGAAGAACCGCCGCAAGAACACACGCGATTGCCGTTAAGACCCGCTTTAAGATGTTGTTTTTCGGTTGTTTTTGGTAGTAGCTACTCATTGTATCACCTCTAAATATCGTTTGGTGCGGGTCTTATACAGCGCCCGCGATACTGTGTTACTTGTTGACGGTTACCGTCAGTTGGTTTGCATAGCCGAGTACTTCCACAAGGGAAACCTTGCCGTCCTCGTCTGCGGTGGGAGTGATCATGATCTTGACCGTTTCCGCGCCATCGGGAATATCGCCGTCGAACTTTGCGGACGACGTTTCCGTTGCCGCAAGGAATTTACCGTCTTTGTCGTAGAAGAACAAGCGGTATTCGATTTTCGCGTCTTTCTGCGGCACGACCTTTAACCCGTCCGTCGTGATTGCCTTGCGCAAATAGATCGAAGTATTACCTTCGGCATATTCGCCAGTATCGGTAAGCGTACCGATACTGTACGCTTCGCCGCCGATTGTCGTGGTTGTCGTTTGCCTGTTCAGTTTCACCGAAAGACCGACTACCGCGCCGATAAGCGCAAGACCCACGAGAAGCGTCACGACCCATTTTACCGCATCGCTCTTTTTGTGCCGTGCAAGTTCGTTTCTTGCCATTTGTTCACCTGCCTTTTTTTGCTTGCCTTCTGCGGCGCAAGCGACCGTTATTTTTCGCTGTCGCCCTGAATGTTGGCGATAAGATCGAGCGCGATACGCGCTTGACCTTTCATCATGCGCATGGTAAGCTCGTAGTCTATTTCGGCTTTACCGTTCGCGTTTGCATTGCTGTTCGGCTTGTGGTATTCCATTTTCAAAATACCGTCCAACGCCGTGCGCAGAGTGTTAAGCACCGCTGCGTTAAGTTCGTCCGAAAAGTTTTCCGTTTTTTTCTTCGTCTGCATGTTATGTTCCTCGCTACATTACGGCATTTACACCGTTACGGAAAGACTGTTTTTCCTTTTCCGTTTTGCACTTCACGCGTTTACCTTTCTTCGCAATGCCGAAGCCGCGCCCTGCGTGGTAAGCGTGCTTTTCTTCCTCGCTGTACTGTCTTTTTCCGCGATTGGGATATTTCGCCATGGTTTCACCTCCGAAAATTTTTTATATGTATCGGCTATGGCTTGCCGGTTACACCTTGAATTGACATTTGCTTGCTTTCGGTATCGAAAGGGGAATCGGTTGATACTTCGCAAATCTTTCCGAACAGGGCGCCAAAGTCGGTTTTGCCCGTTTCCGTCTTTTTCCGCTCCCCAAGCTCGTTTTTGTATACCTGCGCTATGCCTTGCGGTTGCCCGTTCTCCCCGATTTCCGAAAATACCGATATTTCCTCTTTCGTTACCTCAACATAGCACCCGATACGACGGTACAACTGCGATAGGGTATCGTGTGCGTTGCCATACTGCAATCTGTACCAATACCGCAACGGCACGGTTGAAGTAATAACGATTAAAACGCCGTTAAACACTTTGTTTTGGAATCGGCTTTGCACACTCGATACGGTATTGTTATCGAGAATTTTCAGTAAGTCCTCGAACTCGAAAGATTTATCCCGTAAGTCGTCTAATATGATTGCCTTTTGACCGAGGTAATCTTGAAAAGGATCGTTCGAGGAACTCGATACGCAATAATCGTAATTCATGCTCTTTAAGAGCTTTTTTGCGTAATACGTTTTTCCCGTGCCGCCTTTCCCGCAAATGAACATGACTTCGAGTTGTCTGTCTGTTTGCAATGTCAGCCATTTACATTGAAGTTTCCACAGCTTTTCAAGCTGTGTAAACGCGCTTGCCTTTTCCGACACGGGCAGGGTGTTCACATATTCGAGTTGCTGTGCATAACTAAAATGTTCGAAGTCACCGAGTATCTTTGCATTTTTGATTTCCGTTTCAAAATCAAAATTCGCAATGATTTCCGACGGGGAATATTGGTGTTTATGCTGTTGCGTATCGTTGCTATGGGTAAGATACTCCAACGCCGAAGTTTTACGACCTTTTATCCGTTCGACCTGTGACTCTTGCAGACCGAACCACTCACCGACTTGCTTTGTATCTACGCCTGAATTGCCGAAGTTAAGGTAAATCGTCCAATGCGGACTTTGACCGATATCCTTGTCATGCAAAATATAAGCGTATTGTTTAATTGTTTTATGTGATTTTATAATATCGCCGACGTTACCTTTGAAAAATTCCACATTCGAGGTAACTAAACATTGTTTCAAATACATTTTTTACCCCTTGACTTGAAACAAAAAGAATGTTTTTGCACCTTTTTGCACCTTTTGCCCAAGCCGCTTGGACAAGCCCCAGCGGCTTGGGCGTAGGTTTTTTCACTAATTTTTGGTATTATCCATACCTTTTTTCATATCGTTTGCACCTTTTGCACCTTTTGCCTAACTTTTTTATCCTACGTTACCGTTAGGCAAGATTTTTGCGCTATCCACATGACAGTTAAACCGCTTACAAGCAGTGGCGTAATCTATCATGAGGTCTATTCCCGTGCCGTCGTCCAAAATAACAGTAGTGCCTTTCTTCGTTTCGGCAAAGAAAAGCACTTTGTTTACATTGACGGACACTTTTTCATTTTTTGCTGTAAGCATTTCAATGAACACTGTCTATACCTCAATCAAAGGGGGTATCGTCGTCATCGGGGATTTCGGGCTTCGATTTGGTTTTGCTTTCGCCTTTATCGGGCAGATCGGGAAGAGTTTCGGCAAATGCCGACATTACAGCTTTGCGCCCGCTATACCGATAGTCGTGTCCGTCATCACCCTCGAAAAACTTCACTTCGACGGGGACGAGTTCATCACCGCAACGAACGTAAAAATTAACGTACGTTTTTTCTTTGCCGTCTTTCTTATCGGTATATTTACCGACCTTCTTAAACAAACCTACCTGTGCCATAATAGTTACTCCTTCGGCTTACGCCATAAAATTTATTTACAAGGCTATGCGCCGTTGTATCCAAAAGGGGGAGTGACTATTCGCCGCCACTCACGGCGTAAGCATTCTTCTCGAAGAGGTAAAGGACAAAGAAAAATGCAAAAAAAGCAAAGTTTTTTCTAACTTTCTTTTTTCGCATTTAATTATAAAACCAACAAATCTAAATGTCAAGGGAAAATGCGAAAAAAGTTTTGAAAAAATGAAAAAAAGTTGATTTTATGGTAAAATAACGACACCCACCGTCCGATAGGGCGGTGGGATCACACTTTTTTATGGGTATCTATTTTTTACAATACGGCAATATAGGCAAGTCGATTGACTTGCCCGTTATTTTTTATTGATTTCTTATAACTGTGCTACTTGTTCGTCGAATAACTCTTGTGCCGTAGCATAACCGAGAATACGGCGCGGATAATGATTGAGCCAATGCTCTATATCCCGTATTTCTTCATTCGAATACTTTGCGATATTCGAGCCTTTTGGAATCCTACGCCGTATTTCTCGGTTCATTCTTTCGTTAGAGCCGCGTTCCGAGGAACAGTAGGGGTGACAGTAATAAATTGTCGTCCGATTGCTTTTCCCTCGACCGAAAATCGACTTACACATTCCGTCATTCGCGGAAAACTCCGACCCGTTATCTACCGTTATGGTTTTGAATATCTTTTTGAAAAGACAGCCGTATTTTCGTTCGAGGATATTCAAACACCGTATCACACCTTCCGCTTTTTGATTCCGCATGGGCATGATAATTTCCCTGCGCGTCATTCTTTCGGTAAGTACGAGAAGAACGTTATTCGTAGAGCCACAAACACAATCCATTTCCCAATGTCCGAATTCATTGCGTTTTAATATCGCTTTCGGGCGTTGCTCGATACTGATTCCGCGCGGGGCGCGGGAAACAGTCGTTTCCCGTTTCTTGCGTTTTTTCTTTTGTCCTTTTTCCGTGAGGTGACAAAGCGAAAGGCGGTCGAATACGCCTTTGTCGATATAACTATAAAGTGTAGTGGTGCATATGGAAGTTTTAAAAGACATTTTCTTACGGCGAATTTCCCCGATCACCGCGTCGGGACTATATTGCTCGTCTACGATTTTTCTTTCGATATAGTTCGCAAGGTCAAAATCATTCCCGATTTTAAGCGGTGCGCCTTTCGCCGCAAGATTGTCGCGGTATTTCTGTTCGGCAATATCGGGAGAATAAATCTCTTTGTAACGGTATCTTTTTTCGTAGCCGTAATGGTCGTACCACAGTAGTTTCTTTTTGTACGTTCCCCGTTTAAGTTCGCGATATATTGTACTGATATGTACTTCCAGCAGTTCAGCAATTTTTCTAATCGGTGTTTTTGTTTTTATCCACGCTTCGATTTGCAATCGTTGCGTTAGGGTTAAATGTTTAAATTTTCCTTTTGTCTTTCGCATGATACTTTTCTCCGTCGTTTCACTCGGCTTTGTTGCACGCGTGAATAAAGGGACGGGGCGGGTTCCGCGCTAAACCGCTGGAACGCTCGCCCCGATCCCTTTATTTATTCTGCGGTGCTTGTCGTCCTGCTCCCGAAATGCGGTGAGTTGTTCCCATATCTGCCGCCTCGCATAAGTAATATCACAAGCCGTTCTGTCTGTCAAGGGTCGAAAAATTTCTATTCCTTAATGCGGTGGCTTACCATAGAAATTTTTCTAAAATTCGCAAGGGCAACGAATTTTTCCCTTGACATTCATTCCGTCTTGCAAAGAGGTTGCGGCGAGGCGACAGGAAGTGGAACAACTGAATATCGGCAGCTTAACGGACTTCAAGCGATTTTTTGAACAAGGGGTCTTACCCCTTAAACCCCGCGAGGCTCCCGAAAATGGAACTCCCGTTTTTCAGTTGGTTTCCAAAATCGGTTGAAAGTCGAACGGCGTAAGCCGTAAGTAATAATTTTAAGGTAGGTAAAGGAATGGAAAGTGATATGACAGCGGGCGAAGTGATACGTCTGTATGAGTATCTGAAAGCGAAAGGCTGGACGGGCGAAGAGATAATCGCGCTCGTTGCGGCTATCGTCAACAGATAAAAAGAAAGTCAAGATTATCGAACACCGATAACCTTGACCGTATCCCGTAGTAAAGCCGAACGGGGCAACAGCTCACAACTTTTTCCCGAACGGCTACCGCGCAAGGGGCGAACCTACCCGCCCCAAGCCGAAGTTTATTAGAGTATAGCACAGCAAAAACGAAAAAGCAAGAGCTTTTCGGAAAAAATTTCAAAGAGGTTAAAAAATGATACTTTACAGCGACAATCAAGTTTTTTTAAGCAGATTTATTAAAGAGAGTTTCGGCGAAGTGCAGACGAACGCAAAACGTGCGGCAGATTATGCGGGCATCCGCAAAGAAGATTACGACGATTATATCGTAATATTGATAGACGGATATTACAATATCGTAAAAATTCTTGACGATAACTACCCGCAGGAACTCGACGAAACCGTTTATCCGTTCGACAAAAACCGCATTTATCCCATACAACGGATAAAGCAAGAAATCAGCTATTCCACCGAATACTAAAAATCACAGCCGACCCGCGGCGGCACAAGTCCGCGGGAAAGGGGTTACAAATGAATTATCAATATTTTAAGGACGTAAAGACAATCGAAGAACTGCGCAAGCAATATAAAACGCTCGCGTTCAAGTACCACCCCGACAAGGGCGGCACCGTCGAGCAAATGCAACGCATTCATGCCGAATACGACGAGCTTCTTAAACGAGTTCGTAACATTCACGAAACCGCCGACGGTAAGACCTACACCAAAGAAACGCCCGCCGACGTTCCCGACAACTTCCGCGAAATCATAAACGCGATTATCGGCTTTAATTGCCGTATCGAGCTTTGCGGGGCGTGGCTATGGGTGTTCAATGCCTACGAATACCGCGAACAACTCAAAGCCCTCGGCTTCTTCTGGTGTAGCGGCAAAAAGGCGTGGGCGTGGACGGATAAGCCGACCGACAACAAACATAAACTTTCGCTTGACGAAATTCGCCGCTTGCACGGCTCGGAAGTTATCCGCGAAGAAGAACAGCAGAAGAAAATAAAGGGGGCGGCGTAACCGCCCCCCACAAAAGGAGATAAAACATGAGAATTTTCAAATGGCAGATGTTTAAGACGAAGGAAGAAGCAAAAGCATTTCAAAAGGAAAAAGGTTGTGGTGTCTATCACAACTTGGAATGGGAAGCAAGGCGTAAGACTTATGACAGCATAACGTTTTACGAGGTTTCGGAAGAAACGCGTAAAGAATACCCGTTTAGTATCGAATGGACGGAATTTCAATAAAGCAAACAGCCGACCGACGGCGGCAAGTCCGTCGGAGAGGGGTTCAGCATGAGAACATTAGATAAACTTTTCAGCCGATACGGGCAAGCGTCGGGCGAAATGAACGAAACCATACACTTATATTTTCGCCGCGCGGATAAAATCGACAATCTTGAAACGGTGAAATACGAGGACAAGAAAGCACAGAACGCCATAGCCGAATTTTTGGAATATGCGGAACTACTGAAAGAATACCGTAAATCACTTTACGAACGGGCGCGGGAACTTTACTCGGCGGGGTACTCCATGCGGTTACAGCTTTTACGCCATGCCGATTGTTGGAGTAATAAAAAGAGCTACACCGTAAAGGTTTTACGTATACCGACCGCACCGAACGCCCGCCCCGTTGAAGTGCTTGCCGAGAGCTACGAAGGCAAGGAACGACACAAAGCAATAAAACGGTTTGAAGAACTCAAAAAGCAATATGCGAATATCGAAACCGAAATCGACATTGATAAAAAACATTGGGAGAGGTAATTAAAAATGGATAAAGATAAGGAATTTGAAAAAATAGCTACATTGTTAGTAGACACGGGTTTTCGCCACCGTCCTAACTGTCCAAATAATAAAAGCTGTATTTACTGCGGAGGAACAGTAAATGTTCCTTGTATTGAATGTAAACAAACGACAGCTCTTTTAGCGGCAGGATACGGCAATATCAAAGAATATCAAAGCGAGATAGAACGATTACAAACCGAGCTTTCTCACCGCGAGGAAGATTTAATACATGCTGACGAAAGCGTGTTTTATCGTAAATGCGATGTCGCATTACGCGAAAAAGAAATAGCGCAACAAACAAAATATGTTTATTGCGTAATGGTATCTCAACAAAAAAGAAGTTGAAAATGATACTTACAAGAAAAAAATTAAATACGCCAAACAAGGAGAAATTAAAGAATAAAAGAGCCTTACGGCTCTTTTTTATCTTCCACGTTTTCCTTCAAACCCTCTAAATCGCGGATAAAATAGCTGCCTTGCTTTTTGAGTTCTTCCCACGTTGCGCGTTCGGTTTCGTATTCGTCCATGTCGTCTAACCCCACGGGTGCGGTGAGCGCTTTCTCACGGAAGAAGTCCGCAAAGCAATCGGTTGCAAACCGCTTGCTGTAATCTTTCTTGCGGCTTATGTAATACGCCTTTTCCTTAAAACTGCCGTCGAGCGAACCGCTTTCAAGCTGAATCAAAAGACGATGACAGCCGAACAGGTTATAAGTACGGTTGTAGTAGTGATTAAACCTTGCGACTACGCCTTTTATGAGATACAGAAAAAGCGTGTTATCTCCGCGATTGTACCGGTACTGCGTGTACAGATCGCGGAACTTGCCGAACACCCAACCGTATAGCAATTCTTCCACGGTGAAGAAGGGCAACATAAGCGTTGTTTCCGTTCTGTCGCAAATATTGATTACGTCGAACAGTTCGCGCGCGTCTGCACCCAACGACATAGCACGCTGTTCGTCCGATATGATTTTCAAGAAAGGGAAGTTACACACCGTTGCACGGTGCCGCGCCATTTTCAACCCGTCGTTGAACCCGTCGTTTTCTTGATTGGTCGCTTCGTCTTTCGCTTTCAGCCCGCGTGATTGCGAGGTTTTCGAATTTAACCGTTCTTTCCCGATTTCAGACACCGCAACCACGCCGAACTCGAAAGCGTTACGCCGCTCGTTATCCGCGACGACGGTCTTTCCAAGCCGCAACACGTCGAAATCGAGAATATGCGCATGGCGGGAATAACTGTCTATCAATCGGCTATCTCTACGGAAGAAATCGCCGTTCCAGAGCGGGAAGTTTCCCAAATTGGAAAGAATCATGTCCGAGCGGATAGAATAGTTCGAGATAATCACGGAACTTTCCATAACGTAAATGAAATACAGTTGCGCATAATCTTCGAGAACATTCCATATATCGACCACTTCGAGATTGTCGTTATAGGTATATCCGTACCGTTCATAATCGTAGCCGTACAGCTTTTCGGGGCAGGGGTGTTTCTCGAACCGTGCGCGCTTCTGTTGCAAGAACCGGCGACAGGTTGCGAGGTTGTAAACCTTATGTTCGGCTATGGCATACCGCAACACGTTTTCAAGGTTTATCCAAGGGAAATCGGGAAACTTCATATCGCATTCGAGCAACAGTTCGAACGCTTTATCCCGAAACAGCACTTCCGTAGAAAGACACATAGAGGTGAGCATTGTCGTTTTGCCTTTTCCCATTGTTCCGCAAACGAGGGAAACGAGCGCACGCTCGTTGATAAAACCGCAATTCTTGCGTTCGTTGTGGTTGAGCCGTGCATAGCCGATTCCTTTACGGAATTTATGGAAAAGCCATAACCCGATAATGCACCACGCCCAAAGAGGGATAAAGGCGAACGCGGGCGTAAGGTCTAAAAAGAGCTTGTACACCTGCCGATAGAGGTTGATAAAGTCAAAGGAAATAACGAAGTAGAAATAGTATGCCAAGAACTCTAACAGCATGGTGAACAGATTAAAGTTATACACCCAAATCACAAGCCATAAAATACGGTAAACGGCGTGTTCGCGCAAGAACGCCGCGAATCCCGCAAGCCAACGCTTGACGGGGGCATATGTATGAGCGATAAACTTCTTCCATGCGCGTAAGGGACGGCTATACTTGTTATAATCGTTATTCGGTTTCTTCATGACTTGCCGCAAAAGCACAACGCCGAGACCAACGAACGGTAACGCGATTATAACAAACATACACAGCGAATACAGCCCGTTGCCGAGAAACGACAGATAACCCGTAAAGTTATCCATAGTCGCCCACAGCCGCCAATACGCCGCCCAATTCGATTGAAAGCCCGCCCATGTATCGGGCAGGAACGTAGGAAGAGGTGAGAAATTCGGGTATTCGTTCACGGTAGGGGTGAACGAATAGGGAACGCCGAACAGCTCGCAAAAGTAATACGCAACGGAATAGGCAAAGTCCCGCCCGCCCTCGATAAGACGACCGAGAGCGTTCGGGAACACGAAAATACTGCAAGCCAGAAAACCAAGCGTGATAACGATACAAATGATATGCCGATAATTAAACCGTTTCATTGCCAAACACCGTGCCGAATTAAAACCTTACGGTAATCATACGCTTTCAAAAGCTTTCGCGGGAAAAGCTCGTACAGGTTTCCTTTCAAACCGAGGAACTGCCCGAACGGGGAAACAACCGAACACACGCGCGGGTTTTTCGGTGTGGCGTATAACCAATAGACAATAACGCAATCAACCCCGCCGACCTGCTTTTCCTGCATATACTGCCCGACCGTTATTCTATGGAACAGCCCCGTACGAAATGAACCGCAGAACGGGAGAGCGGAAAACTCTTTCCATTTTTCGCCGCAAACCAAGTTCAAACCCGTTGCCTTATCAATCACTACATACCTGCAATAGCCTTTCATACCTGTACCCCCGTGTAAATAAAATACCCGACAAAGGCTACAATGGCTAACGCCAACATTACCCATAAAATTCGCTTAAAAGTTTTCATGCCTTTTCTCTAAAAAACGGTTGACTTAAACCGTATTATTCTGTATAATATAATCGTCGGCAAGATCCGACCCCAAATGCAATAGCATTTGAAGAGGGGGCAACGAAAGTTGCAGCCCTCTATTTTTTTGTTTTACCTTTACAAATACGTTGCATATCCCATTTGTTAAGCCGAGTTTTTGTCTTTTTTAACTGACTTTCCTTTATCGGCTTACCTCTAATGGTTTTTCGAAAAGTCTTATCCTCGACCCCGCTTGCCTTTGGTATATCGGGGTATTTTTCTATCGGGATAAGCCTTTCTTTTTTATTGCCGTTTTTGTCGTATAAAGAGGATATACGCCGTACAGCCATATGCTCTTTATCGTTATTCATGGCAACGACACGCCGTCCCGCCTTATTGTTTTTTACCAAAAGGTTATCATTTGTTATGTAAACTTTACCCCTTATGTATCTCTTTCTTTTGCTCATAATTTACTTCCTTTTATTACTTTTTGTAGAGCTTTTTATCGCTTTAACGGTTGCAGAAACCGCCTTTACGGGCAACATGACAATCCATACGATACCCTTGACGAGATAGGGGATAAGCGGCATTGCAACCGCAAGAAGAAGCAACGAACCCACGACAATTAAAACGGTTTTTAACCAAGAGGGCAGTTTTATGCCGCTGTTATTTGTCGGTATATTAGAGCCTGTTTGTACGTCGGCAACCACACCGAGGTTATAAATTTTTCCGTCGGTTTCAAATTCAAGACGGAGTAAAGCCACGTCGTAAATCAATTCACCTTCATAAGTGTTTGCGTCGATAATGGTAGGAATAAGACCGAGCGCAAGAGGGGAACATAACGTCCAAACAATGTACTCTAACCCCGCAGGACAGGTGTAATCGGTTTCGTAGAAGTTCAATATCCATTCGTACGACAAAAGGTCTTTTTCTTCGTCCTTTTCAAAGTTAGCGCCCTGTTTTTTCAAATCTTCTACGAAAGCGCTCGTACTCGACATTCTATCCCAAACGTATTTTTTGCCGCCTACGCCGCTCGTTTCATTTCCTGTTATTTGGTCGTATTTTAGCGTAACGAAGTGAGGAATTTCTTCCCCGATATACGTTTGTGTCGTACCGAAAAACTTTTGCGTTTTATAGTCTGCCGAGGTAAAAGTAACATCCGCACTTAAAAGCCTGTCTATATTATGGTCTGTGGAGAATGCCAAAAAATGCGCATCACAATAAGCTCTATCCGACCAAGAAACACCGTTATAATAACGACGCATGCCTACCATTTCCCTCGTTACCGTTACCACGTCAACATCTTCGTAGCTGTATAAAACGGAATCGTCCGAAGTGACCGCCGTCCATAACTGACCGACAGGATATGCCTTTTCGCTTACGGTATTATCGCTGTCGACGGATCCGTCTACGACTTTATCGAATTTACGAAAAATCTCGGATATATCGTAACTTCTTATTTTTTCGGTCGATACGGTAAAATCTTTTACACGGTACTTGTAAAGAGTTTCGGCAGAACTCACACGGTCGAGAACGTATTTTTCATACTTCAATTCAGTTTTCAAACCCGTTGAAAAGACAATCGAGGTCGCTTTTGCAAGTACCCCCATAGGCTGATATACATAAACATACAGTTCATGCGAGGTGCTTTCCGCGATTTGTATAACACGCAAAGAATAGTCCCCCGAAACTACGGGGAACTCTTCTTCATTAAATTTCTCGTCCTTTTGTAAATCTTCCAAAACATCGGAATAGCCGTCAACATTCGAAAGAGCGGCAGACGCAAATATCCTCGTCATGCCCGTCATTAACGCAAGCACAAATAATAGAATGCTTAACATTAACGCATTTACACAGGTAATGTAATTTGATTTTTTCATAGACGCACCGCCTTAACGTTTTTTGCCGACAACACCCGATATAACGCTGACAAGGCTAATCAATACGACCGCACCGACAATGCCGCCGATTATCGGCAATAAATTATCGCGGATAGTATTCAATGCGCTTTCAGGTTCGCTCATTTTTTCGGCTTGCACGGAACAGTTATCAACCACGATTGAATTGTCGTCGAGGACTTCATTGCCGCATTTTACGGATAAAACGCGTAAACTCATACGCCTTGCTTCTTCCTCTAACACGCCGAGCGTAGAGCCGTATGCAACGGTTTTTTGTGCATACAGTTCGTTATCGACATAAAAATTGACTTCAAATGTAATGGCTTCCCAAGTCGCATACAAAATCGTGTTCCCCGTAATGCCCGCGCCGTTATATGCCGTACCGTCGGCATAAGTCCAACCGATGAAACGGTAACCCGTGCGCGTAGGTGTGGGGGTAGGGGCGGCAGAACCGTAGTTCACGGTTACACTGTCTATGTCATGACCGCCCGTGCAATCATAAGTTACGGTGTAACTGTTTACCTGCCAATGCGCATGTAAATCGGTATCTTCAAAAATCGGCTCATTGTCATAAGCTACGCAAGAGGAATGCCCTTGATCGCCTTTGCCATAAAACCAACCCGCAAAGGTGTATCCCTCTTTTGTAGGCGTTTCGGGCAAGGGGACGGGAGTAGAACTCACGTTATAACAACTGCCTTTTTCTTTAACTGTATATGTAGAGCTATCATCGACATAGTTATCACCGTTTCCGTCACAAGTGATAAATTTTCCGCTTTTAAGGACATTATATATTTCAAGATACTGCGTCGAATTACTTGACTTTAAAAGTTCGTATATTTGTCCGCCCTCATTTTTAACGCCTTTCCAATAAACGTAAAAACCTTTTTCCGTAAGTCTGTATTCGATACCGACAACACGGTCAGAAGAGGGTAAATCAATCATTTCGCTTATTACGGTATCATTTGCGTGATTAACCATAACGCAGACATAATGATAAGAACCGTCAAACCCAATTTCCAAACCGACTTGGCTATAAATACCGTCATGGTCGAAATGTATCATTAACGTAAGCCATTGTCTGCTCGGCGCAGTTCTTTCCGTAGTGCTTACAATCAACGAATAACTGAATTTATCAACATTCTCTGTATTCATTTTATTTAAAACCGTTAAATTAGCATTGCGCGTTAAAGTTTTGTTTTCCGAAAAAACTCGTTCATACCCCGAATAATTCTCCAATGGGAAGCCGTCCCAATTCGTTGCACGCGTTTCGATTGCTTCTGCGGACGCAGATTCACCGCGCAACGAATTGTATGAAAACATAACGCCACATGCAAAAATTAACGCCATAATTGCCGTTAAAACGAGTAATATTTTTGTTTTTGCAGTTTTTATTGTTTCTTTCATAAAATCACCTCTGTATATGGTTGTAAGCGGGTTTTCGAAACCCGCTTTACCGACCTTAATTTAACGTTAAAGAGATTTTTACATTGTTATTCGGCATTCTAAATGCGATAACGTAATAATGTACCGTACCCATTCCGGGAGAAGATTCGTCATATACCTTGCCGAGATAAATCTCGCCATTGATATACGGGTCGCTCGACAGATATGCCGAGTTAATAGTTATGTTTAATGGCACACCGTAATCGTTCGATTCGAAATAAACGTTTGCAACGACCCAATCGCCTGCTTTGGCATAATCTGCACCCGATATAAAAACATTTACCGACGGAACGAACATTATAGAATTGTCTAATTCATAAACAATATTGTGTGTATCTTCCGGAAGAACGCGCTCGATGTCACCGCTTACATAAACCATAACGGTACCGTCACTTTCGGGATAGACAAACGTATAACCGTTGTCGGTGCGCGACATGTCGATATAATCGGTACGACCCTCGGTATGATTGAAAAACTGGACACTGCCAAACGACATGTTCGACAACGTAACGATAACGCCGTCGGCTTTCGTAGTGGAAAGGGTATCCGTACAAAGCGGCAAAACAAAATTTTCGCTGTCTACGGCAGTAAGAAAGATGTCGGGATATTTTTTGACGAAATCGTCGATCTCGGCAACGCCGTTATAGTTAATAAGAGCTTTATTGCAAACGGTACATTTGTTTACTGCATTTGGAGTTGTATGTTTCTCGCATTCGCCACATACAGAACATTTTCCGTCTGCAAAAATATGAGCGGTCAACTCTCCGCAAACGGTGCATACATGCTTTCCGTTTTCATAAACGTGTTTGCATTCGCCGACGCCGCCCGTAGGTTTATTGTCGTCCGGTTGTACCTGCTCGGTAGGCTTGAACCATTCGGACGGTTTTGCTTTCCCTTGCCCGAAGAACTGTAAGCAAACCCCTAACAGAAGAACCGCCGCAAGAACACACGCGATTGCCGTTAAGACCCGCTTTAAGATGTTGTTTTTCGGTTGTTTTTGGTAGTAGCTACTCATTGTATCACCTCTAAATATCGTTTGGTGCGGGTCTTATACAGCGCCCGCGATACTGTGTTACTTGTTGACGGTTACCGTCAGTTGGTTTGCATAGCCGAGTACTTCCACAAGGGAAACCTTGCCGTCCTCGTCTGCGGTGGGAGTGATCATGATCTTGACCGTTTCCGCGCCATCGGGAATATCGCCGTCGAACTTTGCGGACGACGTTTCCGTTGCCGCAAGGAATTTACCGTCTTTGTCGTAGAAGAACAAGCGGTATTCGATTTTCGCGTCTTTCTGCGGCACGACCTTTAACCCGTCCGTCGTGATTGCCTTGCGCAAATAGATCGAAGTATTACCTTCGGCATATTCGCCAGTATCGGTAAGCGTACCGATACTGTACGCTTCGCCGCCGATTGTCGTGGTTGTCGTTTGCCTGTTCAGTTTCACCGAAAGACCGACTACCGCGCCGATAAGCGCAAGACCCACGAGAAGCGTCACGACCCATTTTACCGCATCGCTCTTTTTGTGCCGTGCAAGTTCGTTTCTTGCCATTTGTTCACCTGCCTTTTTTTGCTTGCCTTCTGCGGCGCAAGCGACCGTTATTTTTCGCTGTCGCCCTGAATGTTGGCGATAAGATCGAGCGCGATACGCGCTTGACCTTTCATCATGCGCATGGTAAGCTCGTAGTCTATTTCGGCTTTACCGTTCGCGTTTGCATTGCTGTTCGGCTTGTGGTATTCCATTTTCAAAATACCGTCCAACGCCGTGCGCAGAGTGTTAAGCACCGCTGCGTTAAGTTCGTCCGAAAAGTTTTCCGTTTTTTTCTTCGTCTGCATGTTATGTTCCTCGCTACATTACGGCATTTACACCGTTACGGAAAGACTGTTTTTCCTTTTCCGTTTTGCACTTCACGCGTTTACCTTTCTTCGCAATGCCGAAGCCGCGCCCTGCGTGGTAAGCGTGCTTTTCTTCCTCGCTGTACTGTCTTTTTCCGCGATTGGGATATTTCGCCATGGTTTCACCTCCGAAAATTTTTTATATGTATCGGCTATGGCTTGCCGGTTACACCTTGAATTGACATTTGCTTGCTTTCGGTATCGAAAGGGGAATCGGTTGATACTTCGCAAATCTTTCCGAACAGGGCGCCAAAGTCGGTTTTGCCCGTTTCCGTCTTTTTCCGCTCCCCAAGCTCGTTTTTGTATACCTGCGCTATGCCTTGCGGTTGCCCGTTCTCCCCGATTTCCGAAAATACCGATATTTCCTCTTTCGTTACCTCAACATAGCACCCGATACGACGGTACAACTGCGATAGGGTATCGTGTGCGTTGCCATACTGCAATCTGTACCAATACCGCAACGGCACGGTTGAAGTAATAACGATTAAAACGCCGTTAAACACTTTGTTTTGGAATCGGCTTTGCACACTCGATACGGTATTGTTATCGAGAATTTTCAGTAAGTCCTCGAACTCGAAAGATTTATCCCGTAAGTCGTCTAATATGATTGCCTTTTGACCGAGGTAATCTTGAAAAGGATCGTTCGAGGAACTCGATACGCAATAATCGTAATTCATGCTCTTTAAGAGCTTTTTTGCGTAATACGTTTTTCCCGTGCCGCCTTTCCCGCAAATGAACATGACTTCGAGTTGTCTGTCTGTTTGCAATGTCAGCCATTTACATTGAAGTTTCCACAGCTTTTCAAGCTGTGTAAACGCGCTTGCCTTTTCCGACACGGGCAGGGTGTTCACATATTCGAGTTGCTGTGCATAACTAAAATGTTCGAAGTCACCGAGTATCTTTGCATTTTTGATTTCCGTTTCAAAATCAAAATTCGCAATGATTTCCGACGGGGAATATTGGTGTTTATGCTGTTGCGTATCGTTGCTATGGGTAAGATACTCCAACGCCGAAGTTTTACGACCTTTTATCCGTTCGACCTGTGACTCTTGCAGACCGAACCACTCACCGACTTGCTTTGTATCTACGCCTGAATTGCCGAAGTTAAGGTAAATCGTCCAATGCGGACTTTGACCGATATCCTTGTCATGCAAAATATAAGCGTATTGTTTAATTGTTTTATGTGATTTTATAATATCGCCGACGTTACCTTTGAAAAATTCCACATTCGAGGTAACTAAACATTGTTTCAAATACATTTTTTACCCCTTGACTTGAAACAAAAAGAATGTTTTTGCACCTTTTTGCACCTTTTGCCCAAGCCGCTTGGACAAGCCCCAGCGGCTTGGGCGTAGGTTTTTTCACTAATTTTTGGTATTATCCATACCTTTTTTCATATCGTTTGCACCTTTTGCACCTTTTGCCTAACTTTTTTATCCTACGTTACCGTTAGGCAAGATTTTTGCGCTATCCACATGACAGTTAAACCGCTTACAAGCAGTGGCGTAATCTATCATGAGGTCTATTCCCGTGCCGTCGTCCAAAATAACAGTAGTGCCTTTCTTCGTTTCGGCAAAGAAAAGCACTTTGTTTACATTGACGGACACTTTTTCATTTTTTGCTGTAAGCATTTCAATGAACACTGTCTATACCTCAATCAAAGGGGGTATCGTCGTCATCGGGGATTTCGGGCTTCGATTTGGTTTTGCTTTCGCCTTTATCGGGCAGATCGGGAAGAGTTTCGGCAAATGCCGACATTACAGCTTTGCGCCCGCTATACCGATAGTCGTGTCCGTCATCACCCTCGAAAAACTTCACTTCGACGGGGACGAGTTCATCACCGCAACGAACGTAAAAATTAACGTACGTTTTTTCTTTGCCGTCTTTCTTATCGGTATATTTACCGACCTTCTTAAACAAACCTACCTGTGCCATAATAGTTACTCCTTCGGCTTACGCCATAAAATTTATTTACAAGGCTATGCGCCGTTGTATCCAAAAGGGGGAGTGACTATTCGCCGCCACTCACGGCGTAAGCATTCTTCTCGAAGAGGTAAAGGACAAAGAAAAATGCAAAAAAAGCAAAGTTTTTTCTAACTTTCTTTTTTCGCATTTAATTATAAAACCAACAGCGAAACATCTCGTAAAACAGAGCGAAAAGCGTTGACAAATATTTCCGGCGCGAGTATAATAGAATAGAAATTGCAGGGCATAGGGGAGTAGTCGGTTTCCGCTTGCGGAAACGGTAACGTCCACATAATGCGCACGGGCGCGGGTGTTATCTGAAATGACGAGACTTATGCGGCAACGTTTTTTGCGTTGCCGCGTAGGTCTTTTTTGTTTGTGTAAAGGGGCGATTTATGCAGTTATACGAAATCTTATTGCTCGGGGCGGCGCTCTCGGTCGACGCGTTTGCGGCAGGCATGTCTGACGCCGCGTCCTGTCCGCATATGTCGCAGAGCCGTTGCGCGTTTATCGCGCTTACGTTCGGGCTCTTTCAGTTTCTCATGCCTCTCTTGGGGTATTTTTGCGGCACGGCGTTTACTTCCGTCGTGATCGCGATCGCGCCGTATCTTTCGTTTACGTTGCTTGCCGTAATCGGCGGAAAAGCCGTGATCGACCGGCAGCGCGGCGGCGCGCTCATGCGTAGGTTACATAAAAAATCGCATTTAGGCGCGGGGAAGATCCTTTTGCAAGGCGTGGCGACCGGTCTTGACGCGCTCGCCGTCGGCGTGGCGCTTCTCGCACAGGATTCGGCGGGCAATCTTCCCGTGCCTGTCGTGCTGTGTTCGGCGCTCATTGGCGCCGTTACGCTCGCGCTTACGGGGCTTGCCGTGCGGCTCGGCAAGGCGGCGGGCAGCCGGTTCGAGGACGGCGCGCAGTTCTGGGGCGGCGCGGTGCTCGTGATAATCGGTTGCAAGCTCTTGCTCGAAGGCGTTTTGTGATTTTTGAAAAGTGACTTGACAAACGTGATTTTCTTTTGATATAATAGATGTATTCTCAAATATAAGGTTATGCGGGAAGGGAACATATGGCGAAAAAGGAAGTCAAGCGTTACGATTTCGAGCGTAAGCCGAAAAAGGCGAGTAAATTCTGGATGGCAATCGCGCGGGCGTTTGCCATCAATCCGCGCCTGAAAGGGTACAAGCTTACCATCCGTAAAATCAATATGGAAGGGATCGAGCCGCCCTATCTGCTCTTCGCCACGCATTCGAGCATGCTCGATTTCCCCGTGATGTATAAGGCGGTCGCGCCGCACAGCGCCAACAACGTCGTTGCGATCGACGCGATCCGCGATATCGGCGAGGGGCTGATGCGCAGCCTCGGCTGTATTTGCAAACGCAAATTCGTGCGCGATTCCCACCTTGTCCGCAATATGCAGTACTGCTTAAACGAGCTTAAAAGCATCGTCTGCGTCTATCCCGAGGCGCGCTATTCGCTCGACGGCACGACGTCGTTCCTGCCGTACTCGCTCGGTAAAATGTGTAAATTTGCGGGCGTGCCCGTCGTCGTTCTGCGCATGTACGGCACGTTCATCGCCGCGCCGCAGTGGAACAAGCCCGAACAAAAGCTTCCGCTCGTGGCGGAACTCGAATGCGTCGCCACCGCCGAAGAGGCGAAAAAGCTCTCTTCGCGCGAACTGAACGAGCGCATACACCGCGCCATGCAACGCGACGATTATGCTTATCAGCGTGAAAACGGCATTCTTAACAAATATAAAAAGCGTGCCGACGGATTGCATCATATCCTCTACCGTTGCCCGCACTGCAACACGGAATTCAAAATGTATTCGGAAGGAACGCGATTGTGGTGCGCCTCCTGCGGCAAGGCGTGGCAGATGAGCGAGCTCGGCACCCTGCAAGCCGAAGAGGGCGAAACCGAATACGAATTCATTCCCGACTGGACGAAGTGGGAACGCGAATGCGTGCGCGAAGAGGTGCGTTCGGGCAGATACCGTTTCGAGGAAGAAGTCACGGTGCACACCCTGCCCAACGCCAAACGCTTTTACGACCAGGGCAGGGGCAGACTCGTGCAGACGATCGAAGGCACCTTCCTCGAATGCACCGCCTACGGCGAGGAAAAGAAAATCGAATGGACGGCGCAGGAACTCGAAAGCGTGCATATCGAATACGACTATCCCTTCCGCAAGGATAAATATAAAAAGAATATCTTCGGCGATTGCATCGATCTTTCCGTTCCGGACGACAGCTATTGGCTGCACCCCGTGAACACGCGCGACCGTCTGACGAAGTTCTCGTTCGCCACCGAAGAAATCTACGCTTACGCCTTAGAGCGCATGCGCGAAAAGAAAGATTAAAAGCAACCGAAGGGGAGTAGTCCCCGCGCCGTGGCAACATACCCCGAAAAGAAATTTTCGTGTTACGGCGGTTCGCATGAACGACAAGACCTTCGGCAAAAATAGAAAAAGAAAAAACGGGAGTTACAGGGTATGTTGGCTTTGGATATCTTTTTGCTCGTCTTGGGGCTTGCGCTTCTCGTCGAGGGTGCGGATTGGTTTGTGGACGGAAGCGCGGGGATCGCGCGTAAGTGCAAAATCTCGCCCCTCGTCATCGGCTTGACGATTGTCGCGTTCGGTACGAGCGCGCCCGAACTTGCGGTGTCGGTCGCTTCGGCGATCACTCATTCGTCGGGCATGGCACTCGGAAACGTATTGGGCAGCAATATCACGAATATCTTGCTTATTTTGGGGATATCTTCGCTGCTGCATAAAATGCCCGTGCAAAAAAATTCGCTTTGGCTCGATCTGCCCGTTCTGCTGTTTGCAAGCGTTCTCATCATCGGTTTGGGTTGGTGGGGAAACGCGATCGAATGGTGGGACGGCATCATTCTGCTAACCGTATTTGCGGCATATTTGGCGGTGCTGTTCGTCAATGCGTTTAAGGCACAGAAACGCGCGAAGCTGCTTGCGTGCGACGGAACGCAGTGCGCGCAAGAGGAGCCGGAAGAAAAACAGCCCAAAACCAAAGTCGGAAAATGGTATGCCGATATGAAACAAAAAACATGGTTTTTGATCGTGCTTACCGTGATTGGGCTGGGCATGGTCGTGGGCGGCGGCACGTTGCTCGTGAACAGCGCCAAAGCGATCGCGCGCGCGTGCGGCGTTTCCGAACCCATCATCGCGCTCACCGTGGTGGCGATCGGCACGTCGCTGCCCGAGCTTGTAACCTCGGTCGTGGCGGCGGTAAAAGGCAATACCGATATCGCGGTCGGCAACGTGATCGGCAGCAATATCTTTAATATCTTCGTCGTGGCGGGCATTTCCTCGCTCATTTATCCGTTGGAATTTACGGTGGACGGCATGCTCGTCGATTCGCTCGTCGCGTTGGGCGCGGCGGCGATGCTGATGCTGTTCGCGCTCTTCAAAGGGCATTCCTTGGGCAGAGCGGCGGGCGCGGCGTTTACGCTTGCGTTCGTGGGGTATTATATCTATCTTTTTATTGTATAAAGGTTCGGCATGAAACATCTATTCTCTTGCTTAAAACCGTATCGGGCGCAGGCGGTGCTTGCGCCGCTTTTCAAGCTCTTCGAAGCGGCGATGGAACTGCTTGTGCCGCTCGTCGTGGCGGCGATCGTCAAAAACGGCGTTTCCGCCGCGGATAAGAGTTATGTGATATACGGCTGTCTGATCCTCGTCGGCTTCGGGATCGCGGGGCTGGCGTTTTCGTTGACCGCGCAGTATTTCGCGGCAAAGGCGGCGGTGAGCGCCTCCGCCGAGCTGCGCGCGCGGCTCTTTGCGAAGTTGCAATCCTTCCCGTTCGAAACGATCGACAATCTGGGCACGTCCGCCATGATCACGCGGCTCACTTCCGACGTCAATCAGGTGCAGACGGGCGTCAACATGACCTTGCGCCTTTTGTTGCGTTCGCCCATTGTCGTAGTCGGCGCCACCGTGATGGCGTTTCTCGTCGACGTGCCTGCGGGCTGGGTGTTCGTCAGCGTCATTCCGTTGCTCGCCGTCGTCGTCATGGTTGTGCTGTCCGCCACCGTGCCGCTTTACCGCCGCGCGCAGGAAAAACTCGATAAGGTCAATTTGTCGGTGCGCGAGAATTTAACGGGCGTGCGCGTGGTGCGCGCGTTCTGCATGGAAGAAAAGGAAGAAAAACTCTTTGAAGAGCGCAACAAAGGTCTGCGCGCCGCACAAAAGCGCGCGGGTTTGATCGCCGCGCTCACCAACCCCATGACGTACGCGCTCATCAGCCTTGCCGTCATCGCCCTTTTGTGGGTGGGGGCGAACCGCGTCAACGGCGGACTGCTTTTTCAGAGCGACGTCATGGCGCTTTACAGTTATATTTCGATCATTCTCGTCGAGCTTGTCAAGCTGGCGAATCTGATTTTCACCGTATCGAAAGCAGTTTCCTGCCAGAAACGCGTGGGCGCGGTTTTAGACATGGAAAGCGAACATGCCGTCACCGCACAGACGGAAGAGGGCGCCAAGTCGGCCGCGCTTGCGTTCGAAAACGTCAGCTTTACTTATGCGGGCGGCGGCGCGCCTGCGCTCAAAAATCTTTCCTTCTCGCTCGCGCGCGGGCAGACGCTGGGCGTGCTGGGCGGCACGGGTTCGGGCAAGAGCACGCTCGTCCATCTCATTCCGCGGTTTTACGAGGCGGGCGAGGGGCGCGTTCTGCTCGGCGGAACGGACGTGCGCGCCCTTCCCGCAGACGAACTGCGCGAACGGGTGGGCGTCGTCTTGCAACATACCGCGCTCTTCCGCGGCACGGTGCGTTCCAACCTGCAATGGGGAAAAGAGAACGCGACGGACGAAGAACTCGCGCGTGCCGTTGCGCTTGCACAGGCAGAGGACGTCGTCAAGGCGAAGGGCGGACTCGACGGCGAGATTGCGCAGGAAGGGCGTAATCTTTCGGGCGGACAGCGCCAGCGTCTTTCGATTGCGCGCGCGCTGGTGAAAGATCCCGAGGTGCTCATTCTCGACGACAGCTCGTCGGCGCTCGACTATGCAACCGACGCCGCGCTGCGCAAAGCGCTTGCATCGCTCGATTGCACGAAGGTGATCGTATCGCAACGGGCGACGTCGCTCATGCATGCCGATCTTATCCTTGTGCTCGAAGAAGGCGCGGTCGCGGGGCGCGGCACGCATGAAGAACTGCTGAAAACTTGCCCCCTTTACCGCGAAATCTATGAGATGCAGACGGAGGAACGGGCATGAAAAACAAGACTTTCAAGCGGATCCTTCGTTATCTCAAACCCTATTGGGCGTTGCTGTTGTGCACGCTTCTGCTTGCCGCCGTGTGTGTGGCGGGGCAGCTTGCCGTGCCCTATTTCGTCGGGCGCGCCATCGACTGCATCGTCGCTTATGCGCGCGTCGATTTTGAAAAATTGTACGAACTCTTCGTCGTCATCGCGGTGTGCGTGGCGGCGGTCGTCGTGTCGCAGTTTATTATGAGCGTCGTCAATAACCGCATTGCCTATCATGTTTTGGCAGACGTTCGGCGCGACGCGTTTACAAAGCTCAACGTGCTACCGCTCTCTTACCTCGACAGCCGCGCGCACGGCGACGTCATTTCGGCGATCGTGACCGACGCCGAGCAATTTTCCGACGGCTTACTGTTGGGGTTCACGCAGTTGTTTACGGGCATCGTTACGATTCTCGGCGTCATCGTCATCATGTTTATCATGCGGTGGGAAGTCGCGCTCGTCGTCGTGCTCTTAACGCCGATCTCGCTCTTCGTTTCGCGCTTTATCGCCTCGCGCACCTATTCGCGGTTTGCCGCGCAGTCGGCGGCGCGCGCCGACCAGACGGCGTTTATCGACGAGATGATCGGGCAACTCAAAACGGTGAAGGCGTACGGCAGAGAGGATGAAAACGAGTTGGTTTTCAAGGAAAAGAACGATTTGCTTGCCAAGCGTTCGCTTTCGGCGATCTTTATGTCGTCTACCGTCAACCCCGTTACGCGCTTCGTCAACGCCCTTGTCTATGCCGCCGTCACGCTCACGAGCGCATTTCTCGTCATATCCACGGGCGGCGTGTTCAGCGTCGGTAAAATGACGACCTTCCTTTCCTATTCCACGCAGTATACGAAACCATTCAACGAAATATCCGAAGTGATTTCGGAATTTCAGAACGCGCTTGCCTGCGCCGAGCGGTTGTTTGCGATCGTCACGCAAGAGGCGGAATGTGCCGACGGCGCAACCGATCTTAAAGAGGTGAAGGGCAACGTTACGCTCGAAAACGTGGCGTTTTCCTACGATCCCGAAAAAGAACTCATTAAGAATTTTGATTTACAGGCGCCCTCGGGTAAACGCGTTGCCATCGTCGGACCGACGGGGTGCGGCAAAACGACGGTCATCAATCTATTGATGCGCTTTTACGACGTCAACGAGGGCAGCGTGCGTGTCGACGGGCATGATATCCGCGCGATAACGCGCACTTCTCTGCGCAAAAACTTCGGCATGGTATTGCAGGAAACGTGGCTGAAAGAGGGCACGGTGCGCGAGAATCTGTGCATGGGGTACCCCGATTGCCCCGAAGAGGACATGATCGCCGCATGCAAGGCGGCGCACGCGCATGCGTTTATCGAGCGTATGCCGAAGGGTTACGACACGCTGATCGGCGAAGGTGCGGCGCTTTCCGAAGGACAGCGGCAGCTGTTGTGTATCGCGCGCGTCATGATCTGCCGTCCGCCCATGCTCATTCTCGACGAGGCGACAAGCCGCATCGATACCCGCACCGAACGCATCGTGCAGGACGCGTTTGCAAAGCTTATGCAGGGCAGAACGTGCTTTGTCGTGGCGCACCGCCTTTCCACGATCCGCACGGCGGACGTCATCGTCGTCATGAAAGCGGGTAAGATCATCGAACAGGGCACGCACGACGAATTGATTGAAAAGAAGGGCTTTTATTCGCAGCTTTACTACGCGCAGTTTGCGGGCGTATAGCCGTATATTTTGCGCGCTCTTGCACAAACTCTGTGCAGGAGGTTACTATGGTTATTGCCAATATCATTGCTTATGTGCTGGTGCTGCTCGGCGCGCTCAACTGGGGATTGTTCGGGATCTTCGATTTCAATCTTGTTTCGGCGATCTTCGCGGGGCCGCGTTCGGTCGGTTCGATCATCGTGTACTCAATCATTACGCTTGCCGCGATCTGGCTTATCATCTCGCCTTTCATCACGAACGGCGTGCTTAAATTGCAGGGCAACCGCGTGGCGAGAAAACAACACGCGTAAAATTATAGGTCAGTCGCATTGCGCAGAGAAAAAGGCGTGGCACGAAGCCGCGCCTTTTTCATGCGTTAATCCTCACGGAACATTTGATAAACTTGTATTTTTAACATTCTTGCGATTTTGAAAAGGGCTACTATCCGATAATTTTTATTATTCATTATTTTCTCTAACGTGCAAAAACTTATACCACACAACTTGCAGAATTTGTTTTTTGAAATTTTGTTTGCCGTTAAATAGTTTTCGATTATTTCTTTCTTAAATTCATTTTTCATATTCTATCCCTCTTTTTGGGACGATTATATCATCCCTATTTAGGGAAAGGGAATGTTATGGAAAAATTTGCGGAACGATTAAAAGAGTTAAGACAAGAAAAAGGATTGTCAATTCAAGGATTAGCCAAGGAAGTTCAAATAAGCTCGTCGGCTCTTTGTCGGTGGGAAAATTGCCAAGCAGATATAAGAGGTTCGCAACTCGTTATACTTGCCAAATATTTCGGCGTTACGATTGATTACTTAATGGGTTTAGAAGATTGATAATAAGGAAAATCCCTCGGACTGTTGTCCGAGGGATTTTGTCTTTGCAGGCGTTACGCCGAAGCGGTGAGT
Organism: uncultured Christensenellaceae bacterium; assembly: GCA_910589015.1. Classification (GTDB taxonomy): domain Bacteria; phylum Bacillota; class Clostridia; order Christensenellales; family Borkfalkiaceae; genus Gallimonas. Next base: position 59,139 of record CAJUSA010000004.1, read on the forward strand.
TTTACCGTGAGCACGGTCATGTCGTCCTCGGCTTTACCGCCGTAACAGCCGAGCGCTTTTTTCAAAATTTCTTCGGCAAAGGACTGCGGATTGACGGGGCGCTGCGCGCTCAGATAGGCGCACAGATCGGCAAGCGAGCCGAACGCCGAGGTCACGCCGTCGCTCATGAATACGAGGAAGTCGCCCTTGTTCATATTGATTCGGCTGGTGGCGGGGTGCACCGCTTCGAGCATGCCCAGGGGCAATGATTCGCCCTCTAATATTTTCAGCTCTTCGCCCGAGAGTAAAAAGGCGACGGGCGAGCCGATTTTCACGATGTCCGCGCAACCCGTATCGAGGTTGACCGAGGCGACGTCGAGGCAGGAAAAGGTTTCCTCGGAAGAGAGGGCGATCAGGCGGTTGACCGTCGAAAGAACGGTATCGGAAGGCATTTTTGCCTTGTAAAAACTTTCGAGCAGGGTAAGCGTGCGGTCGGAAACCTTACGCGCCTCTTCGCCGCTGCCCATGCCGTCGGAAAGGGCAACGAGAAAGCGCCGTTCGTCGATCTTCATAATGGAATGCGTGTCGCCGCTTGCGACTTCGCCTTCCTTCGTGCGCGCCGCAAGCCCGAAAGCCGCGTCGAACGCGGGCTTGGGTTTTAAGATAAAGCAAGCGCGTTCGGCGGTAACGGGGATTTTTTCGGCGAGCGAGAGGGGCAGTCCTAACGCCTTTCCCGCCGTCTTTGCAAGGCGTTTGGCGTCGGTGGCGGCGTTTGCGCTCAGACTTACGGTCAGGTTGGTTCCTTCGCCGTATAAAAAGATCTCGCCCGAGAGGATCCCGTCGGCGGCAAGCGCCGCCGCCAGCGCCTGTTCTTCGCCCGAGAAGGCGTATTCCTCGCTCTGTTCGAGGGCAATGTCGCGCAAAATCACGCTTACGCCGTGCGCCTGCTCGGCAAGTAGTTTTCTGCCTTCGCGCGCGGCTTCCGTTTCGCGCACGAAACGGCTGTAATCGGCAAGGATCTTATTGAGGGCGTACAACACGCCTGCGGAATTTTCGCACCGCGCCGTCACCTCGGCGGGCAGGTCGATGAGGTTGACGCGCCCCTTTGCCACGCCCACGGCAATGAGCTTATCGAGCCCTTCCTCGATGCCCGCCGTTTCGCATTTGCGGCGGTGGGAACAGGCGGCGCACAGCGATTCCTGCAACTTTTCGCGCAGGCGCAGCGTGGCGTCGTCGCGCGCGTCCTCGCCGCCGAACGCGCACTCGATTTCACGGAAGAGTGCGGAAACTTCGTAAAGCTGTTCGCCCACGGCGCGGCGGTTGCGGTTGACGGCAACGCGCGGCAACGTATTTTCACGGTAGAAAAGCAACGCGTGTTTGGCGCGGTTCAAAAGTTTATCGGGCACGAAACAGACCGCGGCGGCGGGAGCAACGCACACAAGCAGGGTAAGCGCGATTGAAAGGACGGATTGCCGGTATAATCCCTCGAAATACTGCACGCCCGTGAACGCCGCCACGAGCGCAAGTGCGGAAACGGGCTTGCCGTAGGGCAGGAAGAGTAAACATACCGAGGCATAAACGGTGTATTCGGCAAGCGGCACAAGACTCACCCGCGCGACGCACAGGGGCAGAGAGAGCACGGCGGCGAGGGGAACGGCTACGGCGCTCTTGACGAGCACGACGCTTATGATCAGCACGGTGAGCGTGAAAAAGGTGAGCGCCAGATTGCCGACGGCGGCATGCAGCCCCATACCGCAGAACAGCCACAAGAGGGCGAGCTGCGCCAGCCTTCCCGCCGAAAGACGGCAACGGAATACTTTGTGCAAGAGCGCGTCGACGCCGCCTTGCGCCAAAAAGGCGGCAAGGAAGAAGAAGGCGGCGAGAATGGTCTTTTGTAAGACGGGCGCAAGAGGCAGGTAGGAGTAGCCGTCGTGCGGATAGAGGAAGATAAAAGGCAGTTGCGCCACGGCGACGTAGGCGAGATTTTCGTATTTCGGCATTTTGCGGAAGTGCTTGTAAATGCAAAATACAAGGCATAAAAACGCCGCTTGAATGGCACAGGAAAGCGACGCAAACGCCGCAAGGGGCACGGCGGAAGAAATAAGGTACGCGCCCGCGCATAAAAAGGGGTTCATGCCGCACGCAAGCGCGGCAAAGAACAGCGCGAAGGAAAGCGGCTCGCGTTGCGGCAGGGCAAAGTGGAAAAGCACCATTCCGCCGAGCAGGGCAAGATATTTTGCGGCGTTTTGCGGCGTGAAAACGGAAAAAAAGGCTTTCAAAGTTTCACCTCGGTTTTTTTCCGATTATATCAAACCGCTACGGGGCTAACGCGGGAAACATTCGTATCTTTTTGTCGAAAAGCGTCGCAGTTCATTCTCTTCACGGGCGATAGGGCGATAAAAACAAAATCCCCTGTAAACTCACAGGGGATTACGGTTTTATAATTCAGTTGTTTCGGGCATGATCCGCAGTCGCGCATCTTTCCGTTCCGCTTTCGGGCGTGCCGCTCCGCAGCGCTCTTGCGCACCACCGGTTTCGTGCGTTCGATTACCTTGTTACGACCCGTTGACCTCGGTTTCCCTTCAAGATTGCGGTTCCGCGCAATCTCCGTCGACTATGTTTCTTTGTTTGGGGTTTCTTTCCCTGTGCGCTTTCCCGGTCCGCGCACCTCATTTCAGAAAGTCTACTTTTCCGCCCTTATCATATAGTGGTACATTGGTCTGCCCTCCCTTTACTCGATTTTCAAGCCCTGGGTTTTTTTCATATCGTCGTACCTCCCGATATGGATTTTTTGGAAGCGTTTCCGCCTTCGCCTGCCTCCCTGCGTTGCCGGGCTTTCCCGTCCGGTTCGTGTAGGTTCTGGATTGGCAAGTTGTTACTGCATTGGAGTTCTCCGTCCTTTTGCGAGATAATAACATTTCATGAAAGTTATTTTCGTTTTGTACCTATATTATACCATGGATTTTCGCGATGTCAATACCTTTTTCAAAAATTTTTTATGTTTTTTTCGTGAAAATCTTTCTAAAAACCGTAACCTTTTCCAAATTCGTTACTTTATTTTTTCGATTTTTGTTTTGATTTCGGTTTCGATGGCGTTGGGAACAAGGTCTTTCCATTCTTCAAAGCGGCTCAGCGAACTGCGGTAGAGCTGCGTTTTTAACTGAAACAGATCGCAATCCGCCTCTTTGCAAGCGGTAACTAAACTGTCGAGATAGCCGCGGATGACTGTTTCGGCGTTTTGCAGTAATTCTTCGCTCATGGTCACTTCCGCGATGTCGTTCACGGGCGCAGGCACGCCGCGGTTAAAAAGACGCAAAACCAGCTTGACCGATACTTCGGCTTTGGGATTGCTCTTCATGTTGAGCGAAACACCGCCGTCGTTTTTAAGAATGCTCACCGCAACGGGTTTGCCTTGCTCTTGCGCCGTAAACGTCCCCGCAAACACCTTGCCCTTGATGAGGCTGAACGCGAACGTCTCTTCGCGCGATAAAATGCCCGTCATCTTTCCCTTAGTAAAGAGGGCGGTCTGCTCGGCGTTGTAAACGACCGTCGGCTTTTCGTGCGCGCCGTTGCCTTCGCTCGATCCCGATCCGCCGCCCGATTCACCCGCGCTGCCGCCGCCCGGCGTGCTCGATTGCTGTTCCGCCGTGCGCAGATAGGGGGCGTATCCGCTTTCGGACGCGCCGTAATAGCTGATCGCAAACTGTTTTAAGGTATTTGCCATGACCTTCCCCGAGCTTTGCGCCGATTGCGTGAGCAGTTTTTGGATCGCCTGCGTGGGGCTGTCGTCCATGGCGCTTGTCGAAGTCAAAAGTTCTTTCGCCGTGCCTTCGCAAACGGCGATCTGCGCCGAATCGGGCATATATTCGTTGCGCAGAAAGAAATCGAAACAAGCGATCGCGTTGTCTTTCGCCGCCTCTTCGCCTAAAATAACCAAATCGCAAAAGACGAGTTTGGGCACCCAGCCCGTTTCCGAGAAAATCTTCGAAATGCATTCGGATACCGTCGTGCCGTTCGCGTCGACCGTCACGGTCGAAGTCGCCGATCCGCCCGCGGTGTTGCCCTGCGGCACGGCGATCTGCGTGGAAAGGGTAAAGGTATCGCCTTCCTTATCTACACCCGCCGCAAGAATGACGGCGGTTTTCTGAATATCGACCAGCCCGAAATCGTTGGAAAAAAACGCGAACACGATGAACGCCGCCAGAATGATATAGAGCTTCATGGGCACGGTGCGTAAAAAATGTTTGAATTTACTCACGGCTTTTTCTCCTTGTCAGCAAAAAGAGGGGCGGCAGAACGAGCGTAAAGAGGGGGAAGATCCAAAAGGCGTATTCCGAAATAAATTTCTGCATGGACTGGTATTGAAAATTGAGCAGAAAGGCGAGCACGAGGAACATAACGTTGAACGCCGTCGAGAGAACAGGCGTGAGCTTTTTCTTATGACCGAACGCGTCGCCGAGGGTGTCGACGGCGGCTTGCACGGGCATAACCGAATAAAACGCCATAACAAGCCCCAAAGCGTAGATAAAGAGATAATCGATTCTGCCCAAAACGCTGATTCCCGAAAAATAACGCGATATTTTGGAAAAAGCAAATAACCGCGAAACGGCAAGCTCGCCGTAAACGGCGTAGAACACGGCAAGGAATAAGATGACCGCCGCCGCGCCCGCAAGGTAACACAAAAGCCCCTTCCATGCGATGCCTTTTTTATATTCCACTTTGCCGACAAGACTGAGGACGAGCACACTGTCGAAGAACCAGCTCATCGTAAACGCCGTGCCGCCGAAAAAGCCTGCCGCGCCTGCCGCGCCCGCGGGTTGCAGCGCTTTGAAATCGGTGCCGCCCAGCGCGAACACGATGATGCCGATAAAACTGACGATGGCGACGGGGCCGAGAATATCCCACACCCTGCCCAGGCAAAAGAGCGGTTTGGAACAAAGATATGCCCCGAAGAGGAAGAAGGGCGAAAACACCACGAGCGAAGGCAGCGTATCGTAAAATACGCTTTGCACCATGAGTTTCTGTTCGTTGAGCGGCAAGATCGCGGCATAGAGCAGAAAGAGCGATAAAATCACGACGATGATGGTCGCGGCGATTCTGCCCACGCTCTCTTCGAGCAGGGCAAAGAGCGATTTTTCGCGCTTGCATAAGAGCAGGACGAGGAAGATCACCGCCGCCTGCAACAAGAGATTGGCAAGCGCGGGGAAGATGAGATCGTTTTTCGCGCGGAACACGAGGTCGGAGGGCAGCAGTACAAGCTTCCCCACGGGCGCCACGCACGCCAGAAAGAAAAAGAGTTGCCGTTGTTTGATTTTCATTGCTGCCTCCTGCGGTTTTTCGAGCCGATCGAACGGGGACGGTCGGGCATCGATGCGAGATTGTATTTAACGAAACTGTCGCGCAGATCGCGCCCGACAAGGGGGGCAACGGGTTGCAATAGCGGTCTGCCGAAGCTCTCGGTCGCGCAAAGATATAAAAGGACGAACGCCGTAAGCAGAATAATGCCGTACGTTCCCACGCTGCCCGCCACGAGCAGCATAGCAAGACGCAGCACCGAGGTTTCCTCGATGAGGTTGGGCACGGTGTAAAGCCCGATTCCGCTGAACGCGATAATGATGATCGCGGGGGTGGAAACAAACCCCGCGCTTACCGCCGTTTCGCCGAGTACGAGCGCGCCGACCACCGAAAGCGCCATGCCTACATACTTGGGCATGCGTATGCTCGCCTCGTTCAATACTTCTAAAACGAGCAGTACGAGCAGCATTTCAAGCGAAGGGGTAAGCGGAATATTGCGAATGCTTCCCGAAATCGTGAGTAGCAGTTTAATGGGGAATAATTGCAGTTTGAAGAGCTGCGCGGCAATGTAAAACGAGGGCAGATAGATGGCGACGAACAGGGCGAACAGGCGTAAAAGACGGGTGAACGTGGCGCGGTAGGACGGCACGTAATAATCTTCGCTCGCCTGAAAATCTTCGATGATGAGGTAGGGCACGGTGAGCGCGATGGGCGAACCGTCTACGAGCAACCCCACGCGCCCTTCGGCGATCTTCGCGCAAAAAATGTCGGGCTTTTCGGTCGAACCGACCTGTTTCGTGAGCGAATAACGCCGTTCGGCAAGATAGCCCGTAAGGTACGAGGAATCGGGAACATAGTCGATGTCGATCATGCCGAGTTTTTCGCGCACCGATTGCACGACTTCTTCCACCGACGTGCCTTCGAGGTAACAGAGTGCGACCGTCGTTTTCGAGATGCGCCCGACCTCGAGCATTTCGATGTGCAGTTTTTCGGTTTTGAAGCGCCGCCGCACGAGCGACGTGTTGATTTTCACGTCCTCGATAAATCCTTCGCGCGGGCCTTTAATGGTGACGTCGGTCGGCGGTTCCGCCACGGCGCGCGGGAATACTTTTTTCGTCCCGACGATGACCGCCTCGTCCGCGCCTTCCCAGATGAGCGCGGGGTTGCCGATCAGAATTTCCGTAACGATGTCGGAAAAATCTTTTTTCTTTTTCATCTCGGGCGAGGGCACGGCGAGCGCAACGGCTGCGCACGTCGTTTCGCCCGTATAAGCGCGCAGGGGCTGAATGACCTGTTCGGAAAGCAGATCCTTGTCCGTAATGGGGTCGGCATAAATGCAGCAGAACGCCACGCCGTCCGCGGAAACAAAGTCGAAGGTGAGGATATCTTCGGCAGGCAGCAGTTTTTTGAGTTCTTCTTTATCGGTTGCAAGCGTTCCCGTCAGCGATTTCATACAGCAAGTATGCGAAACCCCGCCGTTTTTATGCCGCCGAAAAGACAATCGTGTTTTTTGTTTCGGTTTTTCTTTACTTTCGGGCAAAAGCGTGTTATGCTTATAGCATGATTTATCTCGATTATGCAGCGACGACGCCCCTTTCGCAAGAGGTGTTCGAAGCCATGCTGCCCTACCTCAGAGAGGATTTCGGCAACGCCGATTCTCTACATGCCTACGGCAGAAAAGCCGCTTACGCCGTCGAAAACGCGCGCGAGCGCGTGGCAAACGTGCTCGGCGTAGCGCCTTCCGAGGTATACTTTACTTCGGGCGGCACGGAGGCGGATAACTGGGCGGTGCGCGGTATGGGCGAAGGCGGGGTATGCGTTTCGTCCGTCGAACACCGCGCCGTGCTCGAAACGGCGAATGCTTTCCGCAAAACCGCCGTCTGCCCCGTCACGCAAGAGGGGACCGTTGCGTCCGAACGGTTCGCCGCCGCGCTCACGCCCGAAACGGGACTTGCATGCGTTATGGCGGTCAACAACGAAACCGGGTGTGTTCAGCCCCTTAAAGAGCTGTCCGCGCTGTGCAAAGCGCGCGGCGTTTTGCTGTTTTCCGACTGCGTGCAGGCGGCGGGCGAATGCGACCTCAAAGAAATTTTAACGTATTGCGATGCAATCGCGCTTTCCGCGCATAAGATATACGGACCGAAGGGCGTCGGCGCGCTCGTCGTCAAAAAGGGCGTGAGGTTGCGCCCCCTGCTTACCGGGGGGGAACAGGAACGCAAGTTGCGCGGCGGCACCCTGAACGTAGCGGGCATCGTCGGATTTGCGCGCGCGCTCGAAATCGCGCAGCGCGATCGGGAAACCTTTTCCGCGCGCGTGCGCGTTCTGCGCGATACGTTTGAAAAAGCAATCTGCTCAGCGCTCGGCGGCGGCGTGAAAATCGACGGTACGAATCGCATCGGCGGAATTTCGCACATGACGTTTGCATGCGGCGGCGCGTCGTTTTTATCCGCGCTCGATCTTGCGGGCGTGGCGGCGGCTGCGGGCGCGGCGTGTTCGGCGCACAGCCAAACGCCTTCGCACGTTCTGCTTGCCATGGGCGCCGATCGGGAAAAGGCGCTGCGCGGCGTGCGGTTTTCTTTCGGTCGCGCTACGAGCGGGGCGGAAGCGGACGAGGCGGCGCGCACCGTCGTCGCCTGCGCGCAAAGCCGCCGTGGCTAAAAGGGCGTTATTCGACTTTTTCGGCGTTCATTATATGTAAATTTACAAAAAAATTGTTCCGTTCAAAGCGAATTTTTCTTCTAAACGCTTTTGCACACGCATAAGTTATGGTATCTTGGCAGGAAAAGCCTGCAATACTTGTGAGAGGTGCAAAGAATGAACGAAGAACTCAACTATGCCGAAATGCTCGAAATCCCCGTCGAGACGGTAACGGTCAAACGCAAGGAAAAAAGACGCCGCAAAGACCGCGGCGACGAAACGAACGATCTGACCGATCAGCTTGTCGAACAGGTGAACAGCCGTATGGAAGAGGACGACCCCGCCTACGCCGAGAGCACGCCCATCGAGCGCACCGCGCCCGAAAAGAAAAAGCGTCCGCGCCTTCTGCGTGCGTTGCTTTGGGGCGAATTTGCCGCCGTGTGCGCGCTTTGCGCGGTCATCTTCCTCACGAATATCTTTATGACCGACAGCGCCATCAACACCTTTGTGCGCGGATTGTTCCACGGTACGGCGCAGGCTGCCGATACGCGCGTTTATTCCGATTTCAAACTGTCGCCCATCGTCAACGCTTACGACGACGTTGAAGTCGCGGTATCCGATACGGGCGTGCTTTCCTTCCAGAGCAAGTGCTCGGTGTATTCGCCCTGCGAGGGGAAAATTTCCGCCGTGCACGGCAGCGACGCCGAAGGGTACAGCATCGAAATCAAGCACAGCGATACCTTTTCCACCATTATGAGCGGGCTCGACAGCGTGTATGCCGCCGAGGGCGAAAGCGTGTTCGCCAACCTGCCCGTGGCGTATTCGAAGGGGGAAAAGACGGTGCGCGTCATGTTCTATTCGGGCGATAAACTGCTTTCGTGCGTTTCCTACGGCGACAATGGACTCAGCTGGAGTTAAATTCCGCCTGCGTATTCACCCCCTGTTTCTGTTCGTCGGCGCGGTTACAGCGCTGACGGGGGCGGGGGGATTTTTCATCTTCGTTATGGCGACGCTCGCCGCGCTCGAACATGAACTTGCGCACGCCTTCGCCGCGCGCCGCTGCGGCTATGTGCTCGATAAGATCGTGCTCATGCCCTACGGGGCGATGATCAATGGCGACCTTTCGGACATGGCTATGCGCGAACGGCTGTGGGTGCTCGCGGCTGGCCCGCTCTGCAACGGACTGACGGCGCTCGCGTTTGCCGCGCTCTGGTGGCTCTTCCCCGAAACGTACCCCTATACCGATACGGCGTTCGGCGTATCGCTGTCGCTCTGCCTTGTCAATCTGCTGCCTGCTTACCCGCTCGACGGCGGGCGCGCGCTGCGTCTGCTTATCGGTATGCGTTCGCAAAAGGCGGCGCGCATCGCGGGCACGGCGTGCAACTTTGCCACCGTGGCGGCGGTCGCGGGATATTTTATCTTTTCGTGCATCAAACGAACGCCCGCCTTTTCGGCGCTTGCCTTTTCGATCCTGCTGTTTACGGGTGCGTTCGGCGGCGGGGGCAGTTACAAGAGCGTGGCGTTTTCGCGCGAGAAGTCATTTTCGCGCGGGATCGAAGAAAAGCGCGTCGTGATCTCGTGCGACTGCGCGCTCAAAAAGGGACTGCGGTATCTGCGCCGCGAACGCTATCTCGTGTTCGTGCTCTATGAGGGCGAAGAATTTTTCGGGGAAATGACCGAAGGGGAATATCTCAGCGCGCTCTCGGCGGGGGACTATTCGAAAACCTTCCGCGAATGCACGAAGACGTTCTGAACGCGGTAAATTTTGTTAAACGATGTGTAATATGTTGAAAAAGTATTGAAATTTGGGTTCGGTTGTGTTAAAATAAACAAGTTGCTTACATGTCGGAAAAACTTTTATGAAAGAATATAGATTATGACAAAAGACTGGTATTTCGATCGGTTCTGCGGCGCGCAGATCGCCGTCTGCACGCAGGACGGCAAAATCGCGGAAGTCGAGCTCGAACGCGAGGGCGGCGGCGACGTCACGGGGAACATCTACAAAGGGCGGGTTGCCAACGTCGTGGCGGGCATTCAGGCGGCGTTTATCGCCTGCGGTATGAAAAAAAACTGCTATCTGCCCCTCAACGAGCGCAACGCCCGTTTTAATTCGTACGACGGCGCGGCGGACGGCGCGGCGCGCACCCTCAGCGAGGGCGAGGAATTGCTCGTGCAGATCGTCAAACCCGCGTACGGCACCAAGGGCGCCAAGGTTACAGCCGATCTGGCGTTCGTCGGGCGGCTGCTTATCTATCTGCCGCAGACGGCGTTCCTCGGGATATCGCGCAAGATCACCGATGCGGACAAGCGTGAAAAGCTGCTCAACGAGGCGGATAAACTGCGCGCGGCGGGCGAAGGGTTCATCGTGCGCACGGCGGCGGAAGGCGCCGCGAAAAAAAATCTCAAAGCCGAGGCGGAATATCTGCGCAAAGTTTACCGCAACGCGCTCGACTGTGCCGCCTCGGCGCCCGTCGGTACGCTTGTGTATCGGGAATACGAACTGCCCATGAAGGTCATGCGCGATTCGCTCGGGGAAATCGGCAAGGTGTACGTCGGCGAACAGTCGGTTTACGAACGCTTTCTGCGCCTTGCCAAAATGGGCAGCGAGCTGAGCGAAAAAAAGATCGTGCGCTATACGGGCAAGCGCGCCATGCTCGAGCATTACGGTTTGGGGGAACAGATTAACGCCCTTGCCGTTCCGCGCGCCGTGCTCGCAAACGGGGGGGATATCGTCATCGACCGCACCGAGGCGATGACGGTGATCGACGTCAATACGGGTAAGTTTACGGGTGAGGACGATTTAGAGAGTACGGCGTTCGAAACCAATCTGCAAGCCGCGCGCGAGGTCGCCCGTCAGGTGCGCCTGCGCAACATCGGCGGAATCGTCGCCGTGGACTTTATCGATATGTTGCAAAGCGAACACCGCGCGGCGGTGCAGCAAGAGCTGGAAAGCGCTCTTTTCGACGACCGCGCCAAAACGCGCGTGTACGACATGGGCGAGCTGTGCGTCGCGCTGTTCACGCGCAAACGCACGAAAAACGATTTGCTATCGGTCATGCTCAAACCCTGCCCCCATTGCGCGGGCGAAGGGCACACGCCGTCCGATCTGTTCCTTGCCGTCAATCTGCGCGCAAGGATCATGGATTGTTTTGCCGACGGGTACGCATCGGCGGTCATCGATCTGAACGCCGCGCTCATGAAACGCCTGCTGGCAGGCAGATACTTTGCAGAGGATGCAAAGGGGGCATGGCTGGGTAAGCGCGTATATTTTATTCCGCATGAGGATTGGCGCGAAGAGCGGTATTCGCTGCGCGGCGACGACGGCGCGGTGCTCACCGTGCCCGATCATGCACAGATATTGTATTGAAAAATCCCCGCGTTTGCGGCGTATTTCGCAGAGATAAAAAGAGGATATAAAAAGCACGGAAAGATACAGTGCTATACTGTGATGACGATAATACAGTAATTTAGAGGAAGAAAAAGGTACAAGAACAATGAAAAAAATATTATATGTTATTTTGGAACAATGGGCAGATTGGGAACTTGCTTATTTATCGTCGGCAGTTAGTATGCTTGGTGGCGGCAAGTATGAAAATAAGACCGTATCATTGACAAAGGACGCTATAACTTCTATCGGCGGCGTTAAATGTTTACCGGATTATGATTTACAGAGTTTGCCGTCGGATTATGACGCCTTAATGCTCATCGGCGGTATGTCGTGGCATAATGAGGACACTATGCAAGTTAAGCCGCTTATCGATGCCTGCATTAAAGGCGGCAAAGCGGTAGGTGCGATTTGCGATGCTTGCAGATTTTTAGGCTCTATCGGCGTGTTGAACGGCGTAAAACATACTGCAAATGATTTGAACGAATTAAAGCAATATTCGTCTTATGCCAACGAACAAGGCTTTATACATAGGCAAGTCGTGTCGGATAATAATATTATCACTGCAAATGGAACGGCGGCACTTGAATTTGCACAAGAAGTTTTGAAAATATTATCGGTAGCAACCGAAGAACAAATCAAAGGTTGGTATGATTTTCATAAGCTCGGCTTTTACAATGCGCCTATGCCGAAAATGTAACATCGATAAATTTTAATTTATTATCCTGAACCGGAAAAAGTATAGCGCACTAAACTTCGAAATGAAGTTTAGTGCGCTATTTGTTTGCTCACGAAAATTTATGCGGGAATTTTTTTATGCGATGAGGTTTTTCCAGGTCTTTTCAAAGCCCTCTTCGGTGTGCAGTAGTTCCTGCGCAAGCGCTTTGATCTCTTCGTCCGCCTCTTCTTCGCTCATGTCGGAAAGAGAGGATTTCAGTGCCGTGATGCCCATCACCGTGCCCTGCGTCATCATTTCCGCGATGTGCGCGCGGGAATTATCGGTCATGGTGTTCATTTTGATGCTCGACCACATCATGGCTTTTTTGATGGGACCGGGGTTTTTGAGTTCGATGTTCTTTTCGCGCGCGAGCAACGCCGCTTTCGAACCGAGCTTTTCATATTCGTCGTGCTGTTTAATGAGCGTTTCCCGCACGTCGGTGTCGTCCGTTTCGGGCAGAATGTCCGAGATCGACTGCAACGCCAACTGACAGTTGCGGTGAATTTCCGCAAGCACTTCTTCGCTTTTTTTCAGTTTCATAATTCACTCCTTTTGTAACGTTATTATGAGAAATTTCGGGAAAATGTATGCAAAGCGCGGCAAAAGCGCTTGACTTTTCCGTCCGCCTGTGGTAAATTTAATTCCAAGCCGCGAAGAACGGGCAAAAAGAGAAGTGTTTTTCAGCAAGATTTTGCAAGAGAAACCGCCTAAGCCGCTTGCGAGACCGAAAGAGGAGGTAAGCATTTATGTACGCAATCATCGAGAACGGCGGAAAGCAGTACCGCGTATCCGAAGGCGACGTCGTAAAAGTGGAAAAGCTCAACGCCGAAGTCGGCGCGGAAGTTTCCTTCAACGTCGTTATGATTTCGGACGGCGACGCGATCAAAGTCGGCGCGGACGTCGCGAACGCGAAAGTCACCGCAACCGTCGAAAAGCAGGATAAGTACAAGAAAATCATTGTTTTCAAGTACAAAGCGAAGAAGAACGAGCGGAAAAAGCAGGGTCACCGCCAACCGTTCACGGCTGTCAAAATCGCGAAAATTACGCTCTGATCGGGCGGCGGCAGCCAATTTCATAAAAGGAGATAAGGAATATGATTTTTATCGGATTATTCGCTCATAAAAAGGGTACCGGTTCCTCGCACAACGGAAGAGACTCAAACGCGAAACGCCTCGGCGTAAAGCGTCAGGACGGTCAGACCGTGCTTGCGGGCAGCATCCTCGTCCGTCAGCGCGGCACGAAGATCCACCCCGGTAGCAACGTCGGCATCGGCGGGGACGATACGCTCTTCGCGCTCAAAGACGGCGTGGTGAAATACGAGCGTCTCGGCAGAGATAAAAAGCAAGTCAGCGTTTATTAAAAAAAAGAATAAAGAAGGGCGTCCTTTTTAAGGACGCCCTTCTTTTTCGTATTTTACGATATCTTCCACATTACAATCAAGCATTGTGCACAAATCGTCAATCGTGACCGTGCTTAAAGGTTTGTTGTGTTTCAGCCGATCCAATAAACTTCGGCTTATTCCGTATTGCTGAATCAACCTGTAGGTGGTAATGCCTTTTTTCTTTAAGGTAACATAAAACGGCGCATAGGAAATCATATATTTTATTTTAATGTATACTCTATCACTTGACAATTGTCGATATATAGAGTATAATGCGGTAAAATACCGATTATCCGGAACGGAAAGTCGGAAAAGCGAGAGGTGTTTTATGATTTGGTTGAGTCCTTTATTGGTTCTTGTCGTTATGGGGATCGGATTGAGTGTGGGTTGGTGTATTTGGGTTGTAAAACGAAAAAGATTTTTGAAAAAACGCGCGGAAATCAATGCGACGCTTATGCAAACGGTAAAAAATCACGGGCTGAATATCGACAAAGTTTTTGTGATCGACGACCATCAGACATTTGATAAAAAAGATCCGTCGATCAAGCCGCAGTTTCTTATCGATATGACGGCCAAGAAAATGATTTTCGTCGATTATGATAAACCTTTGACTGTTGTAGTGGGCTTTGAAGAATTTCTGAATTACGAAATTTATGAAAACGGCAGCATGGCGTTCAGTGGCGGCGCGGTAGGCGGCTTGCTTGCGGGGGGATTTTGGGGCGAAAGCGTCGGCAAGTGCAATAATTTGCGGCTGATTATTCGTTTGAAAAGATACGATTGTCCGCAAATGGTTTACGATATTATAGCTAAAACGCCCATGAATTTAGGAATCGTAAAAACTTCAAGAGCGTATCAGACTTGTGTTTCGTCCATGCAAGAATTGGCATCGTTTTTCGAAGTAATTAAATATGAAACGAATTCGGAAACCAAGTAAATAATAGGTAAAAACCCGTCGCGTTGTTTCGACGAGTTTTGTCGTTTGCGTTTTACGGAAGGAAGAAAGTTTGATTTAGACGTTCGCTGTGTCGCGAATGTATTGTATCGGGCGAACGTTCTCTTCCTGTTCGGCATAATATACAATAACGCGGTTTTTCGGTGCGAGTCGTTGCGGTCAAAAAAGCAACGCAAAAAATTTTTTCGGAAAAATTGCATAAAGAAGAAAAAAACGCTTGACCTCTTTCGTAAGATATGGTATATTATTCAAGCAAGTTTGGAAGCTTAGCTCAGCTGGGAGAGCATCTGCCTTACAAGCAGAGGGTCATAGGTTCGATCCCTATAACTTCCACCAATAAAATAGTGCGGATAGTTTTTATATGCGGGAATAGCTCAGTGGTAGAGCGTCACCTTGCCAAGGTGAATGTCGCGGGTTCGAATCTCGTTTCCCGCTCCAAACGAAAAACAACCGCGCTGTTTTTATTGGCGCCATAGCCAAGTGGTAAGGCAAGGGTCTGCAAAACCCTGACTCCCCGGTTCAAATCCGGGTGGCGCCTCCATTGAATCCGCCGCGGCGCATGAATGCCGCGGTTGTTTTTATAATCTGTTATTATGCCGCTGTGGTGGAATAGGCAGACGCAAGGGACTTAAAATCCCTCGGTAGAAATACCGTACCGGTTCGACCCCGGTCAGCGGCACCAGCAGAACGGGAGAAATTCACAAAATTTCTCCCGTTTTGTTAACTTTGGGAAGTAATTGGGAAGTGATTTTACCCCTTTTTTACCCCAAAACCGACGGTTTTGTTTGTAAATTACAGTTTGTATTCAATTTTGTTAATTTCTTGCAAGATATACTCCTGCGAATAAGTTGTATAGCCTCTGTCCACTCTCGAAGTCTTAACATCCGCATCAAACTCGTGTCCCACCCATTTCATAACAAGTTCGGGGTTGCAGCCACATTCTTTTGCCCTTGTAATGAAGCTGTAACGCAGTTCGTGGATATGTCTGTCGCGGAAAATTCTTTTAAGCGCATCTCGTATGGTGTAGCGGTTAGTCGCTTTTGCTTGCTCCAAATCGATTAAATGCAAAACTTTTTTCAGCATAGGCGATATGGGAATTTGCCTAATGACTTTGGCATAGCCCTTTCTCGTCTTTTCCAATTCACAGTAAATAAACGTGTTGTCGTAGGTCAACGTTTCCAGCTCACCCACGCGCATACCCGTATAGAGAAGTGTAAGAATAGCGGAGTTGCCGGCATAGTGCGGATTTTCCTTGCAGAAGTCGATAATGATTTTTTCTTCGGCTTTTGTAAACGCCTTGCCCTTTTTGACTTCGTAGTGCTAAAGTACGATTTTCGACATAGGCGTTTTAATGCCGTAGTCCTCGACGATTACGTCAAATATTGCGGAGAGTAGTAATTTCAGTTTCTGCGCCGTGCGGTTCTTGCCGCCGTCCGTCAGTTCAAACAGAAAGTCCTGTATGTCCTTTCTCGTTATTTCGTTGACGTGGTAATGACCGAACTTCGGCAGAATGTTCCTCGACAGTAAGTTGACGTAACTTTTATAAGTCGTCTCTTTAACCGTTTGCTTTTTGACTTTCAGCCAATCGTTTATGAAGTCTGCGAATAGGGGATAGCCTGCGTTTTGCTTTGCCTTTTGAGTTGCAAGCAGCTTGTCCAAAAAGTTTTGTCTCATTATATCGAAGCTCTTGGATGCAACCTCGATATTGTAACCGTCCCTGCGGAACCGAGCCTGATACAAGCCGTTTACGTAGTGGTAGGTTACGATTTTGTCGTTTATGGTAAATAATTTCTTTAAGTAGTCCGACATAGAATTTATCTCCTGTTTTTTGAATTTGATAAATCCGTTTGTTGCGGTTTCCTTAAAATCAGCTTTTGTTTCCCTTTTAGTTAGTTGTTTCAACCTGTCCAGAGTTATGCTTTCCGAAGCCGCTTTCAATATAATCTGCGTAACTTCGTCCCGCTCGTTCTCGGACGGTATGTACTTAATTGCGTTTAAAACTTTTTGTAATTCAAAGTCTGTCAAGTATCCTTATTCGGACAGGCGGCTTTTTATTTTACCGCGCCCTTATAGCAATGAATACTATGTTCTCTTTTCAAAACTTTTTTCCTCCTGAATAATTATTTTTTTGCAAGCGGAGGGAGCTGTTCGTCATTTTCCGCCTGCGGAATGTTAATACGATTATAGCGACCCGGCTCAAAAAGTCAAGGGCCTATTTAAAAATACTAAAATTTTTAATAGCGGTATGGTAAGTCGTCGAAATCGGGAATAAAGTCGTACTTATCATCTTCGTATCTTCCGAAACGCTTTCTCTGTTCGGGGCAAGTGTTTCTGAAAGGAGCAGTGCTTTTGCCTCGCACTGCACCGTACTTTTCGGAAACCTTTTTGAAGAAGTCTTCCTGCAAGTCGGAAAACGAAGTTATTCCGCCGCGTTGTTTCCAAAACTCTGCGGTTGTTCCCAGAGAGAGCTTGCAGAAATGTCTAGTGTTAGCTTGCGTTCTATTCAAATATACGAGCAGAGAAATAAGGACATAAATAAGGCTCAGTCAGAGTCTCTTCATCGTTTGGCAAAAGCTCTAGGTTGCACAATGGAAGACTCGCTTGAAGAATAGCGTTGTCGAATAATGTCACAAAATCGAAACGAAATATGTCTTTAAAATTAAGGAATGATTATGTTGCAGTTGCTGAGTTGGTTTAAATTAAACATTTAAAAAGAGGGAAAAATGAATAATATTTTGATATATACAATTGGATATACAGGGTTTACTCGTGAAGAGATGTTAAAAGAATTATTTAAAAGAAATATTAACGCATTGATAGACGTTAGATCTTCCCCATTTTCAGAGAGATATCCGGATTATAATAGAGTTGAATTTGCCGAGTTCTTAAAATCAAATGGGGTTATGAGAGCAGAAAAGCTTCTGGGTTGGTTGTAGAAAAGGCGAACAGCATTTTTGCTAAGGGCGGCTATACCGACAAAGAATCCGAGAGAAATATTTTAAGTAATCCTTTTAAACGATTTGAAGATATGAATATGCTTGCGTGCGAGAAAATGCAAAGTACAAATATGAATGCTTCGGAAGCGGCAATGTGGTCGGGTTTTGACGATGAAAAATATTTTTCGCGTATTTTTAAGCGGGTGAAGGGCATGACTCCGACGGAATATCGCAAAAGTAAGCCCGACGAAGATCCTTTTATGTGGATCAAAGAAAGAGGATTGCTGTTCCGTTGACGCGGGCAACAAAGGAAAACCTTCCGGTTTTGGATTTTTTAAAAAATATGTAAGGAGTGAAAATGATGAAGAAGGCAGGAAAGTTATTGGCGGTCGCGTTGGGCGCGTGTATGTGCGTCGGTGCGGCGGGAGCGTTGGCGGGTTGCGGCGGATTGCCCGAAGGATTCACCGGCATTTCGTTTGTGTATGAAGCCGATATGTATGCGAATCCTGCGTTTTACGAGCTTGTGAAAGCGTATAACGACGGGCAGGGGCAGACCGATCGGGTAAAGGTCGATCCAAAACAAATTTCCGGCGTCGGTACGACCCGTACGACGTACGAAGGACATTGCGAATATAATGTCGCGATGACGGACGAAAACGTTTTCAAGGATATCGCCATGGACGGACTTTTCGTCAATCTCAACGACTATGTAAAAAATGACGGGTACGATTTATCCGGTGTTGCAACGGGCGCGTTGAATTCTGCGCGCATGACGATTGGCGGCGCGAATGAAAAAATCAAGGCAGGTGCGGGACAGGATCTGTACGCCATGCCGTTCGGTAGCGAGCCGACGGTGATCTATTATAATAAACGGCACTTTGAAAATCAAAAAATCAACATTGTTTCCTGTGCGGAAGAAAATCTTGCGGCGCAGTATCCGAAACTTGCGCCGCACGGCTATGCCGAATACTTAAACGAGCCGTTCAGCGGAGCACAGTCTTCCCAAAATCTTGCGGGCGAAACGGTGTATAAGGTGTTCAATAACCGTATTCCCATGAACTGGGAGGAAACGCGTTACGTTGCCAAAATGTTCACGAAAGAATATAACGAAACTTCCCCTTCGCAATTCGGTTACGTGAACGAATGGTGGTTCGCGCTCGGTTGGTCGGTCGGCGGCGACGCCATCGGCTGGGACGGAGAAAATTACGATTTCACGTTGATGGATAAGACCGCGAACTATCTTGCCGTGCAGGACGTAACGGTGAACGGCAAGCAGTACCGCGCGGGTGGAATTGTTTCTTACGAGGATAAGAAAAAGCAAACGGATATCGCAAGCATGGCGGAACTTTACAAGCTTCCTTCGCAGTACGACGCGCAAATCGAATTTTTACGCTGCACCATCGGAACGGGCAGCGAAGTCGAAGAGGGCGTAAACGGTTACGGTCTGTTCCCGACCGATCTTGAAAAAATCGGGAATTTTACGAACGGAACGGTGGCGATGACGGGACTGACCATGAAGGAGTTCAACCGTTTTAACCGCAACCAAAAGGGAAATTTCGACGTGGCGCCCGAACAACAGTACCGCAAATATGAAGGCGGCAGCGTCTATTACGACGGAGAAAAGTCGTTCGAAAACGAATACTTAAAGGTGGTCGGACAGAAGTACGACGATGAAACGAAGAGTGAAACGGGCGCGGAGTACAAGGGTGCGATTTTAACGCATGACGGCACGGCGAACGGAACGAAGATCGTCGGCTCGAATAAGGTGATGTCCTCTTATTCGTATCTCGTCATTCCGAAAAATTCCGATGCGGAAAAATTCGACGCGGCGTGGAAATTCATCAAATGGGCGTGCGGGGAGGATGCGCAGAAGATTTTGTCGAAAACCAACCGTTACATACCCGTCAGAAACGCGGCGGCGGATGAGTTTGCCGCGCTTACGGGAAGCTATAACTATTGGGCGCTTGTCAACGCCTCTAAGAACGGCGATATCGGAGATTGGGCGTACTTCGAAAACGGCGAATGGGTGAACAGATGGTCGGGCGATTATAACGACTATGTGCGGAAAGGGCAATGGACGGTTACGCAATTTTTGACTGCCAACGAGAACAGAGCAAAGCAGGATTGCGCGAATACCAATTTCGTCCTTTTGGGGAGGTAACGTATGCAGGATAATTATGCCCTTCCGTTGAGCGACGAGGAAGTCCAAAAGGAAACGGCGGTGCAGACGGAAAAACCGAACAAGCAAAAACGCAAATTCCGCAGGGAATGGCTGTACTGCTGGATCGTGGTTTCTCTGCCCATTCTTGGCTATGTGCTTTTTAATGCGTTCCCGATCGGGATTTCGATTGTTTCGATGTTTACGGACATCAAGCACAATCAGATTGCGACGATGCAGTGGAATAACTTCGCGCACTTTGCTACCTTCTTCCACGACGCGAAATATCTGAAAGCGCTGGGCATTACGCTGTGGCTGACGGGCGCGCAGTTTTTATCGCTTTTGATCGCACTCGTCGTAGCGACTCTTCTGAAAACCAAAGTGAAGGGTTCGCGCCTCATGCAGACGCTGTATTTTATTCCATACATCTGTTCGATCGTTGCGGTCACCATCATGTGGAATCAGATTTTTTCGACGAGCGAGGCGGGCGTGCTCAATACCATTCTCGGCACGCAGATCAGTTGGCGCGGCGAAGCAAAATACGTTACTTGGTGCATTTTCACGGTTATCGTCTGGCAGGCGCCGGGGTACGGCATCGTCATGTTCACTGCGGCGTTTCTGGGCGTTGATCCCTGTCTTTACGAGGCGGCGAAAATCGACGGTGCAAACGGCTGGCAGTCCTATACGAAAATCACGCTGCCGCAAATTGCGCCCATGATCCTGTTTCTCGCCCTTGCGGGCTGGCAGGCGGGACTTGGTACGTTCGATGCGGCGCAGGTCATGGCACCCTTGAACACGTTTACGGGGAACGCCGGTCCCGAGGATATGGGGCTTACGCTTGCCTATTATAACTATATAAAGGGCATGCAGTTCTCTCATATGGATTACGCTTCCGTCATGAACTGGGCTACGGCGATCATCAACTTTGCGGGCGCGTTCCTGTTTCTGAAACTGAGAAAAAGAGCGGAGGATAATTTAGGATGACGAATGTTGAAAGAAAAAAATTATCCCCCAAAACCAAGAACGTGCTTTCCAAATGCGGAACGTATTTCGGACTGATCGTATATTTTCTGTTTTTGTTTCTGCCGTTCCTCGTCGTGATTATCACGTCGTTTACGTCGGATGCGGAAATCGCAAATTCCAAGGGTTTCGTTTGGTTTCCGCATCTTTCGGGGGAAGGCTACCGGATGGTATTCGAATTCGATCCGAATAAGGTCAACGGCGTGCCGTCGCTTTTGATCGGTTTTTTTAACACCATGTGGCAGACCCTGCTGCCGACGGTGACGGGCTTGTTGGTCAGCGGTCTCGCGGCGTATGCCTATGCAAAGTACGATTTTCCCGGCAAGAGCAAGTTTTTCGCTTCGATCATTTTGATGATGACCATTCCCGTTTCGGCGGGAATCACGGGCTATCTCTTTTACGGTATGCTCGGCTGGACGAAAGGTGGTGCGTCCGTATTGCCGCTCATCGTTCCGGGGCTGTTCGGCAGCGCGGGCATGATTTTCTTTATCTATCCCTATCTGAAGGCGTTGCCCGACGGTGTGTTGGAGGCGGCGAAGATCGACGGCATGGGATTTTTCGGGATCTTTTTCCGAATCGTTTTTCCGCTGTCTATGCCCGTATTTTTATCGCAGTTTCTGTTCGGGTTCGTGGGCGGCTATAACAACTATTCGGGCGCACTCGTCTATCTTGCCAACCAACGTTCGCTTTGGACGCTGCAGTTGGCGCTCAATCAGCTCGTAACTTACATCACGGGCGCAGGCGGATACGACAATGTGGCTTGCGCGGCGGCGATCATGGCGCTTGCGCCCCTCGTCATTCTCTACTGTTTCGTGCAAAAGTACTTCATCGAAGGCGTTACGGTAGGCAGCGTAAAAGGATAAAAAAGGAGGAAAGGAATGAATAAAATCTCGAAGGCATTATGCATTGCGCTCGGCGCGGCGACGGCTTGCATCTCGGTTGCGGGCTGTTCAAGCGAAAAAGTGCAAAGAACGGTGTACGAATTGCCGTATTACGATGGCACGACGTACGAGGAGGGCGCGGAACAGCCCGTTTACAGCTCCGAGCTGTGGCGCAGGAACGACGTGAATAAGGGCGAACCTGATCCGTTTATTTTGGACAATACCGAAATCGACGGGTTTTACTACCGCTACGGCACAAACGGAAGCCGTCAGTTCGTGGCGTACCGCTCGACCGATCTCGATTATTGGGTGGATTGCGGTATTATTTTGCAAAATCCGGACGGGTGGAAGAACGGATGGGCGCCTGAGGTCGTGTACGACGATCCGACCGACGACGGAAAAAACAACGGAACGTATTATTTTTATTTCAGCATGACCTATCCCGGGGCGGAAAGTTCAAAGGCATACGATACCCAAAAAGACGCAAACGGCATGAGCGACGCGCCACATTCGTTGTTTGTGGCGACGTCCAAAAGCCCTTCGGGCCCGTTCACAATGGTCGATTTTACCGACGCGAACAGCTGCGGCGCGGAAAACGTACGCACGATCAATGCGGGCGATTACGGCTATGAATGCGCTTATTTGAAAAATATGCTGTTTGAACCGCTCGCAACCAATGCGGCGTGGGCGCAAATCATGCCCGAACGCGTTTCTGTAAATTCGGATAAGCTGTGCAACAACATCGATCCCAGTCCGTTTGTCGATCCCGTTACGAAGAAAAAATATCTCATCTTCAATCATGAACGGCAGCCTTCTCCCATTCTGATCATGGAAATGGAGAATTGGCTTAAACCCAAACCCGAAACGACCAAAGTGCTCGCCCGCTGCGGATATTACACGGTGGAGGATTACGAAAAAGCGCAGAGGGGCGAAACGGTGGAAACCTACGAGTTCGAGCAGAGGACGAACAAGGTAAACGAAGGTCCGTTCATGTATTACAATGCGGCAAATCAAAAGTATTATCTTACTTATTCCGTGAACGGCTTTCAGGATGCTACCTATGCGGTTGCGCAGGCGGTGTCGGACAACGTGGACGGCGGATTCAGAAAGCTCACGCAGGCGGAGAACGGACTCATCCTCAGCGCAGACGACGGCGGGAATCAATTTGCCACGGGCACGGGACACCACAGTTTTTTCCATATCGGCGAAAAGCTGTATTTATGCTATCACAAGCACACGACGGTGGGCACGGTGGACGACGGCAGACATACCGCCGTGGACGAAGTGAAATTCGTTACCATCAAGGATAAGAACGGCGAGGATTTAGACGTGATGTATGTGAACGGTCCGACGGTTACGCCGCAACCCGCTATCGTAAAAGGCATGGAATACGCCGATATCTCAGAAAAATTGCAATCGGTTACGCTCGTAAACGGAGAGCTTGTAAATGGTTCGGATACGAAATGGCTGAACGACGGGCTGCTCTCGTATAACATGAAGCTCAATCAGGATTTCCTGAATACCTACGTAAAAGAAACCGAGGTGAGCGAGGAAAGCACGTTCGAGCTGACCTTTAAGGATTACGAAACGATCCGCGGATTTATGATCTATAACTCGAAAGACCTTTCCAAGGCGTTCCGTAAAATCAAGAACATTGAGTTCGTTACCGAGGAAAACGGCGCGGAGAAAATCTATTATATCAAAGAGCTCGAGCTTGACGGGAAATCCAATTTCAAATATAACGAGTTCGAACTGATGTACGGGAATTACGTTATCGAAGCGATTGCCTACGGCGGCGGCGTGTATGCGGAATTCAATGCGCTCAACGTAAAGACCATTCGCTTTACGGTGGAAATCCCTGAAGGGCAGCAAAGCGTCGGGCTTTCGGAAATCGCTGTGATGGGTAAGGTAAATTGAGGAGGGCGGTATGAAAAAGAATATGAAACGTTTGGCAGTCGCCGTTTCCATCGGCATGAGCGCGCTTGCGGCGCTTTCGCTTGCGGCTTGCGGAAAAACGGTGATCGAATATACCGTAAACCCCGCGCAGGGTTCTTACGCGCCGCAGCAAAAAGCGACCTCGGGCGCGGAGATCGATAGCACGATCGCGCTTGACGGAAAGCTTGAGGAAAAATTTTACGAAAACAAGAATTGGTTCGAAGCGTCGCGCACGGTAAACGGCAAGACGACAAGGCTGAAAATGACGACGGAAATTGCTCCCAAGGGCGTGCTGTTCGCCTTCGACGTGGACGACGAATACGCGGTGAGCTGGTATTCGGGCAAGCCAACGGCGTTCAACAGCGGAATTGAAATGTATTTTTCGTTCGGCGGCGAAACCGAGCCTTTGGGCAACTTGTTCGAACTCGATTTAACGGCGCATGGCGAAATCAACGTGCGCGTGTGGGATCCGGGCAAATTTTCCGATCAGTTTCTCAATTATCTCTATTCTTACGAAAACGCGCCCGCTTATGCGATTCAGTTGAAGGGCGGCACGATCGAAAGCGAACAGTGCACGGGCTACACCATGGAATATTATCTGCCTTATTCCATGTTGGGTAAAACGAAACGCCCCGAATATGTAAACGTCAATCCCGGCGTGATTTCTTCCACGTCGGACAGATGGACGCGCGTCGAGCCGTTTATGTTCGGATTTATGTATAACGATTGCGATTGGGGCAAGACCGAATTGTACCGCTTCGATAAAAACGGATTTGCCGAAAACAAAATCAACGTTACTTCAACGGGCGGCGGCACAGTACGCGAACAATACGGGCGCGGTTGGTGCAAAAACGGAGAAGTAAGCTTCGTCGTGGAAGCGGGTAACGGCAAAACGCTGAAAAGCCTTACCGTGAACGGCGAACCCCAAACGGTGGGCGAGGACAATACGTTTACCGTAGATTGCGGTGGCGATCTGAATATCACTGCAACGTTCGAATAAAAAAGGAAACAACCGAAAGGTTAAATTTAAGGAGGAAAAAATGAACAAAAAGAAGGCTACAAAGCTGACGGCGCTGAGCGCGATATTCACACTCGCCGTGGCGGGCGGAATCATGGCGGGCTGCGGACATTCGCACGATGTTTCGGCGGTCGGCGAAGTTGCGGCGACCTGCACGACCGACGGGCATGAAGCGTATTACAAGTGCGGCGGCTGCGACAAGATTTTTAAGGACGCGGACGGCAAGCAGGAAACAACGTTCGAAGAAGTAAAAATCGATAAGATCGGACACAACGCCGTACATAAGCCCGCAAAGGATGCCGACTGTACGACGGAGGGCAATGCGGAGTATTGGGGCTGCTCGCGCTGCGACGCGGCGTTTTCCGACGCAAATTACACCCCGTACGACGGCGATCCGATTATCGATAAGCTCGGACATTTGAATCTCGATACCAATTACACGCCCTATAAAGCACCTACGCTCGAAGCGGACGGCGATATCGAGCACTACCACTGCGACCGCTGCGAGAAGGACTTTGCCGACAGCTACGGCGACGAGGAACTCGATAACGTTATTATCGAGAAGCCCGTCGAGCTTGAGAACGTAGCTCTTACCGTGAAAGACTATAAGGACGGCAAGGAAACGCCGCTCTCGGGCGCGCTCACGCTCGAAGGGCAATACGAGCAGTCGGCGAGCGGAACGGTGACGGACGGCGCGGCGACGATCGCAAAGGTTTGGTCGATCAAGTACAAGGCAACCTTAGGAGAATACACGGGCGAAGTTAAATTCGAAAAGAACAAAACCGACTATACGGTCGTGCTCGAATTTAACTACGCAACGTACACTGGTTCAAGCAAATCGACTACGAACGCCGAAATTCCTCCCGCAAACAAAAGCCAGATCGACTTGTCGAATGCCAACAACGAAAACCACACGATCACGATGCGCGATTTTACATGGGATACGGTGGACTATACCGAGGCAAAACTGAACATTCCGGACGAGGTGAAAAACAGCAAATACGCAACCGTTTCTTTTACGTTGAAATATCTCGACGGCAGCATGTATGGCAATTCGCGCGGCGAAAGCGGTTTCAACCCGTTGGCGCGTTTCGGTGTGAAGATGACCGCGGAGAACGGCGTATTCGCTCTTATGCACGATAAGGGGTATGCCGAAGCGGGCGGCACGACCGATAGGATTATGGCGTGTCCGTTCATGCCGTCGAGCTTTGAAAAGGGCATTTTCGACGGTTACGACGACATGAATACGGCTTCGCTGTTTGCACCCGTCTCTTCCGCGCTCAAAAACGACGGACTTCCCGTTCGCGTAGTGCGCGCTAATACTTACATTCGTTTGTTCGTGCAGGTAAACGGCGAGTGGACGGAGTTCGTCAATTATCAGGGGCCCGCAACCTGTTCGGCGAGTGCCGAAACGGATATCCGTCTTGTGATCAACGGGCATGAATGGGAATTCTCGGATATCGAGTTTTCCTCCGTCGCGCTTGTTCATGAGGAGATTCCCACGACGGCGGGCGCAACCTATAAACCCGATCATATGGTGATAGACGAACAGTATTTCAACGCCGACGGCACGCTCACGAGCGAGGCTGCTCTGTCGCTCGAGCTGAAAGAATTTACGCTCTCGTTCGAGGGTTATCGTGACGGCAACAGCTCCGACATTACGACGGGCACGGTCGAATTCACGAATGAAAGAACGGGGCAGAATTTCTCTGTCGCGCTCGGTGCCGACGGAAAAGCAACGGTGAATTTGCTGGTCGCGGACGACGCTTACCGTGCGCAGTATGCCTATAAGGTCGTTTGCGGCGATTATTACGACGCCGGCGTCGAGTTCAGAAAGAGTCAGACCAACCCCAAGCTTTGGCTTGAATTCAACTATGCAGAATCGACCGGAAACGGGTCAAAGAACAGCAAGGTCGACTTAGTGAACATGAACAATGCAGATCATACGCTCGTTTTGAGCGATTCGGGCGTATGGGATACGTTGAGCTATACCGAGGCAAAGCTCAATCTTCCTGACGACGTGAAGAACAGCAAGTTTACGACGGTTTCCTTTAAGCTTACGCACGACGCTTTGGGATATAACGGGTCGCTCGATGAAAACGCCTTCAATCCCGTTGCGCGCTGGGGCGTAAAGATGACTGAGCGTGGCGGCATAGGGATCAATATGAACGAAAGCTCGCATATGACCGTGTTCAAACTGTATAAAGCACAGGAGGACAGCACCAATCCCGAAGAGAAGACTCCCGAACAGCCGTTCTGGGGCTGGGATAGTCAGAGCGCCGCTTATAACGAATATTTGAAAGAAATTGCTTCGGCGATGCATGGCGGCGGAGGGTTGAACGTTCGCGTGGTGCGCGCCGGCACTTATATCCGTATGTTCGTGGAATTGAGAAGCGGCTGGGTCGAACTTTTGAACGAGCAAAACGGTGTGGTCACGGTAGAAGAAAGCGCGCCGACGGATATCCGTTTCCTGATTCTTGCGCACGAATGGACGTTCTCGCAGATTGACTTTGCAAAAACGGAGCTTAAAGCAGAGGTTTCCGCCTCGACAACCGCGCCCGGTATGCGTGCGCATATCCAAATCGGCGAGCAGTATTTCAATCCGGACGGAACCCTCACCACGCAGCAAGCGCTCGTCATTCCGCAACTCATCACGATCGACTCGGTTGCATTGAAACTGACCGATAAAAACGGCGCGGACGTTGCGGCAAATACGGCGGTCGTTCTTACGAACGCCGACGTCGGCACGGTAAACGTTACGGTCGGCTCAAACGGCGTTATCGCATTGGAAAAGAAGGTTTATGCGGGTTACCCTTATATCGTTACGGTGGCGGGCTATGCGTTCTCTTACGAGGTTACGTTCGGCGACGAGGACCAGTATGCAATTCGGCTTGAAGACGCGGTGGATTGGAAGTATTCCGACAAATCGACGCTTACGGTGGAACGGGGCGATTATCCCTCGCATTGGGATGGCACGTTTGCAGTAACAAATTCTGATAGTAAAAAAATTCAAATCGACGCAAAATATCCCGTTTCTTCGTCGGTTGCCGTAAATACAGGCACGGCGTTGGACGGCATGGAAGTTTACACGTTGTACTTCAACCTTAAATCGACGTTCGCAGGCGGCTGGACGGATAAATTCGGGATTCGCGTAACCGACGCAACGGGCGACGAGATGTGCGGATTCTGGTTCTTCATGAGAGATAACAACATTCTCACTGCCGGATTGCGCGGAAAGATCAATCTCGACAATAACAATGCTTCCGAAAGTGCAAGCATCGTAACCAAAGCCATGTTCGAGGCGGGCGTGGATATGAAGCTCGTGAAAAACGGAAGAGAAGCTACGCTCTATGCAAGAATCGGCGGCGAATGGAAACCCGTCAATACCGTTACGCTCGGCGGAAGCAACGCGAAGATTGCGTTTGCGGCGTCTGCAGGAACGCACGTCTTCACGAACGTCGCTTTGGCGGCATATTCGCCCGAACAGCTCGACAGCGTAACGTTTACGTTGACCGACTCGAATGGCGTGGCGATTCCCGAAGGGACGAAAGTAACTTTGGAAAGTGCAAAGGGCACGGTGGAAACGACGGTCGGAGCAAACGGCATTGTTACGCTTACGGGCGCAACTGCGGTATACGATCACTGCACATATTTCGTTCGGATCAACGGCTCGATGAACGAATATGCGATTATGTTCGACGGCGCGGAAGCGGAAATAACAAACGTTTATGTTCCTGCGGATTGGAGCTATTCCGATCCCGAAAAGCTCGAAGTCGTTCAGGGTGAGAACGCAGGCTCGGGCGGTGCTTGGGATACGGGCTCGTTCTCGGTTGAAAATTCTACCGCGGATACGATTAAGATCGAAGCGGTTTACGCAGTATCGAAAGAGGTCGTTTTAGATACGGGTACGGCGTTGGCGGGAACGGACGTTTTTACGCTTGATTTTAACTTGAAATCAACTTTCGCAGGCGGTTGGCAGGATAAGTTCGGCATTCGCCTGACCGACGCGACGGGCGACGATATCTGCGGATACTGGTTCTTCCTGAAAGGCGATCAAGGCATGAAAGTTGCGGGATTGCGTGGCAAAATCAAGCTCGACGGGAACGAGGAAGAGGAAAATTCCAGTATCGTAACCCAAGCCATTTTTGAGGCGGGCGTCGATATGCGGATCGAGCGCGTGAGAAATACGGCTACGCTCTATGCGAAAATCGGCGGAGAGTGGAAGATTGTTTATAGCGTAACGCTTAGCGGCAATTCCAAGGTTGCGTTTGCGGCGTCTGCGGGAACGCACGAATTTACGAATATTAAGATTTCCGCCGTGAAGGAGCTCGACAGCGTTGCGTTGACCCTGACCGACAACAAGGGAACGGCGGTTGCGCAGGGCACGGAAGTAACGTTAAAGAACGCATACTTTACGGTAACGGCTACGGTCGGCGAAAACGGCGTCGTCATGCTCACGGGCGACAGCGCGGTGTACAGCGCGCTCGGCTACACGCTTTCGTTAAAGAGCGGGTACGTTGGGAATTATGTCGTGCTTTTCAGCGGCGCGACGGCAACGGTAAACGGAATCGAGAAGCAGACCGTTTCGGCAAACATGACGCTGAACGATATCAGCACGTCGGCAGGAAACGTCGTGTTCGATCTCGACGGCGGCGAGCTGAACGGCAAAGAGATTCTCGCTTTCCAGCGTTACGGCGAAGGCAATATGTACGAAAAGGACGAGAATAACCGGCTCGGAGATACGGGCTTGATCGGATTAACGGGCAGATACGGCGGCGACTTTAACGGCGATACTTCAAGCATTCAGTTTACGGCAAACGGCAAAACGAACGCAAGCTGCGGATTCTTGGGGCAAACTAATCCCGATTCCGGCTCTGTGACCGTGAAGGTGACGAAGGACTGCACGCAACTCGTGTTCTTTACGGGCACCTACATCGGCGGCGACTTTACGTTTAGTCTGTTGCAGAAGGGCGAGGCGATTACATCGCATACCTATCACGGTTCGGACGACGGCGGCACGCGCGGCAAAATGCTCGTGATCGATCTCGATACCTCTGCGCTTGCAGAGGGAGAGGAGCAGGAACTCACGTTTGCGGTTTCGGGCGCGCACCTTGAATTTGCGGCGTTCGTCGTGCTCGGCGCGGAAGCGCAGGCATGAAGGTTAAAAGCAATTGCGGGGCGGCACAAAGCCGCCGCCCCGTAAATTTCTTTCACGGAGAAAAGTCATGAAACATAATTCGAAATTGATTGCGGTGCTCGGCGTTATAACGGCGGCTTGTACGGGGCTTGCAATCTTCACCGCTTGCGGCGGGGATGGCAATGAACATGTGCATACCTTTGCCGAAGAATGGTTGCACGACAACACTTATCACTGGCACGCGGCGACCTGCGAGCATACGGAAGAGGTAAGCGGCAAGGAAACGCACAAATTTGAGGCGGACGCCTGCACGGTGTGCAATTACACAAAGCCTATCATCGACGTTGCAGAGGGCGTGCAGGAGGATAAAACGTATTCAGTGACCACGCTTTTGTGCGGCGATTTAAGAGTGCAGCTGCTCGGCGATTCGCTCGTGCGGATCGAGAGCAAGGGGCCCAAAGGCTTCGAGGACAGGGCAAGCTATACCGTCGTCAACCGCGATGACTGGGGTGAGAAGGTAGCTTATACGGCGAGCAAGACGGACGGCGAATTGAAAATCGCGACCGCAGATTATACTGTGGTACTGCCCGCAAACGGCGGCGCGGGCGACGTGACGATCGAGAACGCGCAGGGCGAAACCATTTACACCTATATGGGGTTGACCTACACCAACGTGTGGTTGCCTTCGCCCTCCGACGAGCTTTCGAGCTGGTATTTTACGGACAGCGCGCGCGTCATTCCTTCCGATTACGGCTATTCTGTAAGCAATGAAAACGCACCTCTGCAGGGCTGGGATTTCGACAACGATTCGACCGATATTTTCGTGTTTTTGCCGAACGGAAACTATAGAACGTTTGCCAAAGATTTCGTTTCCTTAACGGGGCAGTCGGAGATGGTAGACTTAAAAACCTTCGGCTATTGGTCGTCGCGTTATTACGCGTATTCGGACGAGGAATATCTCGAAATGATCGATACCTTTCACGAAAAGGGATTTGCGATCGACGTTCTCGTCGTCGATACCGATTGGCGCGTGATGAACAGCGGCGGCATCGGCTACGACATCAACACCGATCTTTTCCCGAACATGAAGGAATTTTTAGAACAGGCGCACGAAAAGGGTGCGAATATCTGTTTTAACGATCACCCCGAACCCGTGCAAGGAACGACGAATATTCTGGATAAAAACGAAGTCGCTTACCGTAACGAAAAACTCACGCTTTTGCTTTCGTTGGGCGTGGACTATTGGTGGTACGACCGAAATTGGTCAACGACGGTGAATTCCATCGACGGCACCCATACCTGTTATACGGCGGGCATGTACGCGTATCAGTGGATCACGCAGGAATATTTGGAAAGTATAACCGATCTTGGGGAATATGCGAAACGCGCGCTCATCATGGCGAACGCCGACGGCAGCATGCACGGATCGTTCAACTATGCTTCCGATTTGTCGGCACATCGCTATTCGATTCAGTGGACGGGCGACACCGCGCAGAACGAGCTTGCAAAGGAGATCGAAACGGCAATTCTTTCGGGCGCGGAGTTAGGGCTGCCTTACGTCGGAACGGACGTGGGCGGACATAAAGGCGTTGAATCCAAAGAGCTCTATGCGCGTTGGATTCAGTTCGGCGCGCTCTCCACGCTCTTCCGCACGCACTCTAACGGAAGCGAGGACGGCGGCGGGCGC
The DNA here is from genome assembly GCA_910589015.1 of uncultured Christensenellaceae bacterium. Taxonomy (GTDB): domain Bacteria; phylum Bacillota; class Clostridia; order Christensenellales; family Borkfalkiaceae; genus Gallimonas. The sequence goes on from CAJUSA010000004.1 coordinate 90,258, forward strand.
ATGCCGTGGGTGCATGGCGAGCTTGGCGAAGAGGTGTTCGGCACCTATCAGGGAATGCGCTATCGCTTATTGCCGCTTTATTATTCGCTGGCGCACGAAAACCACGAAACAGGTCTGCCGATCATGCGCAGATTAGACTTTAATTATCCGCAGTATGCGGAAGCGAGCCGCAATGACGAGTATCTCTTGGGCGATTATATTCTGATTGCCCCGATTTCCAAGACGACCGGCGAAGATGTTCGCGAGGTGTTCTTGCCCGAGGGGAATTGGATCGACGTGTGGACAGGCGAGCGCCATGCGGGACCGAACACGATTACGGTTACGCACGACATAAAAACTTCGCCGATCTTCGTGCGTGAAGGCGCTTTAATCGCGCTTGCACAGAACATGAAGAACGTGGACGAAAAGGATTGGTCGAATCTGTCTCTTGAAGTCTATCCTTCGGCGAATTACAGCGCGGCTTACACGCTCTACGAGGACGACGGCGAAACGGTCGCCTATAAAGACGGAAAATTCCGCACGACCGACCTTTCGATGACTTGCGCGGGCAACACGCTTACGGTGAAGATCGGCGCGGCGAAAGGCTCGTTCGAGGGCAAGCGCGCGTTTACAGACAGAACGTGGAATATCCGCTTGCACGCCAACCCGAATTGGGGCGCTGTCAAGAGCGTGAAGGTGAACGGCGTTGCGGTAACGCCCGAAGCGCTTGCGAAACTCACCTACGAAAACGCCGGCAGACCGTTCGCCTTTACGGGCGGGGCATTAGACGGCGCAGTGAATGCGTTCACGGTTCAGACGAAGGTGAACGAGGCTTACACGATCGAGATCGAATACGAAAGCGTTGTAAATTCCGCCGTAAACGAGGATTATAACGCGTCTGCGGTCGGTTTCAAAATCACTGCATCGAAGAGCAAAGATACGGAGCTGGATTTAACGACGCTCGGAACGAAGGATTGGATCAGCTTCGGATATACGAGCGGCAAAAACTGCTTGCATAAGCGGGACGTTCAATCGCTCTTTTCCGATCATGTTGCATCATACGAGGACGGACCGTACGCGCAGAAGCTCGAATTAAAGCAAGGCGGAACGTTGCTTAAAACCTATTCCGATGCAACCGGCAGACCGACGGGTGAAACGGCGAATTACGTTGAAATCGGTACGGGCGTGAAGTTTTCCGTTAACACGACGGGCGCGAAAGAAAAGATCGTGTTCTATCTCGGCGGCACGCTTTCGATCAACAAACTTACCGTGCGCGACAGGGCGGGCAACGTAAAGACCGTTCTCATCGGCGGCACGGCGGAAGAGGACTTTGTCTATAAAGTCGAAATCGAATGCGCGGCGGGCGAAGCGAGCACGCTTTCCTTCGAATATAAAACGCAGACAACGTCGTTTACATATAAAACGACGGGAACGCATCCTCCGTATTACTATACGAACCACGCCAAACTTCGGCTTTACTGCGGCTATATGTGCGAAGAGTAAAAACGGAAAGGGGCGGCGGTTTCGCCGCCCTGTTTCCAAACGAGAATAAGGAGAGAGGAAAGCATGAATAAAATACTGAAAAAATCATGTTCCGTATTCCTCGGCGCCGTGTTGTGCGCGGGACTTGTTTTGCCCGCGGCGTGCGGGGGGGCGCATAAACATACCTATGCGGAAACCTATACATATAACGAACAGTCGCATTGGTATGCCGCAACTTGCGGACACGACGTAAAGAGCTGTGAAACCGCGCATATTTTCAACGAAAATTACGAGTGCGTTTGCGGATACCGTCACGAGCATACCTTTGCCGACGCCTATATGTACGACGGCGAATCGCATTGGCACGCTTCGACCTGCGGGCACGACGTGAAAGAAGGTGAAACCGAACACGACTTGAACGCTTCGGGGAATTGCGTCTGCGGTTATCACGGGCACGTCTATACGAAATGGGAATACGACGATACGAAACATTGGCGCGAGCCGCTTTGCGACGATTGCGAGCGTCAGGAGGGAAACCACGTATTGAATGAAGAAGGCAGCGAATGCACGGTGTGCGGCAGACTTTCGATGAGCGCGAACGGGACGCCCGTTGCCGATCATAAAGGCTACGTCGTCGGAAATTCGATTATGTCGTCCGAAATTTCATCGGTCGGACCGACCTTCAACAAATTGCAATATAACCCGAGCTTGTTTACGGACGGAAAAAACAGACTCACCAGAGTCGGCTCGGCGTTTTTCCGTTTCGGCGTGGACGGCTCCACATACCATCAGCACCCGTGGCAGGCGGTGAAAAACACCTATCCGAAATACGAGGCGGTAACCGAATTGGCGGACGGCGTTTCTATGACGATGCGCTCTTTTGCACCCGTGACGCCGCTCGATTCGCACGATATGTTCCTGCCTTCCGTTCTCGTGCGGATTTCCGTCACGAATACTTCGGGATCGGTCAAGGATATTTCGGCTACGCTGAATTGGGCAGAGGCGCCTTCCACGGAAAACAGCTTTATGTTTTGTTCGGCGGGCGAACAATTCGAGTCGGTAAGCAAACAAAGGAATCTGACGGCGGAACTGACGTTGAAAGACGGCAAGACCGAAGAGATCGTGTTCGGCTTTGGCGTTTATCACGCCAATAACGAATGGCGCAATACCTTTGCGGACGAATCGGGAATCTGCCGTTATATCTACGAAAACATCGACCGTTTGGAAAGCGGGATCAACACCTTTATTTCGCTCATTCCCAACCTCGGCGACGATACGTTACGCGATTATACGGCATGGTATATGCAGGCAGCCGTGATTCTCACGAAATCGGCGAAGGACGGCAACGTGATCACGATGGGGTATTACGAGCTGAACACCCGCGACTCATTCTGGACGAGCTTTTTGCATACGGTTATGTTCCCCGAATTGGAAAAGAAAATGATCGAAATTACGGCGTCATTCCAAAAATCGAACGGAAAAATCCCGACGACCGTGCTCCCGATGATCGAGCGCGAAATCGACCTCGACATCAACGAATATTTTTGCTTGAGGATATCACGTTATTATAACTATCATCATGACTTGGAATTTTTAAGAAAAAATTTCGACGCCTATAAAAAATCGGTCGATTTCCTCGTTTCGCGCGACTTGGATCAAGACGGGATTCCCGAACAGGACGTGCCCGAAAACACCGAAAACTTTTGGGCGGACTGGAAGGACGTACGCTTTTTGCGAGGGCGTAAGCTTTCGCCGCACGTGGCGATGCTGTGGCTTGCCGTCTTGCGCGACGGCGCAGCACTCGCGCGCGATTTGGGCGATACGGCGACGGCGGCGCGCTATGAGCAGATGTATCAAAAGGCGTACGATAAAACCAACGCCGATTTCACGGGCGGCGACGACGGCGGGCTGTGGTGCGAGGATCACTATAACGAAACCTGGTACGACGGAAAGCAGCGCATTCACGTTTTACAGGATCAATGCGTGGGCGTGTTTTTCGACGTCATTCCCAAGGATCGCGTCGAATTGCTCTATTCCGCATTGGAAGCGAACATGTGCGATTACGGCGTTCGGGAAACCTATTCTTACCGTACAAAAGCGGACGTGCTCAGCTCAGAAGACTATTTTAACGAGGGCGGCATGTATCACAACGGCGGTATCTGGCCGTTCCTGAACTTTATGGATATGGCGGGGCGCTACCGCAACGGCAGAGCCAACGAATGCACCGAAATTTTCACGGCGATGGGCTATCAGGATCTGGTCGTTCCAGGTGATTACAGACCAAACGAATTTCTTCATGCGGAAAGCGGCAACAGCATGGGATTGGAAATTCAAGGCTGGTCTGCCGCCGTGGTCGGCTCTGTCTATTTCGGCGCGTTCGAATTCGATTGGCAAAACGGTAATTTGAACGTCAGCTGTCATCTCCCCGAGACTCAGGCATTTTCGACCAATCTTATTCTTCCGGGCGGAAAGATCGGAAAATTCGTATCCGACGGCACGGGCGCGGTGTTCGGTTTGGTGAAAACGTAAGCGTGCAAGCATTTTCGCGGCATAGCGGCATCCTATTGCCATGAAAAAATATTAGATGAGAAAAGAAGGAGAAATGCATGGAAATCAAACGGAAACATCGGTTCGCCTTTTTGGGCGCAACGGCTTTGCTTGCGGGGGCATGTATCGCGTTTCCGACGGTAACGCTGTCGGCAAAGGCGGTTACGAGCGAGGAAAAGACGATCGATATGTACCTTATCGCGGGGCAGAGCAACGCGGCTGGGTATTCGTCCAAAGGAGAACCGTTCGGAGGCGTGTTCGAGAACGTGCGCTATGCGGGCGAAGTGGACAGAAACCGCACAAGCGGCAGAGTCGCTCACAGTCTTTTGACTTATCCTTTTGAGCCTGCCGTGAAAGAAGGATACGGCTATATGGCGGACTGTATCGGTCCGGAATACGGAATTGCCGAAAAACTGAACGAAAATTACAAGGGCGGACACAAGGCACTTGTGTTCAAGTCGGCAGCGGGCGGCACGGGACTTAGAAACAGCACGCACGGGGGTAACGAATCTTTCGGGAATTGGTATCCGCGTTCCCAATGGCACGGCGCCTCGGTGAATCCGTCAAATCCGATGGGTTTGCAATATCAATGGTTTGTGGATAATTTTACAAGCGTCTATACGCAACTCACGGAACACGGCTACACGGTGCGCGTGCAGGGCATGGCTTGGATGCAGGGCGAGGATGACTTAACGTCGCCGTGGAAATACGGTCCGCTTTTGGAAGCGTTTATCACCGATATACGGACCGATCTCGTTTCAATTACGAACGACAGCGCGCTTTCCGAAATGCCCTTCGTGATTGGCGAGATTGCAACCTCGTTTGAAAAGGCGAATAATACGTTGGTCCCGCCATTTATCGAGGTGCAACGTTCGGTCGCCGCGAAAATGGAAAACGTGTTCACGGTAAAAACGGACGATCTCATTATCGTAGACACGGACGGTACAATCAAGGGAACCGATCATTGCCACTTTACAAGACAGGATTCGCGAACGCTCGGCAACCGTTTCGGGGAGGTGTTGCTTGAAAACGCCCGTTGGGACGGCGCGTATGTCAGCACGAGCGAAGGCGGAACGATCGAGAAAGCATTTAATACGGAAACGAAAGAATTGACCGTCACGGTGAAAGCGAACGAGGGCTATGCTTTGAAATCGCTCACCTTCGACGGCAGAAACGTGACGGCGCAGGTATCAAACGGCAAATACGTGGCGCAGAATCCCCGCAAGGGCGTGACCTGCGAAGCGGTGTTCGAGCGGATAAAGCAATCGTTTGAAATTACTTACGAGTTCAACGCGGAAGAGGGCGCCGTTACGGGCTCGGCTTCCGTCGAAGAGGGCAAGCCGCTGTCCGTCACCGTAACGCCCAAAGAGGGTTACGAGGTCGAAAGCGTAAAGTTCGGCGAAACGGAGCTTGCATTGAAAGACGGGAAGTTTACGATGGACGGCGTAACTTCGTCGGGTACGGTAAAGGTAACGTTCCGTAAAAAAGAAACGTCGGGCGGCGGTTGCAATTCGGCAATCGGCGGAGCGGCGCTCGGAACATTCGCCGCGGTTGCGGCGGTCTCCGTTGCGGCTGTATTAATAAGAAGAAAGAAAAAGAATTAAACGAAACAAAAAGCGAAGGCAGGGCGACGAGAATGCCGCCCTGTTTTTCAAAAAGGAAAGGAATATGGATAAAATCTATTTGGGCGCGGCGTATTATCCCGAGCTGTGGGACGAGAGAGAATTGGAAAAGGATATCGCGCGTTGTAAAGAACTGGGCGTAAACTGTTTGCGGATCGGCGAATTTGCTTGGGGCAAAATGGAGCCGAAAGAAGGAAAATTCGATTTTTCGTGGCTTTCGAGTATCGTGGATAAGCTCTGCGAAAACGGCATTTCCGTCGTACTCTGTACGCCCACGGCAACCCCGCCCCGTTGGATGCTGAACAAGTACCCCGAAACGCGCATGGTCATGCACGATCTTATTCGCGCGGACGTTTCCTCGCGCTGTCATACCTGCAAGACCTCGCCCGTCATGCGGGAGAAAAACCGTATCATCGTGACCGAGCTTGCCAAAGTATTTGCAGGGCATAAGGGCGTAATCGGCTGGCAGATCGACAACGAAATTTATCCGTATTCCGAGGGGTGCTATTGCGAGCGGTGCAAAAGCGCGTTCCGCGCGTTTTTGAAAGAGAAATTCGGCACAGTCGATCGCTTAAACGAGGCGTGGGGCATGGCGCGATGGTCGTTAAATTACGATTCGTTCGACGAGGTCGAGCCGCCCTATCCCAAGCAATGGCGGCATCCGTCGCTTCGCAAGGCGTGGCGTGATTTTCATTACGGACAAATCAAGAGCTACGTGGAAGAACAGGCGGAGATATTACATAACTACGGCTGCGAAAACGTGGGCACGAACATGATGCAACACAATTCGTTGAGCTATTATAAACTTAACGAGAAGCTGGACGTTGCGCAGTATAATCATTACGACACGGCTCAGCGTTTGCCCGACACGGCATTTGCCTACGATTTCGTGCGGACGGTAAAGGATAAACCGTTCTGGATCATGGAAACGCAGGTGGGCTGGAACGGGAGCGAGTATGCGGATAACGGCTACCGCCCCGAGGGGGCTTGCTACGCAAATACCTGGCTGCCGATCGCAAAGGGCGCGGAAATGAATTTGTACTGGTTGTTCCGCACGCACCCGAACGGTCATGAAATGGGACACGGCGCGATGTACTCTTCGGCGGGAAGAGCATACCGTGTGAGTGAAGAGGTGAAACGCGCGGCAGAAGAATTAAAAAAGTGCGAAAAGTTTTTAACAAGTACTTGCATTAAAAGCAAAATTGCGTTACACTATTCGAGCACGGCGCACAACAGTTTTGAATGCGCTCCTTTGTTGAAAGGATTGAACTACCGTGAAACGCTGATTATAAAATATTACGCGGCGTTCCGTCACTATAACGTGGACGTGATCGATACGCAACACGGTTTGAAAAACTACGAAGTGATCGTATCGCCCTTCCTTGCCACGGTAGACGAAAACGGACTGAAAGAGCGGATCACAGAATGGGTAAAGAACGGCGGAACGTGGATCGTGGGACCGATGTCGGACATCATGGACGGCAACGTGAAGAAGTACACGGACGCGCCGTATTCCTTCCTCGAACAGTTGGCGGGGGTGTATACAAAATATCAGAAGCCCGTTGCGAACGAGGTATTCAAAGCGCACTGGACGAACGACGGCGAATGTTCCGTGAGTATATGCTATGACGCCTACGAATGTAACGAGGGGACAAAGAGCCTTGCGCACTATGTAGCGGGCGAGTTTGCGCCGCTATCCGTTATCACCGAGCGGAAGGTAGGTAAAGGGAAAGTCATTCTCGTGGGCAGCGTAATCAGTTGCGGGGACTTGTTGCGGCTTGTGAACCGCGCGCCGATTGCCGAAGCAAGCGAAAACGTGATTTTAACTGAGCGCACGGGAAAGAACGGGGACATGTACGGCATTATCGCCGTGGAAACGCAGAACAAGGGCGGTTACGTTATCCTGAACGGCGAGTATACCGACCTGATTACGGGCAAAGCATGCTCGGGCAAAACGGAAATTCAACCCTACGGGGTTTTGGTATTAAAGAGGTGAATTTATGGAACAAATCATTTACGGCAACATTCGCGTGCAGATATTGAGCGAAAATATCGTTCGTATTGAGTACGGTAAAAACGGCAGCTTCTGCGATGAGAATACGTTTTTTATTCCGAACAAAACGGCGTATACGGGCGGCGTTTCGTATACGCAGGAAGAGGGCGTTGTTTGCTTCGGGGAATACGAGCTGTATCTGCCCGAAAACGCCAAATCGCTCAAAGGCGTTCGTTTGGAAAAGAACGGCAAGCGGGTATATACATACAAAAAACTTGCAAACAGCGGCGAACTGCCGCCGCTCAATAAAACGCCCGAGGTGTTTGCGCTGTCGGATACGCCGCGGGTCATCGTTCCCGAGGGCGGGTATTCGGTTGAAAGAAAGGGCGAATATACCGTCGAAGAAAACGCCGAGGATATTTATTTATTGATTTGCGGCGGCAACGCGAAGAAGCTGAGAAAGCTGTATGTGGAACTAACGGGACGGTGCGAGCTTGTGCGTCTTTCTACGCTCGGCGGTTGGAACAGCAAATATTACGCATATAGTGAGGAAGAGGCGAAGCAGCTGATTTTAGATTACGAGGCGCATGATATTCCGCTTGACGTCATGGTAATCGATACGGATTGGCGCGATTGCACGGACGGTTGGGGTTACGACATCAATACAACGCTCTTCCCCGATATGAAGCGGTTTATGGACTTTGCGCACGCGCACGGCGTGGAAGTGATGTTCAACGATCACCCCGAACCCGTAAGCGGGGCGCAGGTGTTCGCGCCCGAAGAGATCGCCTACCGCGAAAAGAATTTGCAATCGCTTATGGCAAAGGGCTTGGATATCTGGTGGTACGACCGAAATTGGTCAACGCATTTGATTTCCCCCTCGAAGAATGTTTATTGGGAAACGTTCGGATTGTATCTGTTCGAAGACGTTACGCGGCATTACTATCAGAAGCAGGCAGATAATAAAGAAATTTATCGCCGTCCCGTCATCATGGGGAATGCGGTAAACGTGGTAAACGGCAACTATATGGGTATTACCGACAGCGCGTCGCACCGATATTCCATTCAGTGGACGGGGGATATCGCAAGTACGCCGGACGCGCTTGCGCAGGAAGTTGCAACGATGATCAAGGCGGGCAACAGCGGTATCGCCTATTGCAACGCCGATTGCGGCGGACATATTGGCAATCCCGATAAGGAGGGATTCGTGCGTTGGATGCAGTTCGGAACGCTGTCGCCCGTGTTCCGTCCGCACTGTACAAATACGGTAGAGCGCACGCGCGAACCGTGGGTATTCGATCGGGAAACGGAGAATATTGTAAGAGAATATAACAATCTTCGTTACCGTTTGCTTCCCGTGATATATAAAAATGCTTATGAAAACTATATAACGGGCGAGCCGATCTTCAAGGCATTGGGATACGAATATCCGACCGATAAAAAGGCGCTTGCTAGCGACGACGAGTATATACTCGGAAACGATCTTCTGATTTCGCCGATCGGCGGCAAGTGCCCGACAACGGTCAAAAAAGCAAATTACGCCGCGCCCGTGAAGGCGACCTATTATAACGGCAGGGAACTCGAAGGCGAGCCGATCGCCGAGGCGAAATACGATTGCTTGGATATCACGCTCAACCATACTTCGCCCGAAGAGGGCGTGCCCGTGTACGATTTCTCGGCGCGGTTTGAAACGAAGGTGAAATTCGATAATACGGTGCGTCTGTGCATCAAGTGCGACGACGGTGCAACGGTGTGGGTGGACGGCAAAAAGGTTTTGGAAGATAAGACGCTGCATTCCGCGCTCTTGTTCCCGCTGTGCGAGCTGAGTGCGAACGAAGAGCATGACGTTAAGATCGAATATTTCCAGGCGGGCGGCGAGGCGAGTTGTGCGCTATGCTATTTCGAGCTCGAAAGGGAAAAAGAAAAAAATGTTTATTTGCCCGCAGGGAAATGGATAGATGCCTTCACGGGAAAAGTATATGAAGGGGAAACAGTTGCGGCGCGTAAATATGCATTGCAAGAAATGCCGTTGTTTATCAGGCTGGGCGCGCTCCTGCCCTTGGCGCATGAAGCAAGGAACACCAAAGAACAAAAATGGGATAGGCTAGTCTACGATTTCTACCCCGATAAGGATGCAACGGACGAGGGTTATTTGTATGAGGACGATACCGAAACGACGGCGTATAAGCTGGGGCAGTGCCGCAAGAGCGCGTACAGAGCGGGCTATTGCAAGGAGTGTAACGCTTACGTTGTGAATCTTTCCAAAGCCGAGGGAAGCTTTGCGGGCGAGAAGTGCTTTGCGGAACGCGAAATCACGTTCAAGGTGCATTTGCTCGGCGGCGAGAAAATCAAGCGCGTGACGGTGAACGGCGAAGAGGTTGCGTTTCAGGTTGTAAAAAAGGATGCTTCGGCATTTCCCTTAAACGCTGGCGAAGCCGCCACCGATTCCGATACGGTTCTCGTTACCGCAAAAATGAAGGTCGTCGAAGATTACGAATTCATATTTTATCTGTGAGAAAAACGATGCGTTGGTATATTGCAGAAAATAAAAGAAGAATTGCAAGCGAGAACTTCGAGGGGCATTCCGATCATATCGAAATGAGCGGAGAGCAGGTGTCGGGCGTGATCGCTTATGGGGTAAAGGACGGCGTGCCGTATTATAAGCGGCGGTTTGCCTATCCGAATTTTCGCATTCAGCCGAACAATACATGCGGCACTTATCAACCCGAATGTAGCGAAAGCCCGATTTCGTTTGAAGAAAAAGAGCGGTTCGAGCGCGTAGAATCAGACGGCGTGCTGTCGGTCTATTCTCATGCTGGGAATTTGAAGATAATCCGCAGATGCTGGGAATTTGAAGATAATCCGCAGATTCTTTCCTTCCACGACTTTGCCTGTGTTTTACGAGCAAGTAGAGCTATTTAACGGCGGCACGCAATCAGTAATGCCGAAGTGGAAAACGCATAAGCGGTTGGAAAATAAGCTCGTTTGCGAGGGGTATGTTTACTTTCAGCGTACTTGCAAAACGCCCTGCCGAGAGATTGCAGTGGGAGAAAAGGTAACGCTGTTGTTTTGCTATTCCGCGCGTTTTGCAAACGAAGAAATTCCATACGAGGAGAATCCGCTTGAAAAGCGACGCGCCCGCGTAGAGGAGTTAATGTCGCAGTGCGATATCACGACGGGAAACGAAATCGTCGATACCATGTTCGCGTTTGCAAAGCTACGGGCGGGGGAAAGCCTGTTCCGCACCGAAAAGGGACTGATTCATTCTCCGGGTGGAATGGCATACTATGCGGCGATCTGGTGCAACGACCAGTGCGAATACGTTGCGCCTTGGTTCGCCTTTACGGGCGACAAGTTACAGGCGGAAGCGATAAAAAATATTTACGGGTGGTATTACCCGTATTTCAACGACGATTATCTGCCGATCCCGAGCAGTATCATCTGCGGAGGCTATGATTATTGGAACGGTGCGGGTGATCGGGGCGACGCGGAAATGTATTTGTACGGACTTTCGCGCGTGCTGTTAACGCAGGGGAAATTCCCGAACGAAGAGCAGAAAAAGGCGCTCGATTGGTGCGTGGAGTATATCAAAAGAAATATCACCGAGGACGGCGTTGTCTTTTCTAACAGTGACGAGCTGGAAAACAGAATTTCTTCTGGAATCAACCTGAATACCTCTTCGCTTGCTTACGGCGGTTTAGGTTATTACGCCGTGTTGTTGAAGCGTATGAGGAAAGCGGGCGAGGCGGAAAAAATCGAACAAATGCAGACAGTGCTCGGCGAAGCGATAGAAAATTATTTCGGCGGAGAAGTAAGCGGATATCATACCTATCATTATCACAAGGGGTGCGACGTGATTCGTGCCTGGAACTGTCTGCCCGTGTACATGGGGATTACAAATCGCGCGAAAGATACGCTAAACAGTATCGACGAAAAGTTGTGGACGGACGGGAGCTGCCGCAGTACCGAGGGCGAAACAATCCTTTGGGACAGGAGCGCGCTTTACTATATCATGGCGTTGTTCCGTGCGGGCGAAACGGAACGGGCGTGGGAAAAGCTGAAAGAGTACAGCAAGACGCGGCTGTTGGGCGAGCATGTTCCCTATGCGGTGGAAGCGTATCCCGAGGGTGGAATGCGGCATCTTTCCGCCGAGAGCGGGCTTTTCTGCCGCATATTCTCGGATGGACTTTTGAATATCGGTTTCGATGAAAAGGGATATATCGTGAATTGCGTGTTGTCCAAAGAAATAAACGAAATATCAGTTGAAAATATCTGTTTGAACGGCAAAATGGAGACGATCAATGTTACAAGGTAAATTTATCGGCGTAAAAGAACAAATGAACATGTTCGTCGTAGAAAAGAAATTCACGGCGCACGCAGGCGAGAAAGCTGTTTTGCGCGCCACGGCGTTGGGGCTGTATTGTGCTCAGCTCAACGGCGTGCGGGTTGGGGATTGTTATTTAACCCCCGGTTGGACTTCGTATAATAAAATGCTGCAAGTGCAGGAATACGACGTGTCCGCGTTGTTGAAAGACGGCGATAATGTCTTAACTCTTACGGTGGGCGAGGGCTGGTATAGCGGCGGGCTTACTTGGGAACAAAAACGGAATATCTATGGCGAGCAAACGGCGGTCTGCGCAGACTTGGTGTTTGCGGACAGAACGGTGAGCACGGACGAAAGCTGGACGGCACGGGAAAGCCATATCCGCGCAAGCGGCATTTACGACGGCGAAACACAGGACTTCACTGCGCAATTAAAGCCGCTCACCGTTTGCGAAGTCGCTTTTGATAAATGCGTGCTTGTGTCGCAGGTTTCCGAGCCCGTGCGCAATATCGAACGGCTTGCGGTAAAGGAAGTGATACACACTCCCGCGGGCGAGCTCGTTTACGATTTCGGGCAAAACATGGCGGGCGTGGTGGAAGTAAAAACGCCCGAAAACTTTAACGGTACGCTTGCGTTGCAATTCGCCGAAATACTGGTAAACGGGAATTTCTATACGGATAATCTGCGTACGGCAAGGGCAACGGATACGTTTACGGTGAAAGGGGCGAAAACGCTCTGTCCCGAATTTACCTTTCACGGATTCCGTTATATGAAGCTGACGGGTGCGGAACTTCCCAAAGAAAATATCACCGCAATCGTGCGGCATACCGACATGAAACGCACGGGGCATGTACGCACAAGCAACGCGCGTTTTAACCGTTTAATGGAAAATGTTGTATGGGGGCAGAAAAGCAATTTCGTAGACGTACCTACGGACTGTCCGCAGCGGGACGAGCGGCTCGGGTGGACGGGGGACATCAACGCCTTCTGCACCACGGCGGCGTATAACTACGATATAAGATTGTTCATGAAGAAATGGCTTGCCGACCTTCGCAACGACCAAAGCGAAACGGGGGAGATTCCCGACGTTGCGCCCGATATCCTCGCGCCGAACAACCGCGGCACGGCGGCGCTGTGGCACGACGCTATCGTTATGGTGCCGTGGAAGTTGTACCGTATGTACGGGGACAAGAGCTTCCTTTCCGATAACTTTGACGCCATGAAGAAGTATATGAAGGCGTATGAGAAGAATCTCGAAAACGGGCTTGTAATACGAGGCTTTAACTACGGGGATTGGCTGGCGTTAGACGGCGAAACGTTCAAAAACAGCATTCACGGCAGAACGGACACGGTATTTCTTGCAAGCGCATTCTATGCGGAATGTTTGCGTATTGTAGCGGAAACGGCAAAGATACTTAAAGACGGCAGCGAAAAAGAATATCGCAGGAAATACGAAGATACAATAGCTAAAATCCGCTATGAATACATTACGCCGAGCGGACGGCTTGCGAGCGACACCATGACGGCGCAGGCGTTGGCGCTTGCCTTCCGTATCGTTCCTGAAGAGTTAAAGACGACGGTAGCGGAACAGCTCAACAAAAATGCGTATTCCTACAATTTCCGTGTGACAACGGGCTTTGCGGGCACGCCGTATTTGCTGTTTGCCTTAGCGGACAACGGCTATTTGGACACGGCTTGCCGCATTTTAATGAACAACGGTTATCCCGGTTGGCTGTACGAGGTGGACATGGGCGCGACGACGGTTTGGGAACGCTGGAACAGCTTAATGCCGGACGGCACGCCCAACCCCGACGGCATGAATAGCTATAACCATTATGCTTACGGCAGTGTGATGGAATTCGTTTATAAAAGAATTGCGGGGATCGAACCGCTTGAAAGCGGGTTCAAAAAAGTAAGAATTGCGCCCAACCCTTGCAAAGGGCTTGCGAACGTAAAAGCAGAATACGACAGCGTAAACGGGAAAATCGTTTCAAGCTACGAGCAGCAGGACGGCAAGATCAAATTTATCATAGAAATCCCCGAAGGCGTACAAGCGGAAATCATACTGCCGAACGAACAGCCGATAACCGTCGCGGGCGGGCGTCATGAATACGAACGCGAATGGGAAGATTTAGACGGCGAGCCTTTTACGCCCGAAAGCTATGTGACCGAAGTATTCGACAATCCGAAGGCAGTGAAGGCGTTTAACGAGGTGTTCGGGGGTATTTTCACGGGCAGTGAGATCGCCTGGATGAAGAATGAGCCCAAGACGCTCGGCTTTATGGCGTGGTTCCGCGATTCGGAAAAGAAGATGAATCTTTCCGACTTTCCCGATATGATGAAAAGGGCGAACGAGCTGTTTTTGAAGGAAGCAAATATATAATCCGTTTTTGGCATATTCAACGCCGGAGAGAGAAACGGGAAACCGCCAAAGAACTACATAGAAAGAACCTCAAGGAATGAGTACGGAATGTTGCACATTGGGGAATTTTGGTTCGACCCCGATCAGCGGCACAAAAAAACGGCATTTGGATAATAACGGATTTGCGGACATATGTATTTACCGCAGCGGTTCCCCCCGGCGTGGAATACAAAGGCGTAACGTTCCGAGTCATTTCAATTAAAAAAGCCGTCCTTTACGGGACGGCTTTTTCCTATGCAAAGAAGGAACGACGCGCTTTTTTTTTTAAGTTTCGATATCGCTGAACGGAATCGCAAAAGAATCGTGGAACAAAAGGTGATGGTCGACGGTCGCCACGTTGTTGCGGCGGTATTCGGATGGGGTGGTATCGTAAATTTTTTTGAATTCATAATTGAATTGGTTTTTATTGTGAAAGCCCACGTGCGCGGCGATTTTGTTGATGGCAAGGTCGGAGCGGATAAGCATTTCGGCGGCAGCGTTTGCGCGCAGGGCGTTTACCTGTTCAAGCAAGGTTTTCCCCGTATATTTTTTATATTGCCGTTGCAGATACGCTTTGCTCAAACCAACGCTTCGGGTAATTTCGTCGATCGTTAAGTTCTGCCTGTAATTCGCCTGGATATAGGCGTTCGCTTTGCGGATATACGGGATCGAGCCGCTCGTGGTGGAGTTGAGGCATTTGGAAAGCTCGGTAAAGAGCTTGAGTTCGGCGAGTTTTGCGGAGAAGGCGTCTTCAATGGAATTGATTCCGTCGGTCAAAAGCAGCACAAGTTCCTGCAGAGCGCTGCCCGCAAGCTGCGTGTCGTTCAAAATAACGTAGCCGTCTTTGCTTTGAGCAAACTGTTCGAGGTGCGTGTCCTTAAAGAGCGATGCGTAGTTTATTTTTATCAGTTTATTTACGCCAAAGGGGTCGTATTCCGAAGATTCGCACGGGTTGAATTCTATGTTATAAACGAACGCCTGCATACCCGGATTCATCGCCACACGGTGGAACACAAACCCGTCGAGCAAAACGATTTGCCCCGGCCCGATCGTATATTCATTGATCCTCGATTGAATCGGGTCGAAAATCTGCAAAATGTAATTGCCCGTGTATGTATACATGATTTCGAAATACTGATGACGGTGCATATCCATGCCCTGGTACGTATCGTCGGTGAAAGGTTTCAGATAATACGATACGGGTTCGAGGACTTGATTCTGCAAATCTTTCAGCTTTAATTGTCTTTTTGTACCTTCCATGGTAAATCGATTTTATCATGAATTGTTTCAAAAGTCAAGTACAAAATTAAACACAAACGGCTCGAAAAAATGACATTTTATCTTCGCGGTATCTTGACAACCCCAAGGCGTAACTTTATAATAAAGGCACGTTAATGGATATATCAAACAAAAAATGTTACATATTAGCATGAAAAAACACCTTTTCCCGACGTGCAGGGGTACGTTGCGGAAAAGGAATTTTTTCCCCGATCGGGAAGTTGAATAAATTATGGCAATCGCCGAGGGAATCTTCGGAAAAAGAAAATATTGCATCAGGAGGAAAGGAGTATGACAAACACAAAGCGTAAGCATATCGCAATCACGGCGTTGTCGATGGCGCTTATCGGTTGCACCATGGGGGGGGGTATAACCGCTCTTAATCAAGTCGGTGCGCGCGCAGAGGGCGAGGCATTGCCCGACCCTGTTGCGAAGTATATGTTCGACGACGCGGAGAATATCGGTAAGGACAGCGTCGGCGGCTACGACATGGAAATCGTGGGCGGCAAGGATCAATATACGCCTATCAGCGGCGGTATCGAGTTCAACGGCAATTTTGCCATGGCGCAAAAGGCAGACAAGAACATCTTTAAGGACCTTACCGAATTCACCATGTGCTTCGAGTATAAGATGCTTCCGGACAATGCGACCTGGGCGCACATCATCGGCGTAAATCATCTCGAGGGTGGGAACTATCTGTATCTCAATTCGAGCACGGGTGATACCCGTTTTCAATTCTACAAGACGGGCGGATTCTGGGACGGCGCACAGCTTAATTGCAGCGACTATACGAAACTCACCGTTACGGTAAAACCGGGCGGGAGAGTAAAACTCTATGTGAACGGTCAGCCGTATGCGGGTGAAACTTCGAAATTGGAGGTTGATCTCCCCGCAGATTGGTCGCTTTTCAATGAGGCGGAAAATCAGTGCCGCTTCTCGATCGGCGCAGCCGTCAACAATAAGGGCGATATCGGCACCTGCGGTAAAGCGGGCGTAAAAGAAGTCGTGTTCTATAATAAAGAATTTACGGCGGCGGAAGTTTCGCAATACTGGACGGAGTACGACGCGGCGCACCCGACGTTTGCTTCCTGCGAGCTCGATTTCAGCGAAACCGTTCGCGTTTCTTCGGCGGCAAGCAATGCGCATGTGCTGAAATTCGCGCCCAACGGCATTTACGAAGCCACGTTAAGCAATAACAACAAGGCAAACGTAAACGTTACTTGGAACAACGTTGTGCAAAAGGACGACGGAAAATATCTGGAAGGCACGATTTCGGGCGTCAACAATCCCGAAGGGCTCAAAGCATACGCAAAAATCGCCGTGACCGAATCCAAAGTCGTATCGGCGGAAGTTGATTCGGGCGCCGTTATCGTCAACGAAACGACGGACGCGCAAATGATGGCGCTTGTACAAAACGGCGACTATGAAGTCACGCTCGAAGACAACACCAAGTTGACGGCGACGATTGTCTGGACGGAAGTGAAAGAGGAAGGCGGCAAGCGTTATATCGAAGGTACGATCTCCGAAGTAAACAATCCCGACGGCATAAAGGCAAAGGGTCTTGTTACGGTAGGCGGCGAAACGGTGCTTGCGCCGTTTGCACACTACGAATTCAAAAATTCCCGCGCTCCCGGCGAAGACAGCACGGGGAATTATAGCATGACGGCGGTAGGTACGCCCAAGGCGAACAAAAATCAGGAAGGCGTATTCGACGGAAAGTCGGGTCTTACGGTAGAAAACAGCTTTACGTCGAAACTGAACTCGTTTTCCCTTTCCTTTGAGATCCTGAAAGAAGGCAGTACCAACCCGTATTGGGCAACGCCCATCGGGCTTGGAATTGACGGCAGCCAGTGGCTTTCCTTCAACTTTGCGGAAAACAACAATCTTTTAAGATTTGCAATGAGCACCAAGGGCGGCAGCGCTCCCATCGCAGGCGGCAGCAACGAATGCTGGGGCGCCGAAGTGGGCAACGTGAGCGACGCGGATTTCGCTCGCGTGGTGCTCACGGTAGAAGCGGGCGGTCTGTGCCGCGTTTATTTCAACGGAACGGAAATCGGCGGTTCGCCCTATAACGTACCCGAAGATTTCGCGTTCAAGACCGACAGAATGAAACTTGCGCTCGGTTATGACGTTACCAAATATCCCGATGAAAACAGATTCTTCACGGGTAAACTCAAAGACGTCCGTCTTTACGACTGCGCTTTAACGCCCGGTCAGGTTGCGGCATTCGATGCCTACGGCAAAGTATTCCCGCACGACAACAGCGTGTATATCGAATCGGTTTCCGATACGGTGAAGTTTGCGAACGACAAAGTTACGACTCAAACGCTGTTCGACACGATGAACACCGAAACCATGCTCGGAATGATGAGCGCGGCAACGGTTACGGCAACGCTTACCGATAACACGACGAAAGACCTTAACGTTATCTGGACGGGTATTTCGCAGACGGGGAATACTTACGTTGCAAAGGGCATGGTTGAAGTCGTAGGCATCGGTGCGACGATCGTGCCCGCGAAAGAAATCACGCAGGAGCTTACCGTTTACAGGACGCTTAACGTTACGGTTGCCGAAGTAGAGAACGGTTCCGTTTCCACCGACGTGCAGACGGCGAAATTCGGTGACACGGTCACCGTCACCGTTACGCCCGCCGAAGGCTATCTAATCGAAACCGTTACGGTCAACGGCAACGCGCTCGAAGCGAACGAAGGCGTTTACATCTACACCGTAAGCGCGGAAGATACCGAAATTGCGGTTGCGGCAACGTTCAAGGCGGAAAAGAAGAGCAACGGCTGCGGCGCGGCGGCAAACGGTCTGCTTGCAGTGCTTGCTTCCGCTACCTTGATTGCGGTTGCGGCAGTCGTATGCGCAAAGAGGTTTGGGAAGAATAAATAATGCAGGAAAAGGCGACGCTTTTGCAAAAAAGCGAGGGCGTCGCTTTCCTATACTCAAAAATCAACCCCGAAGGGGATTCAGGAGGAAACAGATGAAACATTTAACAAAGATACTTGCGCTTTCCGCGTGCGCCGTTTTGGCGATCACGGGCTTTGCGGGATGTAACGGAGACGGCGGCCGCGGCAACTGGGACGGCACCGTCGATACCTCGAAAGACGGCTCTGCCTACGATGCCGCCGAGGATGAAAACGTAAAGAGCATTTCCATTTTTAAGAACGATTGGGATCAGTTCAATACGGCAATCAAGGGCAATTCGCCCATTTACAAGAAAATCAAGGATAAAATCGGCGTAGAGCTCGAATGCCTGAATACGGGCGGAAAGTTCGAAGCGCAGCTTTCCATCATGCAGGCAGAGGGGGATCTGCCCGATATCTTCCTCACAAACGGGCCCGATAACGTGGAATTTTTCGACAGGCTCATCCGTAACGGTGATATTCTGCCCATTACCGATTGGGTGAACGAAGAACATTATCCGAACATTTACAATCACCTTAAAAAATACGAATATCTGCGTTACAATCTTACATACGGACAGGGCAAAGCGTGGTTCATTCCCTCGGCGTGGCACAACGAAAAATCGCTCTATGTGCGTCAGGACTGGGTGGATAACCTCAATAAGAAACTCGACGACTGCCTTGTAAAAGAGGGCGTCGTGGCAAGCGTAAGCGAAATCACGCCTGCTATCCGAGAAGAATGGCAGTATAAAGCGCCCACAAACCTGTTGGAGTTCTACCGCCTTGCGCGCGCATTCACGCTGTACGATCCCGACGGAAACGGTCAGAACGATACCTGCGGATATATTTCCGAATCGAATAAGGACATGGACGCGTGGGTATACGCCGCGTTCGGCGCTTCCTGGAACGAGTTCATGCTCAATGAAGAAACGGGCGAATATATTCACGGCGACGTGAGCGACAACGCCAAATATGCCACGCAGTTCGTCACCCGCCTTATCACCGAAGGATACATGTCGGTCGATTCGCTCAACGGCGACGTCGGCGGCAAGCAGGATAAATTCTCGGCGGGCAACGCGGGCATGATGTACGCGCACAACTGGCTCAACGTGATCGTTTCCAACATTCTTTCGGTAAACAAGGGGCTTACGGTGGAAGAAGCTACCGCAAAGGTCACGCTCGTTGCGCCTCCCGTCGGAAAGGATAACACCTTCTATACGAAGATTTCGGGCGGTTTCTGGCAGGGATTCTGCATCAATGCGAACAGCTCCAAAGCACGCATCCGTAAGTGTTTGGAACTTTACGATTATCTGCTCTCCGACGAGGGGTACGATATTCTGCAATACGGCATCGAGGGCGAGCACTATACGGTTGAAAACGATAAAAGAGTGAGTACGCTCGAAGTGGGCACCGACGGCATCATCAAGGGCTTACAGTCGTGCGATACCGCAAGCATGCTCTATGCGCTTGTAGACTGGACGATGCACTACCGAATTACCAACGGCACCAATTCCGACATTATTTGTCCGCGTCAGACAGAATCGGAAGCGCTTTTCGAACCGGCGGATTATCCCTGGTTGCAGACTACGGCGGTCGTCGAAAAACTCGATAGCTGCCACGATTTATTCCTGGAAGAGATTTCCGTGCTCGAAAAGAACGAGGGCTCGCGTTATTACAAAGCGCAGGATAGCAACTATAATCCCAAAACGTTCGGCTGGGACGATCTTTATAAGACGACCACGAATTTCGATAAGCATTGGAAGACCTTTGTAGACCGATATATGAGCGCGGGCGGTACGGCTATGTTCCAAGAATATAACGACTATATCGCAAGCGGCAAAGCCCTTAAAGTAGAGCACAAAATATAAGGAGAATAAATTATGAAAAAAATTGCAACGTTAGCGCTCGCCGCCGTCATGGTGGCAGGCAGTGCGGCATTTTTACCGCAGATACAACCCGCTTCCGCAGAAGCGCCCGAAGAAATCAAGGCGGTTGCCCGCTACGATTTCAACGATGAAAACGACCTTGGGAAAGACAGCTCGGGCAACGGGCTGCATCTTGCAAAATTCGATAACTCCGCGTCTACCGATGCGGAAAAGGGCGTCGATATCGGCACCGAAGGCGAGGGGGCGAACGCCGTAAGTTTTGCCAAACTTCGCAGAACGAACGATGTGGAAGGTTCTCTTCGCGGCGGCATACTCTACGCGCCCTTTTTCAGCGGAACCACGCAGGACTTTTCGGACATGATAACGGGTTCGTATACCGTGACCATAAAATTCCGCGGCGCGGATCTTCCGCAGAAAGGTGACAGATATCTGCTCCACACGGGCAAATATAATTCCTCGGTGGCAATTACCCCTTGGCGAGATCAGATTGAAATTATGCCCGTATCCGAAGGGGCAGCGCCCGCGGGAACGGAAAATGCCTATGATTGGACGCAGACACAAAAGGTCTTTATTCCCGCCCAGTCGAACGAGGGTTGGCACACGGTGACCATCGTCGGCAATCAGGGCGACAATACCGTAACGGTTTATCACAACGGCGAACGGACGAATGAAATCCCGCTTACCGACGGCGCGAAGCCTCTCTTTTCCGCAGGCTCTGCGGGCGGATCCGGTCCCTACACGTTTTGCCTCGGCGGACAGTGCGAGGGCAGAGGGGGCAACGCTGCGGTCATGTTTTGCTCTGCCGACATCGACTATGTGCGCATATACGACGTTCCGCTTTCCGAATCGAACGTTACAAAACTGTATAACGGCGAAGAAGCCGTCGTCGATAACGACGAGTATATCGCTTCGATCGGCGACCTCGACTATTCGGGCGTCGACCTCAAAGTGACCGATACCAATACGCTCAAAGATATTAAGTCGGCGCTTCCCAAAACGGTGAAGGTTACCACGTCCTCGGGCGCAAGCAGAAACGTGCCCCTGTACTGGTATGAAACGGAAACCGAAATCAGGGGTTATTTGCAGAGCTCGCTTGCAAACGTGAAGAGCCTAATGCCGAAAACGAATTACAGCTATACGGTGCGTTTTACATACGACGAAGACCTGCTCGATATCAGCGACGTGAAAATCAATGATAAAGCAATCGTGCCCGGTTCAGACATGGATAAGAATATCCGCGGACTGCTCACCTTCAAGATAGCGCCCAAGAACGGCGCTTCGGTCACGGGCTTTTATTTCGACGATATGGAATGGCTCATTCCCGACGATTTGGATTTGCTGTACGATGAAGACAGCGGCGTTTATTTCTTCGATATCGGCGGACCTTGCAATATCGAAATTTACGCGTCCGTCCGTCAGGGCACGGTAAGCTATTACGACGGAACGGAAAAACTCGGTACGAGCAAATACAGCGTGGGCGGCAACGAGGAACTGAAAACGTTCGAAAAAGAAGGTTACAGGTTCGAAGGCTGGTTTACCGACGCCGAATGCAAGAACGCCTTCGCAGGGCTCGATTATTCCGATCCCGCCGATATCACGCTCTATGCCAAATACACCGCTGTCGGCGGCGGCAACGGCGAAAACGGCGGCAAGAGAGGGTGCGGCGGCAATCTTACGATAAGTGCGGTCGTATTTGCGGGAGCGCTTGTGCTTACGGCGGGCGCGGTTCTCGCGGTTAAAAAGAAGAATTCCGGCAAGTAAAAAATTTGCGGCGTGACGGGAGAAAAGCTATGACGAAAAAAGAAAACGCAGCGGGGGCGGCGGAAAACGTTGCCCTTCCCGATTTCGGCGGGGAAACGGCGCAGACGGCAGAACGCGCCGTCAACCCCGTTTCGCAAGACAATACGAATGGCTCGAAACAGGGGGATCGGAAAAGAAAGCGGATATGGAGCAGAATGAAATTGAACTGGCAGATATATCTCATACTTCTGCCTGTTATGTTTCTCTATATTCTGTTCTGTTACGTACCCATGTACGGAATCGCGTTGGCATGGAAGGATTATCTGCCCCGTTACGGAATTTTGGGTAGCCCTTCGGTCGGGTGGAAATGGTTCATCGAATTTTTCACGAAGCCGAACATGCTCCGCGCCTTTAAGAACACCATCGTTATCAGCCTTCTGAAATTAGTGTTTTGTTTTCCCGCACCCATATTACTTGCGATTCTTTTGAACGAGGTAAAGAATAGCGGGTACCGCAAGACGTTACAATGGATGATGTATCTGCCTTATTTCATTTCGTGGGTCGTTATCGGCGGTATCGTGAAACAGCTGCTTGCGCACGACGACGGTTTGTTAAGCAACATCATCGCCGCCTTAGGCGGCGACAGGCGGGCGTTTTTGCAGGAGAGCAATTCATTTTACGCGATTCTCATTCTGTCTGAATTATGGAAGGGAATGGGCTGGGGCACCGTTATCTATATTGCCTCGATCGGCGGGATCGATCCCTGTTTGTACGAAGCCGCCACGATCGACGGCTGTGGCAGATTCGGGCATGTACGGTATATCACGCTGCCGAGCTTACTGCCCATTATTACCGTGAATTTTATTTTACAGATAGGCAATCTCATGAACGCAGGGTTCGACCCCGTTTATAACCTGTATAACGATACCATTCTCGATAAGGCGGAAATTTTAGACACGCTGGTTTATAAAGAGGCGCAATCCGCCCGTTACGGGTTTTCCACGGCAGTGGGATTGTTCAAAAACGTTATAAATTTTGCCTTGTTGCTATCGGGAAATATTATAACGAAAAAGTTAAACGGATACAGCATGTATTCGTTAGACTGACAAGGAGGGAAAGGAATCGTGACGAAAACGAAGAAGAAAAAGTCGCTCGGCAAAAAGAAAAAATTTACCTGGTTCGACGTGATCAATTACATTGTTTTAACGATCTTCGGGCTGATCTGTCTTTTCCCCGTGTTATACGAATTGTTGCTTTCCGTCGCATCGAAAGGCGATTTCTTGTCGGCAAAAATATTCGTTATCCCGAGAGAATTCCATTTCGAAGCGTATAAGTTCATTTTCGGAAAAGGGCATATCGGCAGAGCGTTCCTGATTTCGGTCTTCATCACGGTAACGACGACGATTTATTCGCTCGTCATTACTGCGTTGGGGGCGTATGCGTTTACGCGCAAGAACGTTCCCGGGCTGAAAATCTGTTTTACTTTGGTTATCATCACCATGTTTTTCAGCGGCGGCATCATTCCTTTTTACCTCACGGTAAGCAAGGTGCTCGGCACGAACAACCTGTTTTGCCTTATTATTCCGTTCGGGCTGAACACTTTTAACTTGATAATCTTACGCAATTTCTTTATGCAGGTTCCCGAGAGTCTGCTTGAATCGTGCCGTATAGAAGGCGCAAGCGAGTTCCGCATTCTCTTTCAGTTCGTCATTCCGCTTTCCAAGGCGGGCATTGCAACCATCATGCTCTGGCTCATCGTGGGTAATTGGGACAGCTGGTACTGGCCTTCGTTCCTGCTTTCCAAGAGAACGGATCTTTATCCGCTGGCGCTTACTTTGCGCAACGCGCTCATGGCGCTCGACGGCACTTCCGTCAATCCCGATATCGTACTCGACGGTGCAAAACTCTATGCACAGGGCAACAACGCTGCCATGATTATCGTATCGATCACGCCGATTCTGTTAATATATCCCTTCTTTCAGAAATATTTCGTGAAGGGCGTTATGCTGGGTTCTGTTAAAGAATAGGAGAAAGAAATCACATGAATAAACTTAATAAACTTTTGGGGGCGATTTTTTGTATGACGTCATTATTGACCTTTGCCGCATGCGGCGGAACCGGCGGGGGAAACAACGGCGGAAATAAACCCGACGACACGTTCGCTCCGAATTGCAACATTTATTTTTCCGAATATGAGGACGTTACCGATATTTCCGACGTCAGCGCTTACGCAGGCGAGGTGGCAACCAATCTTCCCGTAGACGACGGAATTATCGTCAGCCCTTATTACACGCTTAAAATCAACGACACCGCGGTGCCCGTTTACGCCTCGCGTACGGCAAGCGGCGCGCATTCCTTTGCGTATATCGACGTGGAAGTGCTCGAAAGCGGGCAACCCTTCCGTCTCAACGTGGATATTTCCTTCCGCGAAGCGAGCACCGTGCTCGACGCGAGAAAACCGCTTGTCGCCGTGCTTCCCGAGAGCACGGGCGTAGAGGCTACGCTCGGCGAGAGGGGCGTAGAGGCTACGATTCAGGACTTCGGCAGTTATTCCTTTGCATTCAATAAAAAACCCGACGAAGCGCTTACGCTTTTTGTAGCGGAAAAAGAGGACACCGCCGCGCTCTTCGGCGACTATGAAATAAAATACATAGAGCCGGGCGATTATTCTCGAACGGACACGAAAAACGCTACCGTATTTACGGAGCCGAATAAAGTATATTATTTCAAAGCGGGAAGATATAAGACCGATTGCATTTCGATTGCTTCCGACTGTATCGTATATTTCGAGCGCAATGCCTACTGCGAAGTATTACCGCCCGAAGACGCCCCTTCGTCGTATGCGCTCATGGCAAGAGGGCAGAACGTGCGCGTCGCGGGAAGAGGACTTCTGGACTTCTCGGCTTGCTGCGGCGGCGAAGTTCCCGAAGGATATTACAACAACAAGGGCGGGATCGTATTCGATTATGTCGAGAACGTTTCGTTGAGCGGACTCACCGTCGTCAATTCGCAAACCTGGACGATATGCATGAACGCCTGTAAGGGCGTGCAGATCGATCATTGCCTGCTCTTTTCCTACCGCGTTTATTCGGACGGAATCATGCTCTCCGACTGCATCGACGCCGTCGTGGAAGACAGCTTCATTCATACGGGGGACGACGGTTTCGAAACGAAGTCGACCACCTCTTCTGAGGAACCGATGAGGAACGTCGTTTTCCGGAACAACGCCGTCTGGACGGATAAAGCCGTTGCGTACGGGTGCATCTACGAATCGAATAAAGACACGAGCGATGTGCACTTTGAAAACTGCTCGGTCGGCTTTGCTATGGGAACGTGGAGTAACCACCTCGGCTGCTGCGTCATTCAGATGGGCAATAACCCCGAAGCGACCATGAGCAAAATCTATTTCAACGATATCGAGGTTTATTTAAATCAGACGCCCGGACTGCTGAACGTTTATATCGGCGGAAGCGGCGGACGAGGCGAGGGCTGGGGACACGTTAAAAACATTTTCTTTAACAACGTCACGGCGAAAACCAGCTACGGTGCCTATCTGAATCTGCAAACTTATACGCAGGAAGATACGTCGATCGAACATCTTTATCTGAACAATATCGTTGCCAACGGCGTACAGCTCGACGAAAGCAACTATCTTAATAAAGGAAATATTACAATATCCGTTGCGGGCGGATACGATTTGGAAAAATATTTTCATCTCAATACCGGTAAATTAAAATAAAATCAGGATAAGGGTAAAATTCATATGAAAGGCATGAAAGCGATACTGGCGCTGTGCGCGTGTTCCGCGCTGCTTTTTAGCGCGTGCGGCGGTACGGGCGGCGGCAATACGGGTGACAACGGGGGCGAAAATCCGCCCGGAAAGGAAGAAATTACCTGCGAGGTCTATCCCGTAGCATACGAGGAAGTGAACGCCGTGCAGGACATGGATGCGTTTTTTGCGCAGACGCGCGCCGGTAACGGCAGCAGTCACGACGGCAAGCTGGAATACGGCTTTGTCGACAGCGTATGGCACACCTTAAAAGTAAACGAAAGGGACGTTTCCGTTTATTCCGCGCGCTGCGGCACTAACGTGCACTCCTTTGCCTGGGTCGACGTAGAAACCAACGCGCAGGACGGTGAACTGAACCTGAACGTGAAACTTGATTTGCTTACGAAGGATAAGAGCGAAGTCACCGTTCTGCCCGAAAAGCTCAAAGAGAGCGCGGCCTATTCGGACGGCGCGGTGAGCGCTACGCTCAATTATTACGGCAGTCATTCGTTCGTGTTTGATAAGCAGCCCGATAAAGCGCTTACGCTTTACGTTGCGCCCCGTTCCGAGCTGAAAATTCCCGCGGGCTGGGAAGAAGTGAAAATTTCGGCGGGTGAGCATACGAGAGAGGATCTCACCTTTACGCAACAGAACACCGTTTACCGTTTCGGCAGCGGCGCTTACGACGTGTATTCCATGTCGTTCCCTTCGAACAGTATCGCGTATTTCGACAGCGGCGCTTATTTCCGCGTGCACGAGGAAATGCCGGGCGATTATTGGGCGGCGTTCCGGATCGACAACGCCGAAAACGTGAAGGTGCAGGGCAGGGCGGTTTTCGATTTTTCCGACTGTCAGGGCGGCGAAAGCAAGACTAAAGGCGTGTATTCGATAGGCAGTTCGAAGAACGTGACGGTCGAAGGTCTTATCACAGTGAATTCCAACGGTTGGACGATGTGCGCCGACGCTTCGCAAAACGTGGAAATTTCCCGCTGTATGTTTTTCAGCTACCGCACGTTCTCGGACGGCATCATGCTTTCCGACTGTATGGATTCGGGCGCGCACGATAATTTCGTCCGCACGGGCGACGACGCGATCGAAGTAAAGGCGTTTTCACAGAACACCGATCCCGATTTCTACACCAAAAATATCGTATACGAAAATAACTGCGTCTGGACGGATAAAGGCATCGGCTACGGCTGTATTTACGAGAGCATCAAGCCCGTTGACGGCGTTTATTTCAGAAACAATTCCGTCGGTTTTGCGCAAGCGGCGTGGAGCGACCACCTCGGCTGCGCCACCGTTCAGATGGGTTCGGTAAAGGGCACGACCTGGCAGAACATTCACTTCGAGGATATGGAAGTATACAGTTCCTCGTGCGCGCTTATCAGCATCTTCAACAGAGCGAACAACGAAGCGGAAGGCGGCATCATCAAAAACGTATACTGCAAGAACATTACGTTGAAATATGCGACCAAAACGCAGCGCGACGTTTATGCGTTGAGCGTTATCATCAGACTGTTGAACGGCGCCGTCGGTTCCAATTGCAGAACGAGCGGGATCTATCTCGATGAGATCATGTTTGCAGGTACGGCGATCACGCCCGAAAATTATACGGAATACACCTACAAAGAAATTGCGGAAGGGGCTACTTTCAGCAACAGTGCGATTAAAGTAAACAGTCTTTCGTAAGGAGAAAAAGTTATGAAAGGAATGAAATTCGCATTTACGGCGATGGCGTGTGTATTTGCCGCGGCGGCGCTTTCAGGCTGCGGCGGAGGCGGCGGAAAGGGCGCCGTATCGAATTGCACCGTTTCGCCGATTTCGTACGGAGTAACAGAGACAGTCGACGACCCCGACTATTATTCCACGCTCGTCGATAACGATCGGGCGGATCACCTGGGCGTCGTCGTTTGCCCTTATTACTCGCTCACGGTGGGCGGGGTCGAAGTGCCCGTATATTCCACGCGGTGCGCAAAAAACCTGCATTCGTTTGCTTACGTCGATATCGAAAAGACGGATGCGGAAAAGGACTTCGGCGTGGAAGTCGTTTTAACGACGCTCGAACACAGCACCGTGCTCACGAAAAAGAATCCTTCCGTCACGGTTCTGCCCGAAAAGAGGGGCGTGGCGGCGGAAATCGACGGCGGGAAGATAAAAGCACATATCTCTTCGTTCGGGAGTTTTACGTTTACGTTCAACAAGCGCAGCGAGCAAGCGCTTACGCTCTATCTTGCGCAAAAGGAAGAATTGCAGGTGCCCGACGGCTGGGATACGGTGGAAATCGAGCCAGCCAAGCATACTATGCGGGAAACGACTTACACGAAGTCGAACACCGTGTATATTTTCAAACAGGGCAAGCACCTCGTCGATTGTATTACCATACCGAGCGAGAGCTGGGTGTATCTGGAAGACGGCGCTTATCTCGAAGCCTATCCCGACGGCGAGGGCGCCGCAAATCCGGTATTTACAAGCAGCGGCGGCAAGAACGTCAAGCTGTTCGGGCACGGGATCGTCGATTTCTCGCCCGACCGCGGCGGAGAAGCGTATGACTTCGTGCGCAAGGGCACGTTCAATTTTTACGGAATCGATAACTTCACCGTAAAAGGGCTGATTTCAATCAACAGCAACACCTGGACGATGTGCTTTACCAACTGCGAAAACGTCTATATCGAGGGGATCATGCTCTTCGGTTACCGCGTGTATTCCGACGGAATCATGCTCTCCGATTGCAGAGATTCGCTCGTTACCAAATGTTTCGTTCGCACGGGCGACGATGCGATGGAAACGAAGTCGACGTACGGCGGCGAGGGCACGCATAACGTCACTTACCGCGACAACGATTGCTGGACGGATAAGGGCATCGGGTACGGCGTTATCTGGGAGACCAACGCCGACGTATCGGGTGTATATTTCAAAGATTGTTCGGTGGGTTTTGCGCAGTCGAACTGGCATACCCGTCTGGGCGCGCTTGCCATTCAGCTGGGCGATCACGCCTATTCGGTGAGCGACGTGCATTTCGAGGACATCGAAATTTACCGTTGCGAGAGTGAAGCCGTTATCAACCTCGGTTTGAGCGAAAAGGGCAAGCGTATCGAGAATATTTATTTTAGAAACGTGCATTGCGCCTTGACGGCGGGATATCTGTTCAGAATGTACGAACACGATCTTTCCACGCAGGGCGCGCGGTTCGGCAATATCTATCTCGACAACGTGAGCAAAAACGGTGTAAAACTCACGGCGGAAAACCGCAACGATAAATCGCTGAACATGACCAATTACGCGATCGGTTATTCGGGCTGGTCGGAAGAGAAAATCGTGCATATCAATACTTTATAAAAGAGCAAGAATATGAAATTTACCAAAAATCAGATAATCCGGTACGCCTTCGAGGGTACGAGCGTCATCTATACCGTATTGAACGGTGTTATGTCTTTCACATGCGTGCCCGATGAAATGGTTTCGCAAGTCAAGGAAAGCAAGCTGTATAAGAGCTTTAACTTAAAGCACCCTTATTGTGAGATCGAACCCATGGTGCAGGTTGCGAGAAAGGGCGATGTTTCCCGCCGCGACTTCACGGTCGGTGCTACCATGTACAACAGAACGACGGCGTTTTCGTTCCGTCCGTGCGATCAGAAGTTTACGGAAAACGGGAACGAACGGCAGGCGATTACCTACTTGAAAACGCCTGACGGACTGGAATGCCGCCATTTTGTAAGGCAGAAAAAGGGATATCGTGTCATCGAAGTGTTCATGGAGCTTTTTAACGGCGGCAGCGATTGCGTGTTAGAGCTTGCCTCTTCATTCGCGCTTTCGTCGCTCTCTCCCTTCTGCGAGGAGAACGACCCCGAAACGCTTATCATGCACCGTTTATACGGCAACTGGTCGGGTGAAGGCAGAAAAGAGAGCGTGCCCGTTTCGGAATATAATTTCGAAGACAGCTGGTCGTCGCTCGGCGTGCGGATGAAAAAAATCGGTGCGCTCGGTTCCATGCCCGCAAGAGGATATATCCCGTTCATCGCGATCGAAGACAGAACATACGGCGCGACCTGGGCGGTGCAGCTCGAAGCGCCTTCCTCCTGGCAAATCGAGGCACTGCACCGCTACGGCGCCATAACGCTTACGGGCGGACAGGCCGATTATCTTTACGGGCATTGGCGCAAAAACTTTGTAAAAGGCGAAACGTTCCGAACGCACAGCGCGTATATTTCCACCGTAAAAGGCGACCTCACCAAGGCATGCGCGGTGCTGACGCGCTATCACGACACGCTCTACCGCTTTCCCGAGAGCGAAGAGAATCTGCCCGTCGTCTATAACGAATATCTCTACAGCTGGGGAAATCCCACGATGGAAAACGTTCGCCCGCAGCTTAAAATCGCCTCGGAGCTGGGCGCAAAGTATTTCGTGCTCGACGCAGGCTGGTTTTCCGAATTTAACGACGGCGAGCTGGGCGATTGGAACATCGTGGAGAAAAAATTCCCGAACGGGTTGATTGAATTTTCAAAAGAGAGCATGAAATACGGATTTACGGCTTGCGGCGTGTGGTACGAATTCGAGGGCGCAACTTCCAATTCGCTTGTATCCAAAAACGAAAATTGGCTCTTGCGCGAAGACGGCGTCGCCATCAATCACAGCGGCAGAATGTTCCTCGATTTCAGAAATGCCGAGGTGACGGAATACCTCACGCAAAAGGTGATAAGAACGCTCAATGAAAACGGGCTCGCGTATATCAAGATCGATTATAACGAAAATATCGGCTACGGCGTAGACGGCGCCGAAAGCATGGGCGAAGGCTTGCGCCAACACATTGAAAAGGTGATAGAGTTCTATAAAAAGCTGCGTGACGGCGTAAAAGGGCTTGTCATGGAAGTGTGTTCGTCGGGGGGAATGCGGCATGAACCGCTCTTTTCCACGTTTGGCAGTATGGTTTCGTTTTCCGATGCGCACGAGAATGCCGACGGCGCCGTGCTCGCCATGGATTTGCACCGCATCATGCAGCCGCGCACCTTGCAGGTGTGGGCGAGCATCTGCCCCTGTCACGACGCGGATGAAGTTTATTTCACTCTGGTAAAAGCCATGCTGGGCAGGATCTGTCTTTCGGGAAAACTGACCGAAGTTTCGGATGAAGTGCGCGCCATCGTAAAAGAAGGCGTTGCGTTCTATCGGAATCTCGTGGAAATTATCCGCGACGGCGAAACGACGCTGATCGATACGGATGAAATAAAATCGCTCCGCCACCCGTGCGGCGTGATCCGCCTTATGCGGAAAAGCGCCGACGGTAAGCGTGTCGCTTGTTATGCCATGGCGTACGGCGACAATGCGCGCACGGCGCAGTTCGGGGCGGGGGGATACCGCATCGAGTGCGGCTACGGCAATGCGCCTTACACCGTAGAGAACGGCACGCTCAACGTAAAGTTGGGCAAAAAGCATCTCTCTGCCGCCGTGGTTATATTAAAAGAGGACTGAATTATGAGGGGAATAAAGCGTATGATAACGCTGTTTTCGGCGGCGGCGATTCTCTCGTGCGCGAGCATGCCTTTCGTACATGCCGGCGCCGTTTCATATACGTTCACGAAAAACGATACGGGCTACGATGCGTTGAAACTGAAAGCTGCGTCCGCCGTTGTTGTGGATATCTGCGACAGCCGTAACGTGCAGTTCGTAACGGACGGCGACATCAAGGCGACGAACGCGCTCGTTCGCGTAAACGACGACGGCAACGTTGCAGACGCGCGCGGGAATACGATCGAGCCGTTAAATCAATTTTTCGGAGAGATGAGCAAAAAGGTCATTCCGAATTTACTGATCGAGAGCGGCGAAGGGCTGAATGCGGTCGTTACATATGCCTCAAAGCAGCAGCGGTTCGGCGACGCAGCGGTGGTTTCGGGCGATCCCGATATTTTGAAGAGTGCGCGCAGCAGATTGCCTCATCTGCGCAGGATCTACGACGCTTCTTCCGCGACCGTGTTCGACGGAAAAGCGATTGCGGGCACGGCGAACGAAAGCGGCGCCGTGGCTGTCGTTCTGAACAGCGGGATTGCCACGCGCTCAAACGTGGAATATTTGCAGCAGCGCATGAAGTCCGTGTGGGTGCGGCTTGACGATAAAGATGAATTTGCCGCATTCAAAGGCATTGCAAGCGGCGCGCTGGGGTTAATCACGCAGGGGAATCCGCTCACGGTTGCGAACGCATATCAGGTTTTCGAAAACGAGCCGAGATCCACGCTATCCCGCGCGCCTCTGAACGTTGCGCACAGGGGACTGCCGTATGCCTGTAACGAAAACTCTTTGGAAGGGTTTGCCGCAGCGATCGGGGCGGGCGCGACGCATCTGGAAGTGGACGCTCATCTGACGAGCGACGGACATATCGTTATCATGCACGACGGCACTTTGAACAGAACGACCAATATCGACCCCGCCAAAGTTCCTACGACTTCGATTTCCTCTATGACGCTCGAAACGCTGCGGCAGTACCGCATTATCAGGAACTATGCGGGCAATGTGACGGGTACGGAATCGGTGATCCCCACGATCGACGAAGTGTTTGAATTGTGCAAAGAGAAAGATATCCTGCTGTTCTTTGAAATCAAAACGGGTAACGCCAAATTTGCGGCGGAGTTCAAAAAGAAAATCGAAGAGTACGGCATGCAGGAAAAAATCGTCGTCATTTCCTTCGACAACAATGCGCTGAACAGTATCCGCACGCAGATCCCGTATCTTTGGGTGCTCGATCTCAATAATAAAAAAGCCACGCTTGCCGAAACGGTAACGTACTTATGCGAAAACGACAGAGGGTGCGATATGTCACAGGGCAATTTGAGCGTGATGCGCGATTTGCTCGAACGCGGGTTTGCGCCCGGCGCCTGGACGTACGAATCGAAATCGAGCTTTAAGACCGCTGCGCTCGAAGGCGTTTACGCCATAACCAACAACGAAGCGGCAGAGTGTTCGGTATTTTCCCGCGCCGTAACGATAAACGACATCGCGCCCGTTGCGAAATCGAAAATAGAGAGCAAAGATTTCACGGTGAGCGCGCAGACGACGGCGTATAACGGGCAAACAAAGGACTGTACCGCTAAAATTCTTTCGTACCGCGATATGGGCGATCATGCCGAGGCGGTGTTCCTCGTGAACGCGGGCGATTGGAACATGGTGAGCGACGTGGTAAAGATCGAATACGCCGTTTCGGGCAAGGGGTGCAACGCGGGAATTTCCTGTCTGTCGTTCACGGCGGCGCCCGCAATCGTTGCGCTCGGGCTTGTAATTTACAGAAAAAACCGCAAAAACGTTTGAGTAACGATAAGGAGGTTTATTATGAAAAAAGGAGTTTGTTTTATAATGAGTGCTTTTTTGTGTCTGGCTTGCATGGGTGCCGCAGGTTGCTCGGGCAACGGCGGAAACAACGAAAACAACAACGGCGGCAATACCGAAGATTATACGCCACTGCCCATATACGATTTACAGGAATTCGTGCTCGATAAATACGTTTCGCCCGTCTGGCAGGGCACGGTAAGCTACGCCGAAGCGGCGTTCGTTATGGAAAACGAGGCGGGGGAGGTAGCGCCGTTGCACCTGCTCTATCCCATCAAAAATATCGTTTCCGTGCGCAGCGCCGATTTGAAGACGAAATATACCGAGGGTGTCGATTTCGAAGTGGGCGAGGACGGAACGTTAAAGATTCTTTCGGGCGGCAACATTCCCTATTTACGCTATTCCGATTATTATCATGAAACTTATACGGACGACGGATTAAAGACGCAGATACCCGCGGCGGCGCCAACGGGGGCGTATATCGTTGCGGAAACGACAAAGGATTCGCCCGGAATGAGCGCCTGGTGCCTTGCGGTGACCTACACGCACGCGCAGGAAACGGCGGTTGCAAAGCCCGCCGATAAGAGCGCAACTTTTTCAAGATTTGCGCAGAAGCTCGAACGGGGCGAAGAGATCAAAGTTGCGTATTTCGGCGACAGTATCACGGACGGCTGGGGTTCCACCGCGTTCGCTTATGTAGACCGCGCGCCTTATTGCCCCATGTATGCCGATCTCGCTATGGATCAGTTGGAACAGAAATACGGCGTTACCATTACAAGAAAGAATTTTTCGGTGAGCGGAAATACTTCGCAGCAATCGTATGAAAGCCCGAAGATGGACGAGGTGTGCGCGGAAAACGCCGATCTCGTTGTGGTGGCGTTCGGAATGAACGACGGCGCAGGGCGCCCCGTAAAGGACTTTTCCACCACGATGCAGCAAATCATCAATAAAATCACGAAGAGCTCTCCCGATACGGAAATCGTTGTGGTTTTGAGCATGCTGCCCAACGAGAAGGTGGGCTTTTCGCAGGGTTCCACGCTGCGCATTTATCACGAAGATTATCCCGAAGAGTTTGCAAAGCTCGAGGAAAAGTGGGCGAGCCAGGGCAAGCACGTTGCCGTTGCCAACGTGACCGAAGTGCATAAACATATCTTGCAGCGCAAAAAGTTTCAGGACACGACTTCGTCCAACACCAATCACCCCAACGATTATATGCACCGCGTCTATGCACAAACGCTTTTAAGGACGCTGGTCGGCGATAACGTTTTCTTCTCG
The DNA here is from genome assembly GCA_910589015.1 of uncultured Christensenellaceae bacterium. Classification (GTDB taxonomy): domain Bacteria; phylum Bacillota; class Clostridia; order Christensenellales; family Borkfalkiaceae; genus Gallimonas. Next base: position 124,771 of record CAJUSA010000004.1, read on the forward strand.
ATTTCGGAATAAAGTAAAAAGACGGGCAGGATAAAACTGCCCGTTTTTTTTTCTTGTATGCAAGAAACTGTTAATGAAAATCTGGCAACATTTGGATAAAAAACGGCAACACGCAAAATTCGGAAAGGGATTGACTTTTTATGTGAAAAGAAATAAAATGAATTTATATTGATGCTGCGGGGGCGGTATGAAGAGAATCAATGCAGAGATGGCGCATTACGAGCACAGCGATAGCTACGACTGTTTTATCGCCAACCATTATAATATCGATTTATCCGTAACCGAATGCGGCTACGAAAAATGCAATCCCTTTCACTGTTGGGGTCCCGAAAACAAACCGGGGTATTATTTCCATTTCGTCCTTTCAGGCAAGGGAAAACTATACGTCGAGGACAAGGTGTTCGAATGTAAGGCGGGCGATCTGTTTTATTTAAGCCCCGAGGTCATGGCGTATTACGAGGCGGACGGCGGTGATCCGTGGGAATATAAATGGGTGGGTTTTATCGGAACGCGCGCGGAAGGGTTGCTCGGGAACACGGTGTTCGTGGACGACCGTGTGCAGAAAAACGTTTCCCGTGAGATGATCGAACCCTATTTCGACAATATTTTTTCTTCTTTCCAATCCGAGCGGACGCCCGAACTTTCTTCCACCGGGCATTTATATCTCTTCCTTTCCTGGTTGATCTGCAATTATTCCAAGAAAAATTTTTCCAAAGAAGAGGCGGAAGAGCGGCGCTTTTTCAGTATTTTGCGTTATATTTCGCTTCATTACACGTCCGGAATGAAAGTATCCGACATTTCGAAGGCGCTTAATTACGACAGAACGTATATCTACAAATTGTTTATCAAACACTTGAAAATGTCGCCGAGTGAATTTGTGGAATATTTGCGGATGCGGCTTGCCTGCGATTTGCTTGCGGGCAAACAATATTCTTTGCAGGATATCGCGATCAGGACGGGGTACGACAATTATAACTGGTTTTTTACGGTGTTCAAAAGAACGTTCGGGCTGACGCCGCAGGAGTTCGACGCCATCGTCACGTCCGAACATCTGGAACGCAACGACGAGCGGTTTTTGCGTGTGGAACACATGCTGAAACGTTACAATGATTTTATCGATACCGGAAAATTTATATAAAATTCAATCGCAAAAAACAACATATCTTAATTGTTCGTCAACATTTCTTGTGTTATTATGAGTTCGGAATTTATGACACAAGATTTTGTTTTTTTCGGGGAAAAGGGTGAAATATGAGCAAGAAAACAATGAAATTTGCCGCCTTCATATCGGGAATGCTGGTGCTTGGCGCGTGCCTTGCGGGGTGCGCGAACGGCACGGATTCCGGAACGAACGGCGGAAATCCGACGGTGGACGAAAGCACGCGCGACGCGAATTACCGTTCTTTCTGGACGAGCGACACGATCAGGAATGAAACCGTTATGCTCGAAGAGGGGATGGACGGAAAAATTACGGGCAAGCTGCTGTTCACCCCGACCGATATCGTATCGGTCAAGAATTTCGATCTGACGATACAGTATCCGATGAGCGGATTTATGCTGAACGGAAACGAGTTGATCCGCACCGAAGGGTCGACGCTGCCCTATATGCCCTATGCGCTCGCCAACTGTCAGGTTCCTCTCGGCGACGGACTGTCGCAATACGACGGGTTGCTGTTCACCGAAGGGCAGGGGATCGTTTCCAAACTCATTCTGGTGACTTACACTTATAACCCTTCCGCCGAGGAATGGAAGTCCGTTCCGCAGGATAAGAGCGCGGAACTCGTTCATTTCCGGCAGAAATTACAGAACCGAGAGGGCGCGAACCTCTTTGTTTACGGCGACAGCATTGCGGCGGGGTGTTCTGCTTCCTCGGTGTTGAATTATAATCCCCGTTTACCCGTATGGGGGCAGGCAGTCGCAAACGAGCTTTCCGCAAAATACCGCACGCGCGTTGGCTATTATAACGGATCGGTCGGCGGTTGGACGTCGGCGGACGGGGCGTTGAATATCGCACAGAAAATCCAAACCGTACCCGAAAGCGCGCCCGACCTTGCCATCGTCGCCTTCGGCATGAACGACGGAAGCGGCAGCGTTCCGGCGGATACATATTATACCAATCTGAAAACCATTCTCACGGAAATCAGAAACCGCGCGCCCGCGTGCGATATCGTGTTGATTTCCACCATACACGCAAATCCGCTCTGTTCGCAGAACAAAGAGATCACCGCGTCGTACCATGCCGAAAACGAGCGGCTTGCCGCGGAATTCGGCAACTGCGTCACAGTGAATATGTCGTCGTTCTCGCAGGAACTTTACGAACGGAAAACGGGTTTCGATTTGCTCGCGAATAACATCAACCACCCGAATGATTTTCTGGTGCGTTGTTACGTTATGAATTTACTCGATACCATCGAGGGCAACGGTTAAGGAGGAAAGATGAAAAAATTATCGGCGTTATTCATAGGAGTCATTCTCATGGTAACTTTGTTGGCAGGGTGCGGCGGAACAAACAATCCCGACAGCGGAAAAGATCCCGAACCGCCCGTGGAATTGGAATTTCCCGACAAGATCGTCAGCTTTTCGTTCTGGGATACCGATATCGCTACGCAGGGCGATGCGGAAACTTTGGCGAACAAAGTGAAGAGGATGGGCTATACGGGTGCGGATATCACCTTCCGCTGGACGCGCCTCGAACACGAGAAAGGCGTTTACGGATTCCGTTATATCGACGCCGTGCTTGACGCGTTCGCGGAAAAAGGTCTTTATCTGAGTGTGAGCTTCATGTACTGGACGGTGGGGATCGACTGGACGGACGAGATCGAACTGCAAAAACTTCCCGACGGCACCGTTTACACATTTTCGGGAAGAGGATCGTCGCCCAGCCTTTCCGACGAAAACACCTTGAACGTCATGAAGAATACTTATGCGGCGTTTACGAAGCACGTTTACGAGCGCTATCCGAATCTGGTTTTCCGCATGCATGCTCGCACTTCGCAATACGGCGAACTGGAATATTTCTGCGATGCGCCCGACATGCTCGATTACGGCGAACCTGCCATTGCGAATTTCCGTGCCTATCTGAAACGGATCCATGACAGCGTGGAAGATCTCAATTACGCGGCGGCGGGGGATAAAACATTCGCCTCGTTTGATGAGTTGGAAACCCTCGGCGGGAAAGAGCTGAGCGACGCGTTTTTCTTCGACTGGCAGAATTTCCGTCAGGAAGAGTGCCTGAAAGTGAGCGCCATGTTCCAACAGGTGCAAAAAGAAAACGCCCCCGGCGTGCCGTTTGCTTTGCAGGTCGGCTGTATTTGGGATCAGGCTGCGGCGACGCGCAGGGGGATTATCGATCCCTATCTTGCAAGCAAAGCGTGCGATATTCTTCATACCGACGACGGGCCGGGGTTCAATCACAATTTCTCGATGGATTACAGCGACGTCGACGGCACGGTAAAACAGGCGTCTGAAATCGACGGGTTATGGCATCCTTTGATTCAGTCGGAAATCAACGGCGGCGACCGAACGCTTACGCTTTACCGCCGTCAGGCAACGGGAATGGGGAAGAAAGGCATCGCTTACCTTAACATAGCAAACTGGGCGGGCGGGATCAACGACTGGTCGGAACAGCTTGCGACCATTCCGACGAGCTTTCAAGAAGCGCAGGTGCGGCAGGCTGCCGACAAGAGCACGGTCATTCTCATCAATACCGCCGATATGTTCGTAAAAGGCGTATCCGCCGCAGCCATGTACGAGAACACGCACGCCCGTCTTTCTTCGAACGGAGAAAAGCAGGTGCGGTTCGTGAGCGATACGCAGCTTCTCGAGCATCCCGAATTGCTTGGCGAAATCGAAGAGATCAATCTGGGATACATAACGGGTGTCTATACCATGCGCACCGAACTTGCGGCACTGTTACGCTCGCAAGGGAAAGTGCTGACTTACGATAAAAATTCCACGGCGAATTTCAGCTTCAAAAACGAATACGGCTATGCGTTCCCGGATGAAGAGAAACCGACGTTCGTCGCTTCGAAATAAAAACCGAAACAGGAGGAAGAGGATGAAAAAGAAAGCATTGAGTTTATTGTTGTTGCCCGTCATGGCAAGCGGGTGTTTCGCGGGGTGCGCGCTCGGCGATCGGGGCGGCGCCGACCTCGGCGAATTGCCCGATTACGGTTATTTTCACCGCTACGACGAAACCGTGAAACTCTCGATCGGTCAGTTGGTCGATAAACAGAATTCCTATTTCGGCGACGAATACGTGGGCATGAACGCCGTGTACGATCTGTGGAACGAAACGCTGAACGCCGATTTAAGAGTCAAGTTTTCGGGGTCGTCTACCGATATCAGTACGAGCGTGAAGAACAACATGTACGACGACGATCTGCCCGATATCACCCCTTGCAGCGAGGTCATGTTAGACGAGTTGTACGAACAGGAAATGCTGCGCGATTTAACGCCGTATTACGAAAAATACGCTTCGCCGCACCTCAGACAGATCCTCGAATACAACACGATCGATCCTACGTTCGACAGTTGGACAGCGGAAGAGAAGGAAAGCCGCAAGGTGCAAAACGTGCTTGCCTCGTCGTATAAGGGCGAAAGCCTTTACGCAATTCCCATGCTCATTGACGCGTATTCTTATCTTCCGTACGTCTATATCAGAACGGACTGGCTCAAAGCGCTTGCGCAAAAAGACTTTAACGACGAAAGCCGTTTTAAGGAACTGATGCCCAAGAGCAGCACGGAGCTCATCGAACTTGCCTACCGGTTCAAAAACGAGATCAAGGATCTCACGGGCTACCGCAATTCGGTTTATCCGCTCTATGTGAACGAAGAGAACTTTTTGTATCAGCTCTTCGGCGCCACGCACGCTTATTACGAACAGGACGACAACGGCGACTGGTATTACACAACGCACCGCCCCGAAATGCTCACGGCGCTCAACGGCGTGCGCCAACTGATCGCCGACGGCATTTACGACGCCCGTTATTTTTCGGAAACGAGCAACGCCTCGCAGGTCGTGAAAAACGGCGGGTGCGGCATCTATATCGGCAGATTCTGGCAGCCCTTGCAGGAAATCAACGATACGGTTATGTCGATCGAGGGCGCTGACTGGGAAGTCGATGTCCTCTATGATGCGCAAGGCGAGATTATGCGGCCTTATTCCCGTCCGAATATTCAGCTTTATTACGTCGTTTCTGATAAATGCAAACATCCCGAGGCGCTCTTCTTTATGCTCAACCATATCGTGGAAGGCTGTTTCGACATCAACGCGCCTTACAGCAAAGCGCTTTCCGAACTCATGCTCGATCCCAAATATGCGAGCTGTTCGGGCGACATGTGGGAATGGGCACCCATTGTGTTCGACGCGCCCGATAAAAACTTTTATTCGAGCAGGGAAGTGCTGGCGGCGCTCGACGGCGAAGGCGATAAAGAGGGCATGATGGCGTCGTCTTACTTCGTTTACAACTGCATCGACGGCTGGCGCAAGAACCCGAATCCCAAGACGAACAACTATAACTGGATCTATAATAAAATTTACGCCGAAGTCGAGCCCATCGTCAAGAAGTACGACGGAAGAATCAACTACGGCGGGTATCACGGCACGGCGACCGAACAGATGGTGGCGAAGGCGGCGACGATTTCCAACTATCAGCAGACCACCATGTTGCAGTTCATGACCAAGAGCACGCCGATCACGCAGAGCGAATTCGACGATTTCATAACGCGTCACCGCAACCTCGGTATCAAAGCCATTTTAGACGAACTCGATACATATTACAGAGATACATGGAAAAAGAATGCATAAGACGAACACGGCAGAGGGGGAAGAACGCATGGAAGAATTAAATCAGGAAACAACAGTGCAGACTTCCTCCGCGCCGAAGGAAAAGGGGGCAAAACGCAAAACATTGCGCAAACGCCCGCGTTCGGGTTCGTGGCAGCTATACGTCATGATCGCCGTGCCCATCGCCTTCATTATTCTGTTCAGTTACGTCCCCATGGCGGGGATCCGTCTGGCGTTCGTCGAAAAATTTTATGTCAAAAAGGGCATCTGGGGTTCGCCGTGGGGCGGATTGAAGTGGTTTAAGGAAATGATGCTTATTCCCGATATCTGGCAGATTATCGGCAATACGCTCGCCATCGCGTGCATGAAGGTGTTTATCGGGTTTCCGATCCCCGTCATCGTTTCGTTGCTTCTTAACGAAATGCACAGCAAATGGCAGAAAAAGACCATTCAGACGCTTATCTATCTGCCGTACTTCCTTTCCTGGGTCGTGCTCGGCAATATTATCTTTCAGATGTTCGGCTCGCAGGGCAGCGTTACGCTGTTGTTTGCCCGCATGGGGATCAAGCTCGACGTATTCACAAACGGCAATCAGTTTGTGACCATGATCGTGGCTTCCGATTTGTGGAAGGGATTCGGTTTTTCGACCGTCGTCTATCTTGCCTCGCTCACCAACATCGACAAAGGGCTTTACGAGGCGGCGGAAATCGACGGCGCGGGCAGGTTCAAACAGACCATTCACATTACGATCCCCGGCATCATGCCCATCGTCATGCTCAACGCCATTCTCAATCTGGGCAATGTGCTCAACGCGGGGTTCGAGCAGATTCTTGTGCTATACAATCCGTTTGTTTACGATAAAGCCGAAATCATCGATACCATCGTTTACAAAATGGGTATCCTGCAAAATCAGGAAGAGTTGTCCACCGCGATCGGGTTGACGAAAGGGCTGATTAACGCCGTTTTGGTGATCGGGGTGAACGTCGTTTCCACAAAAGTAACCGATTACAGGGTGTTCTGAGATGAAGAAAAATCAAACGGTAAAATCATCCTTAAACCGAAACCGCGAGTCGGTTGCCTATAAGGTATTCAAGTATTGTAATTATGTATTCTTGTGGGCGCTTGCGGCGATGTGCGTGCTGCCCATGATCAACATTCTGGCGCTGTCGCTTTCCACGCGGCATTATGCCGACGCGGGCGTCGTGTGGCTGCTGCCCAAAGGGCTGACGTTCGAGGCATACCGCTATGTGTTCCGCAACAATATGTTCTTCATTACGTTGAAAAATTCGCTGCTCCGCGTAATCGGCGGCGTCCTGATGGCGCTGATCGTCAACGTGCTGTTGGCATACCCCATGTCGAAGAATCGCCAGGAATTTAAGGGTCGTCCCTTCTTCCTTGCGATCATCGTCGTGACCATGTTCTTTGCGGGCGGGCTGATTCCCACCTTCCTGCTCATGAAGAATTTGCATCTGTACGATACGCTCTGGGTGTATATTCTGCCCGGCGCGGTCAACACCTATTGGGCGCTGCTCATGATGAATTTCTTCCGCTCGATGCCCAAAGAGATCGAAGAGGCGGCAAAGGTGGACGGCTGTTCTTACTTCGGCGTGCTTGTGCGCATCGTTCTTCCTCTTTCCAAACCCGTGATCGCGACGATCATACTCTACGCCTTTGTAGGACATTGGAACAGTTGGTTCGACGGAAAACTTTATTCGGCGACAAGCATGAACTATCCCTTGCAAACGCTTTTATACGATATGTTGCAGACGCTTGTTTCTTCGAGCATGTCGCAGGCGGAAGCGCTTGAAAAACTCGGCGGAACGGCAGTTTCGTCGGCGCAGATCTTTATTACCATGCTGCCCATTATGATCGCATATCCCTTCCTGCAAAAGTATTTTGTAGACGGCATTATGCTCGGCAGCGTAAAAGAATAACAGGATATGAAAAGGAGGTAACTTATGAACAAAAAAATAACGGTGACGGCTATGTCGCTTTTAGCCGCAGTGACTGCGGCGGCGGGGGTTGTTTTTTCCGTTTCGGCTGAGGATACGCAGGTACCCATGTACGAGGCAGACAAAGTCTTTTCGCAGAATACCGCACCCATAACATACTTTAAGGACGGTTCGGTGCAGATCGGCAACGGCGACGGCTCGGACGATGCCGACAAATGGACGAACGCGGGGGAATATTCCTTTTCGACGGCGCCGTTTTCGATGACGTTCCGCATGAACGGCGTGCCGGACGACGGCAAGATTAAACGAAATTATTTCTTTCTGAACGAAGAGGGCTCGGAAAAAACCGTCTGGTTCAACGTGCTTGTCGTTGCCGAAGGGGGGGGGTATTCCGTAAAAACCAATATCAACATCAAAGACCAGAAACCAATAGCGGATAACTATGTTTTGGCAACACTCACGGCAGGCGAGCTCATAAGCGAGCGGATTACGTTTACCTATCATGCGTCCGAAAAAACCGCAAGCATCGTCGTAGGGGAACGCCGTTCGGAATTCGATCTTAATAAAGCGGTAGACGGCAGCGAGTATCAGTACGGCGACGAATTGCCCGACGGCAACGTAAAACCCGCGCTGATGAACACGAACGGCGGGATCGTCGTCGAAGAGATCAACGGTTCGAAATTTATCGCGCCCGATATCGAAGAACCGTTTGACGCCAAGGCAAATCTGAACAAAGACTTCATTGCGCTCGATGCGCCGATCGACGTTGAATATGCCGACCGCGGCATCGTGCTAGGCGCGCAAAGCGAAGGCGACTTTGTGCATGCTGCCGTCAACGAAAACTATTCGTTCCGCGATACTCTCGAAGTCGTGCTGCGCTACAACGGCTTGCAACCCGCGGCTGCGGCGTCGAACAAGACGACGTATATCACGATCACCGACGGAACGGACGGCGGAAAACAGATCACCGTAAAACTCTTTGCCTATTGCACGTCGGACGACGAGGCGGAGGCAAGTTATATTCTGCACGCCGCCGTCTATTCGGGGGAAGAAACGGACGGGCAGTATTATACGCAAAATCCCGTCAATCTGTTGCAGGATCTGAAAGATTATGCAGGCGTAGCCGTTCGCGTGCGCTACGAATCGGAAAATAGAAAACTGAAAATTTACGCGGGCGAACTCAACAAGCTCGTCGTCGACCTGACAAAGACGGCGGAAGGCGACGCGGCAGATACCGATTTTCTGCCGACGGCGAACATGGTGCCCGCATTTGAGGTGCAACACGGCGGAATCGTCCTCGAACGCGTCAACGATCAGAATTTTAAGTTTCATTATTCCGATTACGAACTCGGCTATACCGATAAGCGCGATTTCTTTACGGACGACAGCACGGCGCGCATTTCCTACCGCAACGCGGGCGTTCTCATCACGAATAACGACCGCAACAACATGGATTATGCGAACGCCGCCGCAAACGCGCAGTATACGTCGCTGACGGGGAATATGATCTTCACGTTCCGCTTTGACGCGCTAAATGATTATATCGCCTCGATTCCGCTTACCGTGCAGAAGATGGTGCAGTTCGAAATTACGGACGCGTCGCACCGTAAACTTGTGCTCATGCCGTTTCTCTACAAGGCGGGCAACGTATACATGCTTCACTGCCACATTCAACTTGTCGGATACGGGTTTGTTTATGAAAATTATTACGTCAATTTCGAACTTTCGGCGAGCGAGGCGGTGAGCGAGGAATTATGGATCAAATACGACAGCACGAATCTGGTCGTCGAGCTTGGATATCCCGATCAGTTTACAACGCTCGATCTCACAAAAGCATTCAGCGGGGTAAATCAGAAGCCCGCGCCCGATACAACGCTTTATCCCGCGGGCGAACTCAGACTCGAAAAGATCCTTGTGCAGTTCGGCGGCATCTATCTGCGCCGTTACAATCAATTTTCCTTCGTGGTGGAAAACCCCGAAACGCCCGACCCCGTCGATCCGACGGTGACGTCTTACGGGCTCGAAGACCAGACGTTCGACCCGAGTCTGCGCTTTACGCCCGCGTTTGATAAAGGCGGATACGACGACGCAACGCTTGCGGTGTTTTTTAAGAAGAGTACAGATACCGAATACGTCGAACTGACGGCGGAGGACGGTGTTTACAGCGTCGAATTGGACGGGTTGGGGATCTATCAATTCAAATATGTGATTTCGTTCGACGGCGTGGAAATTTCCACGGTGAAATCGGTATCGTATTCGAGCACGCTGTTCGAGGATATCCCGTCGCTCTTCACAAAGGTATCCGTCAAGATCGAAGAAACCGAACAGGGCATGAAACTCGATACGGGTATTCCCGAAAACAACAGCCTCGGGCGCGCGCTCGGTCAGTTTTCCGTAAGCGGAAGGTCTACGGTAATCTTCCGCCTTGCGAATCTCTTCGAGTTCGTTCCCGGAACGCAGATGGCGAAGGAAACGTGGGTGGATTTTTCCGACGGCAAAAATGCCGTCTGGGTAAAGGTGCTTGCGTTTGCGTCCGATCAGACGAACGGCGGATTCTGGGCGTATACGTCGATCATGACGTATAAAGGCGGGAACACGAGCGATCAGCAAATCGTAAGAGAAAACGTGCGCCTTAATTTCAACTTCGACGTGACGGGCGAACTCGATCCCGACGTATTCGTGGAAGTGTGTTACGAACCCGATAAGAATATGATTTCGGTCGGCAAGGCGGGAAGCGAACTTATGAGCTTCGACCTTTCGGCGGTGGCGGCGCCTTCCCACAATTATAATATCAACTTCGGGGTCACGTTCGGCGCGGCGTATATCACACAAATCAACGGCGTTTCGTTCGTAACAGCGCAGGAAGGGTATGAATTTCCCGCACCCGTTATAAACGAAGCGGCGATCCCGACCATCGTCATCGACGGCGACGAGATCGTCCTTCCCCAAAACCTTGTTTACGATATTTTCGACAGAAGGCCGCAGTATATGGTTGTACTCAAGGACGAAGAGGGCAACACCGTAGAACTCAAAGAAACCGAAAACGGCATGTTGACGACCGAGCATATCGCCATCGGCAACTATACGCTCACGGTAACGGCGGTCAATGCGCGCGAAAAAGAAACGGTGAAAGAGTTTACCGTCAAAGTTATCAAGAAAGATCTGGAACCGCCCGTCATGACCTTTGCGCCCGACGCGTTCTCTGCTTACGAACAGGGCGACCGCGACAATAAGTTCATTACCAAGACGGGTACGGAAATCGTGCTGCCCGAGCCCATGCTCACCGACGACAGCGATCAGCCCGTCAGTTTGCAGATCACCGTGAAAAACCCCCGCGATCTTACGACCATTCTTGCGGGCAATAAATTTACTGCCGAGATGATCGGCACCTACACGGTGGAATATATCGCGGCCGACGTTTCGGGCAAGGAAACCCGCCGGATTTACCACTTTATCGTGCGGATCGACCGTGGCGACGAAGAAGAACCCGAAAAACCCGCCAAAAAAGGTTGCCGCGGCGCGGCGGAATCGGTGCTCGCCGTTGCGGCTTTGCTGGTCGCAGGCGGGGCGGCGGCGATCGTATGCGCCAAAAAGAAAAACAAATAATAAAAACGGCGGTTGAGAAGCGCGGAACCACGCGTCCGCGCTTCTTTTACCGTACATGGGATGAATTATGGAAATTCAGTATCGGGGCAATACGCCTTCGGCGGTCAACGCAGGGATCCTCAGAATGGTGAAAGAATGGGGCGCGCAGGAAAAAGAAGGGGTATTGCCCTTCGTTTACACCGTTTCGGGCGGAAAATTCGGTGTCAACGCCTCAATGACGAACGCCTATCGGAATAAGGCGGAAGACGTGAAACTTGTTTACGGGGAATACGACGATAATTCGTTGCGCCTCGAATATCTTGCGGCCGACGCGCCGTTGAAAATCGTGTTGACGGCGGTTGCGGAACGCGAAGGAGTGTTCCGCCGCAAAATCAGTGTGGAAAACGTCGGCGGCGAGGTGGTGGAACTGACGGGATTTGCTCATCTATTGACGGTATTTCCGTACGGAAATCAACTCAAACAGCAGGATTTCCGCTTAAAGTATTGTAACCAGACGTGGTACGGCGAGGGACAGTGGCATGAGGTTTCCCTTTACGACGTCGGCGTGTTCGACGAAGGGACTGCGCCGCCCATGTCGTCGTTCGAGATCGGCGGCACGTCGACGCAGACCACCGCGCGGTTTTATCCCAATCTCTTTTTGGAAGATAAGCGCGACGGGAACTGTTTTTTCTGTGAGCTCGAGGTCGACGGCGGATGGCAGATGTCGGTCGGCACACACCGCGGTTGGTGGAAAGGTGACGGCGTTTTAACGCTGTTCGCGGGCTGCGCGGAAGACCGCAGACTGGGTTTTTCTTATCCCTTACAGGCGGGTGAGCGCTACGAATCGGCTGACTGTGTTTTCGGGTATGCGTCGGGCGGGTTCAAAGAGGCGGTCAAACATCAAACCGCCGTTCGCCGTCTTGTTCGGCACTGCATTCCCGCGATACAGCCGATTGCGTTCAACGATTACCTCAACTGTCTTTGGTCCGATCCTTCCGAGGAAGTCTGCCTCGGGCTTGCGCGCGCCGCCAAAGAAATCGGTGCGGAGGCCTATGTGATGGATGCGGGCTGGTTTGAAAATCACGGCGTCGGCTGGTCGGAACAGCTTGGCACATGGGGCACGTCTTCCGATCGTTTCCCGAGCGGGCTTGCCTCGTTCATAAGGCAGATCAAAGACATGGGGCTTGTCGCGGGCGTGTGGTTCGAGATCGAAGTCTGCGGTAAAGCAGTTGCCGATACCTTGCCGGACGAATGGTTCCTGCACGACGGCAGGGGCAGAAAGCTCGGCAATCCCGAACGCAGGTTTTTCGATTTCACTAACGCGGGCGCGGTAGGGTATCTGACCGAAAAAATATGCGCGCTTCTCGACATGGGTGTGCGCTTTATCAAAAACGACTACAACGACAGTTATTTCGGCGCGGGCGCGGAAGGGGCGGCTTATGCGCAGAAGAATCTGCGCGGTTTTTATCGGTTTATCGACAGTCTTTATGAAAAATATCCCGATTTGATCATTGAGAACTGCGGCTCGGGCGCCATGCGATCGGACGGCGGTACGCTGGCGCATTTCGCCATGCAGAGCGTTTCCGATCAGGATGATTACCGTTTATATCCTTCCATCGTTAAGGGCAGCCTTGCGAATATTCCCCCCGAACAGCTTGGTATCTGGTGTATGCCGCACCCCGTGCACCTTTCGGGATGCGATATGAAACGCGGCAGTACCGACGAAGAGATCATCGTCTTCAATTTCGTTTCCGCGCTCGCGGGTGTACCGTATTTGAGCGGAAGGATCGATCATTGTACGCAAGCGGAAAAAGAACTGCTGAAAAAAGGCGTTGCGGTCGCAAAGGATATACGGAATTTCGTAAAACGCTCGCATCCCGAGTATCCCACGGGATTTTCCGGCATTACCAACCGCGACTGGGATGCGCTTGCGCTCTCGGACGAAGAAGGCGAAGAAAAACTGTTTTATATCTGGCATTTAGAAGGCGCGCCGCAAAAGACCTTCCGCGGATTTGCAAATTACGACGTCAGTCAGATTTTTCCCCCCGCGCCCGTGCAAATGCGCAAAGAAGACGACGAACTCTGCGTCACGCTGCCGAGACCGTATACCGCCGTGTTGTTACAGCTCAGGAAAATCCGTTGAACAGAAAAAAGCCTTTCATTCGGAAGGCTTTTTTTATGCGAACCGAAAAGTTTGGCGAAAAGGTTTACTTTTTTGCTTGTATTTTGTATAATAACGGCATGCATTACGAAGTATTATCGGAAGAACTGACGCGGCGCATGGAGCGTGAACGCAAAGAAGGAACGTTCCGCTCGTTCGCGTTCGAAGAGAGCGGCGCGCTGAGAAGAAAGGACAATCCGCACGACGGGGCGACGGTATGGCGTCCCGCTTTCGTGCGCGATATCGATAAAATCATGAACTGCCCGTATTATAATCGTTATGCCGATAAAACGCAGGTATTTTCCTTTTACCGCAACGACGACATCACGCGGCGCGGGCAGCATGTGCAATACGTTTCGCGGATCGCCCGTACGATCGGCGCGGCTCTGCATCTCAATTGCGATCTGATCGAGGCAATCGCGTTGGGGCATGATATCGGACATACCCCCTTCGGACATGCCGGCGAACGGTATTTGAGCGAGCTGTATTATGCACATACGGGGCGGTATTTCAGCCATAATATCCATTCGGTGCGCGTGCTCGATACGGTCTTTCCGCTCAATATCAGTTTGCAAACGCTCAGCGGCATCGCCTCGCACGACGGCGAGCTTGAACTGAGCGAATACCGTCCCGCGCCGCTTGCGGACTTTGCCGTGTTTGACGCACAGATCGAATCTTGCTACCGCGACGCGGCGAACGTGCGAAAGCTCGTCCCCTGCACGTTAGAGGGCTGTGCGGTTCGCATCTCGGACATTATCGCCTATTTGGGGAAAGACAGGCAGGATGCGCAACGCGTGAAACTGCTGGGCGGCGAAGAATTTGCGGCGGGCGCGATCGGCAGTATCAACGCCGAAATCGTCAACAATCTCACCGTCAATATTATCGAAAACAGCTACGGAAAGGGTTACATCAAGTTAGACGAGGCGCACTTTGCGGCGTTGCAACAGGCGAAACGCGAAGATTACGAGCTCATCTACCGCAACGAGGCAGTCGAACGCGAACTGCGCGAAAGCGTGCGCCCCATGACCGAGGAACTCTATGAAAAATTGTTGCGCGATCTCAACGAAGGCAGAGCCGATTCGCCTGTATTCCGCCACCATATCGCGTATCTGAACAAGCCGTATTACAAGCGGTCGGTGCCTTACGAAGAGACCGAACGTAATCAGATCGTGGTTGATTATATTGCGAGCATGACCGACGATTATTTCGTCGATTTATACGAATATCTGTTTCCGCACGGAAAATATAAAATTCGTTTCAAAACCTATTTCGGTTAAAAAATCCCCTGCAACAAGGCAGGGTGCTCCGAAACGCGCATTTTCGCATAAAACAGGCACAGATTACCGCCGTTCTGAAAATAATTAGAGGATAAACACTTCGGTTGAGTTGACATACGCGTTGCGGCGTGATATTATATAGTCAATAAAATAGACAGTTCGTTTGCGCCATCCTGTCGTTAAACAAAACCAGGGCATCTGAATGGGAATAGTCTTTTTCGGTGCAGTCGTTTTGTCGCGGCTGTATTTTTTTGCGCAAAAGGAGAGATATGTATTACTTGAAAACTTCGGCTTGTTTTGACAGTGCGCACTTTCTTCACGGATACAACGGTAAGTGCTCTAATATCCACGGCCACCACTGGATTGTGGAAGTAAAGATAAGCGGCGGCAAATTGCAGGGAAGCGGTGAAAAACGCGGTATGCTTTTGGACTTCGGCGATTTTAAGAAGGCAGTAAAAGAGATTGCGGAAGGATTTGACCATACGCTTATTTACGAAAAAGACACCCTTAAGCCCGCAACCGTTGCCGTGCTCAAAGAAGAAGGGTTTTCGTTGGTTGAAACGGATTTCAGACCCACTGCCGAAAACTTTGCCGCGCACATATACGCCGATCTTAGTCAAAAGGGTATGCCTGTTTTCAGCGTGACCGTGTACGAATCGCCCGAGAACTGCGCGGTGTACGGTGAGTGATATGGGTTGTTTTAGAGTTGCCGAAAAGTTTGTAAGCATAAACGGCGAAGGCCCGCGTGCGGGCGAGCTTGCCGTGTTTCTGCGGTTTTGCGGTTGCAACCTTAATTGCGGCTACTGCGACACGCGCTGGGCAAATACCGCCGACGTAAAACATGAGCTTGCCTCTACGCAAGAGCTTGTTGCATATGTGAAATCGACGGGCGTAAAAAACGTTACCCTGACGGGCGGTGAACCGCTTTTGCAGGCGGATATTGCGAATCTTATAGAACTGCTGGGTGCGGCGGGCGCAGAAGTTGAGATCGAGACAAACGGAAGCGTGCCGTTGAAAGATATCGTTTCCCTATCGCCCCGCCCCGCCGTGACCGCCGATTATAAGCTTCCTTCAAGCGGAATGGAAAAATATATGCTGACCGAAAACTTTTCTTACCTTACG
>CAJUSA010000005.1:0-4685 GCA_910589015.1 uncultured Christensenellaceae bacterium
TTGATCGATCCGTTGAACGAAAGAGAGAAGGAAATTCTCATATACAAAAATATGGAAGATTACACATTCGATGAAATTGCGGAAATCATCGGCATTCCTTCCAGCACGGTTTCAAGTTCGTATTACAGAGCGTTGGCGAAAATCAAACAAAGAGCCAAGAACCTCGAAAAATATTAAAATATAATTTGCGTAAAAACATTTCTTTTCTGCGTTTAATTGATATTACAACAGAAAAGAGGTGTTTTTATGAAAAAAAGAGTTACGACCGCCGCCGTAGCGGCATTTATGTTGCTTGCAAGCGCATTGAGCGTGGGTGCCGCGCCCGCCCCCGAAGAAGAGCAAAAGTTCTGTGGATCGGGCGGATATGTGGAAAAAACCGAAACGATCAATTACGCGTGGAAAGATTCTTCCGACGAAGATCATATTAAATACGATTTACCCGATTATACCGTATCGGCAAATAAAACGAGTTGCGCAAGTACGGCAGGAACAATTCTGATTGCTTATTACGACCGTTATTATGAGGATTTAATTCCGAATTTCAAAGTATATAATTCGTTGGGGTCTGCTGTAGTATATAAAAGTTTAACCTTTGAAACGACGGCTGTAAATGATGAGTTATATGATTTAATGGAAACGGACGTCGGCGGGGCAGGTACGTCTTTCAGCGGATTCCAGAAAGGCATGAATCAATATGTGGTAAATCACGGCTTGACTTATGCGACAAGCAGCGTTGGAACATTGGATTTGGAAAAATATAAAGCATCGATTAAAAGCGGGAAACCAGTTGCTTTATTCTTGAATAATTTTACTTTCTGGTGGGATGTAACAACCGGTGACGGTTCGGAAACGTTAATCACAAGGTATACAGGTGTTCCGCATGTGGCTGTCGGTTGCGGTTATTTGGTCGAAACATATTATAATGATAATAATCAGCAGATCGCGCAGAGAACGTATTTGAAAGTCGCAAGCGGATTATTCGAATATAGAATTTCTTATTTGTGTTTAGACGGAAAGAGTAAAATCGAACAGGCAATTTCCGTTATGATTGCGTGAGGTAGTCTATGGATGAAAATTTAAGCGAACAGGAAATCGAAGAGATCGAAAAGCTTTTGAAAGAAAGTGCGGACAATATGAAGATCATGCCGTACGAGCAGCGCCGCGCGCGCCTTGCCGAACGTTTAGGGTTCAGCGAGAATCGCGAGGCGGAACCCGTATCCGTTACGGAACCGTCTGTGGCGACGAACAACGGTACCGCAGGCGGCAACGGGTTCTTTCATAACAAATCGGGGCTTATTGTCGGGCTTGCCGTACTGTTTTGTTGTATTGTGTTGGCGATTGTTTTGCCCTTCGTTCTGAAAAAAGAAACAAGATTTCTGTTTGGAAATTTAGAACAAAACGATAGTGATGAAAATAACTTTTATATTACCTTAAATGAAGCCAATTTGGAAACGGTTGATTTTACTGCATATCATTTTGACGCTTATCGTGTTTGGACGGCGCCAGATGGCAGAATTCGAGGTTGGGGTACAGATTATTTTGATGAAGACAATATTAGTATGGTCTATTTAGACTTTTTCGATAAAACAGTTACGGATATACAGACGGTAAAAGGTTTTAAGGAAGAGAGCCAAACCGTAATAATAGATAATACCACAATACAATATTATACGCAAAAAACAGACGAAACCTATAACACAATCGCCCTGGCAAGTTACAAAAATGCGACTTACCGCATACAATGTGTATCGGCGCATGAAGATATTTCGGGCGTTTTCCGCGATTTATTCGGCGAAGAATAACGGCACGGAAACACCGCAAAAATCAGGCAAAAACCCCGTTCGTTTCATACTGTATTGAACTTTTTCAGTAAAAATGAAAAAATTTTTTGTAAATTTTTTCATAAAATACTTGACGGCGGGCTGGTTTGTTGCTATAATGCGTTACGTAACGGGCAAATAATACCCGTTGCGGCAAAGCAATCTTGCGGCAGTATGCGCCGAAAAACGCTCGCAGCCGCGTTCAAAACCATATCGGGAGAGAGCGGTGGCACAGGAACGGCAAACAAAGAAAAAGGGCGTTGTTTGGTATTCTCTTGTAATCGCAACGATTGTTACGTCGTTTCTGTTGCTCGGGGTGTTTGCGGGGTGCCGCAAGCCGTCTGAAGAACCGCCCAACGTGACGGTAGAAGGCAACGTTCAGCTATACATAAGCATGAAAGAGGACGACCCCGACCCTTCCGACCGCATTTGGGTTGAAGGAATGAGCGAGCAGGTGCCAACCACGCTTGCCGAGATTCCCGCAAACCTGACGCAAGGGCTTGGCGACAAGACCGACCGTGCGGGCAGAACGTATTTTGCGTTCAGCTACTATTTAATGAATCTTTCCGAGTTCGCGATTTCTTATGAAATGTGCGTGAATATCGAAGAGAGCAAGGGCAATATCCTCGACGCGTTGCGCGTTATGGTGATCGAGGGCGACAAAAACGTAAGCGAAGGCGAAGTGTATGCAAAGCCCGAAACGACGTTCGAAGGCCGCGACTTATTGACAGAAAACACAAATTACACCACAAAGGCATTCGTTTCCGATTCGATGGTTTGCAAGCGGAACGCAAGCAATTTCGAAAAGGGCACGAAGATCAAACAGACGTTGCTCGTGTGGATCGAAGGCTGGGATATCGACTGTAACGACTCGATTCTTGCAAGCTCGGTAAAACTGAGCGTCAGCATTACGGGATCGAAAGCAAGCTGATTTCTCATTCTGAACGTGATTTTCTTGTCGTTCTAAGCTTGTTTGTTGTCATTCTGAGCTTGCCGAAGAATCTTGAGATGTTTCGACTACGCTCAACATGACAAAGGGACGCGCTCAACATGACAAAGGGACGCGCTCAACATGACAAAAGGACGCGCTCAACATGACAGAAGGGCGTGCTCAACATGACAGAAGGGCGTGCTCAACATGACAAGAGGAAACCTCAGCTACCTGTCATTCTGAACCCCTTGCGGGTGAAGAATCTTACACTAAATCAAACGGCGCAAGCCGATTGAGATAGAATTTGAAAAAAATTTAAGGAGAATTTTTGTTATGAAATCTTCAAAGAAAATTTTAGGGGCATCGGCAGCACTTGGGCTTGCGATCGCGCTTTCGGCGGGATCGACGTTTGCATGGTTCTCGCAGGGCAATACCAACGTCGGCGTGGATTCTTTCGATCTGAGCGCGACGACCGAAACGAACGGCGCAAATCTTGACCTTGCAATCACGACGATTGGCGCATCGAACAACCCCGGCGACAGCGAATATAAAAGCCTTGTTACCTTCGGCGGGACCGCGTTGGATTCGCTGAAAAGCATTCCCTTAAAACCTTTAACTTATGATGTAGCAAGCAAAGGCTTCAAGGACGAGAAGAACTCTCCCGTTGCGGCAAACAATCCTTCTACTCAAACCGGTTACATAACGGTTCGCCTTGTGTTCCGCAGCACGGCGGCGATGGATATTTACTTGAACGATGATTCGTCGGTTTTGCCTTCGGACGATGGAACGCCGAAAGCCATGACTTTCAGGGATAATGAACTCGGCAAAAAATTCGGCGATAAATTGATCAATACGTCTTCCGGCTACGGCGCAAAGGCAACCGAAGATTATGAGAACGACGCAGCAAGCGGCGATCGTACTTTCACGATTAAGGCGCGTGCGGCGAACGCAACCCGCGTAATGTTCGAGGAAAAGAAATCGTCGGGCGCGACGGCAATTTGGTCGCCTAACGAATACTATGTAAGCGGTAAGCAGGCAAATATCGGAGAAACAGGCGATAACGTCGACGAAGAAGGCAACAGCCCGGTCGAAAGAGGTTTCTGCTACGGCAACTTTGCTTCCGACTACAACTATCTGAAAAAGGCTGCCATCGAAGAGGCAATGGGGAACCCCACGCTTATTCAGGATCTTGACCCTGCAAACAATAATACGAATATTACGCAGGCCGATTATACTTCGCTTGCTTTGACCAAAGGTACGGAAACAGGCGCAACGAAGATCGCTACGACCACGAACGTGAAAACCGATTGGGCAGGCGGTAGCTATATTACCTCCGGAAATGACTACTTCGCGGTTGTGGACGTGACGTTCTGGCTTGAAGGTACCGACGGCGACTGCATCGATTCGATCCTTGGCGACAAACTGAGCGTTCTTCTGAACTTCAAGGGTGTCGAAAAAACGGCATAACCGACAATAACAAAAAACAATAAAACGGCAACGGCGGGCGTAGTGTGCGCCCGCCGTAAGTTGTTTTCGCGCCGCGCCTTGCCGTTTTTCAAGTGCGCGGCTCTGTTTTTGTGATTTTGTCATTCTGAGCTTGTTTATTGTCATTCTGAGTTTGTCGAAGAATCTTGAGATGTTTCGACTACGCTCAACATGACACGCATGTCATTCTGAGCTTGCCGAAGAATCTTGACATGTTTCGGCTACGCTCAACATGACAGAGGAACAACATGACAAGATGTTTCGACTGCGCTCAACATGACAGAGAAACAACATGCAAGATGTTTCGACTGCGCTCAACAAGACAGAGGAACAACATGCAAGATGTTTCGACTGCGCTCAACATGACAAAGGACAACATGACAAGATGTTTCGGCTGCGCTCAACATGACAAAGGACAACATGACAAGATGTTTCGGCTGCGCTCAACA
>CAJUSA010000005.1:4785-138475 GCA_910589015.1 uncultured Christensenellaceae bacterium
TGACAAAGGACAACATGACAAGATGTTTCGGCTACGCTCAACATGACAAAGGACAACATGACAAGATGTTTCGACTGCGCTCAACATGACACGCATGTCATTCTGAGCTTGCCGAAGAATCTCATAAAAGGATACCCATGAATCAATATTACGTTTACATTTTGCGTAATAAAACGAATACTGTTTTATATATCGGTGTAACCGATAATATTCAGCGGCGCATTTATGAACATAAAAATGAATTATTAGAAGGTTTTACAAAAAAATATCATGTTCACTATTTGGTATATTACGAAATGTATCAAAATATAAAAGATGCGATTGCTCGTGAAAAGCAACTTAAAGGTTGGACAAGAATAAAAAAAGTGAATTTGATTGAAAGCATGAATCCGATGTGGCGTGATTTATCGGAAGAGTGGGAATGAAAAGAGATGTTTCGGCTACGCTCAACATGACAGAGGGCGACATGACAAGATGTTTCGACTGCGCTCAACATGACAGAGAGGCAACATGACAAGATGTTTCGACTACGCTCAACATGACAGAGAGGCAACATGACAAGATGTTTCGACTACGCTCAACATGACGAAAGAGCATGCTCAACATGACAGAAGGTTGTGGCACCATGTCATTCTGAGTTTTATTGTCATTCTGAGCTTGCCGAAGAATCTGATGAGATGTTTCGGCTACGCTCAACATGACAGAGGGTGCGTTCGGCATGACAAATAGGCTTGAAAGGAGTTTTTAACAATGACGCAGAAAAGCAAAAAAGCGCTGAATATTACGGTAAACGTTATCGTAAGCATTATCGTTATCTTCGTGCTGATTTTAACGATTAACATTATCGTATCGGGTAAAAAAGGGTATACCAAATTATTCGGGTATACTTATGTCGCCGTGCGTTCCGATTCCATGGACGGCGATCAACCCGACAGTTTCAAAAAGGGCGATCTGCTCAAAGTCAAAGTCCTTTCCGATGCGGAAAAACAAGAGCTGAAAAAGGACGATATCATCACGTTTTACTATCCCGTAAGTAAGAGCGTACCGGGGGCGAAATATATCGTGATTGACGGAAAACCGCACATTATCAATTCGCACCGCATTGAAAGAGTGGAAGGCGACCGTATTTTTACGCGCGGCGACAAAGAAGGCGCGCCTTTGGATTTGGGAAATCGCCAATATTCCGATATTATCGGCAAAGTGGTTTCGCATACCGACGGGCTTGGCAATGTTTCCATGTGGTTTCAGTCGCAATGGGGCTTTTTTGTATGCGTCGTGCTGCCCTCGCTGCTGATCGTCGTTTATTGCGTATTTAATCTTGTCAGGGTCGTTCGCGAACGCAACAAAGAGAATGCGGCAGACAAAGAAGAGCAATTAAAACAACAGCTTTTAGAGCAATTGCGCGCCGAAGGGAAACTTGCGGCGGAACCCGCCGCGCCTGTTGCGCCCGTCGTGCAACCGACGGAAAGCGCGCCGCCTGTGCCCGTGGAACAAGTTTCCGTAACACCTGCCCCTGCGGAAGAGAAGAAGGAAATGTCTGTTTCCGAAGAGCCTTCCGCGGCGAGCGAAGAAGAGAAAGCAAGCAAACCCGCGGCGAAAAAAGCGCCTGCGAAGAAGAAACAACCTATTATATTAAGCGCAGAAGGCGAGGAACCCCCTGCGCCGAGCGAAGAGAAGAAAGAAACGGCAAGCAAACCCGCGGCGAAGAAAGCGCCTGCGAAGAAGAAACAACCCATTATTTTAAGCGCGGAAGGCGAGGAATCTTCCGATGGCAAGAAGTAACGTAAAAGCCAAAAAGGCGGTTTCGATTGCCTTAACCGTGCTTTCCGTTTTGATTTTCGTGTTCGCCGTGTGTATTTTCGCATTATCGGTCTTTGCAAAGTCGAACGGAAAACAGGCAACGCTGTTCGGGTATTCCTTTTCAATCGTGCTGACCGATTCCATGAGCCCCGAAATCAAGGTCGGGGAACTTGTGATCGTCAAGCATTGTTCGATCGAACGCGCCCAAATCGGCGAAAATGCCGTTTATATCGCGCCCGAGGGGCATCGGCTCGCGGGGCAGCGCATCATTCACAAAATCATGGAAAAGGATACGGACGACGCGGGAACGTATATCGTAACGCAGGGCGTCGCCGCAGGCGCGCCCAAAGATGCGCCCGTATATGCCGAGAACTTCGTGGGGATCGGCGTGGCGCATTCAGTATTTCTCGGCGCCGTCGTCGGGTTTTTCTCAAATACGTTCAATTGGATCTTCCTTGCCGTATTCCTGTTCGGGATATGGCTTGCCGTGCGGCAGATACGCAAACTGATTTCCTATACCAAACCCGAAAACGCGCAGGAAGAAGAGGGCGCGCCGCCTTCCGAACCGCCTGCCGAAGAATAATTGTAAAATATGAAAAAAACGTCGAAAAAAACTCAATATAAGGGCATCGTTTCGGCATTTCTGCTTTTACTCGTGGCGCTGATCGCCTCTGTTTCAGCGCTGTTCGCCTGGTTTTCCGACCGTAGCCGCGTGGCGCTCGGCGGAACCGACCTTTCCGTGATCGGCGCGGGCGTCATCCTCGGCGACCTTACGCTTACGCGCACGCTGGGCGCGCATACGCAGACGCTGCATTATGTCCGCGACGGAAATGCCTATTATGAAAACGGCACGAAAACGCCGCTTGTATTAGACGCCGTGGCGCAGGACGAGGAAATCGCGCTTGCAATCAAAGTCAAGGCGGACGAGGGGCTGAATGCTTACAGCGTTACGCTGAGCGGGCTTTCGGGCGATACGCTTACGCAGGAAGACGGTATTAAACGCAACACGTTGGGCGCGTTCTGCTATTATAATAAGGAAGAGAGCGTTTGGGCGTGGTTTTTAGAGTATAAAACCGACGGTTCGGAAACGCCCCTGCAACAGATTACCGTGGAAAACGGCAGTTTTTCCGCCGAGGATCGGGACGAAAACGGCTACATAACCGTGCAAATTCGCTTGCGCGCGGACTTCTCGCAGGCGGCGGAATACGGTTTTACGGCGCAATCGTTTGCGGGAAAGGGGTTGCGGATCGGTGCGATCGGCATTTCCGCGCAATAAAATCGGTGGAAAAATCTACCGATCGGAAGAGGGAAATATACTGCCTGATCGGATAAAAATGCCTTAAAAATCAACAAAAGTGCCAAAATGCACGGAACGAACGGGTTTTTCGGGGAAAAATCCGAAAAAAGGAGGACGGCGGCGATGAGCGGTAAAAGAAAAATTGCGGCGAGCTTGTGCGCGCTTGCGTTTGCCGTGAGTGCGGCGGCGGGGGGCGCGTATGCCTGGCTGAGCACGGGCGACAGCGTTTCCGCCTTTCGCGTGGGGTTCGCGCAGGTGAGCGCGGTGTGCACGGTAGACGGCGAAACCGCGTTTTTGCGCAGCGAGGGTGCGGCGACGCAGACGGCGGTGCAAATCGAAAAAGGCAGCCATGCGTTTGCCGTCGAGAACAAAGGGGCGGCGGCGACGGCGGCGATCAAGGTTTCGGCGGACGACGCGCTTGCGGCGAAAACGGCGGGCGTAACGCTCGAAATCGGCGGTAAAACCGCATACATATGCGATTTTACGCAAGAAACGGGGGAAGTGACGATTTCCCTCGGAGAATATGCGGCGGGCGATAGCGGGGAATATACGCTGACGCTTACGACGGAAACGGAATACGTTCTGCCTTTGACGGTAGAGATCACGGCGCGGTAACACCGCGCTTTTTTTATGGGCGTTTTCGCCGTTTCGGATTGGCTTGTTTGTCATTCTGAGCTTGGCGAAGAATCTTAGATGTTTCGACTGCGCTCAACATGACGGGATGTTTCGGGTGCGCTCAACATGACAGGGGGCGCGTGCAACATGACGGGATGTTTCGGCTGCGCTCAAATGACAAGGGGGCTATGCGCGCGCACGCGCGCGCGAATTTAGAGCGCGTGGGCGCGCGTAGAGGTAATTTTTGGCAGATTGTGAAAGATAGGTGACAAAAATAAGGAAAAAAGGAAAAATATAACGAAAAAAGCACTTTTTTTTAGACAAAAATTGAAAAAGTTCGGGTGATTTTATTGATTTTCCTTAACTTGTGTAGTATAATAGGGAATGCAAAGAATGGGTATGGTATACAGCTATGCCGATTTTTGCGCGTTTTTCGGGTTTTCGGGTAGCGTGAATTTTTGCCCCTTCCCTTGCCTGAGGCAGGGCGTGAAGGGGCGCAGCCCCCGTAACAAACGGGGGCTGCGAAAAATACATAATCCGAACGAAACGAAGGACAAAAAAACAGCAGTAAAAAAATCTAACGTTTGAATGAGGTAAACGTATGGTTAAGAGAAACAAACAGAACAAGAAGGAAGTTCCGAACACGAACGGAGTTTCGTCTGTGCGTAAGCGCGGGCGCGGCGTGTTCGGCATATTCCGCGTAGCGTTGCTGTGCGTAATGTGCGCCGTTTTGGCGGGCTGCCTTGCAGTGGGCTGCACGAACACGACGGCGAACAAACCCGGTGCGGACAACATGGGCATCACGATCACGGCGCCCAACACGAACAAAGATACGCACCATAAAGGCGAGCACACGGATTACACCGAGCTTACATACGACCTTGTCGAATCGAGCAACGGCACGTTGGAACAGGGTAAATATTACCTTTCGGCTGACTTGCAGCTCAAAACCAACCTGCGTATTACGGGCTACGTTACGCTCGACTTGAACGGTCATATCCTTTCGGGTGCGGCGGGCAGCTCGACGGTTTCGGTGCTCGGCGGCGCGAACTTCACCCTTGAAGATTGCGACAACCGTTTTGAAAGCAACGAGCATTTGGAAACGACCAACCACTATTTCAACGTCGACTCGCTCGGCGCATGGGTTTTCGGCTCGGGCGATACGGCTACGGGCGCTTACACGGAGCTTTCCGAAACCGATAATTCTATTCAGGGCGGTATTATAACCAACGCGGCAACCGCGCTCGGCGGCGGCGCGGGGCTTTATGTTTACGCAAACGCAAGCGCAACCGTTACGGGCGGCAACATCGCGGGGAACCACGGCCACACCACCCAAAACGGCGGCGGCGTTTACGTAAACGGCGGTAACTTCCTCGTAAACGGCGGCGGCAGAATCGCGGGCAACTATGCAACCTCGGGCGGCGGTATTTACGCTGGCGCAGGCTCGGTTGTCGGCCTCACGGGCGGCACGGTAGAATATAACACCGCTGCGAATAACGGCGGCGGCATTTATGCGACCGATAACGCCGTTGTAAACCTCCTCACCGTTTATCTTCAATACAACAACTGGGGCGCCGTAGGCGGCAGTACCTATTACGGCGGCGGTATTTATGCCAACGCTTCCACCGTGAACCTCTTCTCGGGTTCGTGGATTACCAATCACGCCGCACAGGTTTCGCTGAGAGGCGGCGCGGCTATGTACCTCACAGGCAAATCGCACCTCAACATGTACGGCGGCGTTATTCAGCAGAACTCGCCTTCTATGGGCGGTACGATCATGCTCAACAATGCCACTGCTTCTTTCGAGGGGGGCAATATCCGTAACAACACGTCGCGCGGAAGTCTTTACACGGCTTATGCCATTCACGCCGTTTCTTCCACGATCAAGGCGCAGGGCGGTACGGTCGGCGGCGACAGCGCGCAGGGCAACACCCTCGGCGGCGGCGTTTATTTGGGAACGAATGCGCACCTCATCGCATCTTCCGCGTTCTCGGTCCGTAACAACCGCAACACGGCGAACGCCGCGTGCAACATTTTTGTTTATTCCTCTTCGGCACGCCTTTCTCTCGAAAGCAATTTGGAAGGCGAAATCGGCGTTACCTCGTTCGACGGGCAGGTTATTTCCACGCAGTGGAAGACTGCCCCGAACGTCAAAGTCGACGCAAGCGGTTATTATTTCGAGAACGACACCACGTTCGGTTTGATCAAATTCCGCATGACGGAAAAGGCAAATCACGCACACACGACGCGTTTGACGGCGGCGCAGCTCAATGCAAGCAGCACGCTTTCCGCAGGCACGTATTACATCACGGAAGATATTACGCTTACCCGCTCGATTACGATTTCGGGTAACGTTGTTCTGTGCTTAAACGGGCACAAAATCACGTTTGCGGCGGCAACGCCGAGCGTAGCAGTCGGCAGCTGGGGTTCGGGCGCTGCGGTCATGTTTATCGTAAACGACGGGAGCACGTTTAACCTTTACGACTGTACCGAAAAAATCACGCACGATGCGCAGGGCTATTACACGGGGCGCACGGGCAACGGCGCGCTCGACGGAAACGGCGGATTTTATCAGGCAGTAAGGGTGCGTTCGGGCGGTATTTTTAATCTTTACAGCGGCAAAATCACGAATTTCGGTATTTATGCGCTCGACGTGCAGGGCGTGGGCGCGGTGTTTAACATGTTCGGCGGCGCGCTTTGCGACACTGAAATTAAATACGGTACAGCCCAGCGTTGGTACGACTCGAATGCCATTTATTCTGTATGGCTCGAGGTCGGTTATCTTTACATGAACAGTTCCGCCGAATTCAACATGTACGACGGCGAAATTTCGGGTCTGCGCGCGGGTAAGGCTGCCTCGGGCAACTACGAACGAATTTTGGTCGAACACGGGCCGTTCTGTGCTTACAACAATTCCAAGGTGACGCTTTACGGCGGCAAAATCTATAACAACCAAGGTTCGCAATCAACGGCATTTTATATTAATTCCGGTTATTTCACCATGTACGGCGGTGAAGTTTCGGGCAACTCGGCTGGTTCAACGCGTAACTATAGCCGCGGTATAAACATCTACAGCAGTTTTAACAAGGTTTCGTTCTTAGGCGGCAGAGTTATCAATAATACTTATGCACAAAATGCCCAAATCAATATTAACTCTAGCATTGGACGCTCGCAGGAAGTGGAAATCGGCGGCAGTTTTTACTGCGCTAACAACGTTGCAACCAGTTCTGCTTATAAGTTGTTTGCTTATCAGGATTTCAATTTAAGCGGGGTGTACTTGACGTTCAACGATGCGTTCCCCTTTGTCGGCAGCGGCAACTACAAGAACAGTTCGGTCGCAACGGAAGGCGATATCGCGCTGTTGGCGCAACGCCACGGCAGCGCTCTGACGAAGGGGTATAATGCCGGTTATGCCTCGACCGATACGGCGCATAAGGGTCCCAAAATTCACACGGGTAAGTTCTATATTGCAGCTCCTGCCCAAACGGGCGGCGCATCGTATAATTTGGCGTTGACGGCTCAGAACGAAATTATGGTCAATTTCCGTTACAGCGGAAATCATGATTCGATTTGCGGCGTAGATCACTCGAAAGCAACGGCAATCACGACTTATAGCGCATTTATCAACGCGCAAATTAACGGCGGTGTATATTATCTTGCAAACGATATTTCCGGTGATTCACACGGCAACCCGAACGGCGAAGCCGTTATCTGTCTGAACGGTCATACCGTAACTTATGCGGGAAATGAAAATCGTACTTGGGGATCATGTCTGCATAACGGTGCAGACATGGCAGTGTTTTCCGTTTACGATTGTAAAGGAACGGGTAAAATGACGTCGATTCCCGAGGCGATGGGTAGTGCCATCAACTCGACTGGTACCATCAATCTGTACGGCGGTACGTTCACTTTCGGTGCGAATATAGGTCATGGCGGCACGAGCCACGGTGGCGTCAGCATTATTAATTCGAGCGGTACTGTTAACATTTATCCCGGGGTGGTAATCGGCGATTATGAGGGCAATCCGGCGTCGGCTATCCGTGGCGTGCATATGAGCGGCTTGCAGGCTGTCCTCAATATGTACGGAGGTGAAATCCGTAACAACGGCGGTAATATCAGATTGAACGGTTCGGGTGTTTGTTTAGTCGGCGGCGCCACGATGAATATGTACGGCGGTAAAATCACGGGCAACCACGCTTATAACGGGAGCGGCGGCGGTATTTTTATGGACACGTATACCACTGTCAATCTTTATGGCGGTGAAATTTCGGGCAACCGCGCCGACGTTGAAGGCGGCGGTATCTTCATGAACGCCACGACCGAGGTGGCTGCGGCTACGATTTCCGTGAACATTTACAGCCACGATTCGCGTTATTCGAGCAGCGATATCATTATTCAGAACAACACGGTTAAGGGCAGTGCGAACAACATCTACCTCAATGCGTTCGGCGCGCTCACGTTTATGACCGAAGTGTTCGGCGGCGTGATTTGGCTCTACCCCATGACGCGTAACGCCTTTGCGTCGTTCACGAAAGGGTTCAAAAAGTCGAAAACCGACGTTTCCAACCACATCAAGGCAGACGGCAATATCGCCACGGCGACCATCGATACGGCAGGACTTTACGGCGACGCGGGCGAAGTCTATTGGAAGTTCGGCGAAGGCATTCACGACCAGTTCTTCCCCGGCAACCACGCAAGTTCGACGAATTTCAACACGTATTACAATAACAAGGGTTGGAATAACAACACCGTTCAGACGGTGACGATCGAACAGGGCACCTATCACTTGACGGCGAACCTCACTTCCTACAAGCGGTTCAATATTTCGGGTACGGTCAATCTGTGTTTGAACAACTATACGCTGAGCTATAAAGGCAATTCGCACTTCTTCTATGTTCCTGCGAACGCTACGCTCAATCTGTTCGGCGACGGCGTAAACGCCAAACTTTCGGGCGGCGTTTACAGCGTTGTGCTCGTCGAAGGTAACTTCACGCTTTACAGCGGCAGCATCGAAGACGGCACCTCGCTCGATACGAACATGAGCCTCGGCAATGCGGGCGGCGTTACCGTCAGCGGCGGTACGTTCACCATGATGGGCGGCTCGATCAAGAACAATAACGACGGCGGCTTGGGCCGCGGCGGCGGCGTGCTTGTGCGCGGCGCGGGCGTGTTCAATATGTCGGCAGGCGAAATTTCGGGCAACTCGGGCACGAACGGCGCGGGCGTTTTGGTTGACAATAACTCCACGTTCACCATGACGGGCGGCACCATCAACAACAACAGCGCAACCTACGGCGGCGGCGTTTATGTTCGTTTGGGTACGTTCGATATGCAGGGCGGCTCGATCATCAACAACACCGCGCGCGACGCAGGCGGCGGCGTTTACCTTGCCTCGTCGGATAAGATCCTTTTCAAAAAGACGGTTGCGGCGAAGGTGACGGGCAACACCCTCAACAACGGCACCGAAAGCAACATCTACCTGCCCAACGGCGAAACGCAGACGATTACCGACGGCGCGGAAATCAAGCAGGAAACGAAGAAAGACGAAAACGGTAATACCACCATCGAAACCTCTGCCGTCACGAAGGACGAAGACGGCAAAGAGACAGGCAAAATCGAGCATACGCAGTCGACGGAAACCTCTTCGAGCGGCGTTACTTCCACCGTGAAGGGCGATTCGAGCGCATCCGACGGCAACGGCGGTAATTCCTCGACCACGACGAACTCGTCCACGACGATGGGCACGGACGGCTCGGTCGACGTTGACAACAACAAAACGCAGACCATTACCACGAAAAACCCCGACGGCACGTTCTCGACGATCAACATTATCATGACGAACGGCGTTCCGAGCGTGGAATACGTTGTTAACCTCGTGTGGAACGCGCAAGACAGCGCGGGTAATCCCATCACGAGAACGCGTGCGGTCGAGGCGGGCAAATCGCTCTCGATGCGCGATATCGACGTGCCCGAAAAAGAGGGCCACACCTTCACGAAGTGGTACACCGACCCTCAGCTCACCAACGAATACCGTTTCGGCACCGCGGTGAACAGCTCGTTCTACCTCTATGCGGGTTGGGATATCAACGTTTATACGGTTGTTGTGAACCGTGTTGCGCCGATTTACGGCACGACGAATCAATATCGCCAGATCAGCAGAACGACGCAGCGCGTCAACTGGAACGAAAAGGCGAGCGAACCCGCGCGCGACATCACGGGTTACGACATTCAAACGAATTCGGACGGCACTTACAGATATTATTCCGACAGTCAGTTGACCGTTCCGTTCTCGTTTGACAATCCTATCAAAGCCAACACGACGGTGTATGCGCTGTATGCACCCAAGACTTATAACGTAACGTTTGTTGAGGCAGACGGCAGCAACAAGCCGATCACCTCGATCGGCAACAACGGTGTTGTGAGCGTGCCTTACGGCGAAACGATGAGCGCGGTGCTCGGCGGCTTGACCGAACCCGTTGCGCCCGAAAAGACGGGTTACACCTTCCTTGCATGGTGCTATGTGGGTGGGCGCGATCGCTTTAACTTCGGTTCTTCCGCGATCACGACCGCGACCTTGTATCCGCTCTACACCAAGCAGCTTGTTACGGTGAACTATGTGGTGAACGGCGGCAACGCGCTCACGGCGAGCCGCGTTGAATACGACACCTCGCTCGAATCCACCTGGCAATATGAAACGCAGTGGACGGAAACGCCCGGTACGCCCGTTCGCAATCACTACACCTTCGAGGGCTGGTATACCGACAGCGCGCTTACGCAGAGATATGACGCAAGCTCGCATGTCACGAGCAGCCTGACGCTCTATGCGAAGTGGGAACGCATCAAATACACCGTTACGTTCATCAACGACGGTTCGACTTACAATACGCAGACGGTTTATTCGGGCAATGCGGCATCGGTTCCCGCGACCCCCGAAAAGAATCCCGACAGCGCTTGCCCTTACGGCTACACGTTCGGCGGCTGGTATACGAGCAGTTCGTACGCAACGAAGTACACCTTCGGCGAAGTGACTTCGGATACCTACGTTTACGCAAAATGGACGGCGAACCCCGCGAACACCTACACCGTTACGTTCGAAACCAACGGCGGCAGCGTGGTGAACGGGCAGTCGGTTGCGGAAGGCGGCAAAGTCGTTGAACCCGACACGCCTACGCGCACGGGTTACATCTTCAAGGGCTGGTTCTCGAACAAGAACTGCACGACGCCCTTCGACTTCAACACGCCGATTTATGGTAAAACGACGATCTATGCGTTGTGGTCGCCTGCATACTACACGGTTACGTTTGAATCGAACGGCTCGTCGAACACGATTCCCTCGCGCAACGTGCGCCACGGCAACACCGTTCCCGTACCTACGACGCCCATTAAGAGCGGTTACACGTTCATGGGTTGGTACACCGACGCTACATTCTACAGAGAATACGACTTCACGACCCCCGTCACGGGCGATATCACGCTGTATGCTTACTATACGCAGAATCCTACGGGCGGCGACGTTGAAGATACCTACATCACCGTTACGTTCGAAACGGACGGCGGCAGCGTCGTACACGGTCAGACCGTGAAGAAGGGCGAAAAAGTGACGCGCCCCGAGGCAGATCCTTCCAAAGACCACTACACGTTTGTTGGCTGGTTCGATCAGGCGGGCAATGCGTTCGATTTCGATGCATTTGTTGCCGGTACGACGGATATCGTCATCACTGCGCACTGGGAAATCCGTAAATATACGGTGAAATTCGATTTGGTCGGCGGTTCGGGTACCTTCGCGGATCAGACTGTTCCGAGCGGCGGTTACGCCACCGCGCCTTCGAACGCGCCCACGAAATCGGGTGCCGTGTTCGGCGGTTGGTATACCGATCCCGAATACAATCAGCCTTTCGCATTCGCAACCGAGATCACCTCGAACGTGACGCTCTATGCGAAGTGGAATACCGTTTATTATAACGTAACGCTCAACCTGAACGGTGGTTCGATCGAGATCGACGGCGTTGCTCAGACGGGCAAGGTCGTTGTGAAGGCGGCAAGCGGCACCACGCTCAACCTCGATACGACCCCGACGAGAGAGGGCTACACCTTCAAGGGTTGGTTCACGAACTCGAAGTGCACCACGGCTTACGATTTCAGCAAACCCGTTACGAAGAACTTCAACCTCTACGCGCTTTGGTCGGTGACCTATTACTCGGTGGAATTCAACCCCGACGGCGCGCCTGCAACGGCGGTGAAACGCTCGGTGCGCTACGGCAACACGGTCAGCGCGCCTTCGATGAGCTATGTCGACCACACGTTCGGCGGCTGGTTCACGCGCGAGGCTGTGGATAACGGCACGACGGTGACCGATGCGGAAAATCAGTACATAAAGGTTGTGGACGGCACGACGTATCTTTACAGCCGTTTCGACTTTACGACTGCGATCAAGGGCAACATGACGCTCTATGCGCGTTGGATTTCCAACGAGGAACCCGATCCCGCACCGACCGTCTACACGGTTACGTTCAACTCGAACGGCGGTTCGCGCGTTGCTATGCAGGAAGTGCATGCGGGCGACAAAGCGACCGTTCCGACCGCGCCTACGAAGGGCGGCTACACCTTCGAAGGTTGGTATCTTGACGAAAATCTGACGAATAAGTTCGATTTCGACACCGTGCTCACGGGCGACATCACGCTGTACGCAAACTGGACGGCGGACGATCTCGATGCGAGAACGGTAACCATCACCTTTGTTTCGGACGGTGAAACCGTCGAAGTGCAGACCGTTAAGGTCGGCGAAAAAGCGGTGGAACCCCGCCTGAATGTGAAAGAAGGTTTCGTATTCTCGGGTTGGTACGTCGAGAGCACGTTTATCACCGAATTCGACTTCGACGAGGCGGTCGGTATCGACATGACGCTTTATGCGAAGTGGACGGAGGAAGCGAGCAAGACGGTTTACTACGTTGCGTTCATTTCCGACGGGGAAACCATCGTTTCGCAGGAAGTGGAAGAGGGTAAACTTCCCGTAAGACCCGAAAATCCTGTGAAAACGGGCTATAACTTCAACAACTGGTATGCCGACGCCGATTTCAACACGGTGTTCGACTTCACCAAACCCATCACGAAGAACACGAACGTCTATGCGGAATGGAACATTACGATGTATTCCGTTGCGTTCGATCAGAACTACGACGGCGCACCTGCCGTAACGAGACAGTCGGTTGCTTACGGCTCTTCGGCGACCGTTCCGACCACGCCTGTAAGAAGCGGCTACACCTTCCTCGGTTGGTACAGAGAAAAGGTTCATACCGATAAGTCGGTGGCTTATACCTTCGGCCCCGTCACCGCGCCCATCACCGTTTATGCGCACTGGGCACTCAACGGCACGGAAGAAGCACGTTATTATGTAACGTTCGATTCCAACGGCGGCACGGCGGTTGAAACGCAGCTCATTGTAGCAGGCGGAAAACTCGATCTTTCGAATTACGACGACCCGACCAGAGAAGGTTACACCTTCGCAGGTTGGTACGACGGCACGAATTCCGTCAATCTTGCAAACTATATTGTCAGCAAAGACGTCAAACTGGTTGCGCACTGGACGGCAGTGGGCGGCGATACCGAAAAACCTTTCGTTATCACCTTCCATTCGCAGGGCGGCAGCACGGTTGTCGGTCAGCATGTGTATGCGGGCGGCGTCGTAACCGTTCCCGCGGCGCCTTCCAAGGCGGGTTATGTGTTCGGCGGCTGGTATACGGAAGCTGCGTGCGAGCACGAATATAACTTCAATCAGGCTGTCACGGGCGATTTGCAGCTCTATGCGAAGTGGGATGTGGAATCCGTTTCCGTTCGTTTCGACGCAAACGGCGGTACGCACGGCACCTATTCCTTCACCGTAGACGGAACTGCGGTTTCCTTCAACACGGCAGACAGCTCGGTTTCGCTCGGCTTCAACAAAGCCATCACGCTTGTTAGCGGCGAACCGACCAAAGAGGGTTACGATTTCGGCGGCTGGTTTGTCGACGACAGATTCCTCACGCCCTTCTTCACGGACGGCGTCAGCGCGGTTGTAACCGACAACATCACGGTTATCGCGAAGTGGACGATCAAGCAGTACGTCATGACCTTCAACGACGTTAAGTTCCCTTACGGCGGAACGGCGCAGACGCCCGTGAAAACGAGCGACATCAAAGTCGATTTCGGCGGCTCGGTGCTTCAGCCTGCCGAGAGCGAACTCGAAGGTTACGAATTCGTCGGCTGGTTTGCCGATGCGGCTTGCACGCAGAAATTCACCTTCTCGACCTTCAAAATGCCTTCGAACGACGTGAACGTCTATGCGAAGTACGACCAGATCACCTTCACCGTCAACTTCGTCATGAACGGCGCGACGGAAGGCAATATCGCGGCGAAGACGGTTGCTTACGGCAGCACGGTTCCCGATCTGCCTACGACCCTGACGAGAGAGTATTACGACTTCACGGGTTGGTATACCGATGAAGCCTGCACGCAGAAGTTCGAGCCGAGCACGGCGGTCAAGAGCGATCTCACCCTTTATGCCGGTTTCTCGATCATGAAGGCGACGGTTGTCTTCAACTATCAGAACGTCATTACCGCGGGCGGGGTTCCTACCGAAAGAGAGTTCACCGTAAACTTCGGTGAAACGATCACCACGCCTACTGCACCCAAACTCGGCGGCAGAATCTTCCTCGGCTGGGCGCTTGATTACAACCACGACACCATAACGACCGATACGGAACTGACGAATCCCTTCGATTTCGAAACGATCGTCAATGCCGACCTCGTCGGTACGGAAAGAAGAGTCACGCTCTACGCTTGGTGGAGACAGGCAAGACATTTCGTCATTACGTTCGAATCGAACGGCGGTCCTTCGGTCGAAGGTCAGACCTACGACGAAGACAAAGACGCCGAACAGCTGATCAAAGAGCCCACGAACATGACGAGAACGGGTTACACGTTCGGCGGTTGGTTCATGGACAACGCGATGACCACGGCGTATAACTTCAAGACCGATCTGAAAGATCTGCCTACGGCAACCATTACGCTGTATGCGAAGTGGATCATCGACAAATTTAACGTCACGTTCGACGCAGACGGCACGCGTACCGTGATCGAGGTAGAATATAACAGTCCTGTGGCACAGCCCACCGAGCCTGTTAAGGCAGGCCATACCTTCAAGGGTTGGTATACCTCGCTCGATTTCGACGAGCTTTACAGCTTCTCGCTCGGCGTAACGGAGAGCTTCACGCTCTATGCGAAGTTCGAAAAGAACAAGTATACGGTCACGTTCGACGCACAGAACGGCACCGTTCCCGAAAAGGAAACCTACGAATATTATTCGACGGTTGAAAAACC
Source organism: uncultured Christensenellaceae bacterium (assembly GCA_910589015.1). Taxonomy (GTDB): domain Bacteria; phylum Bacillota; class Clostridia; order Christensenellales; family Borkfalkiaceae; genus Gallimonas. Next base: position 19,853 of record CAJUSA010000005.1, read on the forward strand.
CGTGAACCCCGTGAAAGAGCACTACACGTTCGATATCTGGTGCACCGACGCGGAAGGCACGCAACCTTATAACTTCAACACGCTCGTAACCGAAAACATCACGCTCTATGCAAGATGGAACAAAGTTATGCGCCTTGTGACCTTCTCTTACGGCTACGAGGGTTCGCCCGCAGCCTTCACGGAAGAAGTGCACGAGGGCACGAGCGCACCCGTTCCCGCTACGCCCGTAAGAGAGGGCTATGTGTTCGCAGGCTGGAACGTTAAACTTGCCGACGGCACGATCGGCAGCCGTTACGATTTCGGCCCCGTGCTCGGCAACATCGAGCTTGTGGCGCAGTGGACGGCAGTACCCGAAGGTTATGCCGCGATCACGTTCGACACGGCAGGCGGCAGCGTCATCATCGGTCAGGCAGTGCGCCCGGGCGATACGATCAGCGCGCCCAACGCGCCTACGAAAGAAGGTCACACCTTCGTTTACTGGTACAGAGACGTCGACGATAGGGGCGATCCCATCAAGTATGATTTCACGACGGAAATTACCGAAGCAGACGTAGAAACGGGCGTCGTTCTTCACGCGCTGTGGATGATCGATACCTATCACGCGACCATTATTATCAGCGTTGACGAGGCGGAAACGGTTATCGACGTCAAGTTCGGCGAACGCCTTGAACAGCCCGCTACGCCTACGAAAGTCGGCTATACGTTCGTTGGCTGGTACACGGCGGACGACGTAGAGTATGACTTCAGCAGAATCGTGCTCGGCGACCTGACGCTCTATGCGAAGTTCGAGCTCAACGAATACACCGTTTCGTTCAAGACGGGCGGCATTGTCGATATCGAATCGCAAACCGTGAAACACGGCAGCACGGCAACCGAACCCGAAACGCCCGTTAAGACGGGTTACAAGTTCCTCGGCTGGTTCACCGACGCCGTCGGCGGCACGGAATTCGATTTCAGCACCCCGATCACGGGTAACATCACGCTGTATGCGCATTTCGAACAGAAGTCTTACGGCATCATCTTCAATGCGAACGGCGGTACGAGCCCCGATTTCACCAACGGTCTTTACAAGACCTCGGCTTTGGGCGGCGAAAAAGTGAGAATGCCTCAGACGCCTATGACCGACGGATCCGTGTTCGGCGGCTGGTACATCATGAACGGCGACGAATACTGGCACTTCTTCGATTACGATGTACCTCTTTCCGAGTACTATGAAGAGGGCGGCAAGTATTACGATTTCTGGGGTGCATCGCACGCGGAAACCGAAACGCTTACCGTACGCGTAAGATGGATCGTTAACGTGACCGGTACGTATACCGTAACGTTCTACTCGAGAGGCGGCACGGTTATCAGCGGTCAGCAGACGGTTATTCAGGGCAATCAGGCGTTCGCGCCCGACGATCCCGTGAAAGAGGGTTACACCTTCATGGGCTGGTACGTCAGCGACGACGCAGCCGCAACCCTTGACGAAAGCGGCAAATACGACTTCTCGCTTGGCGTTGACAAGAACCTCACTCTTTACGCAGGTTGGAAGCTCAGCTCGGCAGTCATTACCTTCAAGCCCAACAACGGCGACGCCGATATCGTCGTCACGGTGCCGATCGGCACGAAACCCGAAGTGCCTTCGACGCCTTCGAAAGACGGTTACCTCTTCGAGTACTGGTACATTCTCGATTCCGAGGGCAACGAAGTCAAATACGAGTTCACCGAAGCAACGAAGAACCTCGAAGTTTATGCGAAGTGGACTTCCATCATCGTCACGCCCGAATATTTCGACGTTACGTTCAACGCGAACGGCGGTAACTTCGGCCTCGATGCCGACGGCGAAGAAATCACTTCGATCAAGCAGGAAGTCGAGGGCGGCAAGAATGCGGTCAGACCGCAGACGCCTACCCGCGATCAGTATAAGTTCGACGGCTGGTATGCCGATTCGGAATGCCTGATCCCTTACGAGTTCGGCGCGGTCAGCGGCAGCCACACCGTTTATGCGAAGTGGGTGTCGGTTGAACCCGAACCCACCGACGTGTATTACGTCACGTTCGATCTGAACTACACGGGCGCTTCCCGTCTCGATCCCGTAGCGGTCAAGAAAGAAACGCCGGTTGCGCCTCCTACGACGCCCGTCCGCGCAGGTTTCACCTTCGACGGCTGGTATAAGGACGCTGCCTGCACGGTTGCTTATGTGTTCAGCGCGAACGTTTCGAGCGACATCACGCTGTATGCGAAGTGGACGCCCGTTATGGAAATGACGTTTAACGTCACGTTCTCGGACGGCGTGAACGCAATCATCACGCAACAGATCAAGATCGCGCAGAAACCCACCGTTCCCGCTACGCCCGCAAGAGACGGCTATGTGTTCGGCGGTTGGTACACGAGAGACCTTGCAACGAGAGATACCGTTGCGGGTGAAGGTCAGTACATTGAAAGAATCGTCAACGACGACGGTTCGGTAAGCTACTATCTGTGCACCGAGTACGACTTCGGACCCGTTTATGCGGACACCGCGGTCTATGCAAGATGGACGCAGGTTGCGGCGGACGAAGTGGTCGTCACGTTCGATACGGCAGGCGGCAGCCCGATCGCATCGGTAGCGGTCGCAGTCGGCGGCAAAGTCGAAAAACCCGCAGATCCGACCAAAGAAGGTTATACCTTCCTCGGCTGGAACTTCGGCGGCGCGGCTTATGACTTCGATTCCGAAGTAACCGAATCCATTACGCTCGTTGCGCAGTGGAAAGAAAAAGCACACTTCACCGTGCAGTTTGTCACGGGCGAAGGCGCGAGCACGGTTGCACCCGTAACCGTGGCGGAAGGCGGCAAACTCACGAAACCCGCCGATCCGACGAGAGCGCACTATACCTTCGACGGTTGGTACGTCGATGCAGATCTTACCGTGGCTTACGACTTCGATGCAGTCGTAATGGGTCAGCTTACCCTTCATGCGAAGTGGATCGCGGAAACCTTCACGGTAACCTTCTATGCGGATGCGGAAACGCAGACCGTGCACGAAGTCTGCGAGAATATCCCTTACGGCGGCACGGCTACCGTAACTTCCGCGCCCATCAAGACGGGTTATATCTTCGTCGGTTGGTACATGGCGAACGGCGGCGAATATGACTTCGGCGCAGTGACGGCGAACCTCGATATCTATGCGAAGTGGGCACCCGTCAATCCTCAGGAACCCGCGATCTACTACGTCACGTTCGATTGGCAGTACGGCAACAATAAGTCGGTCGTTCCCGTGAACGAAAACACGATCGCAACGGCGCCCGCCGTTCCGAACCGCGGTGAAAACTTCGTGTTCGGCGGCTGGTATACCGACGCGGCTTGCACCACCGAATACACCTTCGGCGCGGTAACGCAGAACGTTACGGTTTACGCGAAGTGGACGGAAAAGAGCGTAACCCCCGAGGCGAAAGAAAAGGTTTACGTTACGTTTGTGCTCGACGGCGTGATCAACAGCGTCGTATCGGTTGAAAAGGGCACGGCGGTCAGCGAGCCTACGCTTGACAACAAAGAAGGTCACACCTTCGACGGTTGGTACGCAGGCGAAAGCACCGAGAAATACGATTTCACGGATGTGGTTGAAAACAACCTCACGCTCAACGCGAAGTGGACGCCCAATCCCATGAACGTCACGTTCGACTTCAACGACGGCACGGGCAAGAAGCAAGTTCAGACCGTTGATTACGGCACGAAAGCCATCGCGCTTGTGGCGGAAAGAGAAGGCTACACGTTCGGCGGCTGGTACCTCGGCGAAACGGCTTACGATTTCGGCGCCGTGACCGACCATATCACGCTTACGGCGAAGTGGGTTGCCAACGAATACACGGTAACCTTCAACGTGGACGGCGGCGAGCTTGTCGACGATACGCTTGCAACGCAGACGGTGCCCTTCGGCGGATTTGCAACGGTTCCCGCCGTTCAGGACAGAGAAGGCTACACGTTCGCGGGCTGGTACGTCGGCGAAGAGGAATTCAATTTCTCGACGCCCGTCAGCGGCAACGTGACGGTCTATGCGAAGTGGGTCGTCAAGACTTACACGGTTACGTTCAACTCGAACGGCGGTTCGGCAGTCGAAACGCAGACGGTTGAACACGGCAAAACGGCAAGCGTTCCCGTCGCACCGACCAAAGAAAACGCTACGTTCGGCGGTTGGTACGAGGACGATACGACGTTTGCTACGGCTTACGCGTTCGGCGCGGTTTACGGCGACACCACCGTCTATGCGAAGTGGACGGCGGACGGCGAGCAGGTGCTCTACTACGTCACGTTCGTCGATCGCGGATCGAACTACGCCGTGAACGAGATCGCAGCGGACGGCACGGTAACGAAACCCGCCGACGATCCGACGGGCGACGACGGTTACACGTTCGCGGGCTGGTTCCGTGAAAACGAAACCGAACCGTTCGATTTCGATACCGAAAAGGTTGAAAACAGCAACCTTACGCTTACTGCGAAGTGGGCTCGTAAGGAATACACGGTAACGTTCGACTGGAACTACGACGGTTCGACGGCAACGACGGTCACCGTGAAACACGGCGATTCGGCAGTCGCGCCTACCGTTCCCGAAAGAGAAGGCTTTACGTTCGGCGGCTGGTATAATGAAGAAGGTTGCACGACGGCATATGCGTTCGGTGCAGTCACCGCAGACGGCACGACGGTTTATGCGAAGTGGACCGAGAACGGCGAAACGCCCGTTCCTCCTACGTCCGTATACTACACGGTAACCTTCGATAACGACGGCGAAACCACGGTCAAGACCGTTGAATCGGGCAAGACGGTGGAAGAACCTACCGCTCCGACGAAAGAAGGTTATATCTTCGACGGCTGGTTTGTCGGGGATAACGAGTACGATTTCAGCACGCCTGTAACGGCAGATATCACGCTGACGGCGAAGTGGACGAAGATCGGCGGCGACACGCCTGTTGATCCTTCGAAAGAATATGTGTATGTGACCTTCGTGATCGACGGCAAGACGGTTTCGTCGCAGAAGATCGAGAAGAACACGAAGGCGACCGCGCCCGGTGCCGCGAAAGAAGGTTACACCTTCGACGGCTGGTTCACGGCTGACGATACGGAGTTCGACGTAGAAAATACGAACGTCACCGAAAATATCACGCTGACGGCGAAGTACACGGCGATCGAATATACGGTTACGTTTGATATGAACGGCGGTGACGCTGCGAACGTTAATGTTTCCGTGAAATACGGCGAAAAAGTGACCGTTCCCGCAACGCCCACCAAAGCGCACACCGATACGAATAAGCGTTGGGTGTTCGCGGGCTGGTATAACGGCGAAACGCTCTACGATTTCAACGAAGAAGTCAAGGGTGCGCTCACGCTTACGGCGCACTGGAAAGAAAAGACGGTGGACGAAGGCGGCGAAGAGCCCGGTCCCGTTGTCGAATACGTCACGGTGACGTTCGTCAACGGCGAAGAAACCACCATGCAGATCGTCATCAAGGGTGAAACGGCGAAAGAACCCGATGCCCCCGAAAAAGACGGTTACAAGTTCGAAGGCTGGTACATCGGCGACACCGAATACATGTTCACCGAGGCGGTGACGGAAGATATCACCGTAACGGCGAAGTGGACGAAACTCGGCGAAGAAGAGCCGAAACCCGACACGAAGTATTACGTCACCCTTAAGGTAGACGGCGAGGTTTACAGCACGATTCCCGTGAAGGAAAGCGTCGGCAAAATAACCCTGCCCGCCGCGGAAGAGAAGACCGGTTACCGTTTCGACGGCTGGTATCTGAACGGCGTGAAGGTTGCCGAAGGCACCGAAATCAACGTCACGGGCGATATCGAGCTTACGGGCAGCTACATAGCGATCAAATACTATGTGGTAACCTTCCACACGGGCGCAGGTACGCCGATCAACAGCGTACGCGTTGAAGAAAACACGAAGGTTGACCGTCCCGAAGACGGCGCGACGACGCTCGAAGGCTACAACTTCGGCGGTTGGTATAAAGACGCCGCCTGCACGGAAGAGTACAATTTCAACGCGAACGTCGAAAGCGACATTACGCTGTACGCGAAGTGGACGAAAGACGAATTCACCGTTACGTTTAACTACAACTACGGCGCCGATTCCGAAAACGAGCCCGCGCCTCTTACGGTGAAGGTCGCAAACGGCGCAAGCGCCGCGATGCAGACCCCCGTACGCGAAGGCTATAACTTCGGCGGTTGGTATAAAGACGCCGCTTGCACGGACGCTTATCTGTTCGGCGCGGTCACTGCCAACATCACGGTTTACGCGAAGTGGACGAAGATCGACAACAGCGCCGAACCGCCCGTAGTGAAAACATACCTTGTTTCCTTCTTCGTTGACGGCGAGCTCTTCAAGTCGGTCACGGTGGAAGCAAACGGCAAGGTTGACGAATTTGCGGCGCCTTCGAAAGAAGGATTCGTGTTCGCAGGTTGGTTCGCCGACGGCACCGCGTTCAATTTCAGCGCGCCCGTCACGAGCGATCTCACGGTCGAGGCGAAGTGGTCGCAGATTGTTGAAACCTATTACCTCGTAACGTTCAATACCGACGGCGGCACGTTTGCCGACGGTGTGGAAAATCCCGTATCCGTGAAAGCGGGCGAAACGGTTGGCGAACCTGACGCGCCCACGAAGATCGGTTATGTGTTCGCAGGCTGGTATAACGGCACTACGGAATATAACTTCAATACCCCCGTCAATGCGGACGTCACGCTCACCGCGCACTGGCGCGAGGCAAGAAGAGTCGTCGTAACGTTCGATGCGAACGGCGGCGTATGCGAAGTGACGAGCGTTGCGCTCGAAGTCGGCGCATGGATCACGAAACCCGCCGATCCCACGAGAGAAGGCTACACCTTCGTCGAATGGCAGCGCGACGGCACCTTGCTCGACTTCGAGTCTGACCGTGCGACGATCAAGGAAAGCGATACCGCAATCACGATCACGGCGGTTTGGAAACCCATCACCTTCACGGTCACGTTCTACACCTATGTAGGCGGCAACGTGTTCCAGAATGTTATCGTCGAATACGGCAAGAAGGTAACGACGGTCACCTCCGCGCCCGCGGCGCCCGGTGAAGGCTATGTGTTCTGCGGCTGGTTCGATGCGGAAGGCAAGCCTTACACGTTCGACGAAGTTTATGCAGACGCACTCGTCTATGCGAAGTGGTCGAAAGACGAGAAACCCACCTATTACGTTTCGTTCGTAACGAATGCGGAAGGGATTTCGGTTAAGACGCAGCCCATCGTAGAAGGCGAATATGCAACGGTTCCCACGCTTGATCAGAGAGAGGGCTATAAGTTCGAAGGCTGGTTCACCGACGCAGAATTCACAAATCTTTACGACTTCGGCGCGGTAACGCACAACATTACGCTCTATGCGAAGTGGACGTCGGTCGAAGCGGGTGCGCCCGATGCGAACGTCTACTATGTGACGATCAACTATAACTATCTCGGTGCGGACGTTAAGACGCAGGCAGTCGTTGTAGGAAACAGCGCGATCAAGCCCGCCGATCCCACGAGAGAAGGCTGGACGTTCCGCGGCTGGTTCACGACGGAGAACGGTCAGGTAGGCACCGAATACACCTTCGGCGCAGTGAGCGCAAACGAAACGGTTTACGCCGTTTGGGATCAGATCTTCTACACCGTGACCTTCGTCAACGGCGAAGAGACGACGACCAAACAGGTTGCGCACGGCGCGACGATCATGCTCACCTCGAACCCGACCAAAGAGGGTTACACCTTCGGCGGCTGGACGACGGCGGACGGCAAAGCGTTCGATTTCAACGAGCAGATCAAGCAGAACTTCACGCTGTATGCGAAGTGGACGATCAACAAATACACGGTTGCATTCGACGCGAACGGCGGCACGGGTAGCTATGAAACGCTCACCGTAAACCACGGCGCAACGGCGAATGCACCCGAAACCAACCCTGTACGCGACGGTTACACGTTCAGCGGCTGGACGGCGGCAGACGGCACGGCATACAATTTCTCGACGCCTGTCACGAAAGATATCACGCTGTACGCGAAGTGGACGGCGATCACCTACACGGTGACCTTCCTGCCCAACTACGAAGGCGCGGCGGCGATCGATCCCGTAACCGTGCGTTACGGCAATAAGGTCGCCCCTGCCGAAGTGGCAAGAGAAGGCTATACGTTCGACGGTTGGTATACCGCCGATGGCAAGCTGTACAATTTCAACAGCGAAGTGACGGCTGATCTCAACCTCTACGCGAAGTGGACGGCGGTCGAACTGACGGTTACGTTCGAGCTTAACGGCGGCGCGCTTGCCGACGGCGAGAGCGCAACCAAGACCGTGCAACACGGCGGCATCGTCACCGCGCCCGCAGTTGCGGATAGAGAAGGTTACACGTTCGGCGGCTGGTATCTCGGCGCGGCGGCATACGATTTCTCGACGCCCGTCACCGAAAATATCACGCTTACCGCGAAGTGGAACGTTAAGACCTATACGGTTACGTTCGACCTGAACGGCGGCACGCTCGCCGAAGGCGAGAACGCTACGCAGACCGTGAAACACGGCGACATCGTAACGCCTCCGACTGTGAGCAGAGAAAACCATGTGTTCGCAGGCTGGAACGTGCAAGGCGGCAGCGCTTATGACTTCGCACCCGTAACGGGCAACATTACGCTCGTTGCGCAGTGGAACGAAGTGACCCCCGAACAGCCGAATCCGCCCAAGACGTTCGTCGTAACGTTCAAGGTTGACGGCGAAACGGTCAAGGTTGAAACGGTTGCCGAGAACGGCACGGTCAGCGCACCTGCGGTTGCAGAAAAAGACGGCTACACGCTCGGCGCATGGACGACGGCAGACGGCACGGAATACAACTTCGAAACGCCTGTGACCGCAAACCTCACGCTCGGCGCAAGCTGGACGCGCAACGAATACACGGTAACGTTCGATTGGAACTACGCCGGTTCGACGGCAGCGGAAGTCACCGTGAAACACGGCGACGCGGCAGTCGCACCCACCGTTCCCGAAAGAGAAGGCTTTACGTTCGGCGGCTGGTATAATGAAAGCGGCTGTACGACGGAATATGCATTCGGCGCAGTCACCGCAAACGGCACGACCGTTTATGCGAAGTGGATCGAGAACAGCACGGAACCCGAACCCCCTGTGCCTGTCGTATACTACACGGTCACGTTCGACGTGGACGGCGAAACGACGGTTAAGACGGTTGAATCGGGCAACACGGTGGAAGAACCTACCGCACCCGAGAAAGACGGATTCGTGTTCAAGGGCTGGTACGTCGACGAAACCGAATACGATTTCAGCAAGCCCGTCACGGCAGATCTTACGATCACCGCGAAGTGGGAAGCACAGAGCCCGATCGATCCCGATCAGCCCGAAAAGGATACTTACTACGTCACGTTCGAAGTGGACGGCGTAGCGGTGAAAGTCGTTACGGTTGTCGAGAACGGCACGGTCAGCGCGCCTACGGATATCGTGAAAGACGGCTACACGCTCAGCGCGTGGACGAAGGACGGCGAGGCATACGATTTCTCGACGCCTGTGACCGCAAACCTCACGCTCAGCGCAAGCTGGACGCGCAACGAATACACGGTAACGTTCGACTGGAACTACGCCGGTTCGACGGCAGCGGAAGTCACCGTGAAACACGGCGACGCGGCAGTCGCACCCACCGTTCCCGAAAGAGAAGGCTTTACGTTCGGCGGCTGGTATAATGAAAGCGGCTGTACGACGGAATATGCATTCGGCGCAGTCACCGCAAACGGCACGACCGTTTATGCGAAGTGGATCGAGAACAGCACGGAACCCGAACCCCCTGTGCCTGTCGTATACTACACGGTCACGTTCGACGTGGACGGCGAAACGACGGTTAAGACGGTTGAATCGGGCAACACGGTGGAAGAACCTACCGCACCCGAGAAAGAAGGATTCATCTTCGACGGCTGGTATGTCGGGGATAACGAATACGATTTCAGCACGCCTGTAACGGGAAATCTTACGATTACCGCGAAGTGGACGAAGCAGGAAGTTCCCGCAGAGAAATTCCACTACGTCACGATCGTTGCGGACGGCGTAACGCTTGAAACGCAGCAAGTGAAAGAAGGCGAAACCGCTGCGAAACCCGCCGATCCTACGAAGAACGGTTACACGTTCGCAGGTTGGTACGTCGGCGATACCGAATACACCTTCACCGAGGCGGTCACGGCAGATATTACCGTAACGGCGAAGTGGACGGCGAACACCTACACGGTATCCTTCGATACGAAGGGCGGCTCGGCTGTTGCCGCGCAGAGCGTGAAACACGGCGAACAAGCCGAGAAACCCGCCGATCCTACCATGAACGGTTACACGTTCGCGGGCTGGTTCGAGGACGAGGCTTGCACGAAGTCCTATGCGTTCGGCGCAGTAACCGAAAATATTACGGTTTACGCGAAGTGGGTTGAAAGCACCGTTGTGCCCGACACCTATTACACCGTGGAATTCATGGTCGACGGCGTGCTCTACAATAAACAGTCGATCAAGAGCGGCGAAAAGGCCGAAAGCGTGAACGTGCCGACGAAAGACGGTTACACGTTCACGGGCTGGCAGATCAAGAACGGCGGCGCATTCAGCTTTGACGACGCGATCACCGAAGACCTCGTGCTCGAGGCTCAGTTCGAAAAAGTGAACACGCCTGTCGAAGAAACGTACCATATTACGTTCGTTTCCGAAGGCAAGGTCGTCCGCGACGAAGTCAAGAAAGCGGGTGAAACCGTCAACGTTGAAACGCTTTCGGACACCGACAGCCATATGTTCGGCGGCTGGTATACCGATGCCGATTGCACGCAGGCGTACACCGATACGACGGTCACGGTAAGCGGAAACTTCACGCTCTATGCGAAGTGGAATATCCGTACCTACACCGTGCACTTCGATTCGCAGGGCGGTTCGAGCGTTCCCGACGCGACGGGCATCGAACACGGCAAGAGCGCGGAGAAACCCGCTGACCCGACCTTAGAGGGCAAGATCTTCGCGGGTTGGTATACGGACGCGGCTTGCACCGACGGTAACGAATACCTGTTCGGCGCAGTGACCGAAAATATCACGGTTTACGCGAAGTGGACCGAAACGGCAGAAGAAGTTACTTATCACTCCGTCAAGTTTGTTGACGAAGAAGGCAACGTATTGTCCGCACAGCGCGTCGAACACGGCAAGACGGTCAGCGAAACGGTTGTCGTTCCCGAAAAAGACGGCTACACGTTCATCGGCTGGACTTATAAGGAAGGCGGTGCGGAATATCATTACGCCGACGTGATCACCGAAGATGTCGTCATCGTTGCCAACTACAAGGCAGACGACAAAGATCCGAGCAAGGAACAGTATTACATCACCTTCTCGCTCAACTACGACGACAAGACGCTCAAAGTCGAAACCGTGGAACAAGGCGGTTCGATTGCAGAACCTGCCGCACCCGAAAGAGAAGGCTATATCTTCGGCGGCTGGTATAAGAGCGCGGATTGCAACGACGGCGAGGAATACACCTTCGGCGTTGTGACCGAAACGGCTACGATCTACGCGAAGTGGACGGCGATTCAATATCATATCGTTACGTTCATGACGGGTTCGGGCACCGCGATCGAAGGTCAGCGCATTGCGCACGGCGGTAAGGTCGTAAGACCCGAAAACGACCCGACGCGCGACGATTACGCGTTCATCAACTGGTACACGAGAAGCGATCTGCTCAAAGACGCACCTGAAAACGTTACGGAAGATCAGTACGTTGAAACGATTACGGACACCAATGGTAACGTGACGGGTTACTACCTCTACACGTTGTACGATTTCGAATCCGAAGTCACGTCCGCCATCACGCTCTATGCAAGATGGATGAGCGAACGCCGCTTTACGGTCACCTTCCAGGTGAACGGCGCCGATACGCCTGTGGAAGATCAGGTCATCCTTGCGGGCGGCAGAGCGCAAGAACCGACAGCACCCGTGAAAGCGGGCTATGCGTTCGGCGGCTGGTACACGAGAACGATTCTCAACACCCTTCCCGAAGTTGGTGCGGATCAGTATCTCGAAACGGTGACCGAGGGCGAAACGGTTGTTTACTACCTCTACACCGAATACGATTTCACAAAACAGATCCTCGATAACCTTGCACTCTATGCAAGATGGACGGAATGGTACATCACCGTTACGTTCAGCGCGAACAACGGTATCTTCGCCAACGGCGACAACCTGCTCGCGCAGCGCGTACAGCAGGGCGACAGCGCGGTCGTGCCCGTAACGCCGATGAGATCGGGTTACACGTTCGGCGGCTGGTATACCGATCCCGAATGCACCGACGGCAACGAATATGCGTTCGGCCCCGTCGTGCAAGACAGAACGATTTACGCGAAGTGGACGAAGGTTCCCACCACGAACCCCGATACGGGCGAAGAGGCGACCTATTACACCGTCACCTTCCAGACCAACGGCGGCAGCCTTGTCATCGGTCAGTCGGTCATCGCGGGCGGCAAAGTCATGCAGCCTACCGAGCCGACCAAAGAAAACCACATCTTCGAAGGCTGGTATCTGAGCCCGATCTTCAGCGGCAATCCTTACGATTTCGTCAACTCTTCGGTTCAGTCGGATATCACGCTCTATGCGAAGTGGGTGGAAATCACGGAAGAAACGGTGTTCTATACCGTCACCTTCCAGACCAACGGCGGAACGGTTATCCCGACGCAGAAGATCAACGCGAACCACGCGGCGACCAAACCCGCCGACCCGACGAAGGAAAGCTACACCTTCGACGGTTGGTACACGGATAAAGCGCTCACCACGCCTTACGACTTCTCGGCGCCCGTTGTGAAGAACATCGAGCTCTATGCGAAGTGGATCGTCATCACGCATACGGTCACGTTCGATACGCAGGGCGGCAGCGATGTCGAATCGCAGCCCATCCGCCTCGGCGGAACCGCTCTCGTGCCCGAAACGCCGGTAAGAGAAGGTTATATCTTCGGCGGTTGGTATACGAGCGCGGCATGCAACAACGGCGATGAGTTCGATTTCGCGACGATCATCAACGAGGACATCACGGTTTACGCGAAGTGGACCAAAGTTCCTCAGGTTGTCGATCCCGATACGGGCGAAGAAATCATCTACTACGTCGTCACCTTGCAGACCAACGGCGGCAGCCCTGTTTCGGGCGTTGCAGTGGAAAACGGCAAGAGACTCAACGAAAGCGATCTTCAGATCCCGACGAGAACGGGTTACATCTTCGGCGGTTGGTACACGAACGCCAAGTGCACGGTGGAATATAACTTCAACCAGCCCGTTATGAGCGACCTCACGCTGTATGCGAAGTGGACGAAGCAGACCTTCACGGTCACCTTCTACGATACGCTCGGCGGCGAGAACAACGCGCCTGTCATTAAGGAAATCGTGCACTCGACGGTGGAATACAACGATTACGCCGTCAACCCGACGACGCCGATCAAGTACGGTTACCGTTTCGCGGGTTGGTTCACCGATCCCGAATGCACGAACAGATACGATTTCGATACGCCCGTTACGAGCGATCTCGACCTCTATGTGAAGTGGGCGATGAACCCTGTCGGCGTCGGCGACGACCAGACCTTCACAGTCACGTTCGAAACGTTCGGCGGCAGCGTTGTCGTCGGCCAGGCGGTCAAGAAGGGCGAACGTGCAAGTAATTCCACGACGCCTACGAAACGCGGTTATGTGTTCCTCGGCTGGTACGAAGATATCGACTGCACGGTCGAATTCAACTTCAACACGCCGATCGAAGACGATATCGTTATCTACGCGAAGTGGCAGGTCATCAGAGTTACCGTCACGTTCGTACAGGGCACGATGACGCAGCAGAGAGTGCTTGACTACGGTCAGGCGATCGCCGCGCCCGAAACGCCCGTCAGAGAGGGTTACACCTTCGCAGGTTGGTACACCGACGAAGAGCTGCTCCTCCGCTATGACTTCGACACCAAGATCACGGGCGACCTCGTGCTCTATGCGAAGTTCAACATCAGTACATTCACCGTTACGTTCAGAACGAACGGCGGCAGCGAGATCGAAGCGCAGAAAGTCGTTTACGGCAATAAGGTTGTAAGACCCGAAACCGATCCGACGAGAGAGCACTACGAGTTCGAAGGCTGGTACGAAGATCCTTCGCTCACCACGCTCTACAACTTCGAGAAACCCGTTTCCGCGACGACGTACATCTACGCGAAGTGGAAGGCGAAGACCTTTACGGTCGAGTTCGACACCAGAGTAGAAGGTATGAACATCGCCGCGCAGACGGTGGCAAGCGGTGCATGCGCCGTTGCGCCTTCGACGCCGACGAGAGAAGACGGATTTGTGTTCGTCGGTTGGTATGTGGATGAGAAAGGCACGACGCCGTTCGACTTCACGACGCCGATCGAAGCGGATACCGTGCTCTACGCGAAGTGGGCGGGCATTGTCGACGACGCCGTAGCCGTCACCTTCGATTCGATGGGCGGCAGCCCCGTTGCGGGTCAGTCGGTGCGTTACGGCAAGACCGTGCAGAAACCGACGGTCGATCCCACGAAGGAACACTACACCTTCACGGGTTGGTACACCGACCTTGCTTGCACACAGGCGTATGACTTCACGACGGTTCTCACCGAAGGAACGGAAGCCTTCACGCTGTATGCCGGTTGGGAAATCAAGGTCTATACCGTGACCTTCCACCTCAACGGCGGCGCGTTTGCAGAGGGTACGGAAAGCACGCAGGCAGTCGTCAGCGGCGGCACGGTTACGCCCGTGATGCCGACGCGTACGGGTTACACGTTCGGCGGTTGGTTCACCGACGCCGAATGCCTGAACGGCTATGACTTCGACACGGCTGTCGAAAGAAACTTCTCGCTGTATGCGAAGTGGACGCCTGTTCCCACCACCGATCCCGACGATCCGACGCAGAAAGTCAACTACTACGTCGTTACGTTCGAAACGCTCGGCGGCAGCCTCATCGCGCAGCAGGTAATTAAAGAAGGCGAGCAGGCTTCGGTTCCCGAAGTGCCCGCTCTGGCAAACCATGTCTTCCGCGGTTGGTACACCGATAACGAATCGTTCTCGAGCGAATATCAGTTCAGAACGCCCGTTACCAAAGATATCACGCTCTATGCGAAGTGGGATAAGATCGAATATACGGTCACGTTCGATTCGCAGGGCGGCAGCGCGGTGGCATCGCAGCAGGTAGCAAACGGCGAGAGCGCGAAAGTGCCCGAAACGCCGACGCGCGAGAATTACACGTTTGACGGTTGGTTCGTTTCGACCGAAGAGAACGCCGCGCAATACACGTTCGGCGCAGTGGAAGGCAACATCACGGTTTACGCGAAGTGGACGAGAGTTCCTACCACCGATCCCGAAGGCAACCCCGCGACCTATTACGTCGTTACCTTCCAGACCAACGGCGGCAGCGTCATTGCCGACGCCGCGGTCAAGGAAAACGATACGGTTGCCGAACCCGTCGCACCGACGAGAGAAGGCTGGACGTTCGGCGGCTGGTATAAGGACAAAGAACTGACCGAAGAATTTGACTTCGGCACGCCGATCACGGAAACCACCGTGCTCTATGCGAAGTGGACGGGCGGCGAGTTCATCGTAACGTTCGCCAACGCCGACATCGCGAACGAAACGTTCGAGAAGTCGGTCAAGGTTGAATACGGTGAAACCGTAGAACTGCCTGCAAACCTGACGAGCGACGATTACGTCTTCGACGGATGGACGGTTGACGCAGCCGGTAAGGTGCGCTTCAATGCCAACACGAAGATCACCGCGCACACGACGCTCTATGCGAAGTGGATCGCGAAGATCGTCTACGTTGACTTCGTTGTGAACGGCAAGACCATTCACACCGCGGTGGAAGCTGGCAAGACCGTTCAGAAACCGAGCGTACCCGCTCTCGAAGGACAGAAATTCGTCGGCTGGTTCACGGACAACGGAACGTTCGAAAACGCGTTCGACTTCGAAACGAAGATCAAAGGCGAAGATGGTCAAATCGTATATACGCTTTATGCGAAGTACGAGTACAGAAAGTTCAACGTCGCGGTGAGCTACGATTCCGCTAAGGTCAACGTAGCGGACATCACGGCAGGCGAATACGCATTCGGCACGAGCCTTACGGCGACGGTGACGAAGGCAGACCCTGCGGGCGACTACACGCTCAGAGTATACCTTATCACGAAAGACGGCAAGACGCTTGTCGAGCTAAACAGCGATAACGCTTACACGTTCGTCGTGAACGGCGATGCCGAAATCATGGTTACGGTTGTCACCGTTTCGGGCGAAGTGACCGACGAAGGCGGCAGAACCGAAATCGAAACCAGACCCGATGGCTCTTCGACCGAAACCAACACGAAAGAAGAGACGACGACGAATCCCGACGGTTCGACGACGACGACCACGACGACGACCACGACCGAAAAGGATAAGGACGGCAACCCGACGGGCGAAACGACGACCGAGACCAAGACCGAAACGACCGATCCTACGGGCGGCAAGACCGAAACCACGGTTACGGTTGAAACCAAGCCCGACGGCACGAAGGTCACGACGACGGTCGAAAAGAGACCCGACGGCACGTCGACGACCACGATCGTGGAAGAAAGACCCGACGGTTCGAGCACGACCACCGTTATCGAAAAAGATAAGGACGGCAACGTCACGCACATGACGGTAACGGAAAAGAAACCCGACGGTTCGAGCTCGAGCACGACGACGGACAGCACCAAGCCCGACGTTACGCAGACGACGACCACGACCGAAACGATCGACGAATACGGCAACCACATCAAGGTTGAAACGATCGTCGAGCACGAAGTCCGCCAGACGACCGACGCAAACGGCAACGTGACGAACACGGTTATCGATAAGACGATCGTCATCACCACGGTAACCGATTATGCAGGCAACTTCGTCAGCAAGACGCAGTCGTCCGAAACGACGGTGAAGTCGGAGACGGTCGACAAAGACGGCGAATTCGTCAAAGAAGTCGTCAAGACCACGACCGTAGAAGAGAACGGCGACGAAACGATCGTCGAAGCAGTCACCACGCCGACCGAAGGCGTAGAGAATAGCAGAACGACGATCATCACGACGACGTATCCCGACGGTAGAGTCGAGGTCAGAAAGATCGTCACGAAGATCGAGGTGAACGGCGATACGACGATCAAGACCGAAACCGAGTACGACGAGAACGGCAACCCGATCAAGGAAACGGTGACGGTTACGACCAAGAATCCCGACGGTTCCACCTCGTCCACGACGACGGAAACGGAATTCGACGAAG
Source organism: uncultured Christensenellaceae bacterium (assembly GCA_910589015.1). Taxonomy (GTDB): domain Bacteria; phylum Bacillota; class Clostridia; order Christensenellales; family Borkfalkiaceae; genus Gallimonas. Next base: position 37,126 of record CAJUSA010000005.1, read on the forward strand.
ACGGAAACCGTAAAGATCCCGTTGTTACGGATAAGACGGAATCGTCCTCGGGCACGGAATCGACCAAGACCGAAACCGAGTACGACAGCGAAGGTAACGTGATCAAGACGACCGAAACCCTCACGATCAAAGACGAAGACGGCAACATCGTTAAAGTCATCGTGACCGTGAAAGACGGCAACGGCAACATCATTAAGGTTACCGAAACCGAGTACAACAAGAACGAGAAGATCGTTAAGAAAACAATCACGGAGTACGATGAAAAGGGCAACGTGATCAGCAAGATCGTCGAAGTGTACACATACGATCAGTATGACGAGCAGGATACCAAGACGGTAACCGAAACGACGGTCACGAAGAACCCCGACGGTACGACGACGACCACGACAGTCGTGAAGGTATACGACAGAAACGGCAATTTGATTTCCGAAAAGACGACCGAAACCATTACGGGCGAGGACGGCTTGAAGGATAAGGAAACGGTTACCGACAAGGTGATCGATCCCGAAACGGGTAATTGGACCGAAACCAAGACCGAAACCGTGTACGACGAGAACGGCAACCCGATCAAGACGACGGTAACCGATAAGGACACCGACGTAACCGATTCCAAGGAAACCGAAACGACCGATACGCAGACCGAAACCGAGTACGACGAGAACGGCAACGTGATCCGCGAAAGAAGAACGGAAACCACCACGACGAAGGACGAACAGGGCCGCACCGTCAAAGAAGTGATCACCGTTTATCTGATCGAGAACAACGTGGAAAGCGTCGAGAGCATCACGGTTAAGACCTATACTTACGACGGCGAAACCCTCGTGAAGCTCGTTATTCGCGTGTACAACGGCGAAGGCAAACTCATTGAAGAAACCACGCACGAGTACTCGAAGGAAATCGATCCCGAAACGGGCAAAGAGCTTGACGTCGATCACGAACACAAGACCGAGATCGATCCCGATACGGGCGACAAGACCGAAACGGATACGACGACCAAGACCGATCCCGACGGCAACCAGACGACGGAATCGACGACGAAGCATCCTGACGGATCGACGACCGAAACCGAAACGACGAAGAAACCCGACGGTTCTTCGACGACCGATACGACCGAGAAGGATCCCGACGGCAACGTAACGAGCACCTCGAAGACGACCACCGTCACCGAAGACATCATCGAAGACGGCGTGGTAGTCGGCACGAAAGTGATCGAAACGACGGTTTACGGCAACGGCACGACGATCATCCGTTACACCGAAACGAGAACCACCGATAACGGCGACGGCACCAAGACCGTAACCGTGAAAACGTGGGCGACGGACGGAGAGGGCGCGATTGTAGAAGCCGAAAAGATCACGATCACCATTATCGGCGAAAAGGTCGAAGGCGGCGACGTCGAAGTCGACAAGAAGGACGAAACGACGACCGAGACCACGCGTCCCGACGGCAAGCCCGTTACGACGCACACCACGACCGAAACTTCCAAGTGGTCGGATACGGTGGAAGGCAAGACTGTCAACTTTGTCAAGACGGTTGTTACCGTTTACGATCAGGACGAAAACGTCGTATCGCGCACGGTGACGCTCGAGAAGTATGACGAAAACAACAACCTTGTAAGCACGCTTGTTTCCGAATACGGCGAAGGCGGCTACGCGTTCATCAAGTCGACCGAAACCATTCTCGGAAAATCGACGGGAACCGACGCCGACGGCAATACGGTTACGACCAAGACGGAAACCGTCATCGTGACGCTCGCCGACGGCACGGTCATCAAGACCGTAACGGTGCTCGAAACCGTTGTGGACAAAGACGGCAACACGATCAAGGAAACCGAAACCGTGACCGAGACGACGACGAAACCCGACGGTACGATGAACGAAACCGAAACCAAGACGGAAGTCGTAATCGATCCCGTAACGGGCGACAAGACGACCACGATCACGACGAAGAATCCCGATTCCACGACGACGACCACGACCAAGACCGAAGAGTCGGGCGAAATCGAGTTCGATAAGGAAGTTTCGACGAGACCGGACGGCTCGACCGAGACGACGAAGAAGGTTGTCACGCACGACGACGGTTCGACGACGACCACGATCACCGTGACCGAGAAGGACAAAGACGGCAACGTGATCAAGACGACCGAAACGGTCGAAGAGCGCAGCGCGCCGGAGTCCGAAGGTGAGGAAGGCAAGCTCACGAAGGTAACCGTAACCGTGAAAGACGGCGACGGCAAGATCCTGAGCAAGACCGAAATCTTCTACGAAGACGGCAAACCCGTCAAGAAGGTGGAAACCGTATACGATAAGGACGGCAACGCGACCGTAACCGAATCGACGATGAAGGAAACGAACCCCGATAAGGACGTTACGACCGAAACGACCGATAACGGCGACGGCACGACCACCACGACGACGGTAGAAACCACGGTTGAAAAGAGCGAGCCCGTTACGACCGTTACGGATAACGAAAACGGTACGGAAACGAGAACGACCACGTGGACCGAAAAGACGATTACCGTCACGACCACGGTCATCAATCCCGGCGAAATCACGACGGTTACGACCGTGACGAGCGAAAAAGTCGTCAAGGTGGAAGAAATCTTCGACAAGTCGTCGGGCGAATCGACGGGCGACAAGACGACGACCGAAACCGAAACGACGACCACGACGGAAAAGAAACCCGACGGCACGACGACGGAATCGACGACGAAGACCGAAACGGTGACGAAAGAACCCGAAGGTACGACGACGACCACGACGACCGAGACGACGAAGAACCCCGACGGTTCGACGACCGAAACGACGACGACCACGACCACGAACAAGGGCGACGGCACGACGTCGACGACGGTAACCGAAACGACGAAGAACCCCGACGGCTCGACCACGACGACGGAAACGACGACCATTACGGGCGGCACCGACGAAAACGGCAACGAACAGACGACGGTTATCGAAACGATCACGCATCCCGACGGCACGCAGACGGTTGTTACGACGGTTACGATTGTCGACGCCGAAACGGGCATGATCACCGTCATTGTGACGACGGTTTATCCCGACGGCAGCAAGCAGATCGAAAAGACCGAAACGCTCGTCAAAGAGAATTATCCCGAAGAGGGCGACACGACGACGATTGTAACGGTAACGCTGACGAAGCCCGACGGATCGGTGACGGTTACGGTGACCGAGACGACGGAAAAAGCCGACGGCACGACCATCAAGACCGAAACGGTTACGAAGCCCGACGGTTCGAAGGACACGACGACGGAAACGACGAGCCCCGACGGTTCGACGACTACGACGGAAACGACCACCACGACGCCGAACGGCACGACGGTGACGACGGTCGAGAAGGACGCAAACGGCAACATAATCAAGAAGACCGAGATCACGACCTATCCCGACGGCAAGACTTCGTCGGTTGTGACCGAGTACGAGTATGATGCGGATAACAACCTCATCAAGGAAACCATTACCGTAACCGATAAGGACGGTAAGGTGACCGTGACCGTACACACCTACGGTAAGGACGGCGACGGCAACGACAAGACCGATACCGAAGTGACGAACCCCGACGGTTCGAAAGAAGACTTCACGACGGTGACGGAGGTCGAGACGGATGATCACGGCAACGTGATCAAGAAGACCGAGACCACGACGTATAGCGACGGTACGACCTCGTCGGTTGTGACGGACTATGTGTACGATTACACGGAAGATCCGACCGGCAAGCTCGTTCAGGAAACGATTACCGTAACCGACAGAGACGGAAAGGTCACCGTTACCGTGAACAAGTTCGGTAAGGACGAAAACGGCAACGACAAGACCGATACGGATACGACCGTGACGAACCCCGACGGATCGGAAGAAAAGAGCACGACGGTGACGACGGTTGAGAAAGACGAACACGGCAACGTGATCAAGAAGACCGAAATCACGACCTATCCCGACGGCAAGACCTCGTCGGTTGTGACCGAGTACGAGTATGATGCGGATAACAACCTCATCAAGGAAACCATCACCGTAACCGATAAGGACGGCGTTGTTACCACGACCGTGAAGGTCTACGACAAAAACGGCAACTCGACTTCGACGACCGAAACGACGACCAAGCCCGATAAGACGGAAACCGAAACGCAGAAACCCAGCGTGGAAGGACCCGACGAAGACGGTTATACCACGACGACGGTTGTGACCACGACGAAGAACCCCGACGGTTCGACGACGATCACGACGACGGTCACGGTGACCGACAAAGACGGCAACGTCGTGAAAGTGACGGTTACGGAAGAAACCATCCGCGGCGAAGGTGACAACCAGACGTCGACGACGACCAAGACCGAAACGGTAGTCGATCCCGAAACGGGCGAAACGACGACGACCGTAACGGTTACCACGAAACCCGCGTCGGGCGAAACGACGACGGTCACGACGGTTACGACGGTAACGGGTAAGGACGAAAACAAACATTCTTACACCGAAACGACGACCACGACGACCACGACCTATCCCGACGGCTCGCAGAGCATCCTCGAAGTTATCGTAAGAGAAGGCGTCGACAAAGACGGGCATCCTCAGACGATCACGACGACGACGGTGACGAACCCCGACGGCAGCATGAGCCGCACGGTGGAAACGGTCACCAAGATGACGGACGAGAACGGCAACCCGATGACGGTGATCCGCACCGACGTTACCAATCCTTATCCCGACGGCAAGACCGAAACAACGGTGAAAGTCATCGTAGAAACTTCCGGCAAGGATGAGGACGGCAACCCGACGACCTCGACGACCGAAACGACGACCAAGCCCGACGGTACGACGACGGAAAAGACCGAGACGAACGGCACGGATAACGAAGGCAACCCGACTCACACGACGACGGAAACCGAGAAGAAACCCGACGGTTCGACGACCACGACGGAAACGACGACGACGGATAAGACCGACAAAGACGGCAATCCTGTAACGGAAACGACGACCACGACGACCAATCCCGACGGTTCGACGACGACCACGACGACGACCACGACGGAATCGACGGATAAGGACGGCAAGCCGACCACGACGATCACCGAAATCACGAAGAATCCAGACGGTTCGACGACCAAGACCGAAACGACGATCACCGAAGGCAATCCCAAGACGACCGTGATCGTTACGACGAACCCCGACGGTACGGAAACGAGAACGGAAATCACCGAGGAAACCAAACCCGACGGCACGACGGTCAAGACCGAAGTCGTAACGCATCCCGACGGTTCCAAGACCACGACGGTAACGACGACCGAGAAGACCGATAACGGCACGAAGGTGACCGAAGTCGTAACGAACCCCGACGGTTCGACGACGACCACGGTGACGACGGTGACGGAAGGTATTCCGAAGAAGACCGTGACCGAAGTAACGCATCCCGACGGTTCGACGAGCAAGACCGAAACGACCGAGTGGACGGACGCAGACGGTAAGAAACATACCGAAACCGTCACCACCGATTCCGACGGAAAACAGACGACGACCGAAACGACCGAATGGACGGACGCGGACGGCAAGCAGCACACCGTTACGGAAGTGACCAACCCCGACGGTTCGAAGACCAAGACCGAAGTGACCGAATGGATCGACGAGGAAGGCAAGAAACATACCGAAACGATCGTGACCAACCCCGACGGTTCTCAGACCAAGACCGAGACGACCGAAAAGGTTGAAACGGACGAAAAGGGCAACACGACCACGACGACCGATACGAAGGTGACCAACCCCGACGGCACGGTGGAAGAAACCCACGAAGTCAAGGTAGAAGGCAAGGACGAGAACGGTAACCCGACCTCGACCACCACGACTACGACGACGCATCCCGACGGTTCCAAGACCGAAACCGAAGTGACCGAATGGACGGACGAAGACGGACACCACGTCAAGACCGAAACGACGGAAACGGATAAGGACGGCAACACGACGACCGAGTCGAAGGAAGAAGTCAACAAGGGAACGACCGACGAAAACGGCAAGCCCAACGGCACGACGTCGACGACGACCGATAAGCTGGAAGACGGCACGACGGTTGTGACGACGGTGACGGAAGGCGTCGATGAAAACGGTAATCCCAAGACGACGATCACGGAAATCACGACCTATCCCGACGGTTCGACCGAATCGAGAGTGACCGAAATCGTCAAGAAGTCCGGCGTTGACGAGAGAGGCAAGCCCGTTACGATCATCGAAACCAAGGTGACCGAAACGGATCGGGAAGGCAACGTAACCGTGACCTTCACGAGAGAGACGAAGGGCGTAGACGAGAACGACAATCCTACGACCAAGACCGAAACCACGGTAACGAATCCCGACGGCACGACGGAAACCACGACGACGACTAAGACGGATACCGTCGACAAGGACGGCAACCCGACCTCGACCACGACGACCGAAACCGAAAAGGGTACGGAAACGACGACGACCACGACGAAACCCGACGGATCGCACACCGAAACCGAACACCCCGATCACAGCAGAACGGAAGTCGACGTCAAAGTCGAGACCAAGCCCGATCCCAACGACCCGAACAAGACCGTTACGGTGACGACGACCACGACGACCGAATACAATTCGGACGGCGAGAAGATTCAGGAAACCATAGTCGTTGAAACGAAGGGTACGAACGCGAAGGGCGAACCGACCACGACGACCGAAACCACGGTTAAGACGTTCGATCCCGCAACGGGCGACGAGCTCACGAGCGAGACGACGACGGTAACGGTGACGCAAGGCACGACCGAAGACGGCAAGCCTTCCAACAAGACCGAAACGACGTATCCCGACGGATCGACCTCGACGACGGAAACGACGCAGTCTTCCGGTAAGGACGAAAACGGCAATCCGACGACGACGACCAAGACGGAAACGACGAATCCTGACGGATCGAAGGATATCGTGATCGATACGAACGGCGTGGAAAACGGCAAACCCAAGCACGAGCATACCGAAACCACGGTAACCCCGAACGGCGACGGTACGAACACCGAGCATACGGTTACGACCGAGACCAAGACCGACGAAAACGGCAACGATAAGACCACGATCACCGATACGACGGTTAAGACGGACGAAAACGGCAACGAGATCCCCGGCACCAAGACCGAAATTGTGGAAGAAATCTACAAAGACGTGGAAAACGGCAAGGATATCGACGTTGACAAGACGACCACGACCGAACCCGACGGCACCGTGAAGGTGGAAACCGAATGGAAGGGTACCGACGAGAACGGCGACAAGGTTGAAGGTTCGTCGACGGTAGTCACGAAACCCGACGGCAGCAAGACGGAAGAGACGACGACGGTAGTCACGAAACCTGATGGTTCGACGACGACCACGACGACCGAATCCGAAAAAGGCAAGGATGAAAACGGCAACGATTTCGTAAGCGATAAAGTTACCGTTGAGAAACAGCCCGAAGGCACCACGACGGAAAATTCGACGACGGTTGTGACGAAACCCGACGGTTCGACCGTAACGACCGAAACCGAAAAGACCGACGACGGCAAGGGCAACAAGACCGAGCACACCGTTGAAACCGAAAAAGATGCGAACGGCAACACGACCAAAGTGACCGAGACGACCGTGACCGAAACGGAAGACGAGAAGAAGACTGAGATCATCGAAACTCTTCCCGACGGCACCGTGACCGAAACGACGGAAACGACCGACAAAAAGACGGGCGTAACGACGACGGAATCGGTAACGACGCGTCCCGACGGTTCGACCACAACGACGGAAACGGTAACGCAGCCCGACGGTTCGAGCACGTCGACCACGGTCGATAAGAAGCCGAACTCCGACGGTACGACGACGGAAATCACCACGACGGTGACGACCGACGCGAACGGCAACAAGACGACGACGGCGACGATCGAAGTCATCGGTAACGACGGCAAGCCTGTTGTATCGGTAAGCAAACCCGGCGAATTCGGCTCGGATGCAAGACTCATCGTAACCGAAGTTGTTGATGCCGATACGGTTAAGGTTCCCGATCACAAGACCTTGCAGGGCTACGACGTGACCATCGAAAACGGTAACCTGCAGAGCGGCGAAAAATACACGGTGCGCCTGCTCATCAGCGAAGAAAACCGCGGCAGAAACGATCTCAAACTGTTCTACATCGACGAGAACGGCAATGCAACGGAAGTGGAAGCAACGCGCGACGGCGATTACATGGTGTTCGAAACCGATCACTTCTCGCGCTTTGTGATCACGGGCGGCTTGGATAAGACGACTTCGCTTGTATGGCTCATCGCTGTGCTTGCAGTCCTGCTCGTAGCGGGTAGCGCAATGGTTGCGGTAAGATTCGTTCTGGCGAAGAAATCGCAGAAAGCGACCGCTGACGGCGAGAACAAAGAAAACGGTAACAAATCCGAGAAGAAAGACTAAGTCCGACAAATCGGAAGCGTGACCGAAAAGGTTATCCCCGCACGAAAGTGCGGGGATAATTTTCATGTTTACAAAAAGAAACCCTCCCGCATCGGCGGGAGGGTTTTTATTTTAGAGTGTTATCGTTTGTAGATGCTGTTTCCGTATGAATCGAACGCAACGACGAGCGGAAAGTTTTCAACTTCCATGCAGTAGACCGCTTCGCTCAAAAGATCTTCGAACGCCACGCATTCGCAATGCTTGATCGCATTGCCGTAAACGGCGCCCGCGCCGCCGATCGCCGCAAAATAAACGCGCTTGTTGCGCACGATCGCCCGTTCGGTTTCTTCACTCATTTCACCTTTGCCGATCATGCCGCCCAGCCCTGCGTCGAGCAAGCGGGGTGCAAAAGCGTTCATGCGGGCAGACGTAGTGGGGCCGCAGCTGCCGCACGCCTTTCCTGCGGGGGCGGGGCATGGCCCCGCGTAATAAATGACGGCGTTGTTTAGGTCGAAGGGCAACGGCGCGTGTTCGTCGAGCAGGGCGAACAGTCTTTTGTGCGCACAGTCGCGCGCGGTGTAAATCGTGCCCGAAAGCAACACGCTGTCGCCCGCGTGCAGGTCGGTAAGATCTTGTACGGTAAGGGGAAGGGTCAACTTTTTCATAAAATCACCTGTTGGCAGCGCACGCAGTGGCATTGAATATTGACGGCGACGGGCAATCCCGCAATATGGGTGGGGGCGACTTCGCACGCTACGCCGAGCGCGGTGATCTTTCCGCCGAATCCCTGCGCGCCGATTCCGAGAGCATTGATTTTTTCAAGTGCCTCTTGTTCGATCGAGGCGACGTCGATCCGCGCGTTTGCGCTGCCTACTTCACGCAACAGCGCTTTCTTGGCGAGGAGCGCGCACCCGTCGAACGCTCCGCCGATCCCCACGCCCACATAGACGGGCGGACAGGGGCGCGAGCCTGCGAGCCGCACCGTTTCGACGATGGCGTTGACGATCCCTTCGCGCCCTTCGGCAGGGGTGAGCATAAAAAGACGACTCATATTTTCGCTGCCGAATCCCTTCGGCAGAAAGTGCACGGCGATTTTATCGCCCGCTACGAAGTCGACGTGCAAATGCGCGGGCGTATTATCGCCCGTGTTGACGCGCGTTAACGGATCGCAAATGCTTTTGCGCAGATTTCCGTCGCGGTATGCCCGCCGCACGCCGTCGTTGACCGCATCCGCAAGGGGTGCGCCCGTTAAAAATATTTCCTGCCCGATTTCGAGCAGAACGACCGCCATGCCCGTATCCTGACAGATGGGCATTTGTTCGCGTTGCGCCGTTTGCTCGTTTTCGAGAATGCAGTCGAGGGCGAATTTTGCCGCGCCGCTTTCGGTATCGCGTGCCTTTTCGAGGGCGGCGCGGCACGAGGGCGTCAGTTCCAGCGCCGCTTTGCGCGCCAAACGGTAAACGCAATCGGCAATTTCCTGTGTGTTGATCTTTCTCATAACATTATTATAAAACATATTTCGATAAAAGCAAGTTTTTTATTTTGAATTTTCATAAATTTCCTGTATAATATTGCTATGGAAAAACAGACGGCACAATTAACGCAGGAACAGTTTCGGCTGCGCGCGCTCAAAGAGGCGGGGATCGCCTATTCGGTGAGCGCGTTAATCCCCGTGGCCTTGACGGTTGTGTTTTCGATCGTGTTATCGGTGATCGGCGGAAATCATGAGAACGAGGACTGGTATCTCTATAGCAGTTTTCTTCTGCCGCAGATCGGGTTTGCCGCCACCGCCGTGTTGTATTTCAAACGTAGCCGCGTGTCGCTGAAAAAAACCTATTGCGGCTGTAAATGGTATTATTTTGTTTTAGCGGCGGCAGTGCAGTTCGGGCTGATCTTTTCGCTCAACGGTCTGAACGGTTATTTCGTCGAATTTCTGAAATTATTCGGCTATCAACAACAGGGCATTTCTCTGCCTTCGCTCGTAGGTTGGAACTTATTGCCCGCGATCCTTGTGATTGCCGTTCTGCCCGCACTCTTCGAGGAAACGCTCATGCGCGGGATTCTTTCGCGGCAGATGTTCGAAAACGGCTGGGGGCTCGGGGTGAGCGTCGTCGTATCGGGCGCGCTCTTCTCGCTCTTTCACCATAATCCCGAACAGACGCTTTATCAGTTCTGTTGCGGTATGTGTTACACCTTGATCGCGTTGCGTTCGGGCAGTGTGTTCCCCACGGTGTTCGCACATTTTGCGAATAACGCGCTTACGCTCGTTCTGCAATCGGTTTATGCGCCCGTTCACGGCGAAAACTGGTCGTTTCCCGATATTATGCCGCAGGGTTGGTTTATTGCGGTGCTCGTGTTATCGGCGCTCTGTTTGATCGGCGCCGTCGTGTTTCTCGTTTTTTTCGACAAACGCAACGCGCAGAAGGGGAAAATACGGCACGGTTCGCTCTTCTTCTTTGCGGCGGCGGCAGGAATTGCGGTGTTTGCGATCGAATGGATCGCCTATCTTATTTTGGGGTTTATGCCGAATGGTTAAGGTGCATCTCGTCTGCGTGGGGAAATTAAAAGAAAACTATCTCAAAGACGCGGCGGCGGAATACTGTAAACGGCTGTCGCGGTTTTGCAAACTCGATATTTGCGAACTGCCCGAACGTCCGACGCTTGCGCAGGAAGGGGAAGATATCAAAAAACAACTGCGCGGGCGGGTATTCGTGCTCGCCGTCGAGGGCAAACAGTGCACTTCCGAAGAGTTTGCGGGCATGATCGGGGCAGCGTGCGACAGCGGCGCCGAGCTCACGTTCGTCATCGGTTCTTCTTGCGGACTGCACGAAAGCGTGAAAGCGGGCGCACAGCTTGTTTCCTTTTCGAAGATGACCTTTCCGCATCAGCTTATGCGCGTTATCGCGCTCGAACAGATTTACCGCGGATTTATGATCAACGCGGGCGCGGAATATCACAAATAGCCGCATGCTTCATAGAATGAAGGGTGAACGTCTATGAAGAAATCCAACGCTTTTACGAGAGTTACCGGGGCGAAAAAACGGTGATCGGTTTGTCGTGCGAGGGGCGCAATCTGTTCGCCTTTTTCGTGGGGAAACACGAACACCCCGTTGGGATCTGCCAATACGCCATGCACGCGCGCGAATGGTCGACGGCGTTGCTTGCGTTGCACCATATCGGAAGAGGGGTATCGCGCGGGGGTGCGTGGATCATACCGCTTGTCAATCCCGACGGCGCACTGCTTTCCGAAATCGGCATGAACAGCGTGAGCGAAGAACGGCGCGAGCTGCTCTATAAAATCGGCGGCGATTACAGGCTGTATAAATCGAATATCGAAGGCGTCGACCTCAACGTCAATTTCGACGCGCGCTGGGGGATGGGCAGAGGCAACGTAAAACGCCCCGCGCCGCAGGGGTTTATCGGGCCGTTTCCGCATTCCGCGCCCGAGAGCCGCGCGCTCGTCGAGTTTACGAAGAAGATTTCCCCCGATTATACGATCAGCTGGCATACCAAGGGCGAGGAAATCTACTGGAAATTTTTTCAGACGGGGCGGCGCGCTATGCGCGACAAACGCCTTGCCAAACTGCTTAGCAAAAGCACGGGTTATCCTTTGGTCGAAACGCCGTTTTCGGCGGGCGGATATAAGGACTGGTGTGTCGATAAATTAAAAATTCCCGCCTTCACCGTGGAAGCGGGCAGCGATAAATTAACGCATCCGCTCGGAAGGGAAAGTGTTTCGGGCTTGATTTTGCGCTGCGGCGAGGCGTTGGCGGAATTTACGGAAGGATTTTGATATGGACGAAAAATTCATGCGCGAGGCGTTGGCTCTGGCGCAGAAAGCCAAAAAAAAGGGCGAAGTTCCCATCGGCGCGGTGGTCGTGTATCGGGGGAAGATCATCGGGAAGGGCTATAACCTGCGCACCCGTCTGCAAATGGCAACGGCGCATGCCGAGGTGCGGGCGATTGAAAAAGCGTGCAAAAAACTGCATTCGTGGCGCCTGCCCGAGAGCGAGATTTATATTACGCTCGAACCCTGCCCCATGTGCATGGGCGCGATTCTGAACGCGCGGATCGTCAAGGTGTATTTCGGCGCGTACGAGGCAAAGGGGCGTTCGCTTACGAACGAACTTGCCAAAGCCAATCTTCTCAACCATAGCGTGGAAGTAACGGGGGGGATTCTCGAACGCGAGTGCGCCGAGGTGCTTTCGTCTTTCTTTTCCGAAATGCGCGCAAGGGAAAAGAAGAAATAATTTTATTCCGGTGCAACCGGTTTGCGAAATATGCGTGAAAAAAGTGAAAGGTTATATTTCCCGTTTGAGCACGTTTCTTACGGGGTATAGAATATACGTAGGTCGGGGGTGCAAGCGCGTTTCCGATAAAAAAGCTGCCCGCGGTATATTTACCGCGGGTTTATCAATTTAACCGATCAGACCTTCGTATTCCCCGTAAAGTTTTTCGATGCGTTCGTTCAGCTTTTCGATCTTTGCGGAAATTTCTTGCGCGGCGCGGTAGTCGGCGGCACGCGCGATGAGTTCGGCGTTCAGTTCTTCCGCCTCGCGTTCCAAGGCGGGAATGGCGTTTTCGAGCTCTTTGATGCGGTTGCGCGTCTGCGCCTCTTTGGCGCGTTCTTCCTTCGTGCGGTAGCCTTCCGTTTGTTTGGGCGCAGACGGCGTTTTCGGCGGCGGCGCGGCGGTTTTGCTTTTGAGATAATCGGCGTAATTGCCGTTAAAAAAGGTCAGTCCGTTGTTTTCCACGACGGCGATCCGCGTCGCGATTGCCTCGATAAAGCGTCGGTCGTGCGAAACGAAGAGCAAGGTGCCGTCGAAGGCTTTGAGCGCATCTTCGAGCGCCTCGCGCGCGCCGAGATCGAGGTGGTTGGTCGGTTCGTCGAGGAAGAGGGTATTTGCGCGCTTCGCCTGCAACAGCGATAATTCCAGCCGCGCCCGTTGCCCGCCCGAGAGTTCCCCGACTTTTTTGAATACGTCTTCTTCGTACAGTCCCGCCTGCGCAAGCGCTTTGCGCACGTCGGTCTGCGCGAGCAGAACGTGTTTTTCCCAGAAGGCGTCGATGACGCGTGCCGCGGGGTCGAGGTCGGCGTTTTCCTGATCGTAATAGGCGATCGAAACGTTTCTGCCTATTTTCACGCGTTTATCGTCGGAAAGGAAGAAACGCAAAAGCGTACTCTTGCCCGTTCCGTTTTCGCCGATCAGCGCGCAGCGGTCGCCGCGCATGAGTGTGAACGAGGCGTCGCGGATAAGCGGTTTTCCCCCGATTTCGAGCGAAAATTCGTCGCAGGCGAGCACGCGTTCGTAGGGCGTTGTTTCATAGGAAAAGAAAAAACGCGGCGGGGCGGGCGGCGGCGGAGGCGGTGCAAGTTTTTCCATGCGGTCGAGCTGTTTCACGCGCGACTGCGCGCTCTTCGCCGTCGTGGCGCGCACGATGTTCTTGGCAACGTAGGTTTCGAGTTTTTTGATTTCTTCCTGCTGTTTTTCGAATTCGCGCATGTCGTGCAGTACGCGTTCGGCTTTAAGCGCTTTATACGCGGTATAATTGCCCTTGAACGAGTTGATCTTCTTATTTTCGAGTTCGAGCGTGCGCGTCGTCAGTTTGTCGAGAAAGTATCGGTCGTGCGATACGACGAAGAGCGCGCCCTTGTAGGCGGCGAGGTAATCCTCGAGCCAGAAAAGCGTGGCGATGTCGAGGTGGTTGGTCGGTTCGTCTAAAATGAGCAGGTCGGGCTGTTCGAGCAGCAAACGACAGAGTTTGAGCCGCGTTTTTTCACCGCCGCTCATCGTGTCGACGCGCTGGCCGTATACCTTCTGAAACCCCATGCCGTTGAGCACGGTTTTGATGCGCACGTCGAAGCGGTAACTGTCGCGCGCGGCAATGCGTTTTAACAGACTTTCATGTTTTGCGGAAAGAATTTTCAGTCCGTTTTCGTCGGCGTGTTCCATCTCTTTTTGTACGGCGTCGAGGCGGCCGAGCAGTTCTTTATCTTCCGCGAACACCTCTTCCATCGCTTCATAAACGGTGAGCGCGCTCTCGAATCCGCCCGTCTGTTCGAGGTATCCGATCTTCGCATTCGATTTCACGGTGACGTTGCCCGCGTCGGGGTGTAACTGCCCGACGGCTAAGCGCAGGAGGGTGGTTTTTCCCGTGCCGTTCGCCCCCACGAAACCCACGCGTTCGTTTTCGTGCAACGTAAACGACGCGCCGTCGAGTATGACGTCGCCCGCATACGAAAAAGTTACGTTTTCCAGTTCAATCAGCATATTCTTTCCTTCGACGCACAAATTGGGTTTATGAAAGCCGATAAAATTCTCAGAACCATCGCTCTCATCGAAGAGCGGCTCAAAGCGGCGTCGCCCCCCGAGGCGGCAAAACTGACCAAAAAACTTGTTTCGCTCAAAGACGACTGGATCAATCAATAATCCCATTGCGGAATAAACTTCGTTTGCGCACTGTCCCGTTCCTGCGTGTAGATCTGTTCAAAGCCGAGCGCGAGGGCGTAATCGAGCACGCGGCGGTATTCGCGCGCCGTTACGCGGCGGTTGAGTTCGGGGTAGCCTTCGATCTCGCCCAGGGGCGTATATTGCCGCATGAGCGAAAGAGGGGTGTTCGGCGGCAGCGTTTCTTTGAGGAAATCGAGCACGCGCAAACTGTCGGAAGTTGCCGCGGGCAACACAAGGTGGCGCACGATCAGCCCGCGCAGCATTTTTCCGTCTTGCCAAAGCGGCTTTTTTTGCGCCATGAACGCCACGGCGCGCGCGGCGTATTCAAAATAATCGGCTCTGCCCGTATAGCGCTTTGCAAGCTCGGGCGAGCGAAATTTCATGTCGGGCAGATAGACGTCGATATACGGATCGATGACTTCGAGCGCCTCGGTTTTGCAGTAACCGCCCGAGTTATAGACGACGGGGATATTCGGTTTGCGCAGCGCAAGCGCCTCGGCAACAAGGTGCGAAACGTGGTCGGGCGTGACGAGATTGATGTTTTCCGCGCCCGCCTGTTCGAGCGAAAAAAAGATTTCGGCAAGCTCTTGCGGCGTGACGCGTTTGCCGCGCTGCACGCGCGAAAGTTCGTAATTCTGGCAGAAGACGCAACGCAGGGAACACCCGCAGAAGAACACCGTGCCGCTGCCGTTGCGGTAGGATATCGGCGGTTCTTCAAAGGGGTGCAGATAATATTTTGCGACGATCAGGTCGCTTGCGCCGCAGATCCCTGCGGCTTTTTCTCTTTCCGCCCCGCACGACACGGGGCACAAGTTGCATTGCATAAGCCGATTATAACATTTTGCGCCGCAAAAAGCAACTCAATCGTTTGACATTTTCGCGCCCGAATGGTATGATAGAACGGTTGAAAACGAGCGAAAAAAAGGAAAGTGCGCATGAAAAAGTTTTTTACGAGCGAGAGCGTGACGGAAGGGCATCCCGATAAGGTTTGCGACCGCATTGCCGACAGTATTTTAGACGAGCTTCTGAAACAGGACGCTTATGCGCGTTCGGCGGTGGAATGCTGTGCCGCATACGATACGCTGTTTCTGACGGGCGAAGTGACGGCAAACGCGCATGTAAATTATAAGGCAGTTGCCCGCAAGGCGATCGAAGAGATCGGTTATACGTTCGGCGGATTTTCCTTCGACCGTTGCGAGATTATCGAAAAGATTCACGGGCAGTCGCAGGATATCGCGCGCGGCGTGAATACCTCCGCCGAATACCGCGAAAGCGGCGCCGACGCTTACGACGCGGTGGGGGCGGGCGATCAGGGCATGATGTTCGGTTATGCCTGCCGCGAAACCAAAGAACTGATGCCCATGCCCGTCGTGCTTGCGCATAAGCTGGCGCGCAGGCTCACCGCCGTGCGCAAAGACGGCACCCTTTCTTATCTGCGTCCCGACGGAAAGACGCAGGTGACGGTGGAATACGAGGGCAAAACGCCCGTGCGCGTCGATACGATCGTCGTATCCACGCAGCATGCAGAAAACGTTTCGCAGGAAACCATCCGCGAAGATATCTTAAAACATGTGATCGAGCCCATCATTCCCGCTGCTCTGCGCGACGGCAAGACCAGACTTTACGTCAATCCCACGGGATTGTTTACAATCGGCGGACCGGAAGGCGATTCGGGACTGACGGGGCGCAAGATTGTCGTCGATACCTACGGCGGAAGATGTCCGCACGGCGGCGGCTCGTTCTCGGGCAAAGACTGCACGAAGGTCGACAGAAGCGCCACCTATATGGCGCGGTATATCTGCAAAAACGTCGTGGCGGCGGGGCTTGCCGACGAGATCGAATTGCAGGTCGCCTACGCGATCGGCGTGGCGCGTCCCGTTTCGGTGTTCGTCGATACCTTCGGCAGCGGCGTCTGCGGCGACGATAAAATCGCCGAAATCATTCAAAAGGAATTCGACCTGCGCCCCGCGGCGATCATCGAAACGTTAGGGTTGCGCCGTCCGATTTTTGCGCCGACGAGCGCGTACGGACATTTCGGGCGGGAAGAATTCCCCTGGGAACGGTGCGATAAAGTCGAATCGCTCAAAAAATACCGTTAAAGGATAGCATATGAAAGCGGAAGTCGCAAAAAAATATGCACGCGTGACGGCGGTCGGGCTGGCGCAGATCGCCATGTTTGCGGCGCTCATGGTGGCGGGGGCGCGCATTTCCATTCCCTTCTTTCCCGTACCGCTCACCTTTCAGACGGTGTTCGCCGTGCTTGCGGGGTTGATGCTCGGGGCGAAGAAGGGCGTTGCCGCCATGCTCGTGTACGCGTTTATGGGGCTTGTCGGGCTGCCCGTGTTTTCGGGCGGCGGCGGAATTTTCTACGTCGTCAAGCCCTCGTTCGGTTATATTATCGGCTTTGCGTTCAGCGCGCTCGTCGGCGGGCTGATTTGCGGCAAGGGCAAGCCGACGGCGCGCCGCTATCTCGTTGCGTCCGTTGCCGCGATGTTTGTCGATTACATAATCGGGATTGCGTATTTTATTATGGTGTGGCAGCTCACGGTCGGCAAAGGGTTGGGTATGGCGGTCGTCACCTATAATCTTTTGTATATTCCCAAAGACCTTGTGCTCTGTCTGTTTTCGGGCGTGCTTGCCAAAAAGACGTCCGCGGCGATCCGCCGTTAACATTTTTACGATCGTAAACGCATCTGCTCGCAGGTGCGTTTTTTTTCACGCAATTATCATTTTATAATCGGTTTCATTTTGGTTATTGCACACAAGAAAGTGTTATATAATAATTGTTAAGTAAAAAACTGTAAGGAAACGTTATGGCAAAGTTATTGAAGTATCTCAAACCAATGGAATGGCTGTTCGCCGTGTTTGCGGTGGGGTTCATTGTGTTGCAGGTCTGGCTGGAAATCAAAATTCCCGACTATATGGCAACGCTTACCGCAGTCATCACGGGCAGCGGCGGAGGCATGCGCGACATCTGGATCAACGGCGCATATATGCTTGCCTGCGCGGTGGGGTCGGTCGCCTCGTCGGTGATCACAGCATTTTTCGTGGCGCGCATCGCTTCGAATTTTACGGCGCGTATCCGCGATAAACTCTATTGCAAAGTACAGTCGTTCTCGCTTGAAGAGCTCAACCGTTTTTCGACGGCGTCGCTCATCACCCGCACGACCAACGACGTGCAGCAGGTGCAGATGCTCATTGCAATGGGCTTGCAGATCCTCATCAAAGCGCCCGTCACCGCCGTGTGGGGCATTTGCGTGATTGCGGGCAAGGAATGGCAGTGGTCGGTCGCTACCGCCGTGGCGGTCGCCGCCATGCTGCTGTGCTTTGCCGTCATGTTATTGCTTGTTTACAACAAGTTCCGCAAAATGCAGCGCCTGACCGACGACCTTAACCGCGTCACCCGCGAAAATCTCACCGGACTGCGCGTCATTCGCGCCTATAACGGCGAAGACTATCAGGAAAAGAAGTTTGCTTCCGTCAACGACGAATTTACGAAAACCAACCTCTTTACGGGCAGAGTCATGACCTTTCTGTCGCCCTTCCTTTCCGTCGTCATGATGGGGCTGAACATCGCCATTTACTGGATCGGCGCGGCGCTCATCAACGGCACGCAGAGCGCGGCGGAAGCCTATGTTCTGCTCAGCGATATGGTGGTGTTCATGTCGTACGGCATGCTCATCGTATCGGCGTTTATCATGCTCGCCATGGTGTTCATGTTTATGCCCCGCGCGTTTGTTTCGGCGCGCCGTATCCGCGAAGTGCTCGAAACGCAGTGCCGCGTGCAGGAAGGCGCAGGCGTGGGGGAAACCGACGAAACGGGCACGGTGCGGTTTGAAAACGTGCGTTTTCGCTACCCCGACGGCGGCGAAGACGTGCTCACCGATATCAGTTTTTCGGCGCAGAAAGGGCAGACCGTGGCGTTCATCGGCTCAACGGGTTGCGGAAAAAGCACGATCGTCAACCTTGTTTCGCGTTTTTATGACGTAACCGAGGGCAATGTTCTCGTCGATGGGCACGACGTGCGCGACTATAAAAAGAGCGAGCTTAACAAAAAGGTCAGTTACGTTTCGCAAAAGGCAGTGCTATTCTCGGGCAGTATCCGTTCGAATATCGACTTCGGCGACAACGACGCGACGGACGAGGAAGTCAAACGCGCCGTGGAAATTGCGCAGAGCACCGATTTTGTCCTCAAAAAAGAGGACGGTTACGACGGACACGTCGCGCAGAACGGCAGCAATTTCTCGGGCGGGCAGAAGCAGCGGCTTTCGATCGCCCGCGCCGTGGCGCGCGACGCCGAGATTTATATTTTCGACGATACGTTTTCGGCGCTCGATTATCAAACCGATAAAAATCTGCGCAAGGCATTGCGGGCGGAAATTCCCGAGGCGACCTTCCTTATCGTCGCCCAGCGGATCGGAACGATTAAAGACGCCGATCTGATTCTCGTGCTCGACGACGGCAAGATCGTCGGCGCGGGGAAACACGAAGAACTGCTTCGTACCTGCCCGACCTATCTCGATATTGCCAAGAGTCAGCTGACGGAGGAGGAAATCCATGCCTAAACATATGCAGACGGCAAGTAAGCCGAAAAATACCAAAAAAGCCGCGCTCGATCTCATTCAACATTGTAAACCCTTCTGGGGCGCGCTGATCGCGGCGCTGTTGTGCATTCTCGCAAGTACCGTGTTGTCCGTGCTCGCGCCCCGTTATATCGGCAGTCTGACCGATCTCATCAAAGAGGGTATTTTGCCGACGGGTGTCGCCATCGACATGCAGGCTTATATGAATACCGTCTACCTGCTCATCGGGCTTTATGCGGCGGGCGCAGTGCTCAACTACGCGCAAGGATTTATCATGACGACGGTTTCCTGCCGCATGACGCAGTCGCTGCGCAGCGATATCAGCAAAAAAATCAATAAAATTCCGCTCAGATATTACGACTCGCACAACTTCGGCGATACGCTTTCGCGCGTGACGAACGACGTCGATACCATTTCGCAGTCGTTCACGAACAGCATCGCGACCATCGTTTCGGCGTTCTCGACGCTCGTCGGTTGCCTTGTCATGATGTTCGTCACGCAATGGATCATGGCGTTTGCGGCGATCGGCGCCACAATTCTGGGGTTTGTGCTCATCTTCGCCGTGATGGCGCGTTCGCAAAAATATTTCCGTGCGCGGCAGCAAAGTTTGGCGTCGGTCAACGGGCACGTCGAAGAATATTACGCGGGTCAGAATATCGTTCGGGCGTATAACGCGGAAGCGGACGCGCGCGCCGACTTCCGCAAACGCAACGATGCGTTGCGTTTGAATACCTTTAAGGCGGAATTTTTAGGCGGACTTATGCACCCGCTCATGGCGTTTATTGGCAACTTCGGTTATATCATTGTGGTCGTTGTGGGCGCGGCGCTTGTGTTTACGCCTTCCTACGGGGTGGGGTTCGGCGTGATCACGTCGTTCATGATCTATGTACGACAGTTCACCTCGCCGCTCTCGCAGATCGCGCAGGGCATGACGAGCATGCAGTCGGCGGCGTCGGCTTCCGAACGCGTCTTTGAATTTTTGCGCGAGCAGGAACTTTCCGACGAAAGCGGCAAACGCCGGGCGGTGCAAACCGTGAAAGGGGACGTCGCCTTTTCGAACGTGCGGTTCGGCTATGACGAAAATAAAATCATTATCCGCAATTTCTCGGCGCAGGTCAAGGCGGGGCAGAAGGTCGCCATCGTCGGGCCGACGGGCGCGGGCAAAACGACGATCGTCAACCTGCTTATGCGCTTTTACGAGCTGAACGGCGGTTCGATTTCCATCGACGGCGTGCCGACCGAATCCATTACGCGTGAAAACGTGCACGATCTCTTCGGCATGGTGTTGCAGGATACCTGGCTGTTCGAGGGTACGTTGCGCGATAACCTCACTTACGGCAAGAGCGAAGTGAGCGACGAACGGCTGTGGGAAATCATCGAGAAAACGGGGCTGACGCATTTTGTGCGCACGTTGCCGCAGGGGCTCGATACCGTGCTCAACGGCGCGGTGGCGATCTCGGCGGGGCAGAAACAGCTTATCACCATCGCGCGCGCGATGGTTGAGAACGCGCCCATGCTCATTTTAGACGAGGCGACTTCATCCGTCGATACGCGCACGGAATTGCAGATTCAGAAGGCGATCGACGCGCTCACTGCGGGCAGAACGAGTTTCGTGATCGCACACCGCCTTTCCACGATCCGCGACGCCGATATGATCTTGTATATGCAGGACGGCGACGTCCGCGAAACGGGCACGCACGAGGAATTGCTCAAAAAGAACGGTCTGTATGCAAAAATGTATAATTCGCAGTTCGACGTTGCGTAACGAAAGTCAAAAAGGTTTTACGAAAGCGGTAAAAAAACGCTTGCAAAATGCCGAAGTGTTTGTTATAATAAGAGAAGCATTGAGGCGTAGCGCAGCTTGGTAGCGCGCTTGGTTCGGGACCAAGAGGTCGCGTGTTCAAATCACGTCGCCTCAACCAAAACCCCCGTTTTTGAGGAATTTTCCCCAAAAACGGGGGTTTTTCATGCCGTTTTTTCCCCGTCCGTCCCCGTGTTGAAACGGTTTTTGCAGTTTTTTGGGTAGTAATTTGGGTAGTAAATCGTTAAAATTTCAGCTTTTCAATTTCCCGCAGTTGGTATTCTTCCGAAAAGTGCGTGTAGACGCCTGCCGTCATGTCTTTTTTGTCGGTGTGATCCGTCCAAACGTCTACAAGCGTTTTCGAAATTCCGCATTCCTGGCAGCGGGATATAAACGTGTGCCGTAGGTCGTTCAGATGGTGCGCGGGGCATAGGTCTTTGAAATTACCCGTGAAAACGTCGTTTTTCACCGCAAGTTCCTCTTCCGAAAGCGGCAGAACCGCGCGCAGCGCGGGCGCGATCGGGATTTTGCGGCGGCGTTTTTTCTGCCCTTTGCGGCATTTTCCGCAGATCACGCTGATAAAACCGCCCTCGATCCGCAAGCTATGTATCTCGTCGCGGCGGATTCCCGTGTAAAGATACACGAAAAACTGCTTGCGATAGGGCGATTGCTCGATCGCCGCCAGGAAGGCATGCACGCTATCGAGGGAAAGCGCCTTGCCGTTCTCGCGGATATGCCGCGGAATTTTCACGTACTGCATGGGATTGGAAGTGATGATCCTTTCCCCGACAGCCGCGCGGAATACTTCGCCTAAAATAAATTTGACCGTTTCCGCCGTTCTGCCTTTCCCTTCGGCAAGGATTCCGTTTAACAGTTCCTGGCATTTCATGGGCGTTATCTGCCGCAAGGGCAGCGCGCCGATCTTCGGATAAATGTGCAGCTCGGCGCAGCGGTGCTGCGTTTCGAAGGTCAATTTTTCCACGTTCGCCCGCTTGACCTGCAAAAAATACCGCTCGGCAAAATCAAGAAAATTTTGCGATTTTTTGGGCAGTGCGTCCTTTTTTTCGTCGTTGACGATCCGCACCCATTCGCGGAATGCGTCTTTGACCGTGTTCAAGTTCTTCGAGGTGAATTGCTTTTCGTATCCGTCGCGGCGGTATCGCACCTGCCACAATCCGTCGCGTGTTTTACGGAAACGCCCGTATTTGAGTTTCGGCATTCTTTTTATTTCCTCCTCCGAATAAAAAGGCGCCTCGGCTCGGGTTTTCATTTCGCTATCGCATTTAAACCAGGGCAAATATAAAACGCCGTCGTCCATGGCGGCATTTTTTTTAGTTCAGACTTTTCGCCCATACGTGTGCACGCGCGCGGATCGGGCGGTGCGATTGTCAGTGCAGGCGCTTGCGCAAGATCCTGCACGAGCTTGCCGAGCGCGAAAATCGCCTCTTGCAATAGGTTGATCTGCTCTTCTTTCGTGAGTTTTTGCATAAAAAATTCTCCTTTCGGGCTGTTTGCCCTACGGAAAATTATATAACAAAATCTGCCGACAATTTTAGTCAGCTTTTTACTTGTAAAAAGTTGACTATTTTTTTATCTGTTTTCCCATCTTCGTTGTTCCGATCCTTCGGCGTCGGATTGCCAGGTTTTAATTAAGCCCTGCAAAACGTCCTTTAAGGGGCGGGAAAGCCCGCGGTAATCCTGAATCAGCTTTTGCTCTTCGAGCGATAGTGCAGGGGCGGCATTGGGCATAACGCCGACGTTTCCGAGGTCGTCCGAACGTCCGAGCAGATAGTCAGCCGATACATTAAAAATTTCGCACAATTTCGTGAGATATTGTGTATCGGGTATTCTTTTTCCTTTTTCCCAAAGAGAAATACTGTCTTGTGTAATACCGAGTTTAGCCGCAAGTTCCTTTTGTGTAAGGCATTTTTCAATACGTAACTCTTTCAATATTTGGTGCATAATTATCCCCTTTTTGCAATTTTACTACAAAATGTCGTTTTTCTCTTGACAAACGACCGTTTGTCGTTTATAATCTTTTCGGAATACGACTTTTTGTCGTTTCATTTCTCCGACGACAACAAAAGAGAATCGAGCGAGCGGGGTGGGAATGCCTCGCCGTAAGAGATACGAAAGAGGGAATTTGCGCGGGGTCGGAGCCGAGCAGAAACTCTCTTTCACTTTTTTGCAAAAAACCGCCGAGAAACGGCGGAAAAAAAGGAGAAAAAGAGATGAACAACAAACCCAAAACGCGCCGTCAGACGGCGCAGAAGAACCGCGCGACATCGCGCAAAAGCACAACGCCGAAAACGCGCAGCACGCCGCCGCGTAAAAGTACCGCGACGGGAACGCGCCGAACGGCGCCAAGAACGCGCAGCACGTCGGCAGCGTCAAGCAAACGACAGCCTTCGTTATGGCTGCGTTTTTGGGCGGTCGTGTTGGCACTTGTGATCATGGCAAGCGCCGTCTTGATCGTGTTTGAGTTCTGCACGCCGTTCAAGCCGTCGAACGGGTTCAAAAAAGCGCCTGACGAGATCGTCGGGGTAGACGATATCGAAGGCGCGGGCGCGGGAACGGACGAAATCGACGGATCGTTTATCGTGCAGAACCCGACGGCAGAGAAAGGCGTTTCGGTGACGTCGCAGAAGATCGCGCGCGCGGCGTACGCGGAAAACGGGATCGAGGAAACGGCGGAAAGTGCGGTTCTTGTAACGCTCACCGTTACACCCGAAAACGCCGACTTAAAAAGTACGGCGTTCACGCCGCGCTGGAAGAACGCCGCAAGCGAATGGGCAACGGGAAAAGAGGTATCGGATTATATCGAGGTGAAGAAGTATCCGACGAACCAAACGCAGGAAACGCTCAGACAGGCAACGATTAGCTTAAAGCAGCCGTTCGGCGAGGTGATCGAGGTGCAGGCGAGCGTCACGGACTTAACGGACAAAACGGTCGGCACGGTGATCACATGTAACTATATCAAGCGGATCGAAGAAACAGTGCTTACCATGACGAACGGCGACGAGCCTGCGGGAACGCCCTTCGACGGTTATATCCATTTCAGCAACGGACACGGCGCAACGCCGTATAACCTTTCAGTAGCCTGTACGTTCGGCGTCGGAACGGTAACGCCGACAATCACGAAAACCGCGCGGATAGAGCTTTCTCCCGAAGTAGTAAACGGAATGAAACAAGCGGCTTACGATCTCGATCACGATCAAGCCTTCGAGCCTTCGTTAAAAGCGATCAACAAATTTTACAAATACGGCGATAACCTGCAATGGCGCACCTCGGTTTCGGCTTACACATTATTTTGGGGCGACGACGTCACGACCGACGAAGAAAAAGAAATCTACCGTAAATATTTGGTTCAGGCGCTTTCAAAATGCACGGGCAGCTGCTACGACGTTGTAGCCGAAATCACCGCAACCTACGGAACCTTTACGGAAGAAAAAACGGTGAATTTACCGCGTAACACGGAAAGTTATTCGACACTTCGTATTGATTACAGCGGCATAATCAAGAGCACGGACAACGTGACGGCAGATACGCCGAACATAGAGTTCTGATAAAGGGGGACGGCATGACAACTTGCAAAAAAATCGTGACCGCGCTTGCGGCGGTGCTGTTATTGCTAACGTGCTTATGTCTGCGCACCTTTTCCGCCACGGCGGAAGAGGTGCGCTATACTGCCGTATTGGACGATCTGCAAACGGACGCGACGTTCCGCGCCGAAGACTATCCCGCGGACGCGTCGGATAGTTCTTTGCAAGTGATCCAGATCGCGGAAAGCGTCAACGGCGAGCTATTCGTATATGTCTATTCCCCTTCGGGAAGAGCGGCGACGTCGGTAAACATATCGACGGCGATCAACGATTTGAACCCAAAAAATTATGCGCTCGTGCGGCTTGATCAGAACGGCGTATTCGGGAAATACCGTGCGGAAGGCTTGACGGTACGGCGGGAAACGACGCGGTATTATGATATCCCGTCGATCTTCCGAGCGTGGGAAGAGGGGGACGGGATACCCGAAGGCGAAAATACGGTGACGGAAATATCGTACGCGGTGGGCAAGCAATACACGGCAAAAACCGAAAACGGCACGGTTACATATTCTTGCGTAGATACCGAAACAATACTTGTTACGGATAAATACTGCGGCTATGTGCGGTATAGCAACGGGTTCAAGCTCACGACGATTGATAAATGCGATAGTTGGTACGTCGCGTTTACGACGGATAAGAAGATCGAAAAATTGATCGAGGCAGACGTTTATTTTATCGAAGAACGGTATATGAACGGTGCGGTTATAGGCGAACCGCAATCGAAGTACGCGTATCTTACCGCAAAGCAGACGGGAAAAACGGACGCGGACGGGTGGTTTTCCAAGCAATACGAATGGGAACGGATCGAGAGCGTGGCAGACTTCACTGCCAACGAAGATTTGACGGACGAAACGCAGGCGGCACTGCGTGGCAAAGAGTGGGTGCTGCGGTTTACCGAAACCGATTGGGAAGAGAACAAAGGCGCGCCGATCAGAACTTATTCGAAAATAACAGACGTAACTGTGTTGCGGTTGCAATTCGAAACGGAAGGGAAAGCCTATAATTTGGGCGTGGTGGATAACAAGCAGGAAAAGAACCCCGACGCGCCGCCCGATAACAACGATACAAACGGACGCGATTTTTGGGGGTGGTTAAAAAGGATCTTCACGAACGCGCCGTGGTGGGTGTGGCTGATCGTTGCGGCGGGTGTGGTCGTGCTCTTAATGTTGGTAAAACCGCTTGCGCAATTCGTCTTTTTCCTTTTGAAAGGTGTTGCGATCATTATTACGTTTCCTTTCCGCGCCATTGTAGCGGCGATCAACCGAAGGAACGGTAAAAAATGATTTGCTTTGAGTGTGAGCTATGGAACGGCGAGCGGCAGGAATGCGCGCTGGAAGAGGTCGAGGACGAAACGGAATTTTTGCGGTGCTGTCCGAACTCACCGCAGAACCGTGAACATTACGATGATTATAAAAAGGACGGCGAAACGTGATCACAATCATTTTCGGCGCCCCGGGGGCGGGGAAGTCGTCGCTTAATACATATTTTTTGAAAAAGGCGTATTTCGAGAACGGGCGGGAGCTGCTGAACAGTACGCGGCGGCGCGTGCAGGCGATAAACGAGCAATTCGGGCGCAAGCTCACATTACCCGACGCGCCGCCCATTTACGCCGACTACGACGTCAAGATCCATACAGGCTATAAAAAATGGTATGAGCCGTACTTTATTAACGGCTATTACTTCGGACTTCCGAACGATAAGTTTGAAACGCAGTTCGTTTACCCGAATAGCCGTATCCATTTTTCCGAGGCGCAGAGGTACTATAACAGCCGAAAAAGCACGACGTTACCCGATTGGGTAAGCCGCGCGTTTGAAATGCACCGCCATTACGGGCTTGAAATCTACCTTGACGTGCAGCGCCCTGCGCTGATCGATTTGAATATCCGCGAGCTTTGCAAGCGGTTTATCGAGGTTCTCGGCATG
Organism: uncultured Christensenellaceae bacterium; assembly: GCA_910589015.1. Taxonomy (GTDB): domain Bacteria; phylum Bacillota; class Clostridia; order Christensenellales; family Borkfalkiaceae; genus Gallimonas. The sequence goes on from CAJUSA010000005.1 coordinate 63,895, forward strand.
ACGCATTACCGAAACGACCTCGGGGAAATTTACAAGACGGTATTCCGCTGCCGCGAGTTCACGAGCTGGGCAGAGGTAGACAAGTATATCAAGACGGGCGAAGGAGAGTTTATCGAAACGAGTTACGTTGACGAAGGGAACATTTTCGAGTGTTTCAACAGCACGTCGTTTTTCGAGGACTTCCTGCCGCCCGCGGGGAAAGACTTTACGGCGCTGCCGTCGAAACGTCGCGCAAAAGAGGAACGCACGGCAAACAACAAGTTTTACGCGGGCGAGGAGCCAAAAGAGTTTCGGGGGACGAAATGAACGTTGCAAAAATACAAGAAGTCAAAGAACTGAACGAAACGTTTTACGAGCTGTACGGGGCGTTGCACGAGAACGCGGCGCACCTTACAACGAAACAGGTCGATTTCATGGGCGCAAAGCTGTACGAACTATACAGGGGCGAGTATGCGAAAATCGTCCATGCGTTGGAGTTAGAGAACGCGCGCGAAGAGTTTACACACCGCGAACGGTGTGCGCGCATGGTGCCGAGAGTGCGGCGGTTCCTGTGGTTCCGCCGTCCCGACTTGGGTAAGTACGCGCTGTCGCGTGAAAACCGCGCGGCGTCTGCGATCTTGGACGAGATCGAGGCAGAAACGGACGCGTTTTTCGAGCGCACGGAAAAGTTGCTTGACATTGCAAAAGAGCAGCAAGCGGATCAAATAAACAAAGTCCCCGAAAACGGGGAAAAAAGCGGTGACGTTTCGAGTGATCGAGCACGGAAAAGTCCCCGAAAACGGGAAGAAAGGGGGAAAGCGAATGACAATCAAAAACGAGTTCAAACTTAAAGGGTTTACGAAAATCGACGCAGGCGACGAAGGCGCCGTTTTTGTACGTTACGACGAGCCGCCTAAGGAAGAAAGAAAGCGCGAGGCAGAGCTGCGCGAAACGCCGATGTATTACGGCGGGCGCGATACGCTCAACTTTACGCTATCGGTTCCCATACCGCGCCGTTTCGATCGCAGCGTTACGGCATTGGCGATTGTCACGCGATCGAGCAAGTCGAGATACACGGCGATCTGCTATCACGACCGAAGGATTGAAACCTTTCGCGCCGATACATTGGGCGGCTTGCAAAAATGCGTTGACAGATTTTTCACAGATTAAGCGCGCGAAAAGGCGGAAAAGGCGTGGTGCTCTAAAAGTCCCCGAAAACGGGGAAAAAATTGCGACGTCGGAAGACGATCAGATCTTCCGATCTTACAAAAAGTCCCCGAAAACGGGGACGGGACAAAACGGAAAAGCAGCGAAACGGGCAAAAAAATGCCCGTCAGGTTGATTCTCACAAAACGGCGGGAAAATTCCCGCGTAAAGTAGGGATAATAAATGACCGAAACGGTGGCAAAACCGAATAAACGCGAAAAGTTCTTGCGGGTACCGTATGCCCTTCGGGGGATCAAAATATCCGCAAACGGCAGAACGCGGCGTTTGAACAGGTCGGAACTGAAAGCAGTTTCGGCAGTGTTCAGCTTTACTTCCAAACAGAACGGGAGTAATTTCACATATTCGGAATTTGCCGCACGGTATCACGCGTCGAGCGTAACGGTCGGTCGTGCTATTCGTTCGGCGTTGGGGGCAAAGTTGATCGAACGCAAGAACGGTGCACATAATTATGAGCTAACGGACGCCGTAAAGCAACGTATCGATGACAGTGCCGTTAAAAAGAACGACGCAGCCGAACCGCAACCGCCGTTTCTGAAAATCGAAGATTGGATATACCATGCGGAGTTTAACGGTCGGTATCTCAAACAAAGCGAAATCGAAGTACTGTTCTATCTGTGCAGTCGAACGGAAGAGGGAAAAATATGCTTTAAGGCGACGGATCGATACATATCCCGCGGCTTGCAATGCAGCCCTACGACGGTGGGAACAGCGCTTGACACTCTTGTCGAAATCGGGCTTGTAACGATCGTCGGCAGGAAGGCACGAAACGGGCATACGCGCACGACGTACACACTTAACGATAATCTAATGCGGAACAAGCGCAACGCCGTTCTGCGCCCGCGTAGCAAGGGCAAGAGCGCCGCCGTCAAAGCGGCAGACGCTCAGAGCGAACGGGAATGGTATTACGCAGAAGCTCGGGCGCGAGCGGAACGCCGCGCGGCGTTCATGAACGAAGAGGCGCGCGCCGATGAGCGCTATGCAAATGCCGAAACGGAAATCAGAACGTTAGAACCGAAACTTGCAAAAGCGATCTTTCAGAACCTGCCCGAACGGGACGAGATATACAAGCGGTTGAAACGGGCGAAGATGATCCGCGCGGAACGGCTTACTGCGCTGAACCTTATAGAAGAAGACCTTTTGCCGCGTTGGAAGTGTAGGGCGTGTTCCGATACAGGTTTCCTTCCAAACGGACGCCCGTGCGGTTGTTATCCCCAAGGGGGAAAACGACCATGAAAAGACAATGTAACTCCGTAGGCGAATTGAATAAGACGAGATAAACAGCGCGGACACCCGCGCTTAAAGTCGTGTAATAAAACAAGGTAACGCCTTTCCCATGCAGGGGGAAGGCGTTTTTATATGCCATACTGTACAAAATTGATACATAACGAACGGATCAGAAACGGACGCCGAGTAATCAAAAGTGGACAGTAACAGGGAAAAAACGGTATCGAAAGTGGACAGTATAAGACCTTATATAAAACCTCTATATAAAAAGCCGCGTAAACCGCGGAAGAAGGGAAAGGCGGGCGGGCTGCGCCCGCACCCCGTGACGATAAAGAACGGCGCCGCGAAGGGCAAGACACACGCGACGGACAGGCGCAAAAGCGGAATAAAAAAGAACGCCGCGGCGCGGCGGGACTGCGTACGGGAATGAACGAAGTCCCCGAAAGCGGGGAGGCGGCGAACCAATCTATTTGGTTTGTGAGTTTTTTAGCCGTTTCCGACGTAGGGAACGCCGCCCGCCCGCAGGTGATGACGCGTGCGGCGAACCTGCGGGCGGGCGGTGCGAGTAGGCGGAAACGGCTAAAAACCGAAACGGCGTTTCCAATGGGGTAAGGGGCGCAGCCCCTTCCGCATAAAGAAAGTCCCCGTTTTCGGGGACTTTGTGTAAGATCAGAAGATCTGATCGTCTTCCGACGTCGCGCCTTTTTCCCCGTTTTCGGGAAACGAGCTAAAACGCATTGACGGCGATACTATAATATGGTATAATGAAAGTCCGAGCGGCGTTGCCGTTTGGGGGCAACATGGGCGTTGCCATAGGCGGTTAGCCTCCAAGGGGGAACTGTGTAAGGAAACTTGCACGTTTATCTTGACGGAGGAATTTTTATGAGATACTTAGATTTGTTGCTTTTACTTATCGAGCAAGGAATTATAAGCTCTGTTACCGTTACAAAAACTACGGTGACAATTCGCATAAAAAAATAACCGCCCACAAGTTGGCACTTCGGCGGCGGTTATTTTTTAACTTGCACTGAGGCTAACCGTTGAAAGCGCGCCCCTCTGTTGCTCTTTTATTTTATCACGCAAAAGGGGATATGTCAACTATTTAGCGCGATTTTGCGGGTAGGAATTTGGGTAGCGAAATGAAAAACCCGTCCGAAGCGCTGTTTTTTGGGTAAAAAAGCCCGTTTTTTGCTTGTTTTTGAGAGTTTACGGCAAGCTGTTTACGGTTCGGGACCAAGAGGTCGCGTGTTCAAATCACGTCGCCTCAACCAAAAAAACCGTACTATGTTTTTACGTAGTACGATTTTTTTTTGTTAAGACGGGCATGCGCGGTTCATATGACATTTTAATATCAAAAAGAAAATTTTAACAAATTTGCTCAAAACAAGTGACAAAGCACCCCGATTCTTGTTATAATAAACTTGTCTGTTTAACGGGTGGCGTTACGGGGAGTTTACAAAGGAATGGATATTGTCCGGATTATCATGACGATTCTCGGCGGAATGGGTGCGCTGCTCATCGGTATGCGCATGCTTTCCGATAATTTAACGAGGCTTGCTCATACCAAACTCAAAGGGCTGCTCGGCAGAACGGCGCGCAATCGGTTTTCGTGCGTCGGCATGGGGGCGGCGGTGACGGTCATCGCGCAGAATTCGGGTTTCACCACCGTAATGGTGGTCGGTCTCGTCAACGCGGGAATTATGTCGCTTTTTCAGGCGACGGCGATGATCATGGGCGCGAACATCGGCACCACGCTCGCCGCTTGGATCATTGCGCTCGGCAGCAGCAGTGGCGCGCAACTGAGTTTTACCGTTTTCTTTTTAGCGTTTGCCGCGATCGGCGCATTCGTCACGATCTTCGCAAAGAGCGATAAAATCAAGACGCTCGGCAATGCGCTTGCAGGGTTCGGTTTGCTTTTCGTGGGACTTTCGGTCATGTCGGGCGCGCTCACGTTCGAACAGGGCTCTTCGGAATACGAGGCGGTGTTCGGTTTTTTCAGCGGATTGAACACGCCTTTTGCGCCGATTATCTTCCTTCTTGTCGGCGTGGCGATCACGGCGCTCGTACAATCTTCCACGGCGGTCAACACGCTCGTCATTACCATGGCGGCGGCGGGGCTGTTCAACGGCATGGGGGGCAATGCGCTTTTCTTTATCGTCATCGGTTCCAACATCGGCACGTGCGTCACGGCTTTACTCTCTTCTATCGGTGCGAACGCCAACGCCAAGCGCGCCGCGCTCATTCACTTCATGTTCAACTTTTTCGGCGCGGTCATCTTCGCCGTCATCATGCTGAGCTGGCGCGGATTTGCCGATACGCTCATTAAACCCGTGTTTCCGGGAAACATCGAATTTCAGATACCGTTTTTCCACACGCTTTTCAACGTATTCTGCACTTTGCTTTTTTTGCCGTTTATCAATATCTTCGTCAAACTTGCCAATCTGCTCGTGCGGGACAAGAAGGCCGTCGAAGAAGATAAGAAACAGAGCATCATCGCCGACCTCGACGAACGACTGTTGCGCAGTCCTTCGCTCGCGTTGGGGCTTTTGTATCAGGAAACGGGCAAAGCGCTTACTTACGCCATGGATACCTTAAACGACGCGTTCGATGCGTTTATGCGTAAGGACGTTTCGGTGCAGGAACAGGTGCGCGAGCACAATGCAGAGCTTGCCGAGGCAAACAAAACGGCGATTGAATATCTGGTTAAAATTTCGGCGTCCGCGCCGACTTTGAGCGAGGAAAAGACCATTTCCACGCTGCACTACGTTCTCAACGATATCGTGCGTATCGGCGAACTTGCCGACAACGTGACCAAATATACCAACCATTACGTCAACGACAAGCTCGTCTTTTCGGGCGATTTCCTCGATATGCTGCGCACTATGCACGATAAGATCAAAAAACTCTATGTGCTGTCGCTTGCCACCTTCCTTTATAAAGATACCGAGAGTTTAGCGCAGGCGGACGTGCTCGAGGACGAAATCGATAAAGATCGCCGCGCCCTCATTGCGGCGCACATCGCGCGGCTTAACGACGGAAAGTGCCAGCCTGCGAATTCGAGCGTGTTTATCAACCTTGTCGGCAACCTCGAACGTGCCGCCGACCATATTACATATATCGCCCACTCGATCGAAGAGAATTAAAACGCCCAAAGGGGGAAGTTATGGCTGAAAATCAGAAATGCACCGTTACAGTTTCGCAGGAAGAGAAAATACGCGTCTGCGAAGGGGGGATCGGTCTGTTTTTCGAAGATATCAACTACGCGCTCGATGGCGGTCTGTATGCCGAATTGCTCGAAAACCGTAATTTCGAGGCGAAGAACGCGCGCGGCGAAAAAGACCGTTTTACCGTAGAGGACGACGGCGGTTACGCATGGGAAGTCTACCCCGCAGGCGCGGATGTGCAGCTCAAAGTCAAGACCGACCGCCCGCTCTTCAATGAAAACCCGCACTATATGCGCGTGCATGCGCAGACGGCTGGCGCGGGCATGAAGAATAAGGCTTACGACGGCGTGTATCTTAAAAAAGGCGCGGGGTATAAAATTTCATTTTATGCCCGCTCTTACGATTATAAAGACCGCGTTACTGTTTCCCTTTGCAAAGGGGAAACGGTATTTGCGCAAAAGAAGATCAAACTCAAAGCCGACGGCAACTGGAACCGTTATTCCTTCCGCGTAAAATCAAAGTTCGACGTCGACGCCGCCGATTTCTGCTTTACGCTCAACAAGGCGGGCATGGTGCATGCCGATTGCTTTTCGATGATGCCCGAAAACGCCGTGCTCGGCGTCTTCCGCCGCGACCTTGTGGAATTGCTCAAAGGTATGAAACCGGGCTTTCTGCGTTTCCCCGGCGGCTGTATCGTCGAGGGAAACGGACTTGCCAACCGTTATTTGTGGAAAAACTCGATCGGACAGACCGAACGCAGAAAACATAACTGGAACCGCTGGGCAGTGCACGACGCCAAAAAAGAGAACGGTTTTTGCACGCCTTTTTCCCATTACGGGCAGACGCTCGGCGTGGGATATTACGAATATTTCCGCCTGTGCGAATATCTGGGTGCAAAGCCCTTGCCCGTCGTCAGCGTAGGCATTGCCTGCCAATATATGTCGACCGAATGCGTGCCGCTCAATTCGCAGGAAATGGAACTGTATATTCAGGAAGCGCTCGATATCATCGAGTTTGCGCGGGGTGGTAACGACACCGTCTGGGGCAGGGTGCGCGTTCAGATGGGGCACCCCGAACCCTTCCGCCTCGATTATCTGGGCGTCGGCAACGAGCAGTGGGAAGTTCCCGCAGAAAAGGGCAAAGAGGGCAACGCATTTTACAAACGGTTCGAACTGTTCGAAAAGGTCATTCACGAGCGCTATCCCGATATCAAGATTATCGGCACGGTCGGGCCGACCGTCGGCACGCCCTCGCATGAGGATGCCTGGAAGTGGATCGAAAGCAAGTCGGAACACAATCCCGATTTCGTTTATGCCGCTGACGAGCATTTTTACGTTCCGCCGCAGTGGCTTTACGATCATGCCGATCTGTACGGCGGATATCCGCGCACGCGCAAGGTGTATGCGGGCGAATACGCGGCGCACGTCGTGCAGGAAAACGATTTGCCTCTGCGCACGCCGCAGGCGAACGTGTGGGAAGGCGCGCTTGCCGAAGCGGCATTTTTAACGGGCACCGAACGCCATGCCGACGTCGTGCTCATGAAATCGTACGCCCCGCTCTTCGGCAGGATCGGTTACACGCAGTGGGCGCCCAATCTCATCTGGTTCAACGGTAAAACGGCGGTTGCAACCTGCAACTATTACGTTCAGCGGCTTTACAGTCAATACACGGGCGATTATTCGTTAAAAACGACCGCCGACGCAAGCAAGATCTACGTTTCCGCCACCGCGCGCGAAGCCTTCACTTATGTAAAAATCGTCAATGCGGGCGATACGGAAACCGAATGCGAAGTGACGGGTGATTTTGATTTCGGGTCGCTCACGCAGATCATTCGTCTGGAAGGCGGCAAGGACGATTATAATTCGCCCGAGTGCCCCGCAAAAGTCGCGCCCGCATTCGTTGCGCCGCTTGCGGCGCGTGCGCTCTTGTTGCCGCCGCGTTCGTTCAGCGTGCTCGTGTTCAAAAAGTAAGAGGAAATTATGATACGTTTGGCAGAGGAATGGAAGGATTATTCCGTCATCGCCACGGGCGACGGCTATAAGCTCGAACGGTGGGGCGAGGTTGTGTTGTTGCGCCCCGATCCGCAGGTTATTTGGAACGCGCAGCGCGATCTGTTTGCCTATCCCGGATTGTCGGCGGTTTACCGCCGCAGCGAAAAGGGCGGCGGCGCGTGGGAATATAAAAAGAGCGTGCCCGAAAAGTGGACGATCGGTTACCGCGATCTGCGGTTTTTAATCAAACCCATGGGGTTCAAGCATACGGGTCTGTTCCCCGAACAGGCGGTCAACTGGGATGCGGTTTCCGCGCTCATCCGCAAGGCGAACCGTCCCGTTAAGGTGCTTAACCTGTTCGCCTACACGGGCGGCGCAAGCGTCGCATTGTGCAAAGCGGGCGCGGAAGTGACGCACGTCGACGCGGCGAAGGGCATGGTGGAACGCGCGGGCGAGAACGCGCGCCTTACGGGACTGAACGGCGGCATACGCTATATCGTCGACGACTGCATGAAGTTCGTGCAGCGCGAGATCCGCCGCGGAAACAAATACGACGGCATCGTCATGGATCCGCCTTCCTACGGCAGAGGGCCTTCGGGCGAAATGTGGAAGATCGAAACGGGTTTATATCCCTTCGTGCAATCGTGCGCCCGCCTGCTTTCCGACGATCCGCTTTTTATGCTCATCAACAGCTACACGACGGGCTTGCAGCCCTGCGTGCTTGCGAATATTCTTTCGCTCTGCCTCAAAGGCAGGGACGGCAGGATCGAGGCTTACGAGGTGGGGTTGCCCACCGAAGAGGGAATACCGCTGCCCTGCGGCGCGGGAGGTTTATACGTCAATGATTGAAGAAATGGAAACGCCCGAAATTTTATTCGAAGATAATCATGTTATCGTGGTGCTCAAACCGCAAAATATCGCATCCTGCCCCGACGAGAGCGGCGATCTGAATTTGTTCGACGCGGTCAAAGAATATATCCGTACGAAGTACGAGAAAAAAGGAAATGTGTATCTTGGGCTGGTGCACCGGCTCGACCGTCCCACGGGCGGCGTGATGGTGTTTGCCAAAACAAGCAAAGCGGCGTCGCGCCTGTCGGCGCAGATGCGGGAGGGCGGTTTTTCCAAACGCTATCTTGCCGTGCTTGTCGGCGCGCCCGCGCCCGAGAGCGGCACGCTTTCGGGCTGGCTCAAAAAGAACACCGTCAACAATATGGTTTATCTCTGCCCGCAGGGCACCGACGGCGCGAAAGAGGCTTCGCTCGACTACCGCGTGCTTGCCGTCGAAAAGGGGCTTGCGCTCACCGAAATCAAATTGCATACGGGCAGAAGCCATCAGATCCGCGTGCAAATGGCAGGCACGGGGCACCCCGTTTACGGCGACATGCGTTACGGCGGCGAGAAGGCGCAGAAGGGGAAGCTCGCGCTCTTTGCGTATTCGCTATCGTTCAAACACCCCGTTTCGGGCGAGAGGTTGCGTTTTCTGGCGGAACCGCCTGCCGAAGGCATGCCCTGGAAGTACTTCGATATTGCATCCGTCGTCAAGCCCGTTTAAGGAAATCGCGTGAAAAAGATAAAAAATTGCTCAAAAACGCCATTACCGCTTGACGGACGGGCATTTTTTGTGTAAAATAAAAACGTTATGGGCAATCGTGCCCTTATGGGGTCTTTACATGAACAAAATTAAAATCCGTTTCAGTATCATAACCGCACTTCTCATCGCGTTGGTTTTTACGATGGGATTTGCAGTGGGGGCGCTCTTCCCTCAGAAAATGCGCGCTTCGGCGGCGACCACCTACGAACCCGCTAAGATTTTTTCGGCGGGCGCGGGCAGCACCGTTACCGCGTTCAAAACGGGAACGGACGAGGCGGACAAGGCTTACGTCGGTTTCTCGATGAAACAGAACGAGAGCAGAGTTTACTACCGCCGTTCGCTCGCTTATAAATGGTATGAAAAAGCCGAGGCGACGGAAACAGGGCTTGCCAATCCCGGTAAAGCCGTGCTCTTCTCGATGACCTTCTCGTTCCCGCAGATCAACTTCAAGGAATTTTCGCTTTCGTTCGAATGCGACGAAGAGAACGTCACGAAAGACGGCAAATCGACCAACAAGATTTCGTTCGAGATGACCGAAGACGGCATCGGCGCGAAGGTTTCGCCTTCCGTGGGCGAAATGTCGCATTTAAGACATAAGTCTTCGGATATCACCGACTGGACGGGCGACTTCACCCTTTCGTTTATCGAAGGCAAGACGGCGGGCGAATTCATTCTTTCTCTCGTTTATACCGACGGCATTCACACGCTGAGCTATTTCGACGATACCGAAAGCGACAGAAACGAATTTGTGTTCAACAACATCGGCGATAATTATGCCGAATACCGTTCCTCCGCCGCAAGCAAACCCAACACGCCGATCATCTTTATGACTAAGTTCGACGAGGAAGAGGAAGCCGCAGAGGGCGAAGAAGAAAAAGAAACCGAACAGAAAGTTCTTGTCAAAGAACTGAACGGGCAGTCGTTCGAAGTGACGGGTTACACCGTTGCCGACGATGCCGAGCTCACGGGCGGCACGGTTGCGATCACGGGCGGATCGGTTACCGACACCAAAGCGCCTGCGCTCGTGCTCAGCGAAACCATTTATTCGTTTGTGCTCGGCAGCAAATATGCGCTCACGCATCATGCGATCGACGTGCTTGACGACAGCGTCACCGTCACCCGCCGTTATTATAACGCGGTAAAAGGGGAAGACGGACTTCTCGCCAAACCCGACGAAAGCTCGACCGACGATTACGAAACACTCACGACCTCGAAGGGCTTTTATCCCATTGACGATACGCAGAATATCGCGTATTTCTCGATCCGTTTCGAACTCGAAGACGGCAGAACCAAAGCGGAGGGCGAAAAGGATTACGTTTACCTCAGCTGGTACGCCGATCCGAGCGCGCTGTATACCGAAAACGGCTGGGATTATATCAAGGCGGAAGAGAACAGACATGATCCCGTTTACAAGATCATCACGACCGATACGGCGAGCGGAAAGGGCGTCAACACCGAAACGACCGATTACAACGAACTCGTGACCGCTTATCAGCAGCTTGTCACCGCGGCGGCGGAAAAGACGAGCGCGGGCGAGGGCGCTTATATCTATCTTCCCTCGTTGCGCGATCTGGTCGGCAGCAAGTCGGCGGATTACCGTAACCTCAAGTTCAACGTTTCGTATTTCACGAAACAGCAGAACGCCGATTCTTCGCCGCTCTCGCAGACTTCGCTCAGTTACAACGCGCTTAAACTTCCCGTCACGATCGAAGGGGAATACTGCTTCCGTTTCTATGTGACCGACGCGGCAGGCAACGCCATCAAACTCTACGACGACGAAAACGAACTGGTGGAAGTAACGGGCAGCAACGTCTGGGATTTCGACATCATTCCCACGTTTACGTTCAAAGTCAATTATAAGGGCGCAAGCATCGAAGACAGCGGCGAACAGACGCTCGGCTACCGCGAATCGACTTATAACATCAAAAATTTCGATATTGTTGCACTTTCGGGCTATGAAACCGACTACGCCTTGTATTACTTCGACGAGAGCAAGCTCGAAGGAACGAATAATTCGGTGCCTTCCTATTCGCAGTTCGTGCAGGACGTGAAGAAGTACATGGAAGAAAAGGATTACGAAGCCTATAAAAACTGTCTTGTCGAAATTCAGCCTTTCAACACCGAATACAATAAAGACGACGAAGAATGGGACGCGACAGACAACGATTATAACTGGAATCCGAAGGACTCGTCGCTCTCGTTCGTGCCGCAGAATTCGGGGTTCTATGTGGTCAAAGTCACCGTTTCCGACGCGCACATGGCGGGTAAATCGGTCGACGGCTATCAGGTCATCGAGATCCGCAACCCCATCGACGTGACGCCGGGCAGATCGAACTGGCTCGAAAATAACCGCCTTTCGGTTATCCTGTTCAGTATTTCGGGTGCGCTTGCGGTGGCAATCGTGGTGTTGCTCGTTGTGAAACCTTCCGAGAAGACGCCCGAAGACGTCGATCTCAGCAAACTCAAGGGCAAGAAGAAAGAAAAGCCTGCGAAAAAGTAAAAAACAAAATGCGCCGCAAAACGGCGCATTTTTTCTGTAGAGAAAATGAAATTCGATCCGATCCGAAAGATAAAAGTACTGATCGACGCATACGACGATACGCATAATTTCACCTGCGATCTGTGCGGGTGCGAGGTGTTTGCGGGCGAGCGCGTCTGCGCCGACTGCATGAAAACGCTGCCCCTCAACAACGGCGCGATCTGCCCGTTCTGCGGCAGAAAGGTCGGCGAGGCGGGCGCCTGTCTCGATTGCAAGGAAAAACCGCTCGGCGCGGAAAAAGCGCGTTCGGTATGCACGCACGAGGGCAAGGCGGCGGAAACGGTGTTGCGTTTCAAACGCGGCGCGCGCTATTTTTGTCGCACGTTCGCTTATTTGGCGTTGCCCGTTCTGCAACGTGAATTTGCCGACGCCGATCTACTCACCTATGTTCCCATGACGAAAAAGGCGTTCAAAAAGCGCGGATACAATCAGGCGGAACTCTTATGCGCACAGCTCGCCCGTCTGTCGGAAAAACCGATGGGCGAAGTGCTTGTAAAAAAGAAGGAAACCGAACAACAGAAGAGCCTCGGCAGGCGCGAACGCGAAGAAAATTTAACGGGCTGTTTCGGCGTGATTGAAAAAGAGGCGGTTAAAGACAAAAAGATTTTGCTGATCGACGACGTGATGACGACGGGCGCGACGGTGGGGGAAATCAGTTCGGTGCTCAAAAAAGCGGGCGCGCAAAGCGTGTACGTTCTCACAATAACGAGCGTTACCCGCCCGTTGCCGTTCGGGAAAACGGACGGAAAGAAAAAAATCCGCCCAAATGCGCCGTAAATTTATTTGACAAAATCCATAAAAAATGCTATACTACACAATGTTGAACAGCAATGAAAGGCGTAGAATTTCGACGGAATTCTACGCCTTTATTCTGTTCTTCGCAGGTTTCAGACGATCTTTCCTCCGACAAAGACGAATTGCGTTATTCGGAGGTATTTAATGGAAAATCAACAAAGTTCGGAATTTTTAGGGAAAGAAAAAATATCGAAACTCATGGTAAAATTTTGTATCCCTTGCGTTCTTTCGTTGCTTGTCAGCGCGTTGTATAATATCGTCGACCAGATTTTTGTGGGGAACAGCGAACTTTCCACGCTCGGCAATGCGGCAACGGGCGTCGTATTCCCAATTTTTATCATCGCGCAGGGGTTTGCGTGGTATTTCGGCGACGGTTCGGCGGCATATATCAATATCCGTCAGGGAAAGGGCGACACCGAAAAAATCCATAAATGCGTCGGTACGGGCATGACGTTCACCCTTATCGTAAGCGTCATTCTGCTTGCCGTGTTCTATCCGCTCAAAACGCAGATCCTCACGCTTTTCGGTGCGTCGGAAAACAGCATCGGTTATGCCGTCGAATATTTCAATATCATTCTCGGTTTTTTCCCGATCTACATGTTATCCAACATGATAAACGCCGTCGTGCGCGCCGACGGCAGTCCGTCGTGGTCGATGCTCTCGATGCTTGCGGGTGCGATCGTCAATATCATTCTCGATCCGATCTTTATTTTTGCCTGCAAGTGGGGCATGGCGGGTGCGGCGTGGGCGACCGTGATCGGGCAGGCCGTTTCGTTCGTCATCTCAATTGCCTATCTGTTCCGCACCAAGACCTTCCGTCTTAAACTGAAAAGTTTGATCCCTGATTTCAGAGTGTACGGCGAGGCGTTCAAGCTCGGGCTTTCTTCACTCATTACGCAGATGACGATCGTCGTCATTTCGCTTGTCTGCAATATTATGCTTGCAAAGTACGGTTCGATGTCGAAATACGGCGCCGATATTCCCATCGCCGTGATCGGCATCGAGAGCAAGGTGTTTACGGTCGTCATCAATATCGTGGTGGGTATCGTGCTCGGCTGCCAGCCCATAATCGGTTATAATATGGGCGCAAAAAATTTCGACAGGGTCAAAAAATTATACCGCGCGATCTTGCTCAGCACCGTTATCGTCGGGCTTGCGGCAACGATTTTGTTCGAAGCCGCGCCCGACGCGGTGGTCGGCATGTTCGGGAAACCCACGAATATTCCCAACCCCGAAGATTACTGGGATTTTTCACGCAAAACGTTCCGCATTTTTCTTGCGCTCGTCACGTTAACCTGTTTGATCAAAATGTCGTCGATTTTCTTTCAGGCGGTGGGTAAGCCCGTGTTTGCGGTGCTCACCTCGCTCATAAGAGATATTATCTGTTTCGTTCCGCTTATTTGCGTTTTGCCGATTTTCCTCGGCGTAAACGGCATTCTGATTTCCGCGCCGATCGCCGATTTGCTTGCTATGATCGTCACCGCGGTTTTAACGGCGGTGTTCTTTTTGGGCATAAAAAAGGCAAAGCGGCAAGCGAAAGAATCCGAAAAGATCGAAGAAGAGTAAAAAGTTTTCGGGAAGGAACCCGAAAGCTCGTCGCGCGAACCTGTGGGAATACACCGTTCGTTTGTCTGTTGCCCCTACCAAAAAACCCGAGCGGCAAAAGCCGCTCGGGTTTTTTGGTAGGGGCAACAGGGCTCGAACCTGTGACCTCACGCATGTGAAGCGTGCGCTCTAACCAACTGAGCTATGCCCCCGAAGACTATTGCTATTTTAACTTGTTTAGCGGCGTTTGTCAATCGTTTTTGAGTATATAAAAAAATTTTTATATTTTTTCCGTCAGATTGTTGACAAATGTTCTCGGCGTGTAGTATGATGAATAAAACCGATGAGGTAAAGTAGTAGTTTTAAGCAAGCGGATTTTCAGCGAGTTTCCGAACGGTGGAAGGGGAACGGTCCGCATAAAACGAATGGATTACCGAGGGCGGGTGTGAAAGCAAGTAGCGCCTGACGGAACTTCCCCGTTAACGGAAGAGGGCATGACTGTGCCTGCAGAGGCAATTTTTATAATTGTGAAATTGGGTGGCAACACGGATAAATTCGTCCCAAGCGAGTTTAACCGTGTTTTTGTTTTCCATAAAATTTTTTAAGGAGGTAGCGGTATGGCTACGAAAATTCCCTACAAAACCTATCTTACCGAGGAGGAAATGCCGCGTTCGTGGTATAACGTGAAGGCGCACATGAAGGGTGCGCACGATCCCTTTCTGAATCCCGCGACGGGCAAACCCTGCACCAAAGAAGACCTGCGTGCGGTGTTCTGCGACGAATGTATCGATCAGGAACTGAACAACACCGACGAATATATCGAAATCCCCGAAGATATCCGCAATTTTTATAAAACCTTCCGCCCTTCGCCTTTGGTGCGCGCTTATTTTCTCGAACGTATTCTCGATACGCCCGCGGAAATCTATTATAAATTCGAAGGCAACAATACTTCGGGCTCGCATAAGCTCAACTCCGCGGCGGCGCAGGCGTATTACGCCAAAAAACAGGGCTTGCGTTCGATTACGACCGAAACGGGCGCGGGGCAGTGGGGCACGGCGCTCTCGATGGCGGCGGCGTTCTACGGGCTGCAGCTCGACGTCTTTATGGTGAAGGTCTCTTCCGAGCAGAAACCCTACCGCAAAGAGGTCATCCGCACATACGGCGCGAACGTCATTCCCTCGCCTTCGGAAACCACCGAGGCGGGCAGAAGGATCCTGCGCGAATTTCCCGAAACGGGCGGCTCGCTCGGTTGCGCCATTTCCGAAGCGGTGGAAAAGGCGCAAAATACGCCTTCCTGCCGCTATGTGCTTGGCTCGGTGCTCGATCACGTTTTGTTGCATCAGTCGATTATCGGTTTGGAAAGTAAAGCCGCGCTCGAAAAATACGGCGTGACGCCCGACGTCATCATCGGCTGCGCGGGCGGCGGATCCAACCTCGGCGGCTTGATTTCGCCCTATATGGGCGAGCGGTTGCAGGGGAAGAACCAAATCGAGTTTGTCGCCGTGGAACCGGCAAGCTGTCCGTCGCTCACGCGCGGAAAGTATGCTTACGATTTCTGCGACTCGGCGAAAACGACGCCGCTCGCGAAGATGTATACGCTCGGCTGCGGATTTATGCCTTCGCCCAGCCACGCGGGCGGGCTGCGTTATCACGGCATGAGCCCCATCGTATCGCGGCTGTATCACGACGGATATCTGCGCGCCGTATCGGTAAAACAGAGCGACGTATTCGACGCCGCCGTGCTGTTTGCCAAGTGCGAGGGGATCCTGCCCGCGCCCGAAAGCGCGCACGCCATTCGCGCGACGATCGACGAGGCGTTGAAGTGCAGGAAAGAAGGCAGGAAAAAGTCCATTTTGTTCGGATTGACGGGGACGGGGTATTTCGATCTGGCGGCTTATAAGCAGTATAACGACAAAACGATGAACGACTATGTGCCCACCGACGAGGATTTGCGGCGCGGGTTCGAAACCATTCCGAAGTGCGCCGCCAACGACGGCTTGCTCTGAGGTGTTTTTCGATCGGAAACACGGTAATTCGACAGAGAAAGCGCGTATGCGCGGCGGAACATATGTTATTCTGTCATAAACGGAGGAATGTTTATGCAGACGCTATTGCTTGACCGTCGTACGCAGGGGATGATCGAGGGCTATGTGCCCGAAGGGGAATTGCTGACTTCGCTTGTGCGGTTCTTTTCGATTTTTTCGGATAATACCCGCCTGCGGATCTTATCGGCGCTTGCCATATCCGAAATGTGCGTCACCGATATTTCGCGCGTGCTCGATATCAACCAGACGACCGTTTCGCATCAGCTTCGTTACTTAAAAGACGCGGGCATGGCGCGCATGACGCGGCACGGGAAAATCATCTTTTATTCGCTTTCCAACGATATCGTCAACGACGTGCTCTTAAAAGGCGTTGAGTTTTTAGGATATTAAAGGCTCAATTCTCTTGAAAAAAACGCGCAGGTCGTGTATAATAGTAGTATGAGCCAAAACGTACTTCGCGAAAAGCTCAAACTGCTGCCCGATTCGCCCGGCGTCTATATTATGTTGGACGCGAGCGGAACGGTCATTTACGTCGGCAAGGCGCGCGTACTCAAAAACCGCGTGCGGCAATACTTTCATTCTTCGCCCAAACCCGAAAAGGTGCAGGCGATGGTGGATTGTATTGCCGACTTTTCCTATGTCGTCACGCCGACCGAGGTCGACGCGCTCGCCCTCGAAAACACCTATATCAAAAAATACAAACCGAAGTACAATATTCTCTTAAAAGACGACAAGAATTATCCCTATATCAAGGTGCACACGCGCGAGGAATTTCCGCATATCTCGATCACCCGCCGCATTGCCAAAGACGGTAAGTATTTCGGTCCGTTCATGGGGGGCGTGAGTTGCAAAGAGATTGTCGACGTGGCGGCGCGGGTTTACGGCATTCGCACCTGCTCGGTTGCGATCGGCTCAAAACCCAAAAAAGCCTGCCTCGATTATCATTTGGGGCGGTGCCTTGCCCCTTGCGCGCAGGAATGCACGCGCGAAGAATACGCGCGGCGCGTCGAACGGGCGCTTTCGTTTCTGGGCGGAAACTACGAAGAGGCGGAACGCATTTTAACCGAAAAGATGCAACGCTTTGCCGAGGAAGAACAGTTCGAGCTGGCGCTTGAATACCGCAACCGCATTTCCATGCTTTCCGCGCTCGGCAAGCGGCGTATCACTGCTATGCCGCGCGACGTCGACGCCGATATCTGGGCGATCGCCTCCAACGGGCTGTACGCAAGCGTTTCGGTGCTCGTTACGCGCGGCGGTCTTATGCAGGGCAGTCGCAACTTTCCGCTCGAGGAGGGCGCGGGCGAACGCGAAGAGAGTTTTATGAGCTTCCTCACGCAGTATTATGCGTCCCGACCCTTCCCGCACGAAATTATCTGCGGCGTCGGGCTTGACGACGAGTTGCTGCGCGTGTACGCCTTCCGCAAAAACGGCAGACAGCTCTTTATCACCCGTCCGAAAACGGGGGTAAAACGCGAGCTTTTAGATATGGCGCAGAAGAACGCGCAGGAATATCTCGATAAAGCGATTTCTGCAATCGCGCACCGCAACGATATGACGGTCAACGCTTGCGAACGCCTGCAAACGCTCTTGTCGCTTTCCCGCTATCCCAAACGCATGGAATGCTACGATATTTCCAACATTTCGGGCGTGGATAAAGTCGGCTCGATGGTGGTATTTACCGACGGCGAACCCGATAAAGTGCAATATAGGCGTTTCCGCATTAAAACGGTGGAAGGGGCGAACGACTTCGCCTCGCTCAAAGAGGTGCTCACCCGCCGTTTGGGTAAGCTCGGCACGCAAGAGGAAGAGCGCTTCCCCCGCCCCGACCTCATCGTGATCGACGGCGGCAAGGGGCAGCTTTCTTCGGTCAAAGAGGTGTTCGACGAGCTCGGCGTAACGGGGATCGATCTTGTTTCGCTCGCAAAACGCGAAGAGGAAGTGTTCACCTGTTATCAGGACGAAAGCATCAGAATCAACCACCGCGATTACGCGCTCAAACTGCTGCAACGCCTGCGCGACGAGGCGCACCGCTTTGCGATCACCTATTTCCGCAGTCTGCACAACAAGCGCAATCTTGCCTCGGTACTCCGCGAGATCGAGGGGGTGGGCGAACGCAAACGCAAGGCGTTAATGGATAAATTCGGCACGATCGACAAGATCATGCGTGCGGACGTTGCGCAGCTTTCTGCCGTGGAAGGGATCGGGGAAGAGCTGGCGCGGCGGATCAAAACCTATTTCGAGGAACTTTAATGAAATATAAAATGTTTGTTTCCGATTTCGACGGCACGCTTGTGCGCGACGACGGAACGATATCACGCAAAAACAAAGAGACGATCACACGTTATACGCAAAAGGGCGGCATCTTCGCCGTCTGCACGGGCAGAATGACGCCTTCGATCCTGCCGCGCGTGCGCGAGCTGGGGCTGAACGGATTAGTAGCGAGCTTTCAGGGCGCGGTCGTCACCGATATCCGCACGGGGAATACGTTGCGGTGCAGCGCGTTTGAAGATGACCTTGCCTACCGCGTAACGGGCATGCTCGAAGAACGGGGGTATCATACGCATATTTATACGGCGGACAAGATGTATTGCAACGTCGCCGACGAGGCGCTTGCGATTTATGAACGCGTATGCGGCGTCAAAGCCGAAATCGTGCCCGACCTCGAAGGCTTTGCGCGGAAAAACGCCTTGAAGATCATAAAGGCCGTCGTGTTCGTGGAAAAAGAACAGCGCGCGGAAACCGAAGAAACGCTTGCAAAGTTGTTCGGTGCGGCGTGTTATGTGACGAGTTCGGCGCATTATCTTGTGGAAGTGATGCCTGCGGGCAGAAACAAAGGCGAGGGGCTGGCGTTTCTTTCTAAATATTACGGCATTCCGCCGTGCGAGATCGCCGCGATCGGCGATATGAACAACGATATTCCGCTTGTTGCGGCGGCGGGCGGTAAGTTTGCGGTGGCGAACGCCGAAGAAGGATTAAAGCGTATTGCGTGCGTCGTGCCCGCTTGCGAGGACGACGGCGTGGCGTATGCGCTCGAACATTATGCGATGGAGGAAGACGATCATGAATGAAATGCAGTTGCCGAAGGCGAGCGTCATGCTCGAAAAATTTGCGTCCGATCTGAATTTGGAAACGCTCTATGCGGGGCGCGGTCTTGTTACGCTTGCAAGTCTCTCGGTCGACCGTCCCGGTCTGCGCCTGGCGGGATTTTTCAGTTATTACGACAATCAGCGCATTATTCTCATCGGACTTTCCGAACACGAGTATATGCGTTCGTTCAGTTCGAAAACGCGCAAGGAAAAAATTGCAAAGCTCTTCGAGAGCGGCGACATTCCCTGTGTGATCTTTTCGCGCGATCTGCCCGTTCTGCCCGAATTTATGGAATGCGCGCGCGAAACGGGCACGCCCGTGTTCCGTTCGGGCAGGCTTACCACGCTGTTGATGGCAGATCTTTGTATCTATCTTTCCCGTCTGCTTGCGCCCGAAACCACCGTGCACGGCGTCTTAATGGACGTGTTCGGCGTGGGGATCATGCTCACGGGCGCGTCGGGCGTGGGTAAGAGCGAAACGGCGATGGAACTTATTAAACGCGGGCACCGTCTTGTCGTCGACGATTCGGTCATCATCAAGCGCATGGAAAACAAGCTCGTCGGATCCTCGCCCGATCAGATCCGTTACTTTATGGAACTGCGCGGCATCGGCATCATCAACGTCAAAAACATGTACGGTTCCGGCTCGGTTTTGGGCGAAAAAGAGGTCGAACTCGTCATGGAACTCGAACACTGGCGGCGCGATAAGGAATACGACCGTATCGGCGGCGAGGCGAATACCGAAGAGATTTTGGGCGTCAACGTGCCCAAACTCACGATTCCCGTATCGCCGGGGCGCAACCTTGCCATTCTCATCGAGGTGGCGGCGCGCGATTTCCGCTTGAAGAGCATGGGTTACGACGCCGCGCAGGAACTCATTCAACGCACGATAGGAAGATAAGGAATGGAAATTCTCGCCCCCGCGGGGGACATTGAAACGGCGCGCGTTGCGCTCAATGCGGGCGCCGACGCCGTCTATCTGGGCATGACGCGTTTTTCCGCACGCGAAGGCGCGGCGAATTTCGCCTGCGAAGAGCTGCGCGAAATTATTTTGCATGCCCATCTGCTCGGCGCGAAGGTGTACGTCTGTTTGAATACGCTCGTAAAAGACAGCGAAACGGACGGTTTTTTCGAGGCGGCGCGCACGGCTTACGAATCGGGCGCGGACGCGATCTTGATGCAGGATATCTTTTTGGGCAAAGCGCTCAAAGCGGCATATCCGCAAATGATTTTGCACCTTTCCACGCAGGCGGGGTGCTGTAACGTCTGGGGTGCGCGCCTTGCTAAGGAATACGGTTTTTCACGCGTCGTGCTGGCGCGGGAAACGGCGCTCGAAGATGTGGAAGCCATTGCGCGCATCATCGAAACCGAAGTATTCGTGCAGGGCGCGCTTTGCGCCTGTTTTTCGGGGCAGTGTTATTTATCGTCGTTTGCGGGCAACAACAGCGGCAACCGCGGGCGGTGCAAACAGCCCTGCCGCAAACGCTATACGATCGACCGCGCGGGGTATGAGGAATATGCCTACGCGCTTTCGCCGTCCGATCTCAGCCTCGGGCGGCGTGTGCGCGAATTGCAAGAGCGCGGCGTGTGTTCGCTTAAAATCGAGGGCAGAATGCGCCGGCCCGAATACGTTGCGGCGGCGGTTTCCTATTACCGTTCGGCGTTGCAGGGCAAGCCTTCCGCCGAACGGTTCGATCGGCTTGCAAGCGCATATAACCGCGGCGACTACACCGAGGGCATCGCGTTCGGCGAACAAAATTTTCTTTCGCGCAACGTGCAGGGGCATATCGGCAGAGAGGTCGGCGTCGTTTCATTTGTGCAGAACCGCCCGTTCTGCGCGTCGGCGCGGCAGTTCTGCAAGGGCGACGGGTTCAAGATTCTGCGCGGCGGCAAGGAAGTCGGCGGCGCGCGGTTTGCGGGCGCGGGCAAGGGCGGTTTCTTTCTCGAAAGCGAATCGCGCCTGAAAAACGGCGACAGGGTGCGCGTCACCACCGATACGCTTGCGGGCGAACGCGCAACCGAGGGGAAACGTCTGCGTCCCTTATCGATCCGTATCCGCATGGCGGCGGGGGAACGCCCAGTAATCGCATGCGGCGACTTTACTTTCACGGGCAGCGAGCCGTTGCAGGCGGCGAAGAACGCGCCTCTCACGGCGGAAGCGGTAATCGAAAATTTTTGCAAGGTAGACGGGTTGCCGTTCGCGCCCGAAATCACGGCGGAAACGGACGGCGTGTTTGCGCCCAAATCGGCGCTCAACGCCTTGCGGCGCGAATTTTACGCCGCGCTGTGCGCCCGACTCGATCCGCCCCGCCCGCGCCTTCCCGAAACGGCGTTTTCCGCCGCCGTGCAAAAGGGCAGGGAAACGCGCACCGCGGTCATTGCGGTGCAGCCCGTTCGGGGCGATATCGTCGTTTACAAAACGCTTTCGGCGTTGCCCGAAGAGGGCAAGGAACGTTTTTGCTATCTGCCGCCCTATTTTACGGGCGCGGACGCACTCGCCTATCGGGACGCCATTCAGTCGAGCGACGGAATTTACTGCGACGGTTATTACGGGATCGAACTTGCAAAGGAATACGGCAAGCCGCTGTTTGCGGGCACGGGGTTCAACTTGACGAACGCCTTTGCGGTGGCGGGCGTAAAAGCGGCTGGGGCGAAGTATTACGCGCTTTCCAAAGAGCTTTGCGCCAAGGAACAGGCGGCGCTGACGGCGCAGGGGGCGTTCGCGCTGAGCGCGGGCGATATCAAGGTCATGGATCTTGTCTTTTGTCCCTTCGGGCGCGACTGCAAAACATGCGATCAACGCGAACGGTACACGCTGACCGACGAAGACGGCAGGCGTTTTCCGTTGCGTCGGTACGGCAGGATCGGCGCGTGCCGTTTCGAACTTTATAACTGTGCGCCCCTCGCAGCGTATAACGGCGTGAGCGGCGCGCTTGTCGATATCACCGTATGCGGGGATACGTCGCTTGCGGAAGGGGCGGCGGAAAACGGCCTGCCGAATGCCACGGCGGGGCACAAAAACAGGAGTATGTTATGAATCGGGCGGCTACACGGCTCGAATTGCCGAAAATTTTAACGCAGCTTGCGGGGCACGCCGTGCTCGACGGCACCAAACAGTCGCTTCCGCTCTTCGAACCCGCGACGGATATCGAAGAGGCGCGCGCGCTTCTGAACGCCACGCAGGAAGCCTCTTTGCTGCTGTTCGAGCTGGGCGGCGGCAGAATCGAATATTTTCCCGCCCTCGGCGACAAAGCCGAACGCGCGCAGAAGGGCGCCACGCTTACTTGCGCCGAACTGACCGACGTGGCATGTCTTTTGCGCAGTGCGCGCATCTGTTACGACAGCGTGAAATCGTTTGCCGACGAGCGCATTATTGCCTTGCGCGAAGAGGCGGAAAGGCTGTATTTCAGCGAGCGGCTGGAACGCGATATCTTCGATAAGATCGAGGGGGAAGGACTTGCCGACAACGCGAGCGAACGGCTTTTTGCCGTGCGGCGCGAGATCGTGCTGATGCAGGAAAAGATCCGTGCCCGCTTGCAGGAATATCTCACGGGCGGCGAACGCAAATTTTTACAGGAAGGGCTGGTCACCGTGCGCGGCGAGCGGTTCGTCATTCCCGTCAAAGCCGAATATAAGCGCAGTGTAAAGGGATTTGTGCACGACCGTTCGCAGAGCGGCGCAACGGTGTTTATCGAACCCGAAGAAGTGCTCGGCATGAATAACGAGCTCATCACATTGCGGATCGACGAAAAAGAGGAAGAAGAGCGCATTCTCTTAGAACTCTCGCGCGGGGTGGGGCAGCTTTGCGCGCAGCTTACGGCGGACGAGGAAATCCTCTGCCGTATCGACGGGTTTTACGCCCGCGCCGAATATGCTTACCGCCTCAAAGCCGTTAAACCGTTGCTCAACCGACAGGGCGTCGTTGAGATCGTCAAGGGGCGCCACCCTCTTTTAGACGGCAAGACCGCCGTTCCCGTTTCGGTGAGTGTGGGCAGGGATTACGATTTCCTCGTCGTGAGCGGCGCGAATGCGGGCGGCAAGACGGTCACGCTGAAAATGTGCGGACTTTTTTGCCTGATGGCGGCGTGCGGTTTGTTCGTGCCCGCTGCGCAAGGCACCTCTCTTGCGGTGTTTCAGAATATTTTCTGCGATCTGGGCGACAGTCAGTCGATCGAAGAAAATCTTTCGACCTTTTCCTCGCACATCGTGCACCTCAAATATATTCTCGAACACGCCGACGAAAACAGTTTTGTTCTCGTAGACGAACCGGGCGGCGGTACCGATCCCGAAGAGGGGCAGGCGCTGGCGCGCGCCGTGCTCGAAACGTTATTAAAGAAAGGTTGCCGTGGGATCGCGACCACGCATTATTACACGCTCAAAGAATTCGCTTTCGAACGCGACCGCGTGGAAAACGCTTGCATGGAATTCGACAGCGAAGGGCAGCGTCCGCTGTACCGTCTGAAACTCGGCGCGCCGGGATCCTCGAACGCCCTTCTCGTCTGCGAAAAATTAGGGCTTGACCGCGAAACGCTCGAACGGGCGCGCGGAAACCTGTCGGAAGGGACGCGGACGTTAGAACGCACCGTGCGCGCCGCGGAAGAGGGGCGCATTCAGGCGGAGCGCGAAATCGCCGCCTGCGCCGCGCTCAAAAAACAGTGGGAAGAACGCATGGAACAGCTCGGGAAGGAAGAGGAAAAATTCCGCCGCGAACGCGAAAAATTTTTGCTCTCTTCGAAAGCCGAGGCGCGCCGCATCGTGACCGAGCGGACGGCGCGCGCCGAAGAGCTGCTCGAGGAAATCGAAGATATTTTCAAACGCGATACGCTGAGCGAGAGCGATCTCATCCGCGCCCGCACGCTCAAAAACGCCATGGGGCGCGAAGAGAGCGAAGAAAAGACGGTGCGCCGCGAAAAAGCCGATTTTACCGCTTTGAAAGAAGGCGACGCCGTTTACGTCGGCAGTCTGGAACGCGAGGGCAAGGTCTTGTCCGTCAGGCGCGAAAAGGGCTGCGCCGAGGTGCTGGCGGGCACCATGCGCGTGCGCGTGCCGCAGGAAGATCTTTACCTTGCCGCGCCGAAAAAAGCCGAAAAAGGCGTTAAGGGTGCAAAAGACGGACGCGTGCAGGTCGTGCGCCGTCTCAACGACAGCGCCGCGTTTTCTTCGGAGTGCAATCTCATCGGCATGACGGCGCTCGAGGCGGAACAGGAAGCCGAACGCTTCCTCGACGCCGCTGTGTTGCACAACGCCGAAGAGGTGCGCATCGTGCACGGCATGGGTACGGGCAAACTGCGCGCCTGCATTCACGCCATGCTCAAAAAACATCCGCGCGTGGAAAGTTTTCGCCTCGGAAACTACGGCGAAGGACAGACGGGCGTGACGGTCGTCAAACTCAAATAGCGGCGCGGGGTCATATTTGCGCGCGAATCTCAATACAATGGAATGGAAAACTTGTATTGAGGTAAACTGTGAAAAGAAACCGCTTGATCTCGCTTATCACCAACGGCGTGCTTGCGCTCGTGCTTGCCGTGCTTGCCACGGTGTGTTTTCTGCCCAACGCGAAGAGCGTTTCGGGCGGCGGCGACGGAACTTACCGCAAAGGAACGGGCGAAGGTGTTTCGCTCATGATAAACGTCTATTGGGGCACCGAGACCGTGCTCAAAATGCTCGACGTGCTCGACGAATACGGCGCTACGGCGACTTTTTTCCTCGGCGGTTGCTGGGCGGACGACAACGTAGCCTGCGTAAAAGAAATCGCCTCGCGCGGACACGAAATCGGCTCGCACGGATATTTTCACCGCGATCATTCCAAAATGGATTATAAAGAAAACGTCGAAGAAATCGCTCACAGCGTCGAATTTATTTCGCTTGCGTCGGGCAAGCCCGTTACGTTGTTTGCACCGCCTTCGGGCGCGTATCACGAAGAAACGGTGAATGCCGCGACCGCGCTTTCCTTAAAAACCGTGCTCTGGACGAAAGATACGATCGATTGGCGCGACAAAGACGAAAATCTCTGCTACGAGCGGGCGACGAAAGAGGTTTCGGCGGGGTATCTTATCCTCATGCACCCGATGGAACACACGCTCGCGGCGCTGCCGCGCATTTTAGAGCATTATAAAGAGGCGGGGCTCAAAACCGTTTCGGTCGGGGAAAACCTCGGCTGACGCATAGAAAAAAATCAGGAAAAACCAAGGAGTGAATGATATGGTAGAAACAAAAACGCTCAAAAGCGGCGTGCGCGTCATCATCAAGCATATGGAAGGCTTGCTATCGGTCACGATGGGCGTGCTTGTCGGCACGGGTGCGGCGCACGAAACCGATAAAGAGGACGGCATTTCGCACTTTATCGAACACATGCAGTTCAAGGGTACGAAAACGCGCACCGCGTTCGAGATTTCCGACGCGTTCGACGCGCTCGGCGCACAGGTAAATGCCTTTACGGGCAAGGACATGACGTGCTATTATTCCAAGGCGACGAGCGACCACGCGAAAGAGGCGTTCGCGCTGCTTGCCGATCTCTTTTTGAACAGCACCTTCCCCGAAGAGGAAATGAAGCGCGAAAAGGGCGTCGTGCTCGAAGAGATCAACATGTGCGAGGATACGCCCGAGGATCTTTGTCTCGATCTTTTGGCGCGCGCCTCGTTCGGCGAAAAGAATTACGGCAGAAATATTCTTGGTCCGCAGAGCAACGTGAGCGGATTTACCCGTGAAGATATCTTCGCCTATAAAAAAGCGCGTTACTGCCCCGAGAACATCGTCATTTCGTTTGCGGGCAATCTTTCCGCCGACGAGGCGGTTGCGCTTGCCGAAGAATATTTCGGGAATATGGAAGGTTCGGCGTTTGCAAAGCGCGCGATCGCGATCGACCGCCGCAACGAAAATCTGTTCCGGAGCAAACCCATCGAGCAGGCGCATTTTGCGATCGGGTTTCCCTGCGTCGAGCGCAATTCACCCGATTTTTCCGCCGTGCAGGTGATGAACGCCATTTTAGGCGGCGGACTTTCTTCGCGCCTCTTCATGCGCGTGCGCGAAGAATTGGGGCTTGCGTATTCGGTGTATTCCTATGCCAGCCACTACGAGGAAACGGGCATGCTCACCGTTTATGCAGGCGTAAATCCCCAAAAAGCGGAAGACGCCGCCGCCGCCGTCGTTGACGTCATAAAGACGTTTATCAAAGACGGCGTGACCGAGGAAGAATTCAAAAGAGGGCGCGAACAGATGCGCTCGGGCAATATTTTCGCGCAGGAAAATACGTCGTCGCAGATGTTGCTTTACGGGAAACAGCTGCTTTATTCGAACGAGGTTTACGATTTCGAAAAACGCATGCAGGAAATTTCCGCGCTCAAACGCGACGATATCATGCGCGTCAGCAAACAAATCGATTTTTCGCGCGCCGCCGTGGCGTCGGTCGGCAACCTGAAAAAGGCGATCACGCTGTGAAAACGCTGTGCGAGGGGTTCGACCCCGTGTATAATGAAAACAGCCTTGTGCTCATTTTAGGCAGCTTTCCTTCGGTCAAGAGCCGTGCCGAGGGGTTTTATTACGGAAATAAGCAAAACGCGTTCTGGCGCACGCTGAGCGCGTTTTTCGGGGAAGAGTTGCCGCTGACGGTCGCGGACAAGCGTGCGTTCGTACTCAAACACCGCGTGGCGCTGTGGGACGTGGTGGTTTCGTGCGAAATCGAGGGCTCGGCGGATAGCTCGATCGAGAACGAACGCGTTGCCGATCTGCCCGGACTGTTGCAAAAAAGCCGCATAAAAGTCATTCTCTGCAACGGCTCGACGGCTTATAACCTGCTCGTCAAGAATTATCCCGCGCTCGCGTC
Source organism: uncultured Christensenellaceae bacterium (assembly GCA_910589015.1). Taxonomy (GTDB): domain Bacteria; phylum Bacillota; class Clostridia; order Christensenellales; family Borkfalkiaceae; genus Gallimonas. Next base: position 90,903 of record CAJUSA010000005.1, read on the forward strand.
GATCGCAAAGAAGCTGCCTTCCACCTCACCCGCCAACCCCCGATTTTCGCGCGAGGCTTGGTTTGCGGCGTTGAAGGAAGTGACGACATGATTACATACGACGAAGTGCTCTTGCGCTTGCGTGAAAACGCCGATGAAACTTACCGCGCGTTTCACAAAAAATTGCTCAAAAACGAGGCGATCGAGTTGATCGGCGTGCGCACGCCCGTGCTGCGCGCGTTGGCGAAAGAGTGGAAAGGGGAACGGGACATCTTTTCGTTCCCGAACGAGTATTACGAGATCGGCTTTCTCAAATGCTCGGTCGCGGGCGCGCTGCCCTTCGAAGAATTTGTTTTGCGCGTCGACGCGCTTGTCGATTCCCTCGATAACTGGGCAACCTGCGACTGTTTCACCGCAAAGTGTATTGCAAAGCATAAAGAAGAGTTTTTGCCGTATATCGGGCGCTGGTTGCAAAGTCCGAAGGAATTTACGAGGCGTTACGGCCTTGTTGCGCTGTTGCACGATTACGTTCAAGAAGAATATCTGCCCGTGCTGTTTGGGGCGATCAAAGGCGTAAAAGAGGGCGCGCCGTATTATGTGATGATGGCGGCGGCGTGGCTGCTCGCCGAAATCTTCGTGAAATTTTATGAAGATGGGCTGGCTTTCATAAAGGAAAATATTCTTTCGTCCGCGGTGCAAAACAAAGGGATACAGAAAGCGCGCGAGAGTTTCCGTCTCACGCAAGAACAAAAAAGTGTGTTAAAATCGTGTAAAATATAACGATTTTTCGTAAAAGTCTTGACAATCGCCCGCGAATATATTAAAATAATCAAAACAAAGGTTGGCGAAACCTCGGAGGTAAAATATTATGTTTGAAAAAGTACAGGCATTGCTTGCCGAACAGCTCGATATCAGTGCGGACAAGATCACGCCGGAATCGGAAGTGGTAAAAGATCTGGGCGCGGACTCGCTCGACGTCGTGGAGCTTTTAATGCAACTCGAAGAAGAATTCGGGATTACTCTTCCCGACAGCGAAATGGAAAACCTCAAAACCGTTCAGGATATCGTGAATATGATGGAAAAGCTCGGAAAATAAGCACTTTATAAAAAGCAAGGCCGGTAAACAGTCCTTGCTTTTTTTTATTTGATTTTGATATGATGTTTGTGCGATAAACAGGAATTTAACGTTCTCTTATGTCATGTTGAGCGAAGGCGTAAGCCGTAGTCGAAACATCTCATAATTTTAGATTCTTCGGCACGACGCAAGGACGCGTCGGCTTAGAATGACGTTTCGGGAACGGCGGGGCGACATGACACGGTATAACGCTAAATTTCAATTTACCGTCAAAACGGAAAAAAGTATAGCGCACTACGAAGTGGTGCGCTATTTGTTTGTTCGTGGAATTGTTTTTTAATACCGCGTATGAATGGTGTTGCGCGGGCAGGCGGCGGCGCACTCGCCGCATTTGATGCACTTTCCGTAATCGATCACGGGCAGATTATCCTGCATCGTAATCGCGCCGGAAGGGCAAACCTTCGCGCATTTTCCGCAGGCGATGCAACCGACTTCACACTTATCCAACACGGCTTTGCCGCGCTCGTGCGAGGAACAGGCAATATATACCTTCGCGTCGGCGGGAATGCGCGTAAACAGCCCTTTGGGGCAGGTTTTCATACACGCGCCGCACGACGTGCATTTGTCGGGATCGACTTCGGCGCACTGTTCTTTTATGCAAATCGTATCTTCGGGACAGGCGCGCACGCAGTTGCCGTCGCCGAGGCACCCGTATTTGCACAGCTTGGCGCCGCCGAACAGCTTGTTCTCTTCGCGGCAGTCCTGCGCCCCTGCATAGTCGTATTCGTTCTTTGCCCGTTTCCCGCCCGCGCAGCGGCATACGCTCACGGTGGGAGTGCCTTCCTCGAAGGGAACGCCCAGAATGCAAGCGATGTTCTTTTTTCCGTCCGTGCCCGTCACATGGCAGTCGTCGAGCATCGCCTCGCCTTTGGCGAGTTTTTCGGCAAATCCCGTGCAGCCCGTGCAACCGCAGCCGCCGCAGTTCGCGCCTGCCAGATGTTCCAAAATGCGTTCGACTTTTTCTTCCGCGTTTGTCTTACAGAATTTCGCCACGAGCAGAATGAGCGTTACGAGCACGGCGGCGATCGCCGCAAAGATTCCGAGCACGATGCCCACCTGTTTCCATTGAATAGCCGCCAGAATGATTTCGTTCATAGTTTACCCCAACAATGTGAATACATAAAACGCCATCGCCATGAAACTTGCCGCGATCATTGTGATCGGGAATCCTTTCAGGCATTTTGCCACGGGAAGCCGTTCCACCCGTTCGCGCACGCCGCCCATAAGCAGCATGGCGAGCGTGAATCCCAGCCCCGCAAAGAGCGCGTATAAGAGCGCAAAGCCGATATTCATGCCGCCCGTAAGGGAAGAGGCAAGTTCGGAAAGATCTTGCACGAGCACGATTTCGGTCACGCCTAAAATGGCGCAGTTGGTGGTGATCAGGGGCAGATAGATGCCCATGGTGCGGTAGAGCGAGGGCGAAATTTTCGCGATCACCTTTTCGAGCATCTGCACGAGCGCCGCGATGATGAAGATGAAGAAGATGATTTCGAGGTATTCGATTTTGAGCGGCACCATCACATAGGTGTAAAGGGGATAGGTGATGAGGGTGGAAAGCACCATCACGAGCGTGACGGCGATCCCCATGGAAAGCGCACCGTTCACGCGTTTGCTGACGCCGAGGAAGGGGCAGATCCCCAAAAATTTCACTAAAATGAAATTTTGCGAGAACGCGGCTGTGACGATGATAACGAGAATGGCGTTAAACATTTGCACCCTCCTTTCCCTCTTCGGGGGCGGGCAGGGGCGACCGATCGGGAATGCGTAGCGCCCGTGCCTGTTTTATGCGGCGCGATTTTTCCACGCAGTCGCCGATATACACAAAGAGCGCAATGCACACGCCGTACACGAAGAACGCGCCCGCCTGATTCGAGAAAAAGCCGATCGTAAAATTCATGATTTTCAGCCCGAAGAGGGTGCCGCCGCCTAAAAATTCGCGGATCATACCCATGAGCGTGATCGCCGCCGTGAAGCCGAGCCCCGTGCTCACGCCGTCGAGCGCGCTTTCGAGGACGGGACGCTTGCTTGCGAACGATTCGGCGCGCCCTAATATGACGCAGTTTACAACGATGAGCGGAAGATAAACGCCCATGGCGTCGTAGAGATCGGGCAGAAATTTATCGAGCGCCATGCGCAACAGCGTCACCATGGTCGCGATGACGACGATAAAGGCGGGAATGCGCACGGTGTTCGGAATGAGCTTGCGCAACAACGAGATGATGACGTTGCTCAAAAGCAGCACAACGGTGACGGATATGCCCATGCCGAACCCGTCGAGCGCGGTAGAGGACATGCCGAGCGTGGCGCATGTGCCCAAAACGAGTTTGAATGTGGCGTTGTTGTTGATCAGTCCGTCGGTTGCGATTTTGGCGTATTTGTTCATGCCAGACCTCCCTGCCCGAGCACGAGCGCGTAATTGCATACGGCGAATGCCGCCGCGCGCACGCACGATTCCGTCGAACGCGTCGCGCCCGAGGAAAGCAGTCCGCTTTCCGTCGTCAGCGCGCCTTTGTCGGTCAACAGCGCTTTGATCTGCGCTTCGTCCTTGCCGACAAACAGCGTTCCGTCTTTGACTTCCGCAGGCATTTTATCGGCGTACGAAGCGGGCGAAGAGCCGTTCGTCTTGATCTCGTACGCGGTGATTATGCCGTTTTCGACGGTGATATCGATGAGGAACTGTTTCGCGGGCGAATTGCCCTTGACGGTAAGCGCGTAATCGATCTTACCTTCCCCGACGGTTGCCGTCGAGTTCTTGACGTCGATATAATCTTCGTAAAGGTATTTGTTTTCGGCGCCGAGATAGACGTTTCTAAAATAGACGATCGCCGCGTTGACGGCGTTGTTGATCGCCGCCGACGACATCGACGCGCCCGCCGTGATATTCGTGATATCGTCGCCGCCCTTGTCGGTTGTGAAAAGGGCGCCCTGTAATAATTCGCCGTTATGCAAGGTGAATTCGCTGTACATGCCCGAGGTCTTGGAGATATACGACTGTTTTATATTGCTCTCGTACACCACCTTGCCAACGCCGTTCCATTGCGTGTCGCCGTCGGCGGATGGCGAGCAGTCGAGCACCGTCCACAACGTGACTTTTCCGTTTTTGAAGCCGCCGTTCCCTGTGCTCTTGATAAGGAAGTTGCCGTCCTCGAGCAGGTAGACGAGTTCAACCTCGCCGTAAGCGTTCGTGCGGTGTTCTTCATTTACGGTTTGTTCGGTTGCGTCGATGCTTTTTCCGTATATTTTGGTGAGCGTGCGCGCGAGCCGCTCTTCGGCGGAAACGTATAACACGTCGTTGAAAACCGAGAGCAGCAGCCCCGAAACAAGGGCGATCGCGATGAGGATCAAAACCGAGCGGAACGCGTTGCTTTTTAAGAATGCTTTCATTTGGTCGCCTCCTTTTTCTTACGGCGATAACCGAACGGGCGCACCTTAATGAGCATATCGAGAAGGAACACCGTAAAGTTCATGAGCAGGATAACGAAGGAAACGATCTCGAAAGACAACGCCTTGCGTAACCCTGCCGTCAAAAGACCGAGCGCGATAAAATATATAATGTTGCCGAGGCGCGATTTGGGTGTCGTTACATAGTCGGTCGCCATAAATACGGCGCCGAGAATGAGCCCGCCCGAGAGGATAGAGGGCAGGAATACGGCAAAGTCGAATCCTTCGAGCGCGACGGCAAACAAGCCTTCCGTCGCGATATAGAGCAGGGGAAGATACCATTTGATCACGCCGCGGAACACAAGATAGAGATATCCGACGAGAAGAGCGAGTTTGCATGTTTCGCCGATGCAGCCCGCCACGCCCGTGCCGAGGAAGAGATCGACGGGCGAAAGCGTTTCCGCGCCTTGCATGAGCTGGCCGAGCTGCGTCGGCCCCGTTACGGGCGACAGATCGCTTGCGATCGGACCGAAATGCGCGGCGGGGTAGAGCGTCATGGCGGAAAAGGAAATAAAGAGGAATACTCTGCCCGCGATGGCGGGGTTGACGATATTTTTGCCTGTGCCGCCGAACAGCATCTTGACGACGCCCACGGCGAAAACCGAACCGAGAACGGGCATATACCACCCCGAAACCGAAGAGGGTAACGTGAGGGCGAGCAATAAACCCGTAATGCACGAGGTGAAATCGAACTGCGCGGCAAAATCTCGCAACACCTCTTTGCCGTTCTTCCAGATCTTTTTCGCGAGGATAAACCAAATGAATTCGGTGAGCACGGCGGACGCAACGCCTAAGATGCAGATGACGGCTGCTTCCCAACCGAAATAGACGATCCCCGTAACGGTGGCGGGAAAGAGCGCAATGAGCACGTCGAGCATGATATGCCGCGTGGTGCGCGGCGTTTTGACGTGCGGGGAAACCGAAACTTTCATGCCTTCCTCCTCAGTGCCTGTTTTGCCGTCCTGATCGCCTGCGTGAGCGGACGGCGCGCGGGGCAGATATACGAGCATGCGCCGCAGCCGATACAACTCGATACGCCGCCGTATTTTTCCGCGTCGTCGAAATTACCGCTCGCGGCGTAAAATTCGATCTGCATGGGCATGAGCCGCATGGGGCAGGCGTCGGCGCATTTTCCGCAGTTGATGCACGGCGTGGGGGCGGCGTTGTTGGTTTCCCTCTCGGTTAAAAAGAGCAGTCCCGAAGTCGTTTTGGTCACGACGCCGTCGCAGCCTGCAAGCGCCGCGCCCGTCATCGGGCCGCCGACCACGATTTTGACTGCGGTATCCTTTACGCCGCATTGTTCGGCGAGGACGCACAGGGGCGTGCCGACGGGAACGAGCAGGTTGGCGGGCGTTTCCACACCCGCGCCCGAAACGGTGACAACGCGTTCGAACAGCGGTTTGCCTTCTTCCACCGCCTCGCACACGGCAAGGGCGGTCGCCACGTTGTGCACGCTCACGCCGACGTCGGCGGGCAGTTCGCCCGCGGGGATCTTGCGCCCCGTGCAGCAATATACGATATGTTTTTCCGAGCCCATAGGGTAGCGTTTTCGGAGCGCAATCACTTCTAAATCGCTCTTTTCGAACAACGCAAGCGCTTCGGGCTTGTTCTTCTCGATCCCGATGACGATCCGCGCCGCACCCAGCGCGGCGGCAAGGTAATGCGCGCCGCGTATGATTTTATCGCTCATCTCGCGCATAAGGCGGTCGTCGCAGGTGAGGTAGGGCTCGCATTCCGCGCCGTTCAAAAGTACGGTGTCAACGGCGCTGCGCGGCGATAATTTCACGCTTGCGGGAAAACCCGCGCCGCCCATGCCCACAATGCCCGCCTCTTTTACCCGCGCGATAATTTCTTCGCCCGAAGGCGCGGAAAGCGGCGGAAGATAGGCGTTTTTTTGTTCGCCGTTTTGTTCGATGACAATATGCACGCAAGTGCCGCCCTGTCCGTTCGCGCGTTCTTCGACGGCCTTCACTCTGCCCGCAACGCTTGCGTGTACGTTTGCCGAAACGGTGCCTTCGGCGCGCGCGATCAGCTGACCGCGCAACACCGTGTCGCCCGCTTGCACGACGGGCACGGCGGGCGCGCCGATGTGCTGTGAGAGCGGAACGGCGATTTCGCCTGCGGGGCGCAGCCGTTCGATGGGACAATCGCTTGCAAGCGCCTTTTTGCCCGCGAGTTTAATCCCGCGGAAAAACGGCTTTGGTTTTCCGATTTTCATGATACCTCCGTCTGTGCCCGTTCCTTGCGGAAGAGCACGTTTTTTGCCGCCTGCGGAAGCGGAAGGGTTTTGACGAGCGTGACGACGATGATGCCCACCGCGCCGCCCGCCGCCGCGCCCAAAAGCGCAAGATAGGGGGCGTAAACCAAGAGCAGGGCGGTCTTCGTCAAAAGACAGTAAACAAAGAGCTGCGTCATATTGTGCACGAGTGCCGAAACGACGCTCACGCATACCACGCTGATCTTCGGAACAAAACAAAGCAGCCCGCGCGCGGCGATTGTCGAAACGACGCCCGCGCTCAGGCTGTAAAGCAACAGCGAAAGGTTGCCCGCAAACGCGCTGCCGAGCACGGTTTTCACGATCACGACGAAGAGCGCTTCGGGCAAACCGTAAAAGAGAAGGGGCAACAGCGTGAACACGTTGGAAAGCCCTACCTTCGCCCCCGGCAGGGGCAGTGCGGGCAACAGACTTTCCAGCAAAAAAGAAACGAGGGCGAGCGCCGACGTCAAGCCGAGAAATGCAATTTTTTTCGCGCCGAACGCGCGCCTGCCCGATTTTTTCATATGGAAAAATTTTCCTCTTTTTTATTATAACGGCGGGGGCGCCGCTTGTCAAATTTCTCGAGGCTATTTCCTATTTTCGGTTATTTCCGCCGATTTTATAACGCCGAACGAAAATTCCGTTCAAAGCAATTTGACAGCGTTGCGTTTGCGTGGTATACTGTAAGAAAAAGGGCAATACTGAAAGTATGATTTACGATACGGCGATCGTCGGCGGCGGCATGGCGGGGTATAGTGCCGCGCTCACGGCAAAAAGTCTGAAATTGCATTATATCTGGTTTGCGGACGACGGATTCGGCGAAAAGACCAAAAAAGCCGAATATGTGCGTAATTTTCCCGCGTTCACGGGCGGCGGAAAGGAATTTTGCGCCGCGCTCGAAGCCCAGCGCGAAAAAGAAGGCGTCATGCGCACCGCAAAACGCATCGACGGCGTGTATAAAACGGGTGAAACGTTTTTGCTTACCGCCGCCGCCGAAACATACGAGGCGAAAACGGTCGTGCTGGCGACGGGCGTGCAAACGCGTCCTTCGGCGGGCGAGGGCGCTTATCTCGGCAGAGGGGTGAGCTATTGCGCCGTGTGCGACGGCGCGCTCTACCGCGGAAAAAAAGTCGCCGTCGCGCTCTATTCGCCGCGCTTTACGGAAGAGGCGGAATATCTTGCCTCGTTCGCCGCCGAGGTGCTCTGTTTTTGTTCCTTCGACTGTTCCTTCCGTTCCACCAATATCACGGTGATCAAAGAGCGCATCGTGCGCGTCGAAGGGGAACGGCGCGTCGAACGCGTCGTCACCGACAAGGGGGAATACGCCGCGGACGGCGTGTTTTTCCTGACCGAAAGCGTGCCGCCTTCCGCGCTCTGCGGCGGGCTCGAATGCGAGGGCGAACGCGTCGTTACGCGGCGCGACGGTTCGACCAACCTCAAAGGACTGTTCGCGGCGGGCGACGTGACGGGCAGACCCTATCAGTATGTAAAAGCCGCGGGCGAGGGCTGCGTTGCGGCGTATTCGGTTGCCGCATACCTGCGCGCGGAGGCACGGGTGTGAGCGTGGAAGAGATCGAGCGTTCGCTCATCAAAAAATTCCGCAAGGAAATATGGTGCGCCTTCGTGCAAAGCGTCAAAAAATACGCCCTGATTTCCGAGGGTGACAAGATTGCCGTGTGTATTTCGGGCGGCAAGGATTCGTTCGCGCTTGCAAAGTGCATGCAGGAACTGCAACGCCACGGGCAGTTTGCGTTTGAAACGAAGTTCATTGTCATGGATCCGGGCTATTCGCCCGCGAACAGGCGGCTTATCGAGGAAAATGCGAACAAGACGGGGGTGGACGTCGATATTTTCGATAGTTCGATCTTCGCGGCGGTCGATTCGGTGGGCGGCGGATCGCCTTGTTATTTATGCGCGCGTATGCGGCGGGGGTATTTATACGAATACGCGAAAAAATGCGGCTGTAACAAAATCGCGCTCGGGCATCACTTCGACGACGCGGTGGAAACCACGCTCATGAGCATGCTATACGGCGCGGAAATCAAAACCATGCTGCCGAAGCTGCGTTCCACCTCGCACCCCGGCATGGAACTCATTCGCCCCTTATACGCCGTGCGCGAGCGCGATATCATTGCCTGGGCGGAATATAACGGGCTGACTTTTCTTCGCTGCGCTTGCCGTTTCACCGAGCGCATGGGCGATAAGGCGGAGGACGGAAAACGCAAAGAGATGAAAGATCTCGTCGCGCGGTTGGAACAAAGTCACCCCGACGCGGCGAAAAATATCTTCACTTCCATGCATAACGTTGCGCTCGATTGCATCGTCGGCTGGCGGAAGGGCGGCGTGCGCGGAAATTTCTGCGATAATTATTAACCTTTCGCGTTTAGAATACATAAAAATGATTGATATATAATATATACGGTCACGTTTGTATATAATAAAAGATCGGATTTGCCGCAAAGGCAAACGGTATCGGAGGTATTTATTTTATTATGGGCACAATCGGTTTATGGATTGCGCTTATCGTCCTCCTCGCGTTCTCGGCTTGGTTCAGCGCGACGGAAACGGCTTACACCAGTTTTTCCACGGTGCGAATGCGTCGGCTTGCGATCAAAAAACGCGCCGCGCGTCTGGCTCTTCGGCTGAGCGACGATTACAACAAAATTCTCACGACGTTGTTGCTCGGCAACAACATTGTCAACATCGCGGGCTCGACCATTTCGACGATTCTCTTCATCGGAATGTTAGGCGGGGAACTCGGTCCCACGATCTCTACGGTCGCGCTTACCGCCGTCGTCGTCATCTTCTGCGAGATCACGCCCAAAACGATTGCGCGCGAGGCACCCGAGGCGTTTGCGCTCTTTTCCGCCTATCCGCTCGCGGCGTTTACTTATCTGTTCTATCCGTTGAATTGGCTCTTCGGGCTTTGGAAAAAGCTCGTGCTGAAAATTTTCGGGCTCGATAAAAAGAAACCGAAAATCACCGAGGAAGAATTCAAGCTGCTCGTTTCCGACGTGGCGGACGACGGCGTGCTCAACGCGAACGAGCACGACCTCATCACCAAATCGTTGCGGTTCGACGATCTGCACGTCGGTTCGTGCATGATCCCGCTCGATCGGGTGATCGCCGTGGAAGCGCGCGAAAATTCGCGCCTTGTCTACAAGCTCTTCCGCGAAACCAACTTTTCGCGTATTCCCGTTTACAAGGGCACGAAGGGGAATATCATCGGTATTTTATACCGCGCCGATTTCTATGAGAATATGCTTGCGGGCAGGCGCGATTTCGATAATATCATCCGCCCCGTTTCATATACGACGACGGACATGAAACTTTCCGAACTTATGAAACGCATGCAGACCATGCGCGAACACATGATGATCGTCGGCTCGCGCAGCAACGCGCTCGGACTTATCACCCGCGAGGACATGGTGGAAGAGTTGGTGGGCGATATCGACGATAAATACGATTTAACGCCCGTGACCTCACCCCTGCAACCGTTTATCCCCGAACCCGAACTTCCCGAAACGGTCGACGAAACAGAAGAATAAAAGCCTCTGCGGCGGGATAAAACCCGCCGTATTTCGCGTTTTTTGCGCAAAATTTTGCAAAAACGCTTGCGGTTTTATTGAAAATACGCATGGATTATGGTATAATCGTAGCGGATAATATCGGAACGGAGTAATTTATGATTGCCTTTGTGATTGCATACAGCGTGATATTGCTGCTTCTCGCAATTTCGGCGGTCTTTTTATGCGTGTTTTTTCTGCGTTTACGGCCTTTTGAAACGCAGAAAACCCAAACGAGCGACGGCGGCGCAATCACGCAAATTTACGGCGCAGGCGCGGGGTGCGCGTTTCTTCTCTTCGAGGCGGAAAGCGGATTGCCCGTGTATGTGAGCGAAAACGTCGCGGCATTTTTCGGCGTGAGCGCGGAAGAAGTCCTGCGCGATACCGAGGCGCTCAAACGTGACCTTGCGCATGTTGACGCGCGCGCGTTCGACAACGCTCTTCGCGAATGGAACAAAGAGGGAACGTTCTGTTACGAACTGCCCTGTTCGAACGGGCGGATCGCCAAAATCGAGGCGTTCTCAGCGGAATGCGGGGGAAAGAAATACGTCGCTTTTACGGTTTACGACGTCACCGAAGAAAAGATCAAGCGCGACGAAATGAGCAAAGAATTAGACGCGGCGCTTACGCAGGCGGCGGCGAAATCGACCTTCCTTTCGAGCATGAGCCACGAGATCCGCACGCCGATGAACGGTGTCATGGGCATGATGGCGCTTGCAAAAATGAATATCGACGATAAAGAGAAGGTGAAAAGCTATCTCGACAGGGCGGGCGATCTTTCGGTGTTCCTGCTCGGCATGATCAACGATATCCTCGATATTTCCAAGATCGAAAGCGGCAAAATGATCCTGTTCAATACGAATATGGACGTGTTCGCGTTTGCCGAAAAAATCAAGAATATGTTCAACGGCACGGTGACCGCAAAGGGCATCGATTTTGTCGTGGAAACCGTCGATTTTACGGCGCGGTACCTCGTTTGCGACGAACTGCGCCTGACGCAGGTCGTGACAAACCTCGTTTCCAACGCCAACAAGTTCACGCCCGCGGGCGGCAAGATCAGCGTCACCTTCAAGCAGCTCGATCACATCGGCGGCAGCGTGCAGATGATGATCCGCGTGCGCGATACGGGCAAGGGCATCGCGCCCGAAAATATCCGCAAGATCATGCGCCCCTTCGAGCAGGAAGAGGCGTCGACCGCGCATAATTACGGCGGTACGGGGCTGGGGCTTGCGATCTGCGACAACATCGTGCGCATGATGGGCGGCAATATCGTCATCGACAGCACGCTTGGCAAGGGCACCGATTTTTCGGTGTTCTTATCGCTGCCCGTTGCCGATGTCCGGCAGGATATGACCAAACCCGTCGAGAAGATCGAAGAACCGCAAGAGGTCGATTTCACCTTCGACGGGTGTTCGATCCTGCTCGCGGAAGACAACGAGATCAACGCCGAAATCGCCGTGGATATTCTCGAGAGCGAAGGGGCGAAAGTTACGCACGCACGCGACGGGCAGGAAGCGGTCGATCTCTTTACGGGCAACAAAGAGCGGTTTTTCGATCTGGTGTTGCTCGATATTCAGATGCCCCGTCTGAACGGAAGAGAGGCGGCGCGGGAAATCCGCAAATGCGGCAAGGGCGACGCGCTCAGCGTGCCCATCATCGCGCTTTCCGCCGACGCGTTCGTCGAGGACGTGAAACTTTCGGAAGAGGCGGGCATGGACGGGCATGTTTCCAAACCCGTTAATTTCGACGAATTGAGAAAACGCGCGGGCGAAATTATCGCCGCAAAGAAAAAAACAAGGGAACCGCGATGAAGAGCAGAAACATTTTTACCCTATTCCTGACCGTTCTTGCGGCGCTTTTATGCGCATGCGCTCTTGCCGCCTGCGGCAGTTACAACGGCAAGCACAATATCCCCGGCATACACGAAAACGCGGTGTTCGATATTAAAACCGACCGCCTGAGTTTTGCGCGCGGCATGCAGATCGACCCCGTGGACGTCATTGTCCGTTGCGCCTGCGTGCTTGTCGACGGCGAGGGGAACGAAGTGGAAGTCACCCGCCGCCACCTGACGGACGGCACGGTGAAATACGAACCGTTCGACCTCGAAAGGGCGGGCAACGACAAACGCATCACGGTCACTTATAAAAAAGCCGTCGGGTATATCTTCTACGACGTGAACGATTATACCGTCAATTTTTACCTCGACGAAGGGAAGGCGACGCTCTGGAAGAGCGTTCCCGCTTCGGCGGCGCTCACCGATACGCTCGATCTTTCGGTGTGGGTGGGGCTTGACGATTACAATTATTCCACCGATTCCGCGGCGCGCGCGGCAAACGAAGATCAGGCGATGCGCTTTAACGGTTGGTATGACGACGACGGCAACCCCGTTACGGGCGTGCGTCCGCTTACCCGCACGCAGAACGGCGGCGTATCCGTCGATCTGCACGCACGGTTTCTCACGTCGGAAGAGCGCGCTGTCTTGCGGCTTTCTTACGACAACGGCGGCAGAAGGGTGTTTTCGGGTTATACGGGCGAAAAAACCGAAACGGTGACCGTTCCCGAGGGGGTAACGTTTATCGATCTGCATGCGTTGTTTTCTTCCACGCCGCAGGCGACATCGATCGATTTCGAAAAACTGAACGTGCCTTCGACGGCGCGTTTCGAGTTTCCGCTCAGCCGCCGCGTCAATACGACGGGGTTGAAAGCGGTAACCGTCGACGGCGGCAACTCCGCATATGCATCGTATAAAGGCGCGGTGTATTCCAAGGATTATAGCACGCTTTACTTCATGCCTGCAAGTTCGATGATCAACGATTTCCACGACGCGCTCGAAGAGTTTGCGACCTATTCGTGCGCATACTGGCAGATCAATACGCTCGTCATTCCCGACAGTGTGACCACGTTGCATAATTATTGCTTCGCCTATTCGCTGCTCAGCAACGTGAGCGGGTTCGAAAACGTCAAATCGATCATGTCGGGCGTGTTTGTCGGCACGCAACTGAGCATCGACGACGGCGTCGCACTCTACACGCAGGAAGGCGAGGGCAGGTACGGGCTGAGCATGATCATCGACAAGTCGATTTCCTCTTACACGCTCAAAGAGGGCACGGTGAGCATCGCCGGCGACGCGTTCGCGCGTTGCGAAAACCTTGTTTCCGTGCAACTCGGCGACAAGCTCGAAAGTATCGGCGCGTCGGCGTTTTCGGGTTGCATATCCCTGCAAAGCATTTCGCTTCCTTCCTCGCTCGTCTCCTTCGGTTCGGCGGTGTTCTACGGCTGTAAATCGCTCGAACGGGTGGAAGGATTCGAAAACGTCAACTGGATCGACGGCAGGTCGGTGCAGGAAATGCGCACGGTGCCCGAAATGCTCTTCTACGGTTGCGAAAGCCTTCATTACATCAACCTTCCTTCCGATCTTAGGGCGATCGGCAGCGGGGCGTTCCAACGTTGCTATGCGCTCACGGCGCTCGAACTTCCCGAAACGCTCAAAGAAATCGGCGCAAGCGCCTTCCACAGCAGCGGGTTAGAGAGCGTGATGTTGCCCGCCGCGATCGAATCGCTCGGCAGCGCGGCGTTTTACGGCAGTAAACTCAAGAGCATCGATTTATCGCACTGTACGCAGCTCACGCAGCTCAGCGACCGGTGCTTTCAGGAGTGCAACCTGACTTCGGTCGTCATTCCCGAACGCATTGCGACCATTCCCGAATACTGTTTCTATCACATCGAATCGCTTGAAAGCGTTTCGCTCGGCAACGTGACCGAAGTGGGCGAACGCGCCTTCTCGCGCTGTTCCGCTCTGCGCGATATCACGTTCAGCGAACGGCTTGTTTCGATCGGCGAACGCGCTTTTTCGTATTGCTACGCGATCGAAGAAATCGTCCTGCCCGACAGCGTGGAAACGGTTTACGGCTATGCCTTCCAGCATTGCGACGCATTGAAAAAAATCATGCTCGGCAGCGGGGTAGAGGTGTTCGGCGTCTATTCCTATCTTGCCGACGGCGTTTCGTTCAACGACGCGAAGCTTGCGCTCTATCAGTGCAACAATCTCGAAGAGATCGCGGTTTCGGAAGGGAACACTTTCTACCGCGCAGTCGAGGGCGTGCTCTACGGCAAGTCGGTTTGCGGTGAGGAATATTCTGACGGCGCGGTGCTCTATTCCGTTCCTTCCGCACGCGTGCAGACCGAACTGACTCTGCCCGATAGCGTGAAAATTATGCTGCCGTATGCCTTCCAGTACCAAAAATCGGTGACTTCGCTCACGCTGAACGAAGGGCTTGAAAATATCGGCAAGGGCGCGTTTTACAGTTCGTCGTCTATAACGAGTTTGCATTTGCCTTCCACCGTGCGGCAGATCGGCGCGGGGATCCTGCTCAGTTCGAAAATTCAGTCGTTCTCGATCGACGAGGAAAATCCCGTGTTCAGTTCGGACGGCAACCTCATTTACAACGGCAACGAACTTGTGATCTATGTGGGGATCTCGCCCGAAGTGGTCATTCGAGAGGGAACGGAAGAGATCGAGAGCGGCGTGTTCATGAACAATACGCAGATCACGAGCCTCGTTATTCCCGACAGCGTGAAAACGATCGGCGCCAAGGCGTTCACGAACTGCACGAAACTGACGTCCATTACGATCGGCAGCGGGTTGAAAAATCTGGATTCGACGGCGTTTTCGGAACTTCCCGCCTTGCAGACGATCACGGTGAGCGAAAACAATCCGAACTTCAAAGCGAAGGATAATATTCTCTATTCCAAAGACGGCACGAAACTGTTGCTGTGCGCCGCGCGCAATCAGATCACCGATCTTTCGTTTTTGAGCGGCGTTACCCATATCGGCGATTACGCCTTTGCCTACCATGCCACCCTTGAAAGCATCTGTCTGCCCGAAGGGGTGAAAACGTTGGGCGATTACGCCTTTTTCGAATGCAGGCAAGCCGCCTCGTTTACGGCATGCGAATCGCTCTTATCCATCGGCGAGCGCGCTCTCTCGTTTTCGAAGTCGATCAATACGGCGAACAGCGCCGAAACGCGTTACTGCAATACTTTGAAATACGTCGTGCTCTACGGCAATATCAAATCGATCGGCGCGTACGCTTTTTACGGGCAGTACGGCATCGAATCGACCTTCTTCAAAATGAGCCCGTCGGAAGCGACCGCGTTGATCGAGAACAGCGGGCAAAACCGCGAATATTTCCTGTACGGCTGCCCCGCGGGCGCAACGGGCACCTATTACAACAACATCAAGCGTTATCTGTATCGGGCAACGGCGCCCGACAACTTAACGGTTAATTACGACGGCTACGGCTGGTTTTATTTCGACGGGAACAACCTGCCGCAACCTTGGTAAAGAGGTGATACGATGATAATCGAAAAGTCGGAAGAAATTATCAAGAAAATCGGAAACGTGCTCATCGGCAAAGAGGACGTCATCAAAAAAGTGCTCATGGCGGTGTACGCCAAGGGCAATATTTTGCTGGAAGATACCCCCGGCGTGGGGAAAACTACGCTTGCGTTGGCGTTTGCCAAGGCGCTCGGGTTGGAATTCAAACGCGTGCAGTTCACGCCCGACACCATGCCCTCGGATATCACGGGTTTCACCGTGTATAACAAGGAAACGGGGGAATTCGATTATAAACAGGGGGCGATCGTCTGTAACCTGTTCATGGGCGACGAGATCAACCGCGCGTCGGCGAAAACGCAGTCGGCGCTCTTAGAGGCGATGGAAGAAAATTCGGTCACGGTCGACGGTGTTACGCACCGCCTGCCCAATCCCTTCATTTGCATTGCAACGCAAAACCCCGCGGGTTCTTCGGGCACGCAGCCGCTGCCCGAATCCCAGCTCGACCGCTTTATGGTCAAGCTCTCGATCGGGTATCCCGATACGAACGAACAGGTGGAAATGCTCAAACGCCATCAGGCGAGCGATCCCATCGATGCGCTCTCGACGGTCACCGACCGCGATAGTATCATCGAAATACAGAATTATCTCGGTTCGGTGAAAATTTCCGACGATATTCTCGCCTATCTCGTGGCGCTGTGCGAGGCGACGCGCAACAATCCGCTCATCGAGCTGGGCATGAGTCCGCGCGGACTCATTGCGCTTTCGCGCATGGTGCGCGCCTGCGCCGTGCTCAACGAACGCGATTATGTGACGCCCGCCGACGTAAAAGAGGTGTTTTCCGACGTCTGCGCCCACCGTTTGATTCTGCGCCCGCGCGCCAAGCTCGAAGGGCTTTCGGCTCGCGACGTAACCGAACAGATCCTTTCCGCGGTATCGCCCGCGCCCATTAACCGTTAAATCATGATGCTTTTCAAGAGAGTGGCTTACGCGATTTTTCTCGCCGCAGCAGTTGCGGCGTTTATCGTAACGGACAGCGGCGTCGCACTGTTTTTGTGCGTATGCCTGTCCGTTTTGCCTTTTCTCTCGTTTTTTATGCTGCTCTTTGCCGCAAAACGGCTGCGGTTCGACTTCAAGGTGCGCGAAGCGTGCATGCGGGGCGGCGCCTTGCAGATCACAATGCGGGCAAATCTTGCGCCCCGGTTTCTCGTCGGGTACCTGAAAGCTACCGTCGAGGCGGAAAACACCACCTTCCGTAAGACTTTCCGCAAGACCTTCGTCTTTCACGACCTAAGCAACGCACCTTATGTTTTCGATTACGTCAGCGGCGATTCGGGCAGGATCAATGTGCGTTTTCCGCGTCTCGTCCTTGTCGATCTCTTCGGGATCTGTTCGGTGAAAGTCGGTTGCGCGAAGTTCGCGGAGGCGATCGTCTCGCCCGTGCTCTGTGAAGAATTGCAGATACGGCTGGGCTTCAACGCGCACGCCTCGCAGACGGGTGAAAATTCCGTTCCCCGAAAAGGCGGCGATCATACCGAAATTTTTAATATCCGCGACTATGTTCCGGGCGATTCGCTGCATGCCGTGCACTGGAAACTTTCGGGCAAGTTCGATGAGTTGAAGAGCAAGGAATACGGTGCGACCGACGATAACCGCATGCTTGTTCTCGTTGACGCCAGCCGCAAAAAGGGTGGCGATACGGCGACGGACGAACAGCTTAACGCCGTGTTCGACGTCGCTGCGTCGGTGAGCGAGTCGCTCAAATCGCGCGGCGTATTGCATTATGTGGGCTGGTTCAACAGCGGCGCGTTCGCGCTCGAAGAGGTGCGCGACAACGACGGATTCGTGCGCATGGTCTATGCGCTCATGAGCTGTAAGGTGGACGAAGGCAACGCCGAATCGCTCTTTTATCTCTCGCGTACGGGCGAGAGCGCCTCGTTCACCAAAGTCGTGTTGGTTTCTCCCAGCGTTACGATCGAGGAACTCAAACAGTTTGCCTCCGCCGACGTGACGGCGATCGTCGCGGGCGAGCGGGAAGGCGAAGTGCAGGAAGGCAGCGTAAAGATCGTACACGTCCCGTGCAGCAATCTGTTTGCGCTCACGGGGCGCGCCCTTTAACGGACGGATATGAAACGAAACGTGGAAAAAAACATCATCATGAAGGCGCAGCCCGCCAAAGCGGGGCGGATTTTCGCGGTTGCCGCAAGCGTTGCGGCATACTGCGCGCTTTATCTTATTCTTTTTTCCGCGCTTTCGTTCGGCGTCGCCCGCGGGTTCGGGATTTTGACGGGGCTTGCCGTCGCGTGCACTTTTCTTATTTTCCGTAAAAAGAAGATCGCGGTTGCGATCGTATCGGGCTGTGCGCTTTTGTATGCCGTGCTCTGCGTGGCGGCGGGTTTTACGGCGTTTGCGGGCGGGGCGGTGTCGTTTATCAACGACGTCGCGCAGACTTCGAACGCGCACATGCACTGGGGCTTGGGCTATCTTACGGCGGACATCCCGCATTCCGCCGCCGGCGATTTTCTGTTTTCTTCCGTCGTGGCGGTCCTGCTCGCGCTCGGCGTCGCCGCATTGCACGAAAAAAAGAAAATTCTTGCCGCGGCGTGCGTGCTCGTTCTGGTGCTGTGGCTTTGTCTGGGGCTATATCCCGCGTGGTATGCCGTCGTCGCGCTTGCAATCGCGCTTGCCGCGCTTCTGCTTGCCGACAGGGGCTTTCCGCTGCGCGCCGCACTTTGTTATCTGCTTTGCGCCGTGATTGCGGTCGGCGCGGCGTCGGCTTGCTTCTTTTATACGGGCAGCGAGGAAGTGCGATCTTTCCGTTCTTCGTTGCAGTATGCCGCCGAAAAAACCTTTTACGGCAAAGACGGTCTGCCCGAGGGCGATCTGACGCGGGCGGCGCATATGCGTTCGTCGCAGAACGTGCGGCTCGAAGTCACGCTCACGCCGCAGGTGCGTACGCTCTACCTCAAGGGGTTTGTCGGCGGCGGGCTGAAAGGCAACCGATTTTATCCCACCGATAAAAACGCTTATGTGAGCAACGATTATCAGGGCTTACTGCCCTACATTGCGCAGGGCGGTCTGCCCGTGTTGCAATATGCCGCATATTCCTCGCTTGGCGGGCTGAACGCGCGGCACAGCGTGAAAATCGTCAACAAGGGCGCGAACGCGAAATATGTTTATCTGCCTTATTCGGTCAGCGCTTACGGCGCGGGATCGGTTTATTACGACATGAACGTGCGTGCAAATATTTTTACGCCCAAGTCGTACGAAGTAACGGTGTTCGGGGGCGACCGCAGCAGCGAACGCCTTACGCAGGCGGGTTGGATTTTGGGCGACAGTCTGTCGCAAACCGACGAGATGCGCGCCTATCTTGCGCTCGAAGGGGCTTACCGTTCGTTTGTGTACGACGAATATTGCACGATCGGCGAGAGCGATATGCGGCTGATCCGTTCGGCATTCGGCGGCGCGGAGGCTAACGCGATCAGCACGGCGGCGCAGTTGATCCGTCGTTATTTCATCGATAATTTTGTGTACACCGACGGCGTTGACGCCATCGAAGGGGAATTTTTAACCGACTTCTACGGCGGTAAAATCACGAAAGCCAACGCCGCTTACTTCGCGGCGGCGGCAACGTATGCCTTCCGCGCCTACGGAATCCCCGCGCGCTATGCGGAAGGCTACCTCGTCAACCCCGTGGGCAGTGCCGATAACGTCGTCACGGTTACGGGCAGAAGTTCGCATGCCTGGGCGGAAGTGTATTTCGACGGCATGGGCTGGCTGCCTATCGACGTGACGCCCACCTTCTTTGTCGACGAAGACGAGAACGATCCCGTCGATCCCGACCGCCCCGACGTGCCGCCCGTCGATCCCGAACAACCCGATACCGACCCCGAACAGCCCGAAAAACCCGACAAGCCCGACGATCCCGATCACGGGAACGACCGCCCGAAGAACGAGATCGAGGCAAGACTGTTGCTTGCTTTGAAAATTCTCGTGCCCGTTTTATCGGTCGTTCTTGCCGTCGTATCGGGGGCGTTGCTTCTTATGGGACGGCGCGCGCGGATCATGCGAACTAAGCGCCGCGCCTTAGAAGCGGAAGGCGAAGAATTCGGACGTGCGGCTTATACGATCGCGGTGAAAGACTTGAAACGGCTGGGCGGATTCAGCGAGGAATCGCTCGCGCGCTACGGTGTCGAGGCGCATGCGGTGCGTCGGTTTATGCAGATCGTTGAAAAAAGCGTATACGGCGCGCACGCGTTGAGCGCGAACGAAAAAAATTATGTGCTCTATTTTCTTCAGAATACGGCGGAACGGATTATGCAAAGCGGTTCAAAAGGGAAGGCGTTCCGCAGCAAATATCTGCTTTGTATCGGGTTGAAATAAAGAATTTTGAAACCGTCGGCAAAAAAACGTCGATGTTTGTTTGAGTAGGCGCGAAACAGAAATACAAAAGGCTTGATCATAAATCAAGTCTTTTTTCTATATAGTTCAAAAATTATTAAAAAAAAGTACATAAATAGGATAAAAATTTTTCGGAAAACTATTGACAGTGTGAAATTGTCGGGTTATAATGATAGCGATAACATTTTATTAACATCAAACATCAGGGAAGGTAAATCATGATTTTCAAAGGAGCGCCCCGCGTATTTTGGGGATGGAACGGGGATACCCAAAAAGAAGAAGCGTTGTTCCAGCTTGGCGATATGCGCGCAAAAGGGATTTGCGGGGTGTTCATACACGCAAGAGCAGGTTTGATTACCGAATATATGGGCGAGCAGTGGATGTCCGTTTACGAATCCGTGCTCGAACACTGCAAAAAAATAGATATGGAGGTTTGGATTTACGACGAATATGGTTGGCCGAGCGGGTTCGGCGGCGGAAAAGTATGCAAGCACAGCGAAGAATTTCAAGAAAAATATCTTAATTCGCGTTTTTGTACGCTCAGCGAACTCTTGCAGGATATCCCTCAAAATCGGATTTACGCCGTATACGATTGGAACGGCGCGGAATTTGTAAAGATATCCGATTATGCGGCAGGCGAACACTATTTTGTTTATCTGACCGTAAACCAATATTACATAGACGTTACGAACCGCGAGGCAATCGAATATTTTATTCGGATTGTGCACGAAGAATATAAAAAGCGTTTCAAACCTTATTTCGGGAATGTGATAAAGGGCTTTTTTACGGATGAGCCGCATCTTCCGCCGCAGGGGATACCTTACGGGAAATATATTTGCGAAGGTTATAAAAAGAAAGATTATTCGTTTGAACAGGCAATTCCCTATATGTTCTATGAGAGGGGGGATTATAAAAAGTACCGATACGATTATTGGCAGCATATCAGTAACATGTTCCGCGAGAACTATGTGCGGGTTTACAGGAATTGGTGTAAAGAAAACAATCTCGTCATGACTGGTCATATGGCTTGTGAAGACGGATTGGTCGATCAAATTCCCGTGAGCGGGGGTATGATGCCCTTGTATCGGGAAATGGATTTGGTGGGGGTTGACGCATTGGGAAATCGCCTTATTCCCCCTGTTGTGTATAAGCAAGCAGAGAGCATCGTATTGCAGGCGGGCAAACGAAATCTCATGTGCGAAACGTATGCAGGCGTCGGTTACGACGCGAGTTTTGCGGAATTGCTTTGGATTTGGGCGTATCAAGCGACGTTCGGTGTAAACGTTCCCTGTTTGAGCATCAGCATGTATTCGTTGGTCGGCAATCGGAAACGCGACTATCCGCAGTTTTTTTCCTATCAGATGCCTTGGTGGGAAAAATCCGATTGTCTGTTTCACGGCATCGAGTACATAAACGATCGGCTTTTGGAAGGTGATATTAAACGCGATTTGGCGGTATTTCACCCGAAAACCTCCGTGTGGTGCGGTCGCGGTTATCCTTATAATAAAACCGCGATGGATATTTCCGCGCAGTTCCGTGTTCTTACGGAAAATCTGCTCGATTTGCAGTTGGAGTTTGACTATGTAGACGATGACGACGTTAAAATAGCAACCGTCGCGCAAGACGGAACGCTTGGCGTCGGATGCCAAAAATACCGTATGCTGATTCTTCCCGAAATGACGGATATTTCAAGCGGTGCGCTTGTATGTATTCGACGTTTTGCGGCGGCAGGCGGCAAAGTTATTGTCGTAAACCGGTATCCCGAATCGTTAGACGGGGCGACTGTGGCAATCGATTTTTCGTTTGCACATGATTTCGCGGTGAATCGAAAGGAATATCTGAGAAAATATTTTCGCATTCATTTAGAAAACGACGTGGAGTTTATCGAGCGCGAAACCCGAAGCACCGCTTTCGGTTTATCCGTGACAAAACGCTATCTCGACGGAGCGGTCGATCTGCTTGCCGTCAATAAATCCAGAAACAACGGTTTGCAGGTGTGCCTTCGCAGCGCAGGGAAGAACACCGTGGTGCAGACGGCGGTTACGGGAGAGGAAAAAACGCTCTGTTCCCGCTACTGCGCCGCCGAAAACTGTACCTATACTGACGTTACGTTCGATCCTTTGGCGGTATTCTTTTTTCGGGTAAGTTCTTCGGTGCAGACGGTCGCTTGCGAAAAAATCGTATCCGATCGATTGCTTGACAGTGCGTTTACGCCGTTGCCGTCGCAAAATACGTTTACGGTCGACCGGCTGTGCTATTCGATAGACGACGGACCGTTCGGCGAAGAGGATTTTTCGATTTTTCAAAATACCAAATTATATAAAACGTTAAACGAGCTGAAAAGACCCGTAAAGTTACAGGTAAGATACCGGTTTTTTTCCGATCGGATAACGGGACTGAAACTTGCCTGCGAGTCTCTTGGCGGTAAAGTTTTTGTAAACGGCGTAGCGTTGTCGCGAGTGGGTTATTTTCTCGATAAAGATATAGCGTTGTACGAAATAGGTAATGCGTGCAACGAGGGAGAGAACGTCATCCTTATCGAGCGAGAAATACCTTCGTACTCTAACGAACTTTTCGGAAAGGACGTGTTCCAAAGCGTAACCAACATCGAGAGTTTTCCGTATAGTTTGGAAAACGCGTATCTGATTGGCGATTTTGCCGTTCAATCGCTTTCCGCAATCGAACACGGTCAGAAGTGCGTATTTACGCGCGGTGGGTTTTATTTGCGCAAAACGCAAACTCCTTACCGGATCTCCGATTTGTATTCTGCCGAACGGTTGTTTTATTGCGGAAAAGCCGAGTTTGAAAGCACGGTCGAAATTACCGAGGACGGACAGACGGGATACCGCTTGCGGATCGACGAGTTTCATGCCGTTTGCGGTGAACTTAACGTAAACGGCAACGTTATGGAGCTCGGCGCGGGTTCGATGCAAATGGAAATAACGCCGTATCTGCATGCGGGAAAAAACCGTTTACGCATTACGCTCTATTCTTCGCTCCGCAATTTATTCGGTCCGCTTCATCATGTTTACGGAAAACACTATTATACGGGACCTTCGGTATTTTCGGGCTATAAAGAATGGCAGGACGAAGTGATTTATCCCGAGCTCGGCAACGACACTTGGACCGACGATTATTCTTTTATTTCGTTCGGCGCGAAGGGAATATATTTAGTAACCTATAAGAAAGGAGAATAGAATATGATTACGATCGACGATGTTGCAAAGCGCGCGGGCGTATCCACCATGACCGTTTCCCGCGTTATAAACAACAGCGACCGCGTGAAAGGCGCGACCAAAGAAAAGGTTTTGTTTGCGATCGACGAGCTTGGTTATATTCCTAACATAATCGCGAAAACGCTTGCGGGCGGGAAGAGCAAAACCATCGGGATACTTTTCTCCAACTATTACAACCAAGCATATCTCGATATCATCGTCGCCATCGAAGAAGAGGCTTACCGCAAGGGTTACACGGTGATCAATGCCAACGTCAACGATTACGAAAGCGCGGTGAATGCGCTCGATCTGTTCGTGGGGAAAAGGGTGGAAGGGATCATCGTTTTACCGTTGGAAATGAAGATGACGTATCTCGTCGATTATCACGACGCCATGACGGACATCGAAAAATTCAAGGAATATTTCAAAAAAGAGATCAACCTAAGCAATCTTCCCGTCGTTACCGTATCCGAAAAAATAGAGGGCGTTACCGATATTTCTTTCGATTACGTTGCAAGCGCCAAAATTTCCATGAAATATCTTATCTCTTGCGGTTACAGAGATATTGCAATGATAAATAACGCCATAAACGACGGGCTTTGGAAAGACAAGGGCGATATTTATTGCGAAGCGATGCGCGAAATCGGTGCGGAAGAAAATATCCTGATCGAATACGGGCAGAATACCGTGGAAGGCGGTTATGCCGCCGCACAAAAATTACTCAGGCATCGGCATCCTCAAGCGATATACTGCGCCAACGATTATATGGCAATCGGCGTTATGCAGGCGTTGAACAGCAAGGGAATTGCCGTGCCCAAGGATATTGCAGTCATGGGAAACGATGATATTGCGTTTGCCAAAATGACCGCGCCCAAGATGACCACGGTCGCCATAAATACGCAGGCGGCGGGCAGACGAGCCGCAAATATTCTCTTTTACTACTTTGAACAGAATAAGAGCGTTTTTCCCAACGAAAAAATCAGCGTGGAACTCGTTGTACGCGAAACGGCTTAAACAAAAATCCTACAAAAAAATATTGTAAATTTTTTTGCGGTGGGTATTGACATTCCTACAAGGTTGTAGTATAATGAAGTTGCAAAATAAATGTTAGCGCTAACATTTATTTTAATCGAAAGATAAGGGGATGCTATGAGGACGAAGAATTTATGGAAAGCGCTTTTGGGCGCGGTAGCAACGTTGCTTTTAGCCGTATTATTGAGCGGCGGAATTATGATGCAAACCGCTTCGGCTGCGAAGGGGGGGGTGTCTTTGCCGATTACGGTTCTGAGGGGCGTGTAAAATATGAGGAGCCTGTTGACATAACGTTAAAAACGGATACGCAGTATTCGAGCACGAGAATGTATTATACGCAGAACGTAGATACAAGCGAATTTAAAATGTCGTTTACGCTTAACAGTTTTAACGTCGACGGCGGATTACGGATCAGTTTTCTTTCTTCCAAAGACGATTTTCCCATGCAAGGCTACGGCGACGGATTCGGCGTTTATCTGTGGGACGAAACGGCATGGGGACATAATCGCAATTCGTCGCTTCGATTGGATTTCTATTCTTATGGTAAAAATCCCGCGATTGAAACTTGCGCCGATCAAAAAGCGATGAGAAACCCCTTGGAGAACGTAGAAACGGGGAATACTTTTAATTTGCATGTTTGGAATTTCGATAACGACAATTTAGCAATTCAGATCACGCGAAACAGCGGTTCGACCGAAAGTGTGGATATGATAATCGGTACATATTCCAAATCCAATTTCCCCTTCGGTTTTGATTATAAGAATTGCACGCTCTTTCTTTCGCCGATGATCGACGACAATCGTCCGCATTCCTATGAGCAGGACGTTCGCTTGACCATTCATAACGTATTGCAGAACAACGTGCCCATGACGGGGGAATTTGCCGACGTGTTGGAAAACGGTCGCGTTACCGTACAAAAGGGCGAGCCGCAAACGACGCTCACCGTCACCGACGGTCAGCCTTCTTTAACCAGAATGTACTATACGCAAAGAGTGAGCGTTACCGACTTTACGGCGGAATTTCAGATCGATCAATTCAATACGGACGGCGGTTTACGAATAAGTTTTCTGAAAACGACCGATGATTATCCCATGGAAGGGTTCGGGGACGGTTTCGGGATTTATATGTACGAGGGAAAGGGATGGAATCCCGAAAGCGACGAAAAAACGACGCTCGGCTACCGTGCGGGCATCTACGGTAAAACAGGGGGCAGTAAGATCAGCGACGTTCAGTGGATGCGCGTAACGGAAGGAAATATCGTAGAGAATCAAAAATTCATTTTGCATGTGGAAAGCAACGGCGAAAATCTTGTCGTTACCGTGACGAGAGAAAATGCTTCCAAAGAAAATCAAACGGTATCCTTTGAGGTGGCAAAGTCCGATCTGCCCGAGGGATTTGATTACACCGACTGTGTTGTGATCGTTACGCCGGAAATCAATACGAGTGAGGGTTTTGAACATTCTTATGCGAAAGACATCAAGCTCTCGCATTTGAATATCGATTGGCGCAGAGAAACGGTATCCGTAACGGCGACGACCGACGGGTACGGCACGGTTACGATCGATCCCAACGTGAGCGAAATCGAGCGCGGCAGCACTGTAACGTTTACGATACAGCCCGACGAAGGGTATTTATTTGAATCGGCGACGCTCAACGGCGAGGAAGTATCGCTTACGGGGTATACCTTTGAAACGACGGCGACCAAAGATCTGGTGTTTGAAGTTACGTTCAAAACCGTTCCGACGTCCTCGATCACAATCCAAACGGACGGGCATGGAACCGTTACCTCGAATCCCGCGTTCACGACGGTGGAGCAAAACAGCACGGTTGTATTTACCGTTGCGCCCGATAAGTTCTATGAGGTCGATACCGTCCTTCTTAACGGACAGGAAGTCATGCTCGAAGCCGACGGTACCTATACGGCGATCGCGGTCGAAGATCTTGTTTTCAACGTGACGTTTACAAAACTCGCGGTGGCAACCGTACGCGTTACGGCGGGCGAGGGCGGTAGCGTTTTGACCGATCCGAACGAAGATGAAGTGTTGCTCGGTACGGAAGTTACGTTTACCGTACATACAAGCGTGATCAATAAAATTGCTTATAAAGTCGAACAGGCGTTTCTGAACGGCGTTCCCGTGCCTTTGACCAACGGAAAATTCGTTACGCTTGCCAATGTCGATCTTGAATTTGAAGTCGTTTTCGTGAAGTATGCGGTCGATCCGAACAGCCCGTTTGTTGATTTCGGGTTTAATCCCAACAGAACCGACGTTACCGTTTCGGAAAACGGCAGCATGACGGTTTGTATGACGACCAAAGATAATTCGGATACGCTAACGAGGATCTATTCCAAGAACGCCATAAAACTCGATCTCTTTACCATGAAGTTTACGCTCGACGCTTTGAACGTAAACGGCGGGCTTAAAATCGCCTTTGTTTCTACGGATGACGATTATCCGCTTGACAGATACGGCAACGGTTTTGCGCTTTGGCTTTACGACGATACGGCTGCGGGAAACGACGCGTTCACTTCGCTTCGCGCGGTTATCACGGCGCACAGCAGAACGGCGGACGCGGTTCAGTTGCACGAAGCCGTTTTCACGAGCGAAGAAGGATATCTCGGTGCGGAAGTCGTTATTACCGTAACATATGCCGACGGAGTGATCAAATTCTCGCTTCAAGTCGGGGAAACGGATGTGTTCGAGGAAACGGCGATCGAAGAGGATGCGTTATCTTCGACTTTCTACACAAGCGAATGTTATCTTATGGTAGGACCGTCCGCGCATGATTCGTCCGCCGAAAAAGCCGATGCCGTCATCACTATCGTCGAATTGAACATGAGCATTCTGAGTGGCGGCGACATCGGTTCCGACGTGGAATATTCCGTAACGTATGTATACGACGGCAAGATCCTCAAACAGGATTATGTGGAAGCGGGCAATGCCTTTCCGAATTATACGCCCGCGGCAAAAGAAGGCTATACCTTCGAAGGCTGGTATATCGACGAAGCATGCACTGAGAAATACGATTTCTCAATCGAGGCAGTAAGAGATATTATTCTGTATGCACTATTCTCCAAAAACGATGTGCCTGCCGAGAAGGGTTGCGGCAGTGCGGTCGAATCAACGTTCGGGATTGTTTTTGGTACGCTTGCGATCGCGGCGGCAGCGGCGACGGTGACGATATGCAGAAAAAAAAATAACGGTTAAACGCAGCGGAGCGGCGATTGATTTCGTTTGCCGAAACAGGAGGTTATATGGGCTATTGGATCAAAAAAATTTCACCGATTGTTCTTGCGGCGCTGATTGCCTGCTCGGTTCTTATGTTTTCGTTGCTGGCTGTCGGAAAAACGATGGGCAATGCCCAAAAAGGAACGATCGCAGAGGGGTCGTTACCGCTCGGTAAATATGAAGAAACGATCGACGTAACCGTCGGACAAATGGTTTCGGCGACTTCCTACGTCGCGGGCGAATCCGCTGATAAAAACGTAATGTATGATTTGGCGCGGGAAGTTCTGAATGTGAATTTCAAATCGGTTTTTTCAGCGAATATCGGCACGGCGTACGACTATCAACTGAACACCTACATTTTAAACGGTAAAGTTCCCGACTTATTCTTTTGTTCGCAAAATCAGCTTTCCGATTTGATCGATCAGGACATGGTGCAGGATATTTCGGGGATATACGAAGAGTATGCTTCTCCGGGGTTGCGTCTTGCGATGGAGTATTCGTATACGGGCGATATTTCCGTATGGAACGACGGCAATCCCGCGCTCCCGCGCAGCACGGTGCTGATGGATGCAGCGAGCAAAAACGGCAAATGCTACGGACTTCCGTTCCTGTCCGATTTATTTGAAAAATGTCCGCTCATTTGGATCCGTACCGATTGGTTCAAAAAGTATCTCGACAGCAAGAATATTTCCTATACGGAAGATACCGTGAACGATTATCTGCCCGCCGACTTCGGGGAATATCTGGAAGTCGTGGAGTTTTTTACGACGCAAGATCCCGACGGGAACAGACAAAACGATACTTACGGATTTTCCTGCGGATTCACTGCCGCAAATCTCAATGGTATCGCCAACGTTTACGGCGCGTATCCCGGATATTACGTAAAAGACGATGAAGGTAAGTTTTATTACGGTACCGACGACGAAAAAATGCGCGACGTCATCAATCTTTTTAATCGGTTGTATAACGATGGACACATCGAGAAAAACTCGGCGTTCGACGGACAAACGTTGAAAAAAGCGTTGGCGTCGGGAAAGATCGGCACGTTCCTTGGCGAATATTGGAGCATCATGAGCTACGGTCTGAGCGATGCTTATCTAATCGATCAGAACATCGACTGGATGCCGTGGGCGATCCGCGATTACGACGGCAACGTGATCGAACCGCTCGTTCCTTACAATATTTCAAACAACGCATTTTATTGCATCGGGAAGGATTGCGTTAATCCCGAAGTATTGATTCTTCTTGCGAATCATCTTGTCGACCGTTATTTCAGCGACGATGGGGAATTTACGAAGCGCATTGTTGAAATATGCGGCAGCGAAAAATACCGCAGCGTGGAATCGGAACTCGAAATGTATCTTCCGTTCCGAATGGACGCGCCGCAGAAAAATCTGCGTTATGCGTTCGATTTGCAAAAAGCGTTCGCTACGAACGATACTTCCCACCTTACGTTGCACGAAATAACGTATTATAACAATATTAAATTGTTTTTGGACGATCCCAACGGGGCGGGGAAAATATATTATCCGTATTATAAAATTTTCTGCAAAAACGGCGCGTACGGCGAACTAACCAAATATGCGGATTACGATTATGAAAAGGATAAAAATTACTTGAAAGTCAATTTCAAACGTCCCGGATTCGTTGGCATGAACACGCCTGAAATGGCGACGTATAACAGCTTGATTTCCGATTACGAAGAACAGCAACTGATCTACATGTACGTTTCGCCCGCCGCAGTCACGCCCGAACGCTGGAAGACGTTTTCGGACGGTATAAAGAACAAGGGCGTATCCGAAATTTTAAGGGGGTTGAACGGCGTATGATCACCAAAGCAAAAAACGAAAATGCCGAAAACACCGCCAAAGGGCATCGCCGCACTAAAAATCCGTTAAAGAAAATGAGCTGGCAGCTTCATTTGATCATCGTGCTGCCGCTCATCTTCCTCATCGTGTTTACCTATGTGCCCATGTTCGGGTTGCGCCTTGCCTTTGTGGAAAAGTTGGATTATCAAAAGGGCATATGGGGAAGTAAGTTTTGCGGTTTCGATTGGTTTAAGTATATGTTTACGGCAATGCCCGAGTTTTATAAGGTGTTCCGTAATACGCTCATTATCGCAACAAGCAAGTTGGTATTAGGGTTCCCCGTTCCCATTATTGTTTCGTTACTGTTAAACGAGCTGAGAAGAACCAAAGTTAAAAAACTGTTGCAGACCATTTACTTCATGCCGTATTTTCTTTCGTGGGTCATTTTGGGCAGCATCATAAAGACGATATTCCAACAGGGCGGTATGTTCGACGGGTTTTTAAGTTGGTTCGGCTATCGCGGCGATCATATTTGGTTGCAGTCGGATTTCTCGTTTGTCATGATCGTGATTTTTACCGACATTTGGAAAGGGTTCGGCTACGGCGCAATCATTTATCTTGCCGCGCTTACGGGCATCGATCCTACGTTATATGAGGCGGCGGAAATGGACGGGGCAAACCGTTTTCAGCAGACGATACATGTTACCCTTCCGAGCATGATGGCGATCATTATTTTGAACCTGATCCTCAATCTCGGCAGCGTGATCAATGCGAACTTCGATCAGATTTACGTTTTGTATAATCCATTGGTTTACGATTGGGGCGATATCATCGATACCTACGTTTATCGTATCACGTTAGAGGGAACGAGTGCGGCGAATTATCCCATCGGAACGGCAATCGGGTTGTTCAAATCGGTTATCTCTCTCATTCTCATTTGCACGAGCAATCTCATTGTAAAAAAGACTTCGGATTATCAAATACTGTAAAGGAGGAAGCGGAATGAAAAAGAAAACTTCGGCGGGTTACATTGTATTCTCCGTGTTTAATTATATTTTCTTAACGCTTTTAGCGCTCCTTTGTTTGCTTCCCATGATCCATGTTTTGGCAATTTCATTCAGTGCGAAGGAATTTGTGGAAGCAAACAGGGTAACGTTTATTCCTTTAAGATTTACGCTTGACTCTTACGGTTATGTATTTTCCAACAGCGCTTTTTGGTCGGCGCTCAAAGTTAGCGTTATTAAAACCGTGCTCGGCACGTTGCTTACCACGTTTTTTACCATTTTGCTGGCGTATCCGCTGTCGCGGAAAAACACGATGTTTCCGGGAAGAGCGATATACATGGCGGTCTTGGTGGTAGCGATGTTGTTCAGCGGCGGACTCGTGCCCACGTATTTGTTGATCGCCAATACGCTGCATCTGAAAGACACGATTTGGGCGTTGATTTTTCCTTGCAGCATTCAAGTCTTTCTTGTGATCATGATGATGAATTTCATGCGCCAGCTCCCGCAGGAAATGGAAGAAGCGGCGTATATCGACGGGGCGGAACATTTTAACATACTCATTCAAATCGTGATACCGTGTTCTTCGCCCGTGATCGTAACCGTAATGATGTTTTCCTTTATCAGTCAGTGGAACAGCTGGTTCGACGGTTTGATTTACAGTTCGCAGCCGCAATATTATCCTTTGCAGACGTATTTACAGGAGTTTTTGAAGGAGCCGACGTTTTCCGGGATCGAGGGCGGATTTCAGAACGTGAGCAATAATTCTTTGGCGGCAGCCAATATCTTTATTATCTTATTACCCATCATTCTTTTGTATCCGTGGGTGCAAAAGTACTTTATCAAGGGTATTGTTTTAGGAAGTGTTAAGGGTTGACCCTTACAAGGAGGAATAAATTATGAAAAAAATGTTAGCATTACCTCTTGCGGTTTGTATGTTGGCTCCGGTTATCGGCATTGCAAACACAAACACCGCTCCCGCCGCTTCTGCGAAAGCGGAAAGCGCGGCGGCAAGCACGGGCGATTGGATGCCGCATAATTACGTTTTGAGCGGTTACGAAATTCCCACGGGTATGAGCTATGACGGCGATGCGGGCACGGTTTCGTTTACGGGTTCGCTCAATGCGGGGATCGCGACGACGGGATTTTCCTATCTAAAAGCGATCGACGTCACCGATTTCTCCGTAGACATGACGTTGAATATCCCCGATATCGATAAGCTTACTTGGATGAGCTTGACCTTCCTCGATAAGAATATCATCGCGGACGATCAGAATTCGATCCCCGTGAATATGCCGTTCAACGCGTTAAGCGGATTCGGCGGTTACCAGAACACGGAACAGACGGGGCTTGTTTTCATGCTCAACACGAATCAGCTTCTGGAAAACAATGTGCTCGGGTTATCGACTATTGCAAAAAATTTCGACGTCGAAACGGGTGAAGCGGCGGACGCGCCTTGGGCAGACGTTACGCAAGACAAAGCGGTATCCAATTTCAAACTCGACGCCGAGTGGAACGGACACCTCAGCCTTTCGTTTACCGAAAACGGCGACGGTGTCGGTATGAACGTGAACGGTGGCGCATGGAAGGGTATAGGCGAAGGCGGCGAGTACGATTTCACTGCGCCTTATCTCAACAGCGGAAGTACCTTTGCGGGTTTTAAGGAATATTTTGCGGAGCATGAATGCTATTTTGGCATGGTCATGATGTATAGCGACGATTCGCACCGTCCCGTTACGCTTACGGTAAACGAAGTGAACGGCATGAAGGCGAGCGACGGCGTTGCTCCCGCCTATCGCGTCGATAAAACGGTGACGCAGGATCATCTCACCGTCACGGTACCCAACGCTTCGATGGGGAACTTCGGCGTATACGCTTCTGCGATCGACGGATTAAAAGTCGTCAAATATGATGAAACGGACGGTGATTGGGAAATCGTCAAAGAGAGAGCGGATAAATTGGGCTATGATGTGATCGATTATTTCAGCGTTGCTCCTACGGTCGGCGGCGTCACTGTGAATTTGAAGGCGGCAATGGACGTTACGTATACGTTGCCTTCGACGGGATATTCGGATTATAAGTTTTATTTCCTGAACGAGGACGGCGAAGCGCAGGAATTGGGCGCGGATCTTGCAACCGTGCAAGACGGAAAGGTTGTTTTGAAGATCGATAACGAAAACGTGTATCAAGTAATCGTCTACGGAAAAGCGGGTAAAAAATCGGGCTGCAACGGTTCCGTCGGCATTGCTTCCGTTTCGGGTGCAGGTTTCTTGGCTGTTGCCGCGGTGATCGGGATCGTCGCTTATAAAAAGAAAAACGAAAAAGGGGAATAAGTATGAAAAAAGTAATTTGTTTTGTGATTGCAGGTTTGTTGGCGGGCAGCAGCGCTATGATCGCTGCGCCGCGCGCGGCGTCGTCTGCTGCGGAAGACTCTTACTCCGCTTCGGATTGGAAACCGTTCAATTACGTTTTAACGGAAGGCGCGGGACTGAATACAAGATATCTCGATATCAGAACGCATCTTTCTTATGAAAACAACGAACTTACCGCGACGGGCAGCACGACGAAGGGTGGCATGGGCGTAAGTTTCGCGCCCGAGATCGACATTACCGATTGCTCTTTCAACATGAGCATGAATAATTGGCAGGAAGTGAGTACCGACCGTTGGTTCGGTTTTACGCTTACCGACGTTCTCGAAAAGAGCGATAACTTCAACGAAGTTCCTTTTTACAGTAAGCACAGCGAATCGTGGTCGAACGATTACGGCGCGGGGATCCTGTTTGCCATGCGTCCGTCGACTAACGGTCAAATGACCATTCAGTTCAACTATATCGGCATTAACCCGTCTTTCGACGCAGATGGCGAGTTCAACACGGAAGCCGGCGAATATTCGGACGGTTATCTCGGTTGGGCGGGTTGGATTTCGACGATTCAGCTGTGCAACACGGATTGGACGCCCAAAACCGATTATGCCGACATTAAAATTTCGATGAAAGGCATTACGGAAAACGGAAAAGAGGGCATTGCCTTCGATCTTAACGACGGCTACTTCAAAAGAACAGACTACGCTTGGAAAACGCCCGAAAACGAAGCGGGTTTAACTTTAGCGGAAACCACGTTTGAAAAAGACGTGTTTGAAAAGCTCGATCTCGATAGCAACGGTTATCTCACCGAAGCGGAATTCAACAACTTTATTTACGGAAGCGCGTGGAACGACGGCGCGGAAAAACAGAGCGTGATTCCCTATGCGAACTACGGCGATAGCTTTTATGCTCTTACCGAGTTTCAGAAGAAACTCACCGAAAACGGTAAGCGGCTGTATCTCAGCGTAATGTATAAAGACGCCTGGGACATGATGGAAGGCACGGGCGAAGCAAGTTTCACCGTTCATTCCGTGAACGGGAAAAATGCAACGAAGGGCGAAACGACCGATCTTTTTGCCGACTCTACCGTTACGGGCGATATCGGTGCGACGATCTCCGAAACGCAACTGCATGCAGGCGTGTATCCGTCGATGGTGACATTGTTGGAAGCCAAAGAGCTTGCGGAAAAAGATTACGAAAAGGCGAAGGCCAACATTGAGAGCGCGGCAAAAGCCGAGAAAAAGGCTTGGAAAGTCGTCAGCATCGTCGGCAAAACGGAAAGCGGAGCGAACGTATCCTTTATCGACGAAACGACGGTTTCGCTCGACGCATCCGTATACAAGGGCGTAAAGGTCTATAAGATCGTCGGTACGGACGTCGATGAGATCGCTACGACGGAAGCGGACGGAAAAGTGACGTTCAAGATGAATTCGTCTAATCTGAAATTGGTGTTGATGATCGATAAAGAGGGCGGCAAGGGTTGCAGTTCCACAGTCAACACCGTTGCGTTCGGAATGGTAGGCGGCATAGCGGTCGCGGCATTGGGCGTTTGCCTTGCAGTGAAGAAAAAGAAAGAAAACTAAACGGTTGCGTTCCTTGTCGGCTGATTTTGGAATCAGCCGACAAGAGAACCGATTTAAGACGGAAGGTAAAGTATGAAAAATAAAATTGCGGCTTTGTTGACGATCGTTCCTTTGTTGCTTTGTTCCGCCGCCTGTTCGCCGCGCGACGGTGCCGACGACGGAGAAAAGGAAAAAAAGTATGAATACGTTTCGGTTTTGAACGACAGAAATTTCCGCAACGGCTTTGAAGTAAACGGGATATGGAATCCGATTTACGGCAATCCGGAAGAAGATGCCGTCGAACGGTACGATCTCGATAAATTCGGGCAGAAGTACTATCACGGCGCGGACTATTTCGATTACGAAAAAGGATTGCAAGGGCCGCCGTCCTGGACGATCCATCAAGCGGCGTCCCGCTACCCTTGGCACGACAGGGGCAACACGGTAACCGAGTTGAAAGACGGCAAACAGACTTTCAACTATAAATTTACCGATCTGGGTGACGAGCGGTACCTCTACCAAAACCAATCGAAAGAGCTGGAAGTCGATACGAAGACGAGCGAATTCCGTCTTGCGTTGAAGTCTTCGGAGTGCTATAAATACGACCGTGCGCCCATGCAGGAGTGGCCGCATTTGCTTTTGATGCAGTCGATGGGCACGCCCGAAGATATTCCCAAACAGATCGCGGTCAAGAACACCGAGTCCATCGTCGTTTCGCTTGATTTGAAGTTGAATTCCTTTGCCGACCGTATGCAGGGTACGCCGAACCCCGATCTTCACGCCTGTGTGTTAATGTTCTATCTCGAATTTTATTACATGCCGTCCGTGGCGCAGGGATTTACGGATTTCTTCTATGTGGGGCTTACTCTCTTCGATAACAGGATGCCGTTTGCCGTAGGCACGAGCGGCCCCGATTCGGGCACAAAGGAGTCCGAAACGAACAAGTGGGTGTATAATATTCCCGGTACGCATTATTGGTCTCCGACGAATAATCTTTACGATATGAAGGGGGATCTCATCTTTAACGAGTGGAAGTCGATCGATTTTGAAGTCTATCCTTACATTTCGCTCGCGCTCGGCGACGCGCAGCGCGGCGACATGTTCCAAGGCGTTACGATGGATAAGCTTTATCTTCACCATATGTATATAGGATTTGAAAGTCCGGGCACTTACGACGTCGATATGTCGTTCCGCAATTTGGATATTAAGTCTTATATCGAAGTTTAATAGAGGAACGGGTGATTGTTATGGTAAAAAAAATATTTGCGGTACTTATGAGCGCTCTCTTGCTATTCGGCTGTGCCGCATGCAACGCATCGACAAACAAACCCGAAAATCCCGATGATACGGAGGAGCCGAACGAAGAAATGGGCATTTCAATTTTAGGAGATAAAAAATTCAGAAAAGGACTTTTGGTGCGCGGACTCGGGAAACCGATCTACGGCGACGACATCGAAACGTTCGGAACGGACGCCTATAACCCCATGGTGCGTTTCGATTACGGAAACGCGGATCTTATGCCGCAATGGCATCTCGCGCAATGGGCAACGCGTTATCCTTTTCACGACAAACAAAACACGACTTATGAAATCAAGAACGGTCAGAAAACGTTCAACTATCGGTTTACGGAAGTCGAGCGCAACCATTATCTTTACGAAAATCAGTCGAAAACGTTTGAGGTCAACACAAGAACGGGGGAATACCGCCTTGCGTTAAAAGCGTCGGAGTGTTATCATTCCGATCGAGTAGCCTATCAGGAATGGCCGCATCTTTTGTTGGAGCAAGACCTTTGCACGCCATCCGATTTGAATGCCGCCTGCAAAATTTCCGATTCAAAATCGATCCGCGTAAAAATCGACGCGAAAATAAACGATTTTGTCGACCATATGGGAGATCGGGCGAATTACGGATTGCATTCCGCAATGTGTCTTTTCTATCTGTACGTAGCCAATTACGACGAAACCGCCGGAAACTTTACCGACATGCTGTGGTTCGGTATCCCGATTTTCGACAACCGTTATGTATTCAGCGAGGAAGCGAGCTTTCCCGATGCCGGGTCGAAAGAATCCGCAACCGATAAATGGATATTTAATATATCCTCTTCAGCTTTCTTTCAGCCCGATTATAATTTATACGACGGCGAGGGCAAAATCCTTTTGAACACATGGAGAACGGTCGACGTGGAGTTGACGGATCTTATTCGCAGAGCGTTTAACGCAGCGCAGGAAGCGGGATATATGAAGGATTCCAAATGGGACAATTTGTATATTAACGGTATGTATACGGGCTACGAGCTTCCCGGAACGTACGATATCGATATGTCTTTTAAAAATATCGATATTGTCGTAGAAAAAGAAACGGAGTAAACATTTTATGCAACGCGAAGTTTATCTTATTTGCAATGCCCATATCGATCCTATGTGGTTATGGGAGTGGGAAGAGGGGGCGGCGGCGACGCTGTCTACGTTTCGCAGCGCTGCACGCTTGTGCGAAAAATACGGCACGTTCGTATTTAATCACAACGAAGCGCTTTTGTATCAGTGGATTGAGGAATACGAACCGTCTCTTTTTGAAAAAATCCAAAAATTGGTCCAAGAGGGAAAGTGGAATATTATGGGCGGCTGGTTCGATCAGCCCGATTGCAATTTGCCTTCGGGCGAGGGCTTTGTGCGCCAAATAACGGCGGGAAATGCGTATTTTGAAGAGAAATTCCAAAAGAAATCATTCGATACTGCGGTCAATTTCGATTCGTTCGGGCATTCGCGTGGACTTGTGCAGATTCTCGCCCAAAGCGGTTACCGCAATTATCTCGTTTGCCGTCCGATTCAGAGTCAGCTCGATATCCCAGATGAATTTATATGGGTGGGTTACGACCGTTCCGAGATTTACGTTCGCCGTCACTACGAACTTTATAACAGCCCTTTGGGCAAAGCGGCGCAGAAAATCGAGGGATTGATCCGCGAAAAAAGCGAAAATCCGTTGATGATTCTTTGGGGCGTCGGGAATCACGGCGGCGGTCCGTCCGATCAGGATTTAAGCGATATCGAGTCGCTCACCGAAGCGCTGAAAAAAGAGGGAATCGTCATAAAGCACGCTATGCCGGAGGAATATTTTTCCGCGGCGAAAGCGCGCAATCGCTCGGTTGCGAAAATCGAAAAATCACTCCGTCCCGCGCAAGTGGGTTGTTATACCTCGCAGGCGAAAATTAAAAAAGGTTACCGCCGTTTGGAAAACGAATTGCTCTTAACCGAAAAGATGTGTTCCGTGGCGGCGGAAAAGGGGTTGATGCAATTTCCGAGCACGCTTTTGAAAGAGGCGGAACGGGATATGCTGTTCGTGCAGTTTCACGACATTCTCCCTGGCAGCGGGATCAAAGAAGTGGAAGAAAAGGGCTTGCAACTTATCAGCCACGGCATTAAAATTTTGGCGGAATTAAAGGCAAAGGCGTATTTCGCGCTGTCGAATCTCATCTCTTATCAAGCTAACGGAAATTATCCTATCTTGGTTTATAACCCGCACCCGTATGAACGCGAGGTCGTCGTGGATTGTCAGTTCCAGCTTGCCGACCAGAATTGGACGGATACGTTCACCATGATGGACGTTTACAGCGGGGAAGAAAAATTACCTTCGCAGATAGAGAAAGAGAGCTGCAACCTCAATCTCGATTGGCGCAAGCGCGTCGTTTTCAAGGCGAAATTAAAGCCGATGAGCATGAATCTCTTCGAGTGCAGACCGCGTCTCGTTCCGTCGCGCGGAAATTTTGCGCTCGAACACGGCGTTTACTGCATGCAAGGGCTTTATCAGGTGGAAGTCGAAGCTGAAAACGGTTCGGTCGTCTGTTTGAAAAACGACGGCGTCGATCTTTTTGAAAAATTTCCGTTCGGGCTGAGCGTTTTTTCGGATACGGAAGACGCTTGGGCGATGAGGGATTTTCAAGCAAAGCGGATCGGCGAAGAAATCGGCAATTTTACGCTCGTTTCCGAGGAAGAAAGCACGCGTTATTCGGGCGTGAAACAGGCGCTTCCCGCGCTGAGAATGGTGGAAAGCGGGCAGGTGCGCGACGTTCTCGAAGGCGTTTACGGTTTTCACTCTTCACGCGCCGTGA
Source organism: uncultured Christensenellaceae bacterium (assembly GCA_910589015.1). Lineage (GTDB taxonomy): Bacteria > Bacillota > Clostridia > Christensenellales > Borkfalkiaceae > Gallimonas. Next base: position 129,330 of record CAJUSA010000005.1, read on the forward strand.
TCCAATACGCTTTCTATAAGCAAATGAAGCGCGTCGATATCAAAATCCGCGTTATGTTCGACGAAAAAGATAAGTGCTTAAAGCTGAAAATTCCGTTTGCCTTCCGCGGCGAATTGATCGGCGAGCAGGCGTTCGGCGCCGAAACGCTGAGGATGGACGGAGGCGAGGACGCGTTCCACAAATGGTGTTTGTATCGCGGCGCAGAACAGTGCGTAGGCATCGTCAATAAGGGAACGTATGCGGCAAGTTTTGAAAAGAATACGCTCTATCTCAATTTGTTGCGGACGCCCGCTTATACGGGACATCCGATCGACGAGCGCGAGATTTTGCAACAAGACCGTTATACGGAACGCATGGATGCGGGAGAAAGCGAATTCGATTTTTCCGTATTCTTCGGCGAAACGGCGCAGGATATCGCCGTTCAGGCAGAGATGCTCAACCAACCGCCCATGGCGCTTTCTTTCTTCCCGAACGGGCAGGGCGGCGATTCGCCGTTTATGAACGTGGGCGGCGGCGTGCTGCTGTCGGCGTTATACCGCGAGGGTGAAAACAATTATATGCGTCTCTTTAACCCGTCAGCGCAAACGGCGGAATGTAAAATAGAAATTCCTTCCCGCCGTATCGCGGAAACGGTACCATTCGGCGCATATCAGGTAAAAACGTTTCTGATCGGAAACGGAATATTGCAACCGGTTAATTTCAAAGGGGAAAAAATATGAAAAAAGCGGCGGTTTTTTTATTGTGTGCAGTGTCGGTTTTAGGTCTTTGCGCTTGCAATCATGCGAATGCGGGCGATAAGCCGAACGGACCCGACAAAGAACAGACGGAGCAATATAAGTTTCAGGAAAGAACGATCAAAACGGACGGTCAAACGTACACAGACGGTTTGATTTCTTATCCTTCCTCGCTTTGGAATACGCCCGAATGGGAGTACTGTTCCGATCTCAATTTCGGCGGCGTGGGAGAAGTAAAGGGAATTTTTTATACTTCTCCGATCAAATACAATGGTAAGCCCACGAAAATTGCCGCCTATATCGGATTTCCGCAAGGTGCTTCGCAATCGTCGAAAGTGCCGGCGCTCGTGCTCGTTCACGGCGGACTCGGTACGGCTGTACCCGATTGGGTAAAATATTGGAACGATTTAGGCTTTGCGGCAATTTCGATCGATACGGAAGGCGCCGAACCCGTGGCGGGCGTAAGCAACTATAACTGCAAGCATATCGAACAAAACCGATATGCGGGCGACGAGCAGTATTCCAACGGACCGACAAACAACGGTTTCAGCGATTATAACGAGGATATCGAAAACCAGTGGTTTTATCATGCGACTTCGGCTACGATTTTGGCATGTTCGCTCATAAGCTCCTTCGATTGCGTTGATACGCAAAAGATCGGCGTCACAGGAATTTCCTGGGGCGGCATGATCACCAACGTGGTTGCAGGATACGACGATCGGTTTTCGTTTGCGATGCCCGTATACGGCGCGCTCTCGTTGACGCAATCCTGTTCGGGTTTCGCTACTATTTATCCGACGGGCGGCGATCAAATTTCTGCAAAGCGTTGGGATACGTTAGAGCCGTTAAAGCAATCGAATTGCAAGGTTTTCAACGTGAACAGCATAAACGATCAGGCATTTTCTTTCGATGCGTCGAGCCGCTGTTCCGAAGCTTGCACCGGCTTTGTTTTGTTCAAAAGAACGTTCCCTCACGGACAGGAATACGGTGCGTACGAAACGAACCTTCCCATGTTCGCCAAGTATTTTTGCGGCATGGAGAGCGAGTATGTAGAAGTGATGCAACATCCTACAAAAGAAGATCCCACGCTCAAATTGCGCCCGTACGGCGAAGCGAAGATCGACAAGATTACTATTCGTTATACTTCTTCGCCGCTTCCCAACAAAAACGCGCAATGGAAAGGCAGAACGGTGAACGTTGTAGACGGCGTTTTCGGTTATGATCTTACGATCCCCGCCGAAACGACTTATTTCTATGTGCAAATTACCTATAATAATAATTTGGAAGTTTCGACCTATCTCGTAAAAAACGCTTAAGGGAGTAGACATGAATAGAAAGTTTTGTGGTATAAGATTAGCGGCGATTGTGGTCTGCGGGTTGATATTTTCGCTCGCGGCTGCGTGTGCTACGCCCGACGGCGGAAAAAATGACGAAGGCGATGAAGAACAAAAGCTTTTGACGATAGAGGAAATTATGTCGCAGTACAGCGCAGCATCTTTGAAATGCGATAAATATTCTTTGACGAAATATACGAAGCCCTATTGGGCAAGTCAGATAATATATAACGAAACGGTTTGCTTTTACGAAGACGATGGCGCCGTTGCCGATAAAAAGCTGATGTATAAACCCGCAAAGATTTTAGAGGTGCGAAGTTATGATCTGAAAACGCTATATGCGGAGGGAACGGATTACGAAATGACCGAAGAGGGTTTGCGTTACATAGAGGGTTCTGCTATTCCCACAACGAATTTTGATTATTACTATCTCGACGCGCCTCTCGATGCGAATGCGGCATTCCGTTCGGAAAAGTATCCCGAAAAATATGTGGCTTACGAGGAATTCGCGCGCTTTCCGAGCAAAACGGTGTGCGTTACCTACATCAGAACGGAGGAATGGAGCGGTCCCGAGCAGCCTTATTCCGAAAAACTTTCTGTTTTAGAGCAGAAGCTCGAAAAGAAAGAAAACGTTACGCTGCTCTTCTACGGTGACAGTATCATGGAAGGGTGCAACGCCAGCGGTTTCCGTAATATCGAACCGAAAATGCCGCGGCTTTCCGATTTGGTGACGAAGAAACTTTCCTCTTTTTACGGTTATAACGGCGATACGGAAATTACGGCGCACAACACTGCCGTGGGCGGGTGGCTCAGCTCTACGGGCGTGGAACGCTGGAAGAAGCAAAACGACGGGATCGTGCCTGATCTGCTCGTTCTTCATTTCGGATGTAACGACGGAACGTTCAGTGTTTCTCCGGAATCGGTAACAGCAAATCTTCGTAATATGATCAACAAAGCTTTGGCGCTCAATCCGGATTGCGCGATTATTGTTTTCTCTTCGACCGTTCCCAATACCGATGCGTACACTTCCGAAACCGAAGCGGTCGTAAGAAAATTTTATAATAATCAAGACGTTTACGAAGATTATTTTTGCGATTTGGTAAACGAGTTCGACCATGCTTTTTGCGTAAAAGTAACGACGTTCCAAAAATGGTTGATGGAACGCAAGGATTTTATCGACATCAGCGCAAGCAATATTTCACATCCCAACGATTTCTTTGCGCGTTATTTAGCGCAATCTATTCTATCGGCGATCATAAAAAATTATAATTGATTGATTACAATTTTATGAAAGAAAGATATTATATCGGATTGGATATCGGCGGCACGAAATGCGCGATGACGTTTGCGCAAATCGATGATGAACCGAACATTTTGTGCAAAGAGAGCTTTGCGACCGAAGGGCATTCGCCCGAAGAAACTTTGTCGCTATTTTCGAAGTTTATCCGAAAGCATGAAAAGATGGGACTTTCGGGCATCGGTATCAGCTGCGGCGGACCGCTCGACAGCAAACGGGGGGTAATCATGTCGCCTCCAAGCCTTTCGGATTGGAAAGATATTCCCGTCGTAAATTATTTTCGCGATGAATTTCACGTTCCCGTTTATTTGCAGAACGACGCCAACGCCTGCGCGGTCGCCGAATGGAAGTTCGGCGCGGGAAAGGGGACGTCGAATATGATTTTCCTCACGTTCGGAACGGGACTCGGCGCGGGACTCATTCTCAATGGGAAGCTTTACAGCGGCGCAAATGACAACGCAGGCGAGATCGGGCATGTTCGTTTGACGGATGAAGGACCGTATGGCTATTACAAATACGGTTCCTGCGAGGGGTATTGCAGCGGCGGCGGAATTGCGCGGTTAGCGCGGTTAATGCGAAACGCGCGGTGCGGCGATAACGTCGGGCAGAATATAACGCAGTCGGAAAGCGAACGCCTTACGGCAAAAGAACTTGCCGAACGTGCGCGGCAAGGCGATGAATTTGCTCTGTCCGTGTTTCGGGAAAGCGGCAAAATGTTCGGGAGAACGTTGAGTATTCTCGTCGATCTAATCAATCCCGAAAAAATCATAGTCGGCGGTGTGTATATGCGCGCGGGCGATCTTCTGTTCCCGGAAGCAGATAAGGTAATGCGGCATGAATGTCTTTCTTACAGCTATCATGCCGTTTCGGTCGAGCCTGCCGGTTTAGGAGAAAACGTCGGCGATTACGCCGCCCTTGCAGTCGCACGGGGCGATTTCTGACGGAAAGGGTTAGGTCTTAAAATTTCAGAGAAAGGAGAAACAAATATGAAAACGGTAAAAGAAAAATATTTAGTCGTCGGCGCGGATTTTGCAGGGTATCCGCTGAAAGAAACGGTGTGCGAACATTTGCGCAAAAAAGGTTGGAAGATCGAGGATCTCGGTGTGAAAGAGGATAGCGATCCGAACGATACCGAAAATATGTTTCACCGTGTGGGACTGCGCGTAGGGGCGAAGATCAGCGAAGGAGAATACGAGCGCGCTCTCATTTTCTGCGGCACAGGCATGGGGATTCATATTGCCGCGAGCAAGTGTCCGCATGTGCATGCGGGCGTCGTGGAGAGTCTGCCTGCCGCGGTCAGAGCGATCACAGGCAATGGGGTGAACGTTTTAGCCATGGGCGCCTTCTACGTCGCGCCGCAAACGGCGTGCGACATAGCGGACGCATATCTTGCCAATTCGCTTGGCAGCGGCTGGGAATGGTGGCACAACTTTTACGAGTTCCATAAGCTTGCGATCGACGAATTGGAATCGTTCGATTATGAAACATACAAGGCGAACGGATTTAAGATGGAGCATTTAGGTGATTACGACTTAACGCTCGACTTTGACAAAAAACCCGAATAAAAAAAGACGCTCGGGAAATCAGACGGCGGAATGGTAAATATGAAAACGGGAACGGAAAAAATATTAGAGGAAACGATCGTCCGTTATTCTGCGCTGAAAGGCGAAAAAGAAAATCTTTTAACGGCGTTCGAGACGATCAAAAAAAGCTTTGAAGAGGGCGGAAAACTGTACTTATGCGGAAACGGAGGCAGCGCTTCCGATTGCGAGCATATCGCAGGCGAACTCTTAAAAAGTTTCAAAATTCCCCGTCCGCTCGAAGGGGATTGCGCCGCTTTATTTGATCCGTACGGAGAGGACGGCAAGGCACTTGCAGAGCGTTTGGAAGGCGGCTTGCCCGCGATTTCTCTTTGCGGTCATCCTGCTTTTTCCACGGCGTTTGTAAACGATAAGGATCCGTATTTCGGATTTGCGCAACAGATAAACGTTTGGTGCACACCGAATGATGTCTTGCTTGCAATCTCCACGTCGGGAAACTCGAAAAACTGTGTGTATGCGGTTATCGCGGCAAAGGCGAAAAACATGAAAGTGGTTTTTCTCGGCGGAGGCAACGGCGGAAGGATGAAAGATATTGCCGACGTTTCCATCGTTGTCCCCGAGCGTGAAACCTATAAGGTTCAGGAATTGCATTTGCCTGTGTATCACTGTATATGTGCTATGTTGGAGCATGAATTTTTCTATCGTGAAAAATACTAAGTCGTATCGTAAGGTGAAAATATTTATCTTGTTACAAACTTTCCTGCAAACGATTTATAAATATTTCCGCACATTTCGGGAATACCTGATATTTTTTCCATGCGATATCAAGGTGCGATATAAGTTCGGGGAAAAGCGGTCTGAAACACAAATTTGAATTGCCCGACGTGTTGATTATTTTATCAAGTCCTACGGCTATTCCCAACCCCTGTTCTACGAGTATGGAAGCATTGTATAAAAGATTATAGGTTGCTACGATATTGAGTTCTTCGGATTTTTTGCGGAACCAATCCGTTATGATACTTTTACCGAGAGATTGCTCGGAACGAATTATCGGCTTATCCCATAAATCTTCGGGTGTTATAAATTCTTTTGAACTAAGCGGATCGTCCTTACGCATAAGCACGCCCCAAGTATCGTAGAGCGGTAATCGAAGATAATCGTATTTGCTTAAATCGAACGGCTCGATAAATATTCCGAAGTCGATAAGTCCTTTATCGAGTTTTTCGGAAACGGTAGAACTGTCGCCGCTGAATAAGTGGTATTTTACGTTCGGATAATCGCGCCGCACGGAATGTGCCGCTTTCGCTATCAGTTCCATAACGTAACTTTCGCCGCCGCCGATATAGATGTCGCCGCTCACGTCCGAAACGGGCGCATTGAGTTCCGCTTCTGTTTGGTTATACAATTCTATAATTTCTTCCGCACGTTTACGAAGCCACTGTCCCGTTGCGGTAAGCGTGATTTTTTTATTGCCTCGAATAAATAATTGCTTTCCTATCTCTTTTTCAAGATTTTGCATTTGCCGAGATAAATTCGGTTGCGTAGCGTACAACACTTCCGCCGCTTTGGATATGCTCTGTTCCCGCGCAACCGCCAAAAAGTATTTAAGTTCCCGAAGTTCCATTGTAACACCGTCCTTTGCAATAATAATAACACAAAGGAGTTATGCGTGTCAATTATAGCAAAGGTATAAAATATAAGTATTTGACATATAGACAAACAAGACTTAAAATATTCGTGTGGATTGCGGAGGATTTATGAACACGGTAGAATTCAAAGAAGCAATAAAAAAACGAACGTATATCGTAGCAAATTCCGAAATGCACTTGCATATGCACGAAATGGCGCAACGCGCCCTCAAAATAACGTCGCAAATGAACAACGGATATAAAACGCCCGACGAATTAAGGGAATTGTTTGCCGAATTGATAGGGCAAGAACTTGATGAAGGCTTTTCGCTGTTTCCGCCTTTTAACGCCGATTACGGGCGCAACATTCGTGTCGGCAAAAACGTATTCATCAATTCGGGTTGCTGTTTTCAGGATCAGGGCGGAATCGAAATCGGCGACAATGCGCTCATAGGTCAGCAGGTTGTAATAGCAACTCTTAATCACGATTTACAGCCCGACAAGCGCGGTAATATGTTTCCCGTCCCCGTGAAAATAGGGAATAACGTGTGGATAGGTGCAAAGGCAACGATATTGCCCGGCGTAACAATAGGAAACGGCGCAGTTATAGCCGCAGGCGCGGTCGTCACGAAAGACGTGCCCGAAAATACGGTAGTTGCGGGCATTCCCGCCCGTATCATAAAGAATATACAAGATAGGAGAACAAAAATATGATCGGAAATTTCACTTACTGCAACCCTACGAAACTTTATTTCGGCAAAAACGCGCTTGAAGGCTTGAACGAAGAACTGCCAAAGTACGGTAAAAACGTGCTGCTCGTTTACGGCGGCGGCTCGATTAAGAAAAACAAAATCTACGATCAGGTCGTTGCCCTGCTCAAACAGAACGGCAAGCAGATTTTCGAGGACGCGGGCGTGATGCCCAACCCCACGAGCGAGAAGTTGAAAGAGGGCATCGAGCGCGCCAAAGCGGCGAATGCCGACCTTATTCTTGCCGTCGGCGGCGGCTCGGTGTGCGATTACGCGAAAGCCGTTTCGGTATCGGTGCACTGCAACGACGACGCGTGGGATAAATATTTTATCCGTTTCGACGAACCGACCTGCAAGATCATTCCCGTCGGCTGTGTGCTGACCATGGTCGGCACGGGCAGCGAGATGAACGGCGGCGCGGTCATCACCAATCACGAACAGAAACTCAAAATCGGGCATGTGTTCGGCGAGAACGTCTATCCGAAATTCTCCGTCATGAATCCCGAGTTTACTTTCACGTTGCCCAAGTATCAGATGATTTCGGGCATTTACGACATTATGTCGCACATTCTCGAACAGTATTTTTCGGGCACGGACGACAACACGAGCGATTATATCATGGAAGGGCTGTTGCGTTCGCTCATTCACAGCGCCGATATTGCGGTGGAAAATCCCACCGACTACGAGGCGCGCTCGAATATCATGTGGATCGCGACCTGGGCGCTCAACACGCTTGTCGCAAAGGGCAAGACGACCGACTGGATGGTGCACATGCTGGCGCAGGCGGTTGCGGCGCATACCGACGCAACGCACGGCATGACGCTTGCGGCGGTATCGATGCCTTACTATCGTTACATTCTGCCTTACGGAACGGCGAAGTTTGCCCGTTATGCCGTCAACGTGTGGGGCGTCGACCCTGAAGGCAAGAGCGAAACGCAAGTCGCGAACGAAGGACTTGCGGCAATGGAAGCGTGGATGAAAAAGCTCGGGCTCGTAATGAATATAACCGAACTCGGCGCCACCGCCGGAATGCTCGACGGTATGGTGAAGAGCACGCTCGTCATGGACGGCGGCTATAAGGTGATGGACGAAAAGGATATCCGCACCGTGCTTAAAGCAAGTTATTGACGATCGGACGAAAATCAGAAAAAGCCGACAAGATTGCCGAAGTTCCCATAGGGAATTTTGCCACAGAAACAGAATGTAAGTATAGCGCACTACACCTTGCAAGCAAGGCAGTGCGCTTTTGCTTGACTTGTTCATTTAATAATTTTATAATAACAGAGCGATAAACAGGAATTTAACGTTTTCTTATGTCATGTTGAGCGAAGGCGTAAGGCGTAGTCGAAACATCTCACAATTTTAGATTCTTCGGCACGACGCAAGGATGCGTCGGCTCAGAATGACGTTTCGGGAACGGCGGGGCGACATGACACGGTATAACGCTAAATTTCAATTTAGCTTATTCTATTTTTTTCTTTGTCATCCATATCGGCTTGTTGAACAGCAGTTTGCACAAATTCTTTCGGAAAATCGCTTATTTTATAGAAAAAGAACGCCCGTCTCCGAGCGTTCTTTAATTAGGTTTTTGTTTTGATAACGACAGTCCCGTTGCGAATAATGATATGAATGTACTTACCGCATTTCGGACATTTTATATAGCCGTCCATTCCGTTTTTTGCTTGTACAAGCGTATTATTGCAATGCGGACAATCGGCATAATAATAAGCATTATTTGGTATTTCATCGTTTTCCATCGATAATTATTGTAGTTCGTTTAATATATATCATTGCTTTTCACGATACGGTGATAAATCTTTGCCGTTAAAAAATATACAAACACATATATAAGCGAGAATGCGG
>CAJUSA010000006.1:0-24482 GCA_910589015.1 uncultured Christensenellaceae bacterium
TCCCTTGTTGCCTCGTCTATCATCGTGTATTGGAAGAGCCACTCTTCCGGGAACTTTCCTTTGTTGCACTCTCTCGGCACATACTTGACGTCCATTTGCATTTTTCTTCCGAGCATTTCGGGAGTATCATAGGGCTTCGGAACATACCTTTCCTTCTCTTGTGCTGGGCGAAGGTTGTGCTTTACTATGTATTGATAGAATCCGAAGTAAGTCCTACTATAAGCCTTCTCCGACCTCAATATTCCATAAGCCTCCGAATAACTTATGCCGGGCTTCTCTTCAAGGATTTTCTCAATCCACTCTACCTCTTCCTTCGTGTGCGAGTTGGGGTGCGGAGTATGAGGACGAGACGAAGCATTTTCAAGACTTGCAAGTGTACCGTCATACTTCTTTTTCCAACGGAATATAGTGCAGACGTTACATTTTGTTTTCATCGCCACATAGTCAATATCTCGCTTTTCTTCAAGGAGCAAAAGGGCTTTGAGTTTTTCCCTTGCCGAATATTTTTTTCCTTTCATACACCTTCACCTCCTATATTTATTATACCATATTATATAGAATTTTTCAAGACCTTTTGTAGAAAACACGCCTCGAAAATATTGCCTTTTCGTGAGGGGTATGGTATAATGAGTTATACACATTTTGAGGTGATTTATGAAAAAAATTTTTTCACTATTATTGGCATTTTTGACCCTATCATTATGTAGTATAGGGTTAATAGGGTGTTCTAATAATACGACCCCCCCCCCGAGTTTTCCACAATAAAATTAACCTCCGATAACTTCAATGAGTATATTTCGGTCAATTTTAGTTTTTTTGACTATGAAATGACCACTTCAAACGGCGGAGAGTATAAATATGATATAAGAGTGAGAATGGAGATTTCCACAACGCCACGACAACCAAATCTTTTATTTTCAGAAGCAAGTATATTCATTATGCGTAAAGACGGTTTTTTAACAGATTGCTTCTTCTATCCTACTCCAAATTGTCAACTTGACTCAAATGGATTTTCGAGCGTATCTTGCTATGTTAGTACACACACAAATTGGGCGCTATTTGTTCCAGATATATCTCTCGATACATTGAAGATTTACCCCAGCGGTTATGTTAAAGTTCAAATAATATAAAATCAAAGAGCAAGGAACTCAATCCTTGCTCTTTTACTTTATGCGGCATAGCCACTGTACTCATAGAGTTTTTCTTTTTCGGACTTCGTAAGCGATAACCTTTGAATGTAACTCTTAACTTGTTGCTGTCCGTTTTTATTGGAATATCCGAGATAACCCATAATCATATACTTTTGAGCCGCCTTCAACCCGAGAGAATTGATATAAGTTTGCACCTTCTTCTTTCTCGACCCGGAAACGATATTCCCTTTCTTGTCGGTGTCGGCTTCAATGCTTCTCGCCATTGCAACGATTATCGCAAGCGAAGATATATCGATAGCCTTCGCAAAAAGAATGTTCTTCGTTTCGAGTTCTACCCCGAGCAAATCCTCAATCGCAAGGTTATAGTAAATATCGTAAATAAACCTCACGGCTTTCGCCTTGACCTCATCGCTTGTGGAGGCATAGGATTTGTTGTTTACAAGGCTTGCAAGCGCCTTGTTTGCCTCGCCATAAACCTTTTTGAATCGTTCTCTTTGCTTTGAGGTAATCTCCACCTCTTCGCCCTCATAAGAGATAGTGCTTCCAATACTTTTCGGAATCACTTGATAGCCTCCCTTTACGAGCCTATCCATTTCTTCTCTCGCAAACGAATTGTCGATTCCTCCCACTTTCTCATCAAGCATAATCCCTACGATAGTCGCAAGCATTTCGTCATCGTCATTGCTTATTGCTTTTTGGAGGTCGGTGGAATAATTTTTGTTGTAGAGGTTATTATCCCATTCATAAGCCGTAGAAGGACTAATCCTTTTCATAAGCCCATAGATGATATTATAGACATTTCTCGTAGGAAGCCCCAATATTTGACCTACCGCAAAAGATAATTCCTTCACTGTCCTCAAAGGCTTTATATCTTCGCCCTTCGCTAACGAGGTAACGGTTGAAATCGTTCCAGAGAAAGCGTCAAACAAATCATTAAGAGCCGAATAGGAGTAGTTGTTAAGGTCATATCCCTCGGTGAGTTTTGCGTAAAGGTCTTTAATGAGAGGTAATCCACCCATAAGGTTTCCGATAGCGTCAACCGCCATATTCGCCGGGATATTCTCATCGTCATCGTCCTTGTTGTAGAGCCAACGGAAGGCTTGTGCTATAAGCGCCATAAATATCGCCGTAGAAGCAAGCGCCGCAACCGATTTGACGGATTTTTTCTTCGCCGCTTTGAGTTTCTCTTCCAAAGCCGCCTTCGCCTTGCTATCGGTTGTTTCCTTGATTTTAGCCTTTAAGACCGAGACCTCTCCAAGCGAATCCACCACTCTTCCGAATACCTTCATCGAATCGGCGGTGAACATAGTCAAAGTTTTCATCAATTCGCTTCCGGAACGCATAGCCGCCGACCTCTCGGTGGCCATAGAGTTTTGTTGCGTTTCGACAATAACTTTTTCAAGGAGTTCCCCGGCTTTCTTTTTGTTTTCTTCCGTTCCGACCTTGAAGCCACTATCTTTTTCTACTTGGACTTGGCAAGCCCCGAAAAGTTTTTTAATTACGAAGCGGTCTACCATTCCGATAGGCTTCATCAAAGCACTTCCGACCTTATCGACCTTCTCCATAACGCCTTGTGCCATAGCAGCCGAATTGTCATTGTTACGCACGGCGGCGAGTTGGCAATATTCGTCCACGTCCTTCGCATTGATAGATAATCCCTTCAAGATTGAAGAATAATCGAGAATACTACCGGAAGCAAAGAATGAGGATAATTGGGTAAACCATACCTTCGGATTCAATCCGAGTTGGTAAGTAGCATAATGACCTCGGAAGAAGCCAAACAATTTACTACCACCGCCTCTTGTGGGCGAGATTCCTTGCAAATCGCTTATGAGTTTTTTGAAGTAATCATTTCCTTTCGCCCAAGTGTTTTCGCCCTCCGTTCTCACGGTAATCGGCTTGTTGGCGTCCTCCGACATATTGAGGTTATAGAGTATATCGTATTGGTCGATGACGGTTGCAAGCCCGGCATATTGGCTCACTCCGTGAATATGCCTATCAAGCACTTCATCAAGCCCCTCGATAAATAATTCACCCTTTGCGCCTTGCACGGTGTCCTTATTGAAAGAAGCGTTGCTCACACGATTCATCTCATCGAAGAAACTTCCGCTATCAACCGTTACGGCACTATTAGCACGGCGAATCGGAATATAATACCCTTCAAAGACATTGGAATACCCTTGCCTTAAAATATCGGTCTCCCTTTTCGCTTCTTTGCAATCTTCATTGAAGATTTTTTCGGCAATCGAGATATATTCTCTAACATGAAAGATTATTGCCTGAATTTTTTTCCGACGCGGCAAAACCGAACCGTCGTGTTGTGCGCACCGTCGCATTGAACCGCACGGTCATGTTGAGCGCACGGTCATGTTGAGCGAAGTCGAAACATCTGCGATTCTTCGGCAGGCTCAGAATGACAAACGCTACAAAGTCGAAACATACTTCGGCGGGCCCGGAATGACAAATGCTACGAAAAAATGCGGCGTAACGCCGCATTTTCATCAAATATTATAATTTTTCCAAACGGGCAAGCCAAAGCGATCCCGAAGCGTCGGAAGGCATGCGCCAGTCGGCACGCGGAGACAGCGAAACCGATCCGACCTTTACGCCGTCGGGCATGCAATTCCGCTTGAACTGCTGCGAGAAAAACCGTTTATAAAACACTTGCAGCCACTTTATTATCGTCGTTGCGTCGTATTGTTCCGCAAAAGCGTATCGCGCCAAATACAGTATTTTTTCGGGTTCGTCGCCGCGACACAGCATACGGTATAAAAAGAAATCGTGCAGTTCGTACGGTCCGACGATATCCTCTGTCTTTTGCGCGATCGCCCCTTTTTCGTCGGGCGGGAGCAATTCGGGCGAAATTTCGGTTTCGGTTATAGCGCACAGGATCTTTCCCGCCGTACCGCCCAGCCGCGTCCCTTCCTCGCGCACGAGATATTTTACGAGCGTTTTGGGAACCGACGCATTCACGCCGTAATGGCTCATATGATCGCCGTTATAGGTGCACCAGCCGAGGGCAAGCTCGGAAAGATCGCCCGTGCCGATCACGAGACCGCCCGTTTGGTTGGCGATATCCATTAAAATCATGGTGCGGTAACGCGCCTGCGCGTTTTCGTAGGTGACGTCGTGCACGGCAGGGTCGTGCCCGATCTCTTGAAAATGGTTCAAAACGGTATCCGCGATCGGTACGGTTTTCGCCGTCACGCCCATTTCCCGCATGAGCGCGAGCGAATTGTTTTTGGTCTTGTCGGACGTGCCGAACCCCGGCATGGCGACGGCAAGAATATCCGTACGCGGTTTTTTTAAGAGATCGAACGCCCGCGCCGTCACGAGCAGGGCAAGCGTGGAATCGAGCCCGCCCGAAACGCCTAAAACCGCCGTTTTCGCCCCGACGTGTTCCAGCCGCCGCGCCAGCGCGTACGACTGAATTTCCAAAATCGTTTCGGTGCGCTCTTGTCTGTTTTCCCCTGCGGGAACGAACGGCGTTCGGGAAACGCTGCGTAAGCTTAAATCGCCGCCGCCGCCGATAAACGAACAGGCCGCCGCGAAATATTCACCTCCGTCGCCGTCGCGGAAGGTGTTGTTGCAACGGCGTTCGTGCTCGAGAAAGCCCGCGTCGATTTCCGCCTCGCATACGCCGCCTTCGAAGGGCTGCGTTTCCGCAAGCAGCGCGCCGTTTTCGTAGATAAGATGATTGCCTGAAAACACGCAATCGCCCGTACTTTCGTACATGCCCGCGTCGCAATAAATATATCCGCAAACACATTTTCCCGACTGCGCCGCCAACAGCGTTTTGCGGTATTCCCGCTTGCCCACCGTTTCATCGGATGCGGAAAGATTGACGATGATATTCGCATTCGTAACCGCCGCTTTCGTCGAAGGGGATACGGGCGCCCACAGATCTTCGCAGATTTCGCAGGCAACGGTCACGCCGTGCTGCGTATCGATGATGAGCAAATCGGTACCGAAATAATATTCCCGCCGTCCTGCTTTCACACTCGTTCCTTCGACGTCGGGATCGGCGGGTGTAAAATACCGTTTTTCGTAAAATTCGCCGTAGTTGGGAAGATGGGCTTTGGGCACAAGTCCTTTTACTTCGCCGCCGCACACCGCCGCCGCGCAATTATAAAGTTTGCCGCCCGTCGCCGCAAACGGCAGCCCGACGAACACGAGCATGGTTTTCTCTTTCGTCGCCGCGGCGATCGAATCGAGCGCTTCGAGACAGCCGTCCAAAAGCGTTTTTTGTAAGAACAGATCGCCGCAGGTGTAGCCGCTTAAACACAGCTCGGGAAAAACGAGGATTTCCGTCCCCTTTTTCGCCTGTTTTTCGATAACTTCGATGATCTTTTGCGCGTTATACCGAGGATCGGCGACCCGTAGTTCGGGACTTGCCGCCGCGACTTTTACGAAACCGTGTTTCATAGATTATTCGGCGTCTCCCGCAACGCTCTCGGCAGGCATTTCCCTTGCCGCGCCGCGGATCTTTTCTTCGATTTCCGCCGCAAGTTCGGGATTATCCTTTAAGAACTGCCGCATCTTCTCTCTGCCGTTCGCCACCTTGGTATCGTTATAACTGAACCAGGCGCCGCTCTTTTTAATGACGTCGTACTGCACGCCCAGATCGATAAGGCAGCCTTCCTGCGAAACGCCTTCGCCGAACATGATGTCGAATTCCGCCTGACGGAAGGGCGGGGCGAGCTTGTTTTTGACGACCTTCGCGCGGGTGCGGTTGCCCGCCGCCCCTTCGGAATCTTTGAGCACGTCTTTCTTGCGGACGTCGATCCGCACGGACGCGTAGAATTTAAGCGCCTTGCCGCCGGGGGTCACTTCGGGGTTGCCGAACATGACGCCCACCTTTTCGCGCAGCTGGTTGATAAACACGACGCAGGTTTTGCTCTTGTTGACGATCGCCGTGAGTTTTCTGAGCGCCTGCGACATCAGGCGCGCCTGCAAGCCGACGTGACTGTCGCCCATGTCGCCTTCGATTTCGGCTTTGGGCGTGAGCGCCGCAACCGAGTCGACGACGATCATGTCGATCGCCGAGGAACGCACGAGCGCGTCCACAATGTCGAGCGCCTGTTCGCCCGTATCGGGCTGGGAAACGTACAGCTCGTCTAAATTGACGCCGAGATTTTTGGCATACACGGGATCGAGCGCGTGTTCCGCGTCGATAAACGCCGCCACGCCGCCGAGTTTTTGCGCCTGCGCCACCGCGTGCAACGCAACCGTGGTCTTACCCGAGGATTCGGGGCCGTAAATTTCCACCATTCTGCCGCGGGGAAGTCCGCCGATCCCGAGCGCCAGATCGAGCGATAAACAGCCCGTGGGAATGACCTCGATATCGGTATTGCCCGCGTCTTTGCCGAGTTTCATGATGGCGCCCTTGCCGTAAGCCTTTTCGATCTGCGCTAAAACCGCGTCTAACGCTTTGAGTTTGTCGTCGTTCATATCCATTCTTCTCCTTGATTTTTTACGATTTTTATTTGATTTCTTTATAAGCGAGGAAGAGCGCCAGATTGACCGCCGTATCGATCACGCGGTTGCGGTCGCCCTCGAAGTGCAATTTGTAAGTCTGCACGCGCTCTTTGGTCGCAATGGCGAGAAAGCACAGTCCCACGGGGGTATTGCGTTCGGCAGTCGGGCCGGCGTTGCCCGTCGAGGCGATCGCCAGATCGCAATGCCCCTGCGCAAGCAGCCCCGCCGCCATTTCGTAAGCCGTTTCTTCCGAAACGGCGCCCTTCGACATAAGCGTATATTCCGAAACCCCCAGCCGTTCGGCTTTGGCTTTGGAATCGTAAGTATTCAGCCCTTCGTAAAAGACGCGGCTCGCGCCCGAAACCGAAACGATCGCCCGCCCGATCGCGCCGCCCGTAAACGATTCCGCCGTGGCGATCTTGCGGCGGTGCAACGTGAGCGCTTCGACGAGCCGTTCCTGCACCGAAACGTCGTCCATTGCGTAAATATATCCGCGTAACCCCGTTGCGAGAATGCGCACCACTTCGTCGGCGATCATCTTGGGCGTATTGCGGTCGTAGATCATTTCGACGCGCAAATCGCCGTTCTTCTCGCTGACGTGTAAAATGAGTTTGCCCTGCGATGCCGCCTCCGCCTGCGCGATCGCCGCCGTAAGCAATTCGGGCGGAACGGACATCGCGCGGATGACGACGCGCAGATAGGAATTTTCCCGATGCGAATCGATTGTTTCCTGCCCCGCGCGCACCGCCTCGGCACCCGCCTGCCCCGAAGGGAACACGGCGACGAGTTTTCCCGTTTCCTTCATACGGGCGAAATCGCCTTCGAACGTTGCCCCCATCGCCTCGAACGCGCCGAACGCGCCGCGCAAAAGCGGTTTGTCGCAGATGAGGAACACGCCGCCGCAATCGACAAGCAACCGCGAAAGCGCTTCCGTAAGCCGTTCTGTTTCTTCGTACGGCAGCAGGACGATTTCTTCGAGAAACACGCCACCCTGCAAAAGCGCGTCGCACACGGAGGCGTATTCCACCGACTCGGTGGGATTTTTCTTGTTGCGTAACACAACCGCCGCGTATTTCATTCGCCCGCCTCTTCTTCCTTCGGCGGTTCTTCATCTTTTAACACCGCCTTGTTTTTCACGAGATAATGCACGCCCGAGATAACCGTGAGAAGGGTGCTCACGGCAAGCAGCACCTGCCCGATAACCGATAAGATTCCGCCCGCCCTCGTGCCGACGAAGGTCATGGCGACGAGAATAAGCGCGATCGCAAGATCCTGCGTCACCGTTTTGATCTTGCCGAATTTATCTGCGGCGAGAATGAGATTTCTGCCCGCCGCGATAATGCGGAATCCGCTGACGATCAGCTCGCGCGCAAGAATGAGCGAAACGCATACGCCCGCCGCGACGATGCCGAGCGACCCGTACAAGACAACCTGAAACGCCGTCGGAATGGTCAGAATGACGATAAGCGCCGTCGATACGAGCACTTTGTCGGCAATGGGATCGAGAAATTTGCCGAAGTTGGTGACAAGGTTGCGCGAACGGGCGATATAGCCGTCGAGCGCGTCGGTCGCCGCCGCGAGCAAAAAGACGATTGCCGAGGCCAAAAAGCACCATTTCGACAGATATCCGCAATAGAACACCGCCACGAACACGGGGATCATAAAGATCCGCGTCAAAGTAATTTTATTCGGTAAATTCATATTTCCTCCTTACGCCTTTCTTTCGGGGCGCCGCTACGCTTTTTCACCGTAAAGATCGTATGTATCCGAACGCAATACCTTCACCGCGCAATATTCCCCGACAATCGCTTTGTCTGCCGTGAAATAGACGCTGCCGTCGATTTCCGCCGCCTGAAAATACGCTCTTCCGACAAAACACTGCTTATCGTAATCGATCCCCTCGCACAGCACTTCGACCGTTTTACCGACGTAATCGTTGAGATACGCCGCGGAAATTTGCTGCTGCGCTTTGTAAAGCGCGCGCACGCGTTTTTGTTTGGTATGCGCGGGAATCTGCCCTTTCATACGGTACGCGCCCGTATCGGGCTCGCGCGAATAGGCGAAAAAGCCGCAATTCGTGAATTTTGCCTCGCGCAAAAAGCCGCAAAGCGCCGCGCTCTCTTCTTCGGTTTCGGAAGGAAACCCCGCAATAAACGTGGTGCGGATCGCCAGATCGGGAATGTTTTGCCGCAGTTTTTTGATCAGTGCAAGATATTCCGCCCGATTGCCCTTTCTACCCATGAGTTTGAGGATCCTGTCCTCGCTGTGCTGCAAGGGAATGTCGAGATAATGCAACACTTTGGGATTATCGCGTATTTCGGCGATCAGTTCGTCACTTATTGCATCCGGATAACAGTATAGCAGACGAATGCGACAGATATTGTCAAGTTTAGAAATATTTTTGATTAAATTTACAAAATTATTTTCACCGAAGTCCTCGCCGTAGCGCGTCGTATCCTGCGCGACGAGCACAAGCTCTTCAGTCTGCCCCAGCGCGCGCGCCTCTTCGAGCAATTCTTCCATGGGCACGGATTTGTATTTGCCGCGGATCTTGGGAATCAGGCAGTAAGTACAATGGTGAAAACACCCGTCTGAAATTTTGAGATATTTGAGGTGCGGCGGCGTAGACAGCACGCGCTCGCCCTTTTCTTCGCGCGCGACCGTGCCGACCGCATTGACGCGCTCGCCCCCGTATGCCCGTTCGAGCGCGGGGAACAGCGCCGAAACGTCGTTCACGCCGAGCAGTACGTCCGCCTCGGTGAGAGCGGGAAACACTTCGTCGGCAAATTTCTGCGGCAGACAGCCCGTCACGACGATTTTCTCGAGCGCGCCGCCGCGGTAGCCGTTGCATTCGAGCACGGCGTCGATCGATTCTTCACGCGCGGCGTTGAGAAAGGCGCAGGTGTTCACGATCACCACCTGCGCACGGGAAAGATCGTCGGTCAGCTCGCATCCGTGCCGTTTGATTTCACCCAGCAGGCGCTCGCCGTCGACGCGGTTTTTATCGCACCCCAGACTGATCATGCCGAACACTTTTTTCATCAGTCGTCGTCCCCTCCGTAAAGCCTGTTAAACTCTTCCTTGGAAAGCAACACTTTGCGCGCCTTGGCTTGTCCGTCGAAGGGCGTAATAAATTTTTTCGCTTCCATCCATTCGATGATTTTGCCCGCGTGGTTATACCCCACCGAACATTTGCGCTGAATAAGCGAGATGGAAGCCTGCCCCAAATCGACCGCCACCCGCAGCGCGCGGATATACTTTTCGTCCACGTCCTTGTCCTCGTCGACCTCGCCGCCCGAAGATGAACGCGTTTTGTTGATATATTCGTCTACCGACTGGTCGTAATAAGAATGATTGTTGCTCTTGATATCCTTGATGACCGCCTCGACTTCCTTCGACTTGATGAGCACGCCCTGCAAACGTTCGCAGGCAGACATTTTTTCGGTTTTATAGAGCATGTCGCCCAACCCGAGCAGCTTATCCGCGCCCGTTTCGTCGAGCACGATGCGGGAGTTGATTTCCTGCGCGACGTGGAAGGCGATACGCGTGGGCAGGTTCGCCTTGATAATACCCGTGATGATATCGGCGGAAGGACGTTGCGTGGCAAGCACGAGGTGCATACCCGCGGCGCGCGCCTTCTGCGCGATACGCTGAATATAAACTTCAATATCCTTAGCGACCGTCGCCATGAGGTCGGCAAGCTCGTCGATGACAATGACGATTTTTGGAAGTTTTTCTTCGCCCTCTTCGAGGTGTTCGTTGTATTCGGCAATCTCGCGGACGTTGATCCCCTGCCGCACCTTCTTTTCGAACAAGCCGTAACGGCGTTCCATTTCGTTGACCGCCCAGGCAAGCGCGGCGACGACTTTCTTTTCCTCGGTGATGACCTCGCGGATCATGAGGTGCGGGATCCCCTCGTAAATGCCGAACTCGATCTTTTTGGGGTCGATGAGAATGAGACGCAGATCTTCGGGCGAATATTTGTAGAGCAAGCTGATGAGCATGGAGTTCATCATAACGCTCTTGCCCGAGCCCGTGGCGCCCGCCATGAGAATGTGTTTCATGGAAACGATGTCGCCGCAGACGGGTTTGCCCTCGATGCTCATACCCATGGTGAACATGAGCGAGTTGGGTTTTGCGTTCTGGTACTCTTCCGCCTGCATGACCGTGCGCATGCTCACGGGCGAACGGTTCTTGTTGGGCACCTCGATGGAAATGGCCTCCGCCAAGGGGTTTGAATAGATGTTAATACCGTCCTGCGCGTGCAGACGCATAGCAATTTCCGCATCGCGCCGCAACACCGTATTCACCGAAACGTTGCGGGGAATATCGATATTGTACTGTGTTACCGCAGGCCCGCGTTTGGCGCCCATAAAGGTCGCTTCGACGTTAAATCCGCGCAGCGTTTCCTGAATAATTTCGACGTTGCGTTCGACTTCTTCGTCAGTAACGGTGATCGTTTCGTCGTAGACGTTCAGATTGTCCATCGAAGGCGCGTTGTAGCGCTCTATCTTGCGCGGCGCGGGAGCGGGCGCAGGAGCGTTTTTGGGTTCTTCCGGTACGCGGGGCGCGGAAACGCGCGGCGTTCCCGCGAGCGCGGGACGAATGCGTTCGGAAGGTTCGTTGGGCTCGGCGCCGTCGATGTCATCGTCGTCGAACATATCCGCCACCGAACGGCGCGCCGCAGGGCGCGCATCGAATACGCTTTCACCCGACGACATGCCGCCTTCGGTTTCTTCGTTTTCGTCCTCTTGTGCGCCGCGCAGTCTGCCGCGGTCGAATCGGGGCGATTCGGTTTGCTCGAAACGCGGTGTTTCGGTCGAGGCAAAGCGCGAAGATTTTTCTTCCTGCGGCGCAGACGGTGCAAAGCGCGAAGGTGTTTCTTCCTGCGGCGCAGGCGGCGCAAAGCGCGATGACGCCGTCTGTTCGAGGGGCGGCGCCGCTTTCTTCGCCGTTTCCGACGCGCCTGCGAGATAATCGTGCAGCGACGTGCGCCGCTTGGAAGGCTGTGCGGAAGGTACGGCGCGCGGGAATTCGGGCGCGGGTTGCGGTTCTTCGGGGCGCACGGGAGGCAGCTCTCTCGGATCGGAAACGGGCTGCGGCGGCGCAACGTTTTCAACGGGCGGCGCAACCGGCGCGGCGGGCGGCAACGGTTCCGCCTTCTGTTCGGGTTCGTTGAGGGGTTCGGTAAACGTCTTCTTTTCCCCCGTCGCCTCGGGCGCACGGTAAGAAGGCGCATGCGGATAGTTGAACGAAGCGTCCTGCGGCACATAACGAATATCCGAACCCGTCACTCTTCTCGGCATTTGCGGGCGCGGTTTTTCCGCCTCTTTGGCGTATTGCGCCGAATAAGACGGCGCGGGCGAAGCCGAAGGCGGCGTATAGGTGATGGGATGCGACGTCGCCGCATATTCCGCGGACGCCGAAGGCGCCACGGGCGCGGTCGATCCGTCGGGACGGTGCACGGTACTGCGCCGTTGCGCCGAATTGAAATGCGAATCTTTGTTGAAGATAAGGTTTTCCTGATAGAGCTTCGCAGGGTCGTGCGAATAGAGAATATCGAGACTCGAAGGCTGTGCGTTGCCACTTACGGGCGGCGCAGCGGGTTGCGCGGGTTGTGCGGGCGCGCCCGGGGCGGGATAGACGAAGGTTTCCGTCGGTTCGCGCCGTTGCGTCTGAGCGCGTTCGAGATCGTCGAACGAAACCGCGCCGGGATAGTCGCGCGCGCCTTCGGTTTCCGCATGCGCGGGGTTTTTGCGGCGCGGCGCATGACGCAGATCGTGCCACAGGCGCGTTGCGGTAAAGCAATAAAAGAGCGCGCCGAGCAACAAGAGCGAGAAAATAATATACGCCCCCGCCTCGGAAAGCAGATAACGCACGGGGAAGGCGATGATTCCGAACAGCACGCCGCCGCCCGTTCCGCCGCCTGCGCCGTTCTTGGCGGCGTTCCAGCACCCCGAAAGGTATCCGCCGTAACCAGCCGAAACGAAACGCTCGGCTGTCGCCGTATGTACGATAAAGAACACGGCAAGCATAACGAGCAGCCCCTTTACGAGCCAGCCCGTGGGAATAAACTTTTTGCCCGTGACAAGCGTAAGCGACAGATACGCGACGAGAATCAGAAAAGGATAGACGAAAAATCCGAGCAGCCCCACGAAAAACGCGGTGATCGCCGTGCCGATATCGCCGAATACAAGTTTCCCCGTAACGGCAATCAGAAATATGATTATGCTGAAGAGAAGCAAGGTCATGCCGACCGTCTCTCTCGTCACCACGCTGAATTTGCTTTCTTCTTTTTTCTCACCGCGTCCCAGTCCGTTCAAAACACACCCTCCGCTTTTACGGTATATCTTTCCATTCTATCACCTATCAGTATAACAAATTCGGCGGAAATTTTCAACGATATTCAGATAAAAATTTTAATTTTTTCAAAACAAACGTTTTTCGGCAAAAAAGCACCCGTTTAACGGGTGCCGTTCGGTTTATCTTGCCGCACAGAATTGATCTTAGATTTCTCGACTTCTCTTCGTTCCGCTCGAAATGACAGATCGAAGCGTAAATTCAAGAGAAAAACCGTCCTTAACGGGCGGCTTGGCTTAATTATTAAAATAAGTTACACAATATGCCACGGGTTTTACGCGAATGGTTTTCGTGTACTCGTCGGACAAGTTTTCATAATAATTTAATTCAAATGTACTGTCATCTAAAAATCGTATTTTTACATACTTCATCGTCAAATTTGTTATAATCTTCTTACTATAATGAGGATTATAATATGCACCCCACATATAAACATATGCTTTACCGATAAATTTAGACGGATTAATCACAAACTCTTGTCTGTTCACTTCAATGGGCTTAGTACCGAAGAATAGACCCTGATCTTTTTTTTGATCGTCCGGTGCATTATCATACTCGTCTTTCGTTATTTCTTCATCCTCGTATTCACTTATACATCTTGAAGTATATGTACTTTGACTACTACCATTCAAGTCAAAAGTAATACTCTGAATTTCTACCCATTCACCGTCCTTTGCCGTGTTGTATTTTGGATTTTCCGCGCCGTTAGCAGAACTCCCGCACCCTGCCGCTGTCAGCACGACAAGGATAAGCATCAGAAAAGAAACGAAAAGTTTTTTCATAAATTCCCTCCGTGTGAAGATAATTTTATTATAACATATTCATGCAAAAAATCAAGAATTTTGTTGAAAAAAAGCAAAACCGCCCTTAACGGGCGGCTTTGCTTAATTATTAAAATCACGAGTGCATGTTTTCGAGCAATAATTTATCGGCGACGAGCGCGATAAATTCGCTGTTCGTCGGCTTTTCGGTGCCGATATACACGCGTGCGCCGAAAATGGCGTTGATCGCGTCGATCCGTCCCCTATTCCACGCCACCTCGATCGCGTGACGGATCGCCCGTTCGACCTTGCTCGCCGAAGTCTGGTATTTTTCGCCGATGACGGGATAAAGCACCTTCGTTACGTTGTTGATGACCTGCGGATCGTCCACCGCCATTTTGATCCCCTCGCGCAGATAGGAATATCCCTTGATATGCGGCGGAATGCCGATCGAGATAAAAATATTGCTGATCCGCTCGTCGATCGATCCCGCGCGTTTGCGTTCGTACTTTTCGCGCGTCGGTTCGGGCGCCGTCGCCTGTTCCGCACGCTCGGAAACCACCTTTGCCGAAACGGGTTTCATGAGGTAATACTGCGCACCCAAAGCGAGAATGCTGTTGATGATCTTATCGTCGGTGTAACTGCCGAGGACGATAAACACCGTTTTCACGCTCTCTTTCGCCGCTTCCTGCAAGACAGAAAATCCGTCCGCACCCCGCAGCGTCATATTCATGACGACAAGGGCGGGCGCGTACTTTTTCAGAAGTTCGAACCCTTCCGCGCCGCTGTCGGTCACACCGCAAATTTCATACCCGTCTTTCACGAATTGTGCCGAAAGTTCTTGCGCGAACTGCTCGTTGCTTTCGAGAATAAGTACTTTTTTCTTCATATCCTGACACCTCTTTTCAAAAAGTGACTTTATTATACCATTGACTTTCCGATTTGTAAATTCATTTCTGTACGAAATTCGCCTATTTTTTTACGAAATTCATAGAATTTTGTAAATAATTCGTATTATGTGTCGAAACAGCCCGAAAACGAGAAAAAAAGCCCCCTTTTTTCAAAGGGGACTTTTCCGAAAATCAATTCAGTTTGCCGTGCTTTCATCGGTGCGCGCGTCCTCGAAGAGCATATCGCGGTAACCGCCCGTGTTCTGTGCGGAAACGTTCTTATAGTCCTTCATGCCCGTACCGGCGGGAATGAGCTTGCCGATGATGACGTTTTCTTTCAGACCGATCAGCGGATCGCGCTTGGTGCAGATCGCCGCCTCGGTGAGCACGCGGCTTGTTTCCTGGAAGGACGCCGCCGAAAGGAAGCTGTCGGTTGCGAGCGCGGCCTTCGTAATGCCGAGCAGCACGCGCTTTGCCGTTGCGGGAATGCCGCCCGCCATGATCGCCTTTTCGTTCTGTTCTTCGAACGTGAACATATCGACGAGCTGACCCGAAAGCAGATCGGTCGTGCCCGCGTTCTCGATGCGCACCTTGCGCAGCATCTGGCGGACGATGATCTCGACGTGCTTATCGTTGATGTCAACGCCCTGCGAACGGTAAACCGACTGCACCTGTTCGAGGATATAGTCCTGCACGCCCTTGACGCCTTCGACGCGGATAATATCCTGCGGGTTGACCGAACCTGCGTTGAGCTGCACGCCCGGCGTGACTTTGTCGCCCGACTGCACTTTGAGTTCGGCATTGAAGGGAAGTTCGTAATCCTTGACGCGTTCGCCCGTCGTATCGTCGGTGATGATGACGTGTTTGAGATTATCTTTATCGTCGATCGTGACCGTGCCGTTGAATTCGCAGATCGTCGCAACGCCCTTGGGTTTTCTCGCTTCGAACAATTCCTCAACGCGGGGAAGACCCTGCGTAATGTCGCCCGTAGCCGCAATACCGCCCGTGTGGAACGTTCTCATCGTGAGCTGCGTACCGGGTTCGCCGATCGACTGCGCCGCGATGACGCCGACCGCCTCGCCCACCTGAATGGGCAGCGTGGTCGCCATGTTCTTGCCGTAGCACTTTGCGCACACGCCGAAACGCGTGTTGCAGTTGAAGATCGAGCGGATGCTGACGCCGTTTTCACGGTATTTTTCGATCGCGCCGATTTTCTTTGCCATCGCCTCGGTGATCATTTCGTTGCAGGGAACGAGCACTTCGCCGTTTTCGTCCACGACGTCCTCGGCGGCAAATCTGCCCGTCAGACGGTCTTCGAGGCTCTCGATGGTTTCACCGTTCGCGCCGAGAATGGCTTTCATGACCGTGCCGCGGGGGCGTCTGCCCGCCGAGCAGTCCTCTTCGCGCACGATGACGTCCTGCGAAACGTCGACAAGACGGCGGGTAAGATAACCCGAGTCTGCCGTTTTGAGCGCCGTATCGGCAAGACCTTTCCGGCCGCCGTGCGAGGAAATGAAGTATTCGAGCACCGAAAGACCGTTACGGAAACACGATTTAACGGGAACTTCGATCTTTTTACCCTGCGGGTTGACCATGAGTCCGCGCATACCCGAAAGCTGCTTGATCTGGTCGATCGAGCCGCGGGCGCCCGAATCCGCCATCATCCAGATGGGGTTGAACTTATCGCGCGCGCCCTGCGCTTTGAGAATGGACGCAACCTTATCCGTCGCGTCGTCCCACACGTCGATCACGGCGTGGTAACGTTCTTCTTCTTTCAACAGACCGCGCGAATATTTCTTCGAAATCTTAGCGACCTGCTCTTCCGCCTCGGCGACGATCGCCTCTTTTTCGCCGGGGATCTTCATATCGAATACCGACGTGGTGAGCGCGGCGAGCGTGGAATATTTATATCCGCGTTCCTTGATCGCGTCGAGCACGGCGGACGCCTTGGGCGCATAACCCGTTTTGAAACAAGCCTCGACGATTTTGGAAAGATGCTTTTTGCCGATGGCGCGCGAACCCTTGATCGAACCGATAAATTCCGAAGAGAGTTCGAGTTTAAGATAATCTTCGGGCGTTTCGCGCTTGACGAAATCGAGATCCTGCGGCATGCCGTCGTTGTAGATAATTCTGCCGACCGTGGTTTTGATGACGCCCGTGACCGAAAGCATACCCGTTTCTTCGTTGCGCGTAACGCTGACTCTGCCGCGCACGCCGTTGTTGGGGACGACTTCCTCGAAGTGTTTTTCGTAAGGCAGCACGTCGTCGAACTTGCCCGCGGGCAGTTCCACCGTGCGGCGCACATAAATTTCGTCTTGACAGTGCACCTCTTTGAGCTGATAGCTCATGAGCGCCTCGTCGAACGACGCGAACACGGGCGGAATGTATTCCTCGCCGTATTCCGAAAGACGGTTGTTCTCGTCGTACCTGCACCCCTCTTCCTTGCGCAGAATGGTGAGGTAGTACGCGCCGATAATCATATCCTGCGTGGGGCTCATGACCGACTTTCCGTCGGCAAGTTTGAGGATATTGTTGGCGGAAAGCATGAGGAAACGCGCCTCTGCCTGCGCCTCGATCGAAAGAGGAAGGTGAACCGCCATCTGGTCGCCGTCGAAGTCGGCGTTGAAGGGACCGCAGACGAGGGGCGAGATCTTGATCGCTCTGCCCTCGATGAGCACGGGTTCGAACGCCTGAATGGACAGACGGTGCAGCGTGGGTGCACGGTTCAGAAGCACGGGGTGCTCTTTGATGACCTCTTCGAGCACGTCCCAGACGAAGTCCTTGCCCTTTTCCACCGTGCGCTTTGCGCTCTTGATGTTGTGGCACTTGCCCGACTCGACGAGCCGTTTCATGACGAAGGGCTTGAAAAGTTCGATCGCCATTTCCTTGGGCAGACCGCACTGATAAATTTTAAGCTCGGGCCCGACGACGATAACCGAACGCCCCGAATAGTCGACGCGCTTGCCGAGCAGGTTCTGGCGGAAACGCCCCTGCTTGCCGCGCAGCAAGCCCGAAAGCGATTTGAGCTCGCGGTTGGAAGGCCCGCTCAGCGGTTTCCCTCTTCTGCCGTTATCGATAAGGGCGTCCACCGCTTCCTGCAGCATGCGCTTTTCGTTTTTGATGATCATTTCGGGCGCGCCCAATTCGATCATGCGCTTTAAGCGGTTGTTGCGGTTGATGACGCGGCGGTACAAATCGTTGAGATCGGACGAGGCAAATCTGCCGCCGTCGAGCTGCACCATGGGGCGAAGATCGGGCGGAATAACGGGCAGAACGGTAAGTACCATCCATTCGGGACGGTTGCCGCTCTTGCGGAACGATTCGATGATCTCGATCCGTTTGATCGCCTTGATGCGCTTGGTGCCCGTCGCATTCTTTTCGATGATTTCCTTGCACGCCTCGCTCTCTTTATCGAGATCGACCGCCATCAGAAGTTCACGGATCGCCTCGGCGCCCATGCCGACCTTCAAACCCGTGACCGAGCTGTCGCCGAGCGCTTCTTCGGTTTCGCGCAGCTGACGGTCGTTGATGACCTGCTTGTATTCGAACTGCGTGTTGCCCGGATCGAGCACGACGTAAGACGCAAAATAGATGACCTGTTCGAGCGGCTTGGGACCCATATCGAGCAACAAACCGATTTTGGAAGGCACGCCGCGGAAATACCATATATGAGATACGGGCGCAGCAAGCTCGATGTGCCCCATGCGCTCGCGGCGCACTTTGGCGCGCGTGACTTCGACGCCGCACTTCTCGCAGATGATGCCTTTATAACGGATACGCTTATATTTGCCGCAATGGCATTCCCAGTCCTTCGTGGGGCCGAAAATCTTTTCGCAGAACAAGCCGTCGCGTTCGGGCTTCTGCGTGCGGTAGTTGATCGTTTCGGGCTTGGTTACCTCGCCGTACGACCATTCCCTGATTTTTTCGGGCGACGCAATGCTGATCTGAATACTGTTAAAATCGTTTAATTCGTACATGTTTTATCCTCCCCGTCACTCGTCCTTGTCGTCGTCGCCGAACAGATCGCCGAGCGAGAATTCCTCTTCCACGTCGGAAAGGTCGTCCTCGTCGAGATCTTTGTCGCCGAACAGATCGTCGGAAACGAAGTCCTCGTCGTCGCCCGCCTCGTCGTCGAAGAGCGAGCCGAAACCTTCGTCGTCCTCTTCCTCTTCGTCGATGCCGAAGTCGAAATCGGGCGCGGGTTCGCCTGCTTCCTCGCGGCGCGGTTCGCCCGGCGTGTCGTCGTCCTCGAATTCGCGGATCACGAGTTCCTCGTTGTTTTCCGTGAGCACTTTGACGTCAAGCGCAAGCGACTGCAATTCTTTGAGCAACACTTTGAACGCCTCGGGAATGCCGGGTTCCGAAATGTTGTTGCCTTTCACGATGCTCTCGTACGTCTTGACGCGCCCGACGATATCGTCGGATTTCACGGTCAGGATTTCCTGCAAAATATGCGCCGCGCCGTATGCCTCGAGCGCCCAGACTTCCATTTCGCCGAAACGCTGTCCGCCGAACTGCGCTTTGCCGCCGAGGGGCTGCTGCGTGACCATGGAATACGGGCCGATCGAACGCGCGTGGATCTTATCGTCGACAAGGTGAATGAGCTTGATCATGTACATGATGCCGATCGTGACGCGGTTTTCAAACGGTTCGCCCGTTCTGCCGTCGAACACCTGGAACTTACCGTCGACCTTGCCTTCGGGGTTGAACAGGTTGTTTTCTTCGAAGAGTTTTTCGATGTCGCGTTCGGTCGCGCCGTCGAATACGGGGGTGGCGATCTTCCAGCCGAGCTGGCGGCAAACGTAACCGAGGTGCACTTCGAGGACCTGACCGATATTCATACGCGAAGGAACGCCGAGGGGGTTGAGCAGGATCTGCAACGGCGTGCCGTCGGGCAGGAAGGGCATGTCGCTCTGCGGCAGCACGCGGGAAATGACGCCCTTGTTACCGTGGCGGCCCGCCATCTTGTCGCCGACCTGTATTTTACGTTTCTGCGCGACGTATACGCGCACGAGCTTGTTGACGCCGGGAGAAAGTTCGTCTTTGTTTTCGCGGGTGAAGATCTTGACGTCTACGACCACGCCGCCTTCGCCGTGGGGAACGCGCAGCGACGTATCGCGCACCTCTCTCGACTTCTCGCCGAAGATGGCGCGCAGCAGTCTTTCTTCGGGCGTGAGTTCGGTTTCGCCCTTCGGCGTCACTTTACCGACAAGGATATCGCCCGACTGCACTTCCGCGCCGATGCGGATAATGCCCTCGTCGTCGAGATCTTTGAGCGCGTCGTCGCCGACGTTGGGAATATCGCGCGTGATCTCTTCTTCGCCGAGTTTGGTATCGCGCGCCTCGGTTTCGTGTTCTTCGATGTGAATGGACGTAAACACGTCGTCCTGCACGAGTTTTTCGGAAATCAGGATCGCGTCCTCGTAGTTATAGCCTTCCCATTCCATGAAGCCGACGAGAATGTTTTTGCCGAGCGCCAGCTCGCCGTTGTTGGTCGAAGGGCCGTCGGCGATGATCTCGCCCTTTTCCACCCTGTCGCCCGTCGACACGATGGGTCGCTGATTGAGGCAGGTGCCCTGGTTGGAACGCTCGAATTTTTTGAGCGGATATTCGGTGATGAAGCCGCTGTCTTCCTGAATTTTGATGAGGTTGGAAGAAACGGCGACCGCCTTGCCCGCCTCTTTCGCGCGGACGATGACGCCCGAATCGCGTGCGATTGCCGCCTCGATACCCGTGGCGACGATCGAGCTTTCGGTTTTGAGCAACGGCACCGCCTGCCGCTGCATGTTCGAACCCATGAGGGCGCGGTTGGTATCGTCGTTTTCCAGGAAGGGAATGAGCGCCGTCGCCACCGAAACGAGCTGTTTGGGGCTGACGTCCATGTAGTCGATCTTCTCGCGCGGCATCTCGGTGATGAGTTCCTTATAACGGCAGCCGACGCGTTCGTTCGCAAAATGCCCCTGTTCGTCCAGGGGTTCGTTCGCCTGCGCAACGACGTAGCGGTCCTCTTCGTCCGCCGTCAGATAATCGACGTGATCGGTGACGATTCCCGTTTCTTTGTCAACCTTGCGGTACGGCGACATGATAAAACCGAATTCGTTAACCTTCGAGAAAGTCGCAAGCGAGGAAATAAGACCGATGTTCTGCCCTTCGGGGGTTTCGATCGGGCACATGCGCCCGTAGTGCGAGTGGTGAACGTCGCGGACTTCGAAGGTCGCGCGGTCGCGGTTCAAGCCGCCGGGGCCGAGTGCCGAGAGCTTTCTCTTATGCGTAAGCTCGGCAATGGGGTTGGTCTGATCCATGAACTGCGAGAGCTGCGAAGAGCCGAAGAATTCGCGGATGACCGCCGAGATCGGGCGCACGTTGATGAGCGACGACGGCGTGACCGTCATCGGTTCGGCGGTCGCCATGCGTTCTTTAATGAGACGTTCGAGGCGCGACATGCCGATACGCAACTGGTTCTGCAACAGCTCGCCCACCGAACGCACGCGGCGGTTGCCGAGGTGGTCGATCTCGTCGATCGAGCCGATGCCGTATTGCAAATCGAGGTTGGTCGAAACGGCGGCGACGATATCGTCGATCGTAATGCACTTATGGTTGAGTTTATCGATAAGCGGGCGAATAGTCTTCTTTTCTTCGGGCGTGATGCCGTTGACGCGTTTGAGCTCTTCGAGGTCGACCTGATTGCGGTCGGGCGCATCGTCGCGCTCTAAGATCTCGTGGAAAAGTTTGCACGCCGCGACGAATTTCAGACGGTTGTCTTTTCTCTTCTCGCGGTTCTTCTTCTCTTCCTGCTTTTCGTCCGCCTCGGGCGCAGTTTCGCGCGTGAAGTAAACTTCGTTGATCTCGTCGATATATTTTTCCGCAACTTCCTCGATCGAAAGCGTTTTGCACTCTTCCGCGATCTTCTTCGAGAAGACGAAGTTGGGATAATAAACGGTTTTCAGAAGCCCGAACGCGCGGGGTTTTTTATCGGACAGCGCTTCGAAGTCGACCGTTTTATTCGAAAGGATCTTGTGGCGGATCTCGCCGTCAACGGGATCGTTTACAAAGACGAACACTTCGCCGATGCCCGCGTTCTGGATCTCGCGCGCCTTTTCTTCGGAAACGACTTCGCCCTTCGTAACAAGCAATTCGCCCGTTTCGGGGTGGAAGATATCGTCGGCAATGCGGCAGCCGGGAAGACGGTAGGCAAGATTGAGCTTTTTGTTGAACTTATAACGCCCCACCTTGACCACGTCGTAACGGCGGGTGTCGAAAAAGAGGTTGCTCAGGTGCTGGCGCACGGAATCCTCGGTAGGAACTTCGCCGGGGCGCAGTCTTCTGTAAAGCGCGATCAAACCGTCCGATTCCGAACGGATGGGCGGGTTGTCCTTCTCGTCTTTTTCGATGGTCGCGGCAATCATTTTATTGTTGCCGAACAGTTCTTCGAGCGCACGGTTCGAGCCAAAGCCCAAAGCGCGCAAAAGCACCGTCGCGGTGAGTTTGCGCTTTCTGTCGACGCTCACCCACAAAACGTTCTGCGGATCCTGCTTGAATTCGAGCCAGGCGCCGCGGTTGGGAATGACCGTGGTTTCGTAGATCTGTTTGCCCGTTTTGTCGGTTTCCGCCACGTTGTTGACGCCGGGGGAACGCACGAGCTGCGAAACGATAACGCGTTCCGCGCCGTTGATGATAAACGAGCCGTTCTCGGTCATGAGGGGCACGTCGCCCATGAAGACGTCCTGATCGAGGATCTCGCCCTTGATCTTGTTGACGAGGCGCACCTTCACCCTGAGGGGAAGGGCGTACGTCGCGTCGCGGTTGCGGCATTCCTTCTCGTCGTACTTCGACGATTTTCCGAATTCGTGTTCGAGGAAATACAGCTCGAAGTGATCGGAAAAGTCGGTAATGGGCGAAAAGTCCTCTAAAATTTCCGCAATCCCTTCGCCGACAAACGATTCGTAAGATTCGCGCTGAATTTCGACGAGGTTGGGAATCTCGATCACTTCGTTGATCGAGCCGAACTTTCTGCGCTCGGTTTTACCGTACTTTTGGATAGGTAAGTTCATCCGTCAAATAACTCCTTATAATGTTGTTATCATTTGGCGATCTACCGAGTATATCTTTTCATCGATAAAAATCGAAATGTTCTGAAATTTTTGCCGTCCGCCCCTTTACTTTTGCAGCGCAGTCTGCTATAATAAAGGGCACGGTCGGGCATATAAAAATGCCGAAACCGCAAATTACCACAGAATAAGCATAATGATACAGTATGCTATTATAAACCGCACGGGAAAAGATGTCAATCGCTTTTGGCATGCAAAAAATAATTTTTTGAAAATTCCCGAAAAAAAGATTAAATTCGACAAGGAAAACAATGAGAATCGATAAGTTTTTGAAGGTATCGCGCATTCTGAAACGGCGCACGGTCGCCAAAGACGCCGCCGCAGGCGGAAAGATCTTAGTCAACGGAAAAGAGGTCAAACCCGCCTATCAGTTAAAGGTCGGCGACGAAGTGGAAGTGAGCTTCGCCTCGGGCGCGCTGCGCTTCCGCGTAAAGGAACTGCGCGAAACGGTAAAAAAAGACGACGCGCAGAATTTATACGAGGTGCTCTCTTGATCACCGCCGTGATCTGCGCCGCAGGCAGAGGCGAACGCGCGGGCTTTGCGGAAAATAAAATCTTGCGCGAGCACAACGGGCTGAGCGTCCTCGCCCGTTCGCTGTGCGCCTTTGCGCAGTGCGAAGAGATCGGTGAGATCCTCGTTGCCTGCCGCGATGAAGACCGTGCGCAAATCGAACGTATCCTGCGCCCCTACCCCTTCGCGCGCACGGTGCGCGGCGGCGCGTTCCGCACCGACAGCGTGTATGCGGCGCTATGCGAAGCGCAGGGCGAAATCGTGCTCGTGCACGACGGCGCCCGCCCCTTCGTCACGACCGATATCATTCGCGGCTGCATTGCAAGCGTAAAGGAATACGGCAGCGGCGTGTGCGCGGTTGCCGCGAGCGATACCGTCGCGCTTGCCGAAAACGGTTGCATTGCAAGCGTGCCCGCGCGGCAAACGGTATACGCCGTTCAAACGCCGCAGGGGTTTTCTACGAAGCAGTTATTGCAGGCGTACGAACGGGCGTACGCCGAAGGCAAGGCAAACGAATTTACCGACGAAAGCGGCATTTACGCACGCTATATCGCCCCGCCCCGTTTATGCGGCGGCGCAAGGGAAAATAAAAAACTCACCTATCCCGAAGATTTTTCCTTTGCGGAACGCACGGGGTTCGGCGCGGATACGCACGCTTTTTACACCGAAGACGAGGGCGCGCCGCTTGTCAATTTTATCACGCTCGGCGGAATAAAGGTTCCCTCGGAAAAAATCCTCAAAGCGCACAGCGACGGCGACGTGCTCTTGCACGCGCTCATGGACGCATTGCTCACGGGCGCGGGATTGCGCGATATCGGCTATTACTTCCCCGATACCGACCCTGCCTACCGCGGTGCGGACAGCGCCGATCTGCTCGGAACGGTCATGCGGCTGCTTGCAGAGCAAGGGCTTGCGCCCGCCAACGCAAGCATTTCGATCCTTGCCGAAACACCCCGCCTTGCGCCCTATATCGAGCGCATGAAAGAAAACGTCGCTCAGCTTTTGCGCCTTTCCCCCTCTTTCGTCGGGATTGCCGCGGGCACGAACGAAAAACTCGGCTATATCGGCGAGAAAAAAGGCATCACCGTTTATGCGACGGTGTTGCTGAAAAAATGTTGAGCGCCCGTCATGATGCCCGTCCTGTCTAATTGAGCACGGCGCCTTGTCTTGTTGAGCGCAACTTCTTTGTCATGTTGAGCGCAACGCCTTTGTCATGTTGAGCG
>CAJUSA010000006.1:24582-124985 GCA_910589015.1 uncultured Christensenellaceae bacterium
TGTTGAGCGCAACTTCTTTGTCATGTTGAGCGCAACGCCTTTGTCATGTTGAGCGTAGTCGAAACATCTGGGATTCCTCGACTTCGCTCGGAATGACAAAACTCAATCTCGCTTAGAATGACAATACTCAATCTCACTCGGAATGACAAAACTAAATCCCGCTCGGAATGACAAAACTCAATCTCGCTCGGAATGACATCTATCGCAATCGAAACAAACATTACATAAGGAAACAATCATGCCCAAATCCACCACGCAATACGTCTGTTCGCAGTGCGGTTACGCCTCGCCCAAGTGGCTGGGGCGCTGCCCCGACTGCGGAACCTTTAACACGATGGCGGAAGAAGCCGTCGCCCCCGTTCCGACGGGCAAGAACAAAAGCCCTTTCCGAACGGGCGGCGCGCGCCCCGTTCCCCTCTCGCAAATTACATACGAAAAATACGAGCGTACCTCTTCGGGGATCCCCGAGCTCGACAACGTGCTGGGCGGCGGCATCGTGCGCGGCTCGCTCGTGCTTGTGGGCGGCGATCCGGGGATCGGCAAATCGACGCTGCTCACCGAGATTTCGGCGCACCTTGCCAAAGATCACAAGGTTTTGTATCTTTCGGCCGAAGAGAGCTGTTCGCAGGTGAAACTGCGTTGCGAACGCCTGCGCCTTAATTCCGACAATTTGTTCCTGCTCAACGAAACCAATATCGACAACGCCGAAGAGGCGTTTTTACAAGCCGAATATGTGGTGGTCGACTCGATCCAGGCAGTCTACACCGAGGCGCTGAACTCTTCCGCGGGCAGTGTGGGGCAGGTGCGCGAATGCGCCTCGAAGCTCATGCGGATCGCCAAAGCCCACGGCATTACGTTTTTTATCGTGGGGCATGTCACGAAGGAAGGCGCGCTCGCTGGGCCCAAAGTGCTCGAACATATTATGGATACGGTGCTCTACTTCGAGGGCGAACGCACCGAAAATTTCAAGATTTTGCGCGCCGTGAAGAACCGGTTCGGATCGGTGCAGGAAGTGGGCGTATTCGAGATGACCGACGAAGGCATTTACGGCGTAACCGATTATTCTTCGCTCTTCCTTTCCGAAACGCGCGGGATCGCGGCAGGCGCGGCGGTCACGCCGTCCGAAACGGGCAACCGTTGCATGACGGTGGAAATTCAGTCGCTTATTTCGAAAACGGCGTTCGGCTTACCGCGCAGAATGGCGTTGGGGATCGAGCTGAACCGTTTGATCGTGCTTGTCGCGGTGCTCGAAAAGCGGTGCGGGATTCCCCTCGGCTCGCAGGACGTATACTTAAACGCCATGGGCGGAATTAAACTGAACGAACCGAGCGCCGATCTTGCCGTGTGCGCCGCCTTGGCGAGCGCGGCGAACATGACGCCGATCGACAAATACACGGCGGTATTCGGCGAAGTCGGGTTAACGGGCGAAGTACGCGGCGTAAGCTACGCGGAAAAGCGCGTGAACGAATGCGCGAAAATGGGATTTAAGCGCGTCATACTTCCCGCAAAGAATTTGAAATCGTGCGAAAAACTCAAAGATAAGATCGAGCTTGTGCCTGTTTCCTATGTATCGCAGATGATCAAAAAATTATTTACACAAGAATAACAAACAGCCCCTCTCGGGGCTGTTTCCTTATTTCGTCCCCCTTGCCGAAGGGGGATAAAAGGGGTTGTCGTTTCCGTTATTTAATCCCCCCTGCTCTCACCGCCGCGAGGAAGTACGGCGGTCATGTTGAGGGCGCCCACTATCATGTTGAGTGCGCCCCACTGTCATGTTGAGTGCGCCCCACTGTCATGTTGAGTGCGCCCCACTGTCATGTTGAGCGAAGTCGAAACATCTCAGATTCCTCGACAAGCTACATCGCGCTGTGCGCTCGTGCCGCCTAAGGCGGTGCGGAATGACATAAAAATACGCTTCGTTCGTCAAGCATAAAAGCCTTTTCTTAATAATCGCGCAATCCTAAAAGATAATCGGCACTCACGTTTAGCACCTTACACATCGCAACTAAAACTTCTAACGAAGGTTCTCGCTTCCCTGTACAATAATTATTAACAACTGTTTGCGACATTCCTATCTTTTTTGAAAACGCATTTTGCGACAAATTGCAATCTTTCAAAACTTCATTTAATCTAACACAAAATTGATTCATGTTTTTATTTTACGGCTTTTAGCCGTATTTTTGTTGACATATGGCTAAAAGCCGTATATAATATTTTATATCAACAAGGAAGGAATAAAAAAATGAAAGATGCATCCAATAAAAAACTAATTCTTGATTTCATGAAAGAACACAATCTTACCAAAAAGAAATTTTGCGAAATGTGCGGAATAGGCGTTCCGGCATTAAATAAATTTCTCAATAACAATCCCGGATTCCGCATATCGTTATTGTCCAAAATCGCAAAATTGATCGGTGTCGAAATAAAAGATTTATTTATTTTGGTAGACGAAAAAGAAACGGACGAACATTTTTAAGCGAAAACCGACTATTCTGTTTTTTCTTCGGGAACGGGGTCCTCTTCCGCAAGATCCTCGCCCGTGTTGCGGTTGATTTTGTTCCATTTGGGGCGGCAGAAAATTCCGATCGCCATCGTCACGCAATACACCACCGTGAAAAACGGAAAGAGCAACGCGCCCGAAATCAGCTGTCTGCGTTTGGTCGCCCCCATCTTTTTATAGTCGAGCAGAACGAGCAACAAGCCCTGCGTGATACCCATGACCATAAACAGTGCGCCGAGCGCGATGCCGATAATGATGAGCAAGGGATAAAGCCCTACGCCCGTCAGCCCCGCCGCCGTTGCCGCCGCCGTGGTAAATATGCCGTTCAATCCCAAATAGAGCGCGGCGTAGATATAATACCCCGGCAACCATGTGCAGAGAATAAGACAGATGATCATGAAAAAATACGTCAGCAATTGTTCGATAAACGAAAAACGGAACTGCGTAACCGTATTGAGCAGCATGCGCGGCGTATACCTTGCAAGCAGGCGGACGTTACCCGAGGCAATGCGCTTGTTGCGGTTCATGGTATCTTTGAGCGAGGACGGCAGATCCTCGTAGACGACGGCGTCCTCGACAAAATGGCAGCGGTAACCGTCTAACATGCGCTTAAAACAGAATTCGGTGTCCTCGCAGATACTCTTCGTATCGTAACCGCCGATCTTTTCGATAATGCGCATATCGGTCATCGAACCGGGGCCGTTGACGTGCGCGTCGAGGTGCAGCCGTTCGCGTACGCGCGAAGAAAAACGGGAATCGAAGATATAATACAGCCCGCAGGCGCGCGTAAACTGATTTTGCATCATATTGAGCGCCGACTCGTAGGGACGGGCGATCTGTACGCCGCTTGCGAACGCGTCGTTCATGAGCGCGAAAAATTCGTCGTTGACGTGGTTATCGGCGTCGAGACGGATCGAAAAATCGTAATGCGTTCCGCATTCGAGAATGCGGTCGTAAAGATATTTAAGCGCGTACGAAACCATGGCGTGTTTGGGATCGGGATCGTTAAATTCATAGACGATCGCCCCCGCCGCGCGCGCTCGTTCCGCCGTTTTATCGGTGCAATTGTGGGCGCAGACGAACACGTCGAACATCTCTTTGGGATAAGTCTGTTTGTCGAACAGCAGTTTGACGGTATTGTAAATGACGTCTTCTTCGTTATGCGCGGAAATGACCACGCAGATACGGTGCCGCTTTTCGCTCTTCGGAAATTTCTTTTTCGGCAACCAGAAGAGCAACATGTAGATCACCTGCAAACCGAAGGGAATACCGATGATAATTAAAATGACGTTATTGATTTGCGTTAGAACGTTATAAAGCGTAATGTGCCAGGGCATGCTCGCCTCCTTGCTGTTTTTGCGCGTTATGCGCCCCGCACCGCGCGGCAATAGCAAACGGGCAGCCCCATGTCGGTGAACCGCCGTTCGTATTCGGTTACGATATTCTCTTTTGCGTATTCGCTCGCATGCAGATCGTAAGTCGCGTCGACGATCTCAAAGCCGTTTTCGCGGTACATGCGTTGCGAGTAATCGAAAAACGGGCGGCTGTCGGTCTTTTGCTCGATCATGCCCCCATCGCGCAGCAGCGCGCGGTAGAGAGCAAGAAAGCGGGAAGAAGTCAGCCGTTGTTTTTCGCGCCCCGCCTCGGGCAGAGGCGTCGAAAAATTGAGGTAGATTTTCGAAATGCTGCCCTCTTGCAGATAGCAGGGCAAAATTTCGGCGGGAATATTGAGGAAGCGCACGTTCGTAAGCCCTTCCGCCGCAATTTTTTCCATCGCCGTAATGATGACGTTGGTGCAGATTTCGACGGCGATAAAATTGACGTCGGGATTGCGCTTTGCCTTTTCCGCCACGAACGCGCCGTTGCCGCAGCCGACTTCGAGCTCGACGGGGTTCCGGTTGCCGAACACGGCGGAATAGTCGACGAGCGCGCGGAAATGATCCGCCGCCTCTTTGGTGTTGCGGCAGGGCTTGCCCCGTGCGAGCAACAGCGAGTCGAGCGCGCTCATGCGCGGTTCCAAATTGCGCTTTTTGTGCATGCGCATGATATTATTTCCCCGTCGAGCCGAAACCGCCCGCGCCGCGTACGGTTTGCGATAATTCTTCCGCCTGCTCGAATTCGGCGGGAAGATAGGGCGCCACGACGAACTGCGCGATACGGTCGCCGCCGCTTACCGTGCGCGGCTGCGTGCCGTGGTTATGTAATGCCACCATGATCTCGCCGCGGTAGTCGCAATCGACCACGCCCACCTTGTTGGCGGGTGCCAGATCCTGCTTGCACGCAAGCCCGCTGCGCGCGTACACAAGCCCCACCGTGCCTTCGGGCAGTTCCACGGCGATACCCGTGTGGATAAACGCCGTTTCCCCCGCCGCGATGACGACGGGCTGTTCTTCGCAGGCATATAAATCGGCGCCCGCCGCGTATTGCGAACCGTAGACGGGCAATTTTGCATTCGGATGTAATTTTTTTACGTTGATTTTCATGCTATTTCCTCGCAACACAGAATACTATACTTTTCCCGTTTTGTCAATTATTTTACGATAACGCGCAGGAATTTCACACAGACAACAAAGAACAAAAAAGAAGCCCCCACGGTTGCGGGGGCGGTATATTTTACTTCACCGAATACATGATCTCGGTATAAGTGGGGTAAGGCCAATAATCGGCGGAACAAAGCTGTTCCATCGCGTCGGAAAGCGTGCGGACAGCTTCCATGTCGGGCACGATGACGTGCGCCATTTTCTGCGACGCCGCCCCTTCGCCCGCGGGAATTTCGAGAAGGTCGCCTTCGAGCTTTTTCACCGCCGCCGCCATGCCGTCGTTGAGCATCGCAAGCCGCTGCGCCAGTTCTTCGTCCGCGTCGCACACGATCTTTTCGCTCACCGCCCTCTTGGCGGCAATCACCGAGCATACCTCGGCGATATACCCGTTGACGGCGGGATAGATATCGCGCTTTGCCATTTCGATCAAGGTACGCGCCTCGACTTCGATGGTCTTGATGTAATTTTCCAGACTGATCTTGGCGCGGGCGACGACTTCGCGTTCGGTATAAACGCCCTGCTTGACGAATACGTCGATATTTTCCTGCTTGAAGAATTCGGGCACCGCGTCGGCAGTCGTCTTGTTGTTGAGAAGTCCTCTGCGCTCTGCCTCGGGTTCCCATTCGGGCCCGTAACCGTTATAATTAAAGATAATGCGGTAATGCTTTTTAAGCAGTTTCTCGGTGTAGTCCTTGCATGCTTTTGCAAAATCCTTCGCGCCCGCAAGCGTTTCAACCGCCTCGGAAAAGAGCTGCGCCGCAATGGTGTTGAGCACGATATTCGGATCGGCGACCGATGCCTGCGAACCGAGCATGCGGAATTCGAACTTATTCCCCGTAAACGCAAACGGCGACGTGCGGTTGCGGTCGGTCGTATCGATGGGGAAGATGGGCGATTCGGGCACGCCGATCGAACCGGGAACGGCTTTTTTGGGAACGTATTGCTTGCCGAGCACGATCGAATCGACGATCGCGCCGAGCTGATCGCCGAGATAGACCGAGATGATCGCGGGCGGTGCTTCGTTCGCGCCTAAACGGTGGTCGTTCCCCGCCGAGGCGACCGACGCGCGCAGAATTCCCTGATAACGGTCTACCGCCGCAAGGACGCAGGCGAGCACGAGCATGAAAAGCGTATTGTTCTCGGGGTTGGAGCCGGGATCGAGCAGATTAAGCCCCGCGTCGGTGGAAAGCGACCAGTTGTTATGCTTTCCCGAGCCGTTTACGCCCTCAAAGGGTTTTTCGTGAAGAAGGCAGACGAGATCGTGCTTTTTCGCCACCTTTTTCATAAGTTCCATGGTGAGTTGGTTATGGTCGACGGCAACGTTCGAGGTCGTGAAGATGGGTGCAAGTTCGTGCTGTGCGGGCG
This sequence comes from uncultured Christensenellaceae bacterium, assembly GCA_910589015.1. Taxonomy (GTDB): domain Bacteria; phylum Bacillota; class Clostridia; order Christensenellales; family Borkfalkiaceae; genus Gallimonas. The sequence continues at coordinate 30,988 of CAJUSA010000006.1, forward strand.
CAACCTCGTTGTGTTTGGTTTTGGCATAGATCCCGTAACTCCAAAGCGTTTCGTCCAGATCGCGCATATAATCGGAAATACGCGTTTTCAGACTGCCGAAATAATGGTCTTCGAGTTCCTGCCCGCGCGCAGACGGCGCGCCGAGCAGCGTTCTGCCCGTCAGGACTAAATCTTTGCGTTGCAGGTAGACCTCTTCGTCGATGAGGAAATATTCCTGTTCGGGTCCCACCGTCGTCGATACCTTTTTGCATTCGATGCCGAAGAGCTTCAAAAGGCGTTTGGTCTGCGTATCGAGCGCGGTCATCGATTTGAGCAACGGCGCTTTTTTATCGAGCGTTTCGCCCGTGTAGGATACGAACACCGTGGGGATATAGAGCGTGCCCTCTTTTACGAACGCGGGCGAGGTGGGATCCCACGCGGTATAACCGCGCGCGGCGGACGTTTCGCGCGCGCCGCCCGAGGGGAACGACGACGCGTCGGGCTCGCCGACGATGAGATTTTTGCCCGTGAGCTGCATAATGACTTTATCGCCCGAGGGCTCGATAAAACTGTCGTGTTTTTCCGCCGTCAGGTTGGTGAGCGGCTGAAACCAGTGTGTGTAATGCGTGGCGCCCTTCGAAATCGCCCAGTCTTTCATGGCGTTGGCGACGGCGCTTGCGATGGCGTTATCGAGCGGCGCGCCCTCGTCGACCGTCTTGCGCAAGGATTTATACACTTCCTTGGGCAAAAGGTTTTTCATGACCTCGTCGTTAAAGACGTTGCTTGCAAACAGTTCGGTAACGTTCATATTTTCTCCTATCGTACCGACGGAATTTCCGCCGACTTCATTATTATATGATTTTTATTCCTTCAAGTCAAACGTTTCGCCCTTCTTTTGCCGCATGCGTCCTTCAAAATTACTTATCGAATGTATAAGCGCGGATTATGGTTGATTTGCCGTATCGCGCCGTGAATGAACAAATACATTTGTCGGCGAATATCGGAAATAAAAACAAAAAGAGACGGCATGTTGCCGTCCCCTTTTGTTTTTATGGAGATTGTCGGAATGAGCTATTTTTTCTTTTCTTCCTGCTGCGTATGCGTACACCCGCGGCACGCCGCACAGTTTCCGCCGCAGTCGCAACCGCTCTTGCCCTTTTTTTTGCGAAGGATCTGCCACACGACCACGCCGACCACAAACGCGCAGGCAAGTACGATAATCAGAATTTCATACCATTGCATGGGTTATTCCTCTTTTTTGTCGTCGGTCACGGCAGCCTCTGCAAGCAGTTCGCCGTTATCCGCCGCAACCGCGGCAGCCGCGCTTTTCTTGCCGACGGGGTGCTTTTTGTTCCAGAATACGATTCCGACGACCGCCGCCGCGATCACCGCCGCAAAGATAAACACCGTCCACCACCAACTGCCCACAAGGTAGATCATGCACGATACCAGATACGAGGTGCACACCCAGAAAAGCAGCGTCCATTTGAACTTGCCCTTCGGCAATTCGGCTTTCGCCGTGGCGCATGCCGCAAAGCAAGGGATCGTGAGCATGTTGAACGCGATAAAGGCGATCAGCGCGGGAATGGTGATATTCGTTGCGCCGATCATGGCGACGACCTCGGTAATTCCCTCTTCGGTGGAAATATACGCGCCCGCAACCGCCGCGGCAAGCGTGCCGAATGTTGCGATGACGTTTTCCTTTGCGACCAAGCCCGTGATCGCGGCAACGGCGAACACCCAGCCGTTCGCGCCGAGCTGCGAACCGAACCCGAGCGGCGTGAACAGCGGCTGAATAAGCATGCCGATACTGCCTAAAATGCTCTGTTCGGCGTGCAGGTTGACCATGATCCCCTCGTACTCGACGAGCAGGAAACGCCAATCCCACGAGAAGGACGAGAGGAACCATATGATGATCGTCGAGGCAAAGATGATCGTAAACGCCTTTTTGACGAAATGTTTGGTCTTATCCCACAGGTGGATCATCAGCCCCTTGAAGAGCGGACGGTGGTAAGCGGGCAGTTCCATGATGAAGGGCGGAACGTCGCCGCGCATGGTCGTACTGCGCATGAGAAGCACGCACACGATCGCCGTAACAATGCCCAACACATACATGCCGTAGGTGATAAGGTCGGCATTGCCCACGCCGAACGACGTGACGATCGCCCCCGCCACCGCCGTTAAAATGGGCAGTTTGGCGCCGCACGAGAAGAACGGAATCACGCGAACCGTGGCGGTGCGTTCCTGTTCGTCGGCAAGCGTACGGGTGTTGATCATGGCGGGCAGCGAGCAGCCGAAGCCCATGATCATGGGCATGAACGCTCTGCCCGAAAGTCCGAATTTACGGAAAATACGGTCTAAGATGAACGCCACGCGCGCCATGTAGCCCGAATCTTCCAAAATCGAGAAGAAGAGGAAGAGCACGAGGATCTGCGGCAGGAACCCGAGCACGGCGGAAAGACCGCCCCAGATCCCGTCGACCACAAAGCTGCCCACCCAGGGGGCGGCATGCGAACAGCACAGTTCCAACAGCGTGCCGATCCAGCCGATGATCCAGTTCCACAGGTTGGTTATAATCACGCCGGGTGAGAAGAGCGCGCCGTCGTAGAAACAGGCGACAAGCGTCGTCCAGGCATTTTCTTCCCAACCGAGTCCGCCCTCTTCGACGGCGTCGAAGAGCGTCGGCATCCAGCCCTGCGCCTCGGTAAATCCGTTGAGAAAGAGCAGATTTTCCGAGAACGTTAAATGGAATATCCCGAGCAGAATAACAAGGAAAATGGGAATGCCCCACACGCGGTGCGTTAAAACCTTGTCGGCTTTATCCGATTTGGAAAGCACGCGTTCCTCGGTATTCTTTTTCTCGACGACGGAAGAATAATTCGCCGAAATGTATTTGTATCTTGCGTCCGCGACGATCGCCTCGAAGTCGGTGCCGAAAGTTTCGTCGGTAAACGTGGCTTTGAATTTATCGACCATCGCAACGAGTTCGGGGTGCATGCCCGCCTCGATCTCGTCCATTTCCGAAAGTTTTACGGCATGGAAGAGCGGATTTTCCACCTTCTGCCCATCGAGCGCGATCGCGACGTCGCGGATGAGGTGGGCGATCGGCGAATTTTTGAGCAGCGTTTCGCCCTTTCTGCCCTCTTTGGAAATTTTGATCGCGCGGTCCATGAGTTCTTTGATCCCCGCGCCCTTCAAAGCAGATATGGCGACGACGGGCAGCCCCGTCTTCTCTTCGAGCGCTTTCGCGTCGACGCTGTCGCCGTTCTTTTCCACGGCGTCCATCATGTTGAGCGCGATGATCACAGGAACGTCGATTTCCATGAGCTGCGTCGTCAGATAGAGGTTACGCTCGAGGTTGGTCGCGTCGACAATGTTGATAACGCAATCGGGCTTTTCGTCGAGGATATAATTGCGCGAAACGACTTCTTCGGGCGTGTAAGGCGAAAGGGAATAAATGCCGGGCAGGTCGACGATATCGACCTTTTCCTCGCCCCGTTTATAGGTCCCCTCGCGCTTATCGACGGTGACGCCCGGCCAGTTGCCGACGTACGCCGTCGAACCCGTCAGAAGGTTAAAAAGCGTCGTTTTACCGCAGTTGGGATTGCCCGCCAACGCAAATTTTTTCATTTTTCCGCCTCCATGCTCACACATGCCGCCTCGCTTTTGCGCAGCGTGAGTTCATAGCCGCGGATCGTGATTTCCAACGGATCGCCGAGCGGCGCCTTCTTTTTGAGCAGGACGTCCGCACCGGGCGTCACGCCCATGTCGAACAGTCTGCGCCGTATTTTACCCTCGCCCGAAACGGTTTTAATCTTCCCCTTTTCGCCGACGGCAAAATCACTCAATAACTTTTCCATATATGTATCCTGTCCTTCCAATTTTTTATGAATGATTTTTTCGGATTCCTCGACAAGCTCGGAATGACGATAATCTTACGCCACGAAAATATGCGACGAAAGATTTCTGTCGAGCGCGAGCCGCCCTTCCTTTACGGCGCACACCGCACTGCCGCCGCTCGACGACAACACCGTGATCTTCCCCTGCACGAGCACGCCGAGGTTGGCAAGGTGTTTTTTGGTCTTTTCGTCTGCGACGATTTTTACGATTTTCATTTCCTGCCCGACGGGCGCAAGGATAAGCGGCATAATCTCTCCGTTTTTGCAAGTTCGCAATGGCGAACTTCAATCGATAAATTTAAGTTCGCCATTGCGAACTGTTAATATCTTATCACCTTTTTTTCACGCCGTCAACTATTTTGCGGTAAATTTTTCAAAAAAATTTGAACAAATTGCAAAGAACTGCCGCCCGCGCATTCATATCCCCGCAAACCCGTGTCGCCCTGTCGCCCCGCACTTGTCACCCCCCCCCCGAAAAAAACTTGTCGCCCTGAGCGTAGCCGAAGGGTCTTTCCTGAGATTTTTCGACAGGCTCAGCATGACGAAAGGCTGACAATGTTCGATAAAAAAATCCCCGTCAAAGACGGGGAAGTTTTTCTTTACGAAACAAAATCCATTCTGATCGAACCGTTGCTCACTTTCAAATAGAGTTTCCAATCGCCCGAGTCGCTGTCTTTTAAGTTGCTCGATCCGTTCTGCACTTTGGTTTCCACGCTGTACTGCCGATACTCGCCCACGATCGAACCGCTGATCGAACCGTTGCTCACCTGCAAAGAGATATCCTCGCTTGTAAGCCGTTCGCATGAAATCATGCCGTTTTGCGTTTTTCCTTTGACGATTTTGCCCTGCGAATTTTTCAGTCTGATCCCGCCGTTATTGGTAGAAACGTCGATTTGATCCGCATTCACATGATCGAACGTGATATAGCCATTATCGCTATCTGCCATAATACTCGCGGCAGTCAACCCCTTTACGGAAATCATGCCGTTATCGGTTGAAAGATTTACGGATCCCATCGGCATTTCCCAACGGACGTCCTGCTCTCCGCCGCCGTCGAGCGAAAGATAACCGTTATTCACGCTTACAAACAGATCGCCCTCATAGAGATTCGGAAGATAGAGCGTCGCCGCGTTTTGTGCGGAAATGACGGTGGAATAAAGTATTCCGCGTTTCCAAACCTGTTTATGATGTTCCCAAAAATCACGACCCCAGATGCCGCTTTTCAGCGTTACCGTGCCGTTTTCGTTGCCGTATTCCAAAGGCAATTCGACGTTTTCGGTATAGACGAGCGAAACGGTCTGCTCGACTGTGGGAACGACTTTCACGCGCAGATTATCCACTTGCAAACGAACGGCGCCCGAACTGACGTCGATTTCTTCCGTACGCACAACGCATTCGCCGACATCCGCCAGTTTGGTCCAATCTTCGCCAAGTTCATGAAACCCGAACCAACCGACCCCGCCGCCGACCAGCAAGAAAATCAAGCCGACCGCTAAGGTGGCAACCCAATGCGACTGTGCAATCTTACCCGAGGAACGGTTTTCTCTGCGGAACATCAAACGGAAAAACGCGCCCACACCCTTAGATAACGGTTTCACCGTGATTTCGAACAGCATCGCCAGCCCGAAAAAGACGGCTGCCGCGCCGAACTGCGCAACCGCGATCATGGCGTTGTTCGGAATCAGACCGAACGACATGACGAGCGTATACAACCCCGCCACGCCGAACCCGACGACGAGCGCGATATCGGCAATCAGCAGCGACAGAACGACGATGCTCGCCGCAAGCGCCAGCACGAACCCGATTATATAAACGGGGATCAACAGAATCGTGATGATCGCGCTGCGCTTTTTTTGCGGCGGACGACGGTCTTGCCGCTCGTACGATTTGCGGCGCGGGCGGTCGAAATCGTCCTCGTAATCGTCGCGCCCGGGCGAATAGAATTCTTTTCGCGACGGACGGCGGCGGCGATCGTTGATGCTGCCCTCGTTTGCATTAAAGTAATCGGAGGCAACCTGCTCGGGCGATTCGAGCGTTGCAAAAATTTCACGCGTGGTTTTGCCGCGTTCATAAGATTCGTCGATGATCTCGGCGTAATACTCGATCAGTTCCTCTTTTTCCGATTCGGGTATGCGCCCCAAAGCATTCCTGAGTCTACGAAGATATTTTCTCTTTGTCATTCGTCCTCTCCTTGAATAAACGCATAAATTTTTCTCATATCCCGCCATTCGCGGTTGAATTTTTCTAACCTGCCCAGTCCTTCGCGGGTAATGCGGTAGTATCTTCTGAGTCTGCCGCCATGCTCGCGGGTGTAAGTGACGAGCTGCCCCGCCGATTCCAGCCTTCTCAGTATGGGGTAAAGCGTCGATTCCGAAACTTCGATGAGCGGTGAAAGTTCCGAAACGATTTGGTAGCCGTAAGAATCCCCGCGCTTTAACAGCGCGAGAACGCAGACGTCTAACAAACCCTTTTTCATCTGAATTTCCATGCTTGATACCCCTTTACACACAATACTATACATTACATAGTATGTATTGTCAAGCGTTTGTGCGAAGTTTTTTCAAAAAAATTTTTTCGTTTTTCCGCGCTTGTCATCGGGCATGATTTATGATACAATCAAAATATGAAAAATAAATTTCTTACTTTTTCGGCGGTTTTTGTCGGACTGATTTTATACGTCGCCGCGCCCGCATTCCTTTTCGTGTATTGTTCCGTGCCCTATCCCGCGGGAATCACGCTCGCCGCATTCGGTGCGGTCTGTCTGATTGTCTGTGCGGTTGCCGATGCCGTTCTTGCAAAGCGCAACATGAAAAAATTTCTCGAAACGCCGCTCGACACATATTATAACCGTCTCGAGAACCGCCGCGAGCAGATTCTGAACGAATTCGAAAAGGAAACGGCAAAGCTCGACCGCCTGTTGCGCAAAGCCTTTCTTTACAATCTCTTTCTTGCATTCTCCTGCCTGTGCGTAAGCTGCGGCGTAGTCATTCTCATGCGCGCATTTGTTCCGCTGAGCGAGGATTTACCGCTTACGGGGCTGATCGCCATCGCCTTTATGGTTTGCGCTTTTCTTTACATTTTTTATCTTCCCGTTCTGGCGACGCTTTACCGCAAGCCGCCGCGCCGTATTGCGGGCAGAAATGCACAGTTTGCGCTTGACAGGAAAGAATACCCCCTTTTTTACGCGATTGCCGACCGCTGCGCCAAGGCAGTGGGATTTGCAGGCAAGTTTTACCTTCTGCTCGACGACGGCGACGGCATTTCGATTTCGCAAGAGGACGGCACGGTTTTCGTTTGTCTTTCGCCCACGCTTGCGCCGCTTTTAACGGAAGAAGAGCTGCAAGCCGTGCTCGTTCACGAATTCGCGCACGTCGTGCACGCCGATACGGCGCGCACCGAAAAATACAAAACGGCCGTTTACCGTTACAGCGAACGCGAAATATTCGGAAAATACGCTAATTTGTTTTTTTCGTATTTCGGGGATGTGATCAAAGACGAAATCGAAAATATTCAATGTTATTCTTCCGCCGTCTGCGAACAGAACGCCGACGAAGAAGTGAAACGCCATGCCGACGCGCAGGCGTTTTTGGACGCAACGGCGAAATCCTATTTGTTTTCCGAAGTATTCCGCGAGCCGATCGTAGAATTTTCTTACGGCGTTTATGCGGCAGAAACCCCGCCCGACGATTTTTACAAACAAAAAATCGAATATTTCAAGGAACATGCGCAAGAAGTATATCCGCACGCGCTCGAAATCATGATGCGCCGTCTGCCCGCCCGCACCGACAGCCACCCCACCTTTGCGATGCGCGCCGCCGCATTCGGCATCACGCAGTTCGATCCTTTTCAGTACCCCGAAGGCGATTTTCTTGCCGAGGCATTGCGCTACACCGCCGCGTGCGACAGGGAATTAACGCATTTCCTCACCCTGCAATGGAAACAGCTGCGCGAAGATCGCTACGAGGACGTACAGGAAAATACCGAGCGCTACGAAAGCGCGCCCGATCGGGCAAGCGAAGCCGACCGCCTCATTGCACTGAGCGATTACTTCGGAACCGATTACGAAAAAGCGCTGCCGCTCGCCGATAAAATCCTGCAAGAGGACGAAACCTGCAACTGCGCGCGGTTTTATAAGGGCATGATTTTATGCACCCGCGACGACGAAAGCGGCTTGCCGCTGCTTAAAAAAGCAATTTGCCGCGACTATGAACTCATTGACTCGCTCGATCTTTACGGCGAATGCGTGCTACGCACGGGCAAACAGGAACTGTTAGACGAAATGCGCGCCACGCAGACGCCTTTCGTGCAGGAAATCCTTGACGGCGTGAAAAAGCGCATGAAAAAGAGTTACTTCAAAATCAACCGCTCGACGCTGACCGCCTGCCCGCAAAACGAACGGACGGAAAAAATCATCCGCTCGGTGGAAGATCTGGTGCAGATCACCATGAAAGAAATCTATCTGTGCGGCGGAAAAGAGTTTAACGGAATAAAACGTTATTACCTCTTTGCGCCTTATCCCGCCGACGAACGCTGCGGAAAAATCGCCTACCGCTTACAGCGCTACTTTTCCCTGATCAAAAACAAGGACGAAGATTATATCATTCGGTTCTGCAAACCGAACGAGGCGATTTACCGCCATGCCAAAACGTTGGGCGTAAAAATCGCGTAGCAACGCAAAAAAAGACAGCCGACGCATTGCGTCGGCTGTCTTTTTAATTTGAATTTACAAATGCGCTTTGAGGAATGCGCGCATGGTATCCTCGGGCACAAACCCGAGGTTATGCCCCGCCACTTTTTCCCCGTCGAAAACGTATACGTCGGGAATGGAAAAAATGCCGAGTTCCGCGGCGGTTTCGCCCTCGTCGTCGACGTTGATCTTGACGAATTCCGCGTCGAACTCACCCGCTAACGTTTCGAGCACGGGCGCGAGCATTCTGCACGGGCCGCACCACGCCGCCCAAAAATCGCACACGATCTTCTTGCCCGCCGCCTGCAATTCCTTTAATTCCTTACCGCTGATTTCTCTTACCTTACCCATTTTCTATTTCTCCTTTTCTTTTGGCTATATATTGCGCCAATTCGCAGAATTTTACGCGTTCGGAAGAAGAATTTTTCATATCCTTCACTTCCGCCGCGCCCTCTTCGAGCTCGCTCGAACCAACAACCGCAACGAAGCGCGCGCCCCGCTTGTCGGCGTATTTGAACTGCGCCTTTACCGACCGCGCCATTAAATCGGTTTCGCACGATAACCCCGCGCGCCGCAATTCCTGCGCCAGCAGGAAGGCTTTCTCGCGGCAGGGCGCGTCCATGCCCGCCAGATAACAGTCGAGAGCCGCCTCGTCGGGCAGCGCGGTATTCTCTGCGGAAAGCACCATCAGCAAACGTTCGAGCCCCGCCGCAAATCCCACGGCGGGCACGCTCTTCGAGCCGAGTTGTTCGAGCAGCGAATCGTATCTTCCGCCGCCGAGCACCGTGCCCTGCGCTCCTGCCGCCGCCGAAGTGAACTCGAACACCGTGCGCGAATAATAATCGAGACCGCGCACGATCGAAGGATTTACGGTATAATGGATCCCCGCGCCATCTAACAGCGTTTTCACTTCGTTAAAGTGCGCGCGGCAGTCGCCGCAAAGATAATCGAGCATACGCGGCGCACCCGCCGTGATCGCCTTGCACCCCTCTTCCTTGCAGTCGATCATACGCATGGGATTTTTCTCGAACCGCGCCTTACAATCGGCGCACATAGAGGAAAGGTGCGGGCGGAAATATTCTTTTAACGCTTGATGATATTGCGCGCGGCAGGTTTTGCAACCGATCGAATTGATCTGCAAAGCAACGTTTTTTAAGCCCAAATCGCGCAGAAATCCGTCGGCAAGCGCAATGATTTCCGCATCGGCGACCGCCCCTTCCGCGCCGTATAATTCCGCACCGAACTGATGAAATTCTCTCAGCCTGCCCGCCTGCGGACGCTCGTAACGGAACGCCGAAATGAGGTAATACGCCTTAAACGGCAACACGCCGCCGCCGAGCGAATGTTCGACGAACGAGCGCGCCACGCCCGCCGTACCCTCGGGGCGCAGCGTAACGGAACGGTTGCCCTTGTCGAGAAAGGTATACATTTCCTTGCCGACGATATCGGTCGTGTCGCCCACGCCGCGCGCGAACAGTTCAGTATGCTCGAACACGGGCGTACGGATCTCGCGGAATCCGTAGCGTTCCGCGCAGGCTCTCGCCGTATTTTCGACGTGATGCCAAAGATATACTTCGGCAGGCAGCACGTCCTTCGTTCCCTTGGGAATATTGATCATTTTATCTACCTTTCCTTAACCGTTCTGATGAAATGAAGAAAACTGTGAATTACAGCACATACTTTTTCAAGTCGCGGTCTTTGGTGATTTTACTCAGATGTTCCAAAACATATGCACGGTTGACCTCGACGGGAATGACGGGATAATCGCCGCCGCCCGCGTTGAAGGAAATATCTTCGAGCAGATATTCCATGACCGTATGCAGTCTGCGCGCGCCGATGTCCTCGCTCGTGAGGTTGATTTCCTCGGAAATTTCGGCGATTGCCTCGATGGCGTCGGGCGTAAATTTCAGATCGATGTTGTCGACCGCGAGCAGGACGGCATACTGCTGCGTAAGCGAATGCTCGGTGTTCGTGAGAATGTTGACGAAATCCTCTTTCGTGAGCGAGGCAAGCTCGACGGATACGGGGAACCGTCCCTGTAATTCGGGAATAAGATCTTCGACGCGCGCAACGTGGAACGCGCCCGCCGCGATAAAGAGAATATAGTCGGTTTTCACCGCGCCGTACTTCGTCATGACCGTGCTGCCTTCCACAATGGGAAGAATGTCGCGCTGCACACCCTCGCGCGAAACGTCGGCGCCCGATGTGTTGCCCTTGCCTGCGATCTTGTCGATTTCGTCGATAAAGATGATGCCGTCGTTCTCGGCGCGGCGCAACGCCTCTTCTTTCACCGCGTCGTCGTCGATGAGTTTTTCGGATTCTTCGGCAATGAAGAGTTTCATTGCCTCGCCCACCGTGATCTTGCGCTTTTTCTTCTTCTGCGGCAGCATTTCGCCGAAGATCGAACCCAAATTGATCGCCGCGCCGCCCGGCATGAGCTCCATGGTTTTGGGGTCGTCTTTGACTTCGGTTTCGATGACGAGCTTATCGTACACGCCCTTTTTAAGCGATTCGAGCAAGTTTGCCTCGAACACCTCGCGCGCCGTTTCGCCGCGGTCGGCTTTTTTGATTTCGGCAAGCAGTTTGACCATCTTCTTTTCGGCGGCGTCGGTCGCCTTCACCGAAACTTCCGCCGTTTTTTCGTCTTTGACAAGGCGGAAGGCGCATTCAACCAAATCGCGCACCATGCCTTCGACGTCTTTGCCGACGTAACCGACTTCGGTATACTTCGTCGCTTCGACTTTGACGAAAGGCGCCTTGACGAGCTTGGCAAGGCGGCGGGCGATCTCGGTCTTGCCGACGCCCGTCGGGCCTTTCATGATGATGTTCTTCGGCGTGATCTCGTCCTGCAATTCGGGCGAGAGCTGCGCTCTTCTGTAACGGTTTCTGAGCGCGATGGCAACGGCTTTTTTCGCCTCTTCCTGCCCGATGATGTGTTTATTGAGTTCGTTTACGATTTGTTTGGGACTTAAATTCATAATAAAGTTCTCCCTGAAAAAATTAGGCTAAGCGAAGTAAGTGTGAGAAGTTGCAAGCAGAACGCGAAACGCGAGGCTTTTCGCAGGGAGTGTACAAAGACGTACACGACCAAGAAAAACACAGCGCGACAAAGTTATGCGACGTAAATTCTCACACGCACTCGCAAATGATATGGTCGTTGGTATACACGCAGATCTCGCTTGCGATTTTGAGCGATTTGCGCGCGATTTCCTCGGCGGTGAAATCGGTATTCTGCGACAGCGCGCGCGCCGCCGCTAAGGCGTAATTGCCGCCGCTGCCGATCGCGCAGATGCCCTCGTCGGGTTCGATGACCTCGCCCGTACCCGAAAGGATCAAAAGCGTATCTTTATCCGCCGTGATCATCATGGCGTCTAACTTCCTGCCCACTTTATCCGAACGCCACAAATCGGCAAGCTCGACCGCCGAGCGCATTAAATTGCCCGCAAATTTGTTGAGCATGCCCTCGAACCGCTCGGAAAGCGAAAACGCGTCGGTAACCGATCCCGCAAAACCCAAAATCACCTTGCCGCCGTAAATGCGGCGCACCTTGATTGCCGTGTTCTTGAACACGACCGATTCGCCCATCGTCACCTGACCGTCGCCCGCTATCGCCGTAACGCCGCCCTTTTTGACGGCGCAGATCGTCGTTCCGCGAAATTCCATTTATTCCTCCTCGCTCACCGCCGCCGCATAAAACGCTTCGATCTCTTCGAGCGCGCGCACGGCGTAAAGTCTCTTTTTTTCTTTTTTATCTTTGATTTTGCCGAGCGGCGCCAAAATGCCGTAGTTGGCGTTCATCGGCTGAAAATGTTTGTTGGGGGTTGCAATATATTCCGAAAGCGCGCCCGATACGCTCGCCGCCGAGGGCAGGCGCGCCGGTTCTCCGCGCAGTTTCGAATACAAATGTACGGCGCTCAGAAGTCCGCTCGCCGCGCTTTCGACGTACCCTTCCACGCCCGTGATCTGCCCCGCGAAAAAGAGCATCGGCTGATCCTTTACCGAAAAATCGGCGTTCAATATCTCGGGCGACTGTAAAAAAGTATTGCGGTGCATGACGCCGTAGCGCTCGAACTCGGCGCGGTGCAGGGCGGGAATGAGCGAGAACACGCGCTTTTGCTCGGAAAATTTCAGATTGGTCTGAAACCCTACCAGTCCGTAACTCGTGCCCGCGGCGTTTTCCTTGCGCAGCTGCAGCACGGCGTAGGCGTCCGCAAGTCCCACAGGTTTGAGCGGCCCGAAGGCAAGCGTTTCTCTTCCGCGCGCCGCCATGACTTCCACGGGCATGCACCCCTCGAAGATTTCGCGTTTTTCGAAATCGCGCAGGGTAACGCGTTCCGCGCCGAGCAATGCGTCGAGAAAAATATTATATTCCTCTTTCGACATGGGGCAGTTGATATAATCGCCCGTGCCCTTGCCGTAACGGTCGCCAACGAACGCGTGCGTATAGTCGATGCTCTCCGCCGTCACGACGGGCGCGGTTGCGTCGTAAAAATGCAACGTATCGCCGAACCTGCGCACGATCGCGTCGCTCAGCGCGTCGCTCGTGAGCGGCCCCGTGGCAACGATGCCCTCTTCGGGCAGCTCGGCCTCTTCGCGGCAGGTGATATGAAGGGCGGGCAGAGAACGCAGGGCGCGCGTAACGTAAGCCGAAAACGCCTCTCTGTCGACGGCGAGCGCGCCGCCCGCGGGCACTTTGGTTGCTTCCGCCGCCCGCATCGTAAGCGAACCCATGCGCCGCAACTCTTCTTTGAGCAGGCCGCAGGCGTTCCCCTCGACGTCGTTGCTTTTGAGCGAGTTGGAACAGACCAGCTCGCAGAAATTTTCATTCGTGTGCGCGGGCGTATATTTTTGCGGTTTCATATCGACAAGCTCGGTTTCCACGCCGTGCGACGCTAAAAAATACGCCGCTTCCGCGCCTGCCAGCCCCGCGCCGATGACCTTGATCATTCGGCTTTGTTATGAGCGCAGTCCTTATCCGAACAGCGCACCACGCCTTTGGGCGTTTTGACGATCGGCTTGCCGCAGACGGGGCACTTCTCGCCCGTGGGAATATCCCAACTCATGAATTTGCAATCGGGATAGCCCGAGCAACCGTAGTAGGTTTTGCCCGATTTGGAACGCAGACGGCGCGTCGGCTTGCCGCAATCGGGGCAGATCCCCTCGATGACTTCCTCTTTCTTCTCGCCGAAGGGCAGCGTCGTTTTGCACGAAGGATAATTCGGGCAGGCGAGGAATTTGCCGTAGCGCCCGTTTTTGACGACCATCATCGCGCCGCATTTGGGGCAGGGGGTTTCCGAAATTTCCTGCTCACTCTCGCTGACGATATTCGAACAGGCGGGATAATTGCTGCAAGCAAGATATTTGCCGTATCTGCCCGATTTGCGAATCATGGGGTGCCCGCACTTTTCGCATAGAATTTCGGTGATCTCGTCGCCGTCGGTGTTGGCTTTCCGCAGCCGTTCCTCAAAGGGCGGGTAGAATTCGGCAATGAGCTTGTGCCAGTCCTTCCCCTCTTCGATGAGGTCGAGCTTTTCTTCCATATCGGCGGTAAAGCCGACGTCCATGATGTCGGTAAAATACTGCATGAGAAGGTCGGTAATACGGAACGCCACCTCGGTGGGTTTCATGTATTTGCCCTCTTTCTCGACGTATTTGCGCTTATTGAGCACCGATATGATCGAGGCATACGTCGAAGGACGCCCGATCCCCTTGTCTTCCATGGCTTTGACGAGCGACGCGTCGGTGTAGCGAAGCGGCGGCTTCGTGAACTTCTGATCGCCTTTGAGCGACAGCTCTTTTAACGGGTCGCCCTCTTCCATGGGGGGCAGCAAGCCCTTCGTTTCCTCTTCGTCGTCCTTTTTCGTATCCTGATAGACGGCGGTGTATCCCGCAAAGCGCACCGCTTTGCCGCTCGCTTTAAGCCCGTAGTCGCCGTTCGAAATGGAAACCTGCATGCTGTCGTACTGCGCTTCCGCCATCTGAGAGGCGACAAAGCGCTCGTAGATAAGTTTATACACGTTGTAGTGCTTTTTATCGAGTAGCTTTTTCACCGAATCGGGCGTACGCGAAAGATCGATGGGACGGATCGCCTCGTGCGCGTCCTGCGCGCCCTTTTTCGAGGCGTAGAAGTTGGGCTTTTCGGGAACGTATTCCTCGCCGTATTTCTCTTTGATATAGTCGAGCGCGGCTTTTTGCGCGTCTTCCGAAACACGGGTGGAGTCGGTACGGATATAGGTGACGAACGCCACATGCCCGCCGTCCTCGACGTCCAGACCCTCATACAGATGCTGCGCCATGAGCATGGTTTCGGGCGCGGTCATGTTGAGCTTGTTCGAAGCGTCCTGTTGCAGCGTGCTCGTCGTAAACGGCGCGGGCGCATGCGATTTTGTAATCGATTTTTTGACGCTTTCGACGCGGTACTGTCCGTTTCTGAGCGCGTCGAGGGCGGCGTCCGCCTGCTCTTTGGAAGAGATCTTGCACTTCTTGCCGAGGTATTTTTCGAGCGCGGCTTTGAAGGGCGAATGCTTGCCCTCATGATCCTGCAACTCGGCGGTGATCGTCCAGTACTCTTCGGGAATAAACGCCGTGATCTCGCGTTCGCGCTCAACGACGAGGCGCAGCGCCACCGACTGCACCCTGCCCGCCGAAAGTCCGCTCTGTATCTTATTGTTGAGGAAGGGCGAGAGCTTGTAACCGACAAGGCGGTCGAGCACGCGGCGCGCCTGTTGCGCGTTGACTAAATTATAATCGATCTGACGCGGCGACTTTAACGCCCGTTCGACGGCACGAGCCGAAATTTCGTTAAACTCGATACGGTTGGTCGCGTTGGCGTCCAGCCCTAAAACCGTTTGCAGATGCCACGAAATCGCCTCGCCTTCGCGGTCGGGGTCGGTTGCAAGGTATACTTTATCGGCCTTTTGCGCCTCGTCTTTCAAGCGCTTGATGACCTCTTCTTTTCCGGGGGACGTGACGTATTTGGGTTCGAAGTTTTTATCGACCGCCACGCCCAACTTGCTCGCGGGAAGATCGCGGATATGTCCGCCCGACGCGTCGACGCGGTATTTGCCCTTTAAGTATTTCGAAATTGTTTTTGCCTTGGAAGGCGACTCTACGATAATCAGATCCATGACTGTTCCTTCTGCATAAAGTTATTTCAATGCGGCGTAACGGTTTGCGCCCGCTCTGACGACAAGATTTTTCATTTCCAGCGCAGCGATCGTTGCCGACGCCTCGTACACGGGAATGTGCGCGCCGTCCGCGATCTGCGTGACGTGCAGTTCGCCGTCCTGCAACACGGCAAGCACCTTCTCTTCGGTTTCGCTCAGCGCGATATGCACGGGGGCGGCAGCGTTCAGCCCGTAACACGAAAGGATATCCGCCGCCTCGGTGACAAGATACGCGCCCTGCTTGATGAGCGCGTTGCACCCTTCGCCCTGTCTGACACCCGCGTTGTGCGGAAGAGCAAATACGTCGCGCCCGTATTCGAGCGCACGGTTTGCCGTGATGAGCGCGCCGCTGCGCGTTGCCGCCGACAGGACGAGCACGCCCTCGCACAGCCCCGCAAGCAAACGGTTGCGCGCATGGAAGGAATACTTTTTCACCTTTTCGTCGGGCGGGTATTCGCTTACGAGCAAACCCTTTTGCCTGATTTTCTCTTTGAGCTGCGCATGCGCCGCGGGATAGCATTCGTTTAAGCCGCACGGCAGCACGCTCATCAAATTCCCGCTCGGCAGCGCGCCTGCGATCGCCGCGCCGTCGCCGCCTTCGGCAAGCCCCGTGACGACCGTAAAACACGCGCTCAGTTCCTGCGCGATTGCACGCCCCGTCGCCTCCGCCCAAGGGGGAATGATCCGCGAGCCGACGATCGCAAACCGCCGCGTATTCAGAAGTCCGCCGTTCCCCGCGCAAAAGAGCACGAGCGGCGGATCGGAAATGTGTTTTAAGCTATCGGGGTACGAACCGCTTGCGGCAGTCACGCAAAACCGCCCTTTTTTCTCTTCCTGCGCGAGAAAGATTTCGACCTCGCATTTGGCGCCGTCCTCTTTATATACCCCGTTTACGCGCTTTTTTATCACGTTTGCAAAAAAATTTTCGCCCCGTTCAAAAAGTTGCGCGGGGCGTTTCACCGCGCGCAACAATGCGGCGCGGTCCCGAGGGTCTGTGTCCGTACAGGCGCACAGCCAGATTAAGGCTTGTTCGTCGGGCGAATAACGCATAGATCAACCGAGTTTATCGTATATTCTGTACGACGCCGCCTCGTAAACGTGTTTGGGTTGGATCTCTTCGCTCATATCGAGGTCGGCAATCGTGCGCGCCACCTTCACGATACGCGAACGGGCACGGGCGGAAAGTTTTAACCGGTCGAACGCCTCGCGTAAGATCTTGTCGCCCTCGTCGCTGAGCGCGCAGAACGAACGCAATTCGCGCTCGCCCATCTCGGCGTTGGTGTGAATGCCGCTCTCCCCGAACCGTTCGCGCTGCACGCGGCGCACGAAGTCGACGCGTTCTTTTACGGCCTGCGAACTTTCCGCCATGCTGGATGACGTCAGATCGTCGTACGCCACGCTGTCCACCTCGACCTGTAAATCGATGCGGTCGAGCAACGGGCCCGATACGCGTTTACGGTAACGGCGGATTTCCGAGGGCGAGCAGGTGCAAGTCCTGTCCGCCGAGCCGTAGTTTCCGCAGGGACAGGGATTCATGCTCGCGCAGAGCATGAACCGCGCGGGGTAGGAAAAGGTGCCGCCCGCGCGCGAAACGGTGATCTTGCCGTCCTCTAACGGTTGGCGCATCGCCTCGAGCGTCGAACGCTTATATTCGGGCAGTTCGTCCAAAAAGAGTACGCCGCCGTGCGCCAGCGAGATTTCGCCGGGGTGCACGACCTTATTGCCGCCGCCGCACATCGAAACGGTGGTCGCCGTGTGGTGCGGAGTGCGGAAGGGACGTTCGGAAATGATGCCCTCTTCGCCCAACACGCCCGCAACCGAATGGATTTTCGTAATTTCGAGCGCCTCGTCGAAGGAAAGATCGGGCATGACGGTGGGCAGACATCTTGCAAGCATGGTCTTGCCCGCGCCGGGCGGCCCGACCATCAAGAGATTATGTCCGCCCGCGACGGCGATTTCGAGCGCGCGCCGCGCAACGGGCTGACCCATGACGTATTTGAGATCGGCGGAACCTTCCTTCGCGCCGCCGACGACGAACTTCTTCGTTTCAAGCGGATCGATCGGCGCCGTGCCGACAAGGTGGCGCACCACCTCGATGAGGTTGCGCGCGGGATAGATTTCCGCGCCGCCTAAAAAGCGCGCTTCCTTCGCGTTTGCCTCGGGTATGACGAATTTCGAATAGCCGTGTCCCTTTGCCGAAATGAGAATGGGCAACAACCCCGATACGGGGCGCAGATCGCCGTTAAGGGCGAGTTCGCCTAAAAATACCGTATCGCTCAGATCGGTGCCGATGAGCTGTTCGCTCGCTTTGAGCAGGCTCACGGCGACGGCGAGATCGAACGACGCGCCCTCTTTTTTGATATCGGCGGGCGCAAAGTTAATGGTGATCTTGTTCACGGGGAAGAGCAAGCCGCTGTTTTTCAGCGCCGAGCGCACGCGCTCTTTGCTCTCTTTGACGACGGTATCGGGCAGCCCCACCATTTCATAGGAAGGCACGCCGCGGTTGACGTCGGTTTCGACTTCGACGGGCACGCCGTCGAGTCCGTTGAGCGCATAACAGATAATTTTGGCAATCATTCGTATTTCCCCCCGCGTATATTTATATTAAACGAAATTACCGACGAAGAGCGCGGGCAGCGGGATCGAGAAGGTGAACACGAAAAACAGCAGGAACACCGCGCAAAGGATCCCGAGACCCACCCAGACGCAGATCTTCGCGGCGGACTGTCCTTTCCATTCGCGTTCGCACGCGTCGCGCACGCATTCCGCCGCCAGCGCGAACATGCCGATATACACAAGCGCGATAAAGGCGAGCGCACCGCCGCCGAACGCGCCGAAGACAGCGCCGATCACGATGAGCGCAAGCGGAATAACGGCGCGGCGAAGCGCAATGCGCCCCTCTTTGCCCTCGATCTTCTTCGTGCAGACGAGCACGATTTTATAAACGGCATACGCCACGCCCAAAAGCCCGATCAAGAGCGCCGCGGTGTTCATGACGACGGCGGTCACCGCGTACATGCTGCCCGCGCCCGCAAAGATCCGATAGAACGGGTGATAAGCGCACATGCCGCCGTTCGAGCCGACGAACCCGCCCGCAAACAGCTTGCCCATGAGTTGGAAGAGATTGAGACGGGGCGAGTTGGGGTTGTCGTACAGTTTGACGTAAGGAAGATATACGGGCAACAGGAACAACAGCGAGAAGAGCATGCCGCCCACGATGAGCGCGGTTGCGAACGAGGCAAGCGCCGCCGAGTTTTTCCATTTATATTCGTCGACAATATCGAGCACGCGCCGTTTGCTCTCGCTAAGCGGTTTGGGCTGCGGTTCGCCCTCTTCGGAAAGGACGGGTTCGTCGGTTGCGACTTCCTGCGCCTCTTCCGCCTCGGCAACGGCGATCGCCTGATCGAGATACAGGCGGCGCGCCTTATTCTGCCGAACCATACCCGCCGCAAACAACCCGACGATGCCGAGCGCGGCAAGGATATACACGCCGTTCACGCACACCGACGCGGCGCAGAACAAGCCCGAGAGCACGAGCGGCATCACGCAACGCACGTTGGTTTTTGCGATTCCGCGGTTGTAGAAGAGATACATGAAATAGAGCGACGCGACAAAGAAGAATACGCCGATCATGAGCGGCGTGCCGAAATGCCCCAGCCCGAGGAAAAAATTCGAGAGCGCATAGAGCACGGCGAACACCAAAGCCGCCTTTTCGCTTTTGCAAAGCTCTTTCACGAAGAAATAGCCCATAACGAGCACGCCGAAGCTTGCCAGCATCGGGAAGAAACGCAACCCGAACGGGCTGTTTCCGAAAATGACGACGCCCAATCCTAAAATGCTTGTGCCGAGGGAATTGTAAACGCGGTCGCCGTGGTAGACGTTCGCGGCGCTGTTTCCGCCCGACTTATAGAGCACGTTCCCAAGCCGCATTTCCGCCACCGTCGTCAGGGAATAGATTTCCTCTTCGCCGAAACGGAAGAACGACGACTGCGCCAACGAAGGGAGTCGCTGCGCGTCGATGAGTGCCGCAGCGCGTTTCTTCGCCGTTGTCTCGTCCTCTTTTTCCACGTCCTCGCCGTCGAGCATGGGCGGCGCGTAATAAATTTCGACGGGAATGACTTCGAGATCGCCCGAAGGATCGCCGTTCACGCTGGAATTGCCGTCTTTATCTAACAGTTTTTCGCCCGCAAAGACGATTTCGTTGATGAGCATGTTGCAGGTCGCGGCGGAAAGTTTGTAATACTTATACGTTGCTACGCGCAGGTTGCTCTCGTCGGTGACCGATAAATCGAAGGGTTCGATCCAGTTGCCCACGGCGTTTTCGACGTAGCGTTCCTTCTTTTCACCCCCCTGCGGTTCCTTGAATTTAAGGTTGCCGAGGTTGGCTTCGTAAGTGTACGAACTCGCCGTCGTCGAGGCGCCTCTGCCGAGCGTGATCTTCGCCGACGCGTCCTCGTCGTTATAAATCGCCGCCACGTTGAGATAGATGTGCCGCACCATATAATAATCGGTTACGGTCTGCCCCTTTTTATTGACGTAAGAGGGATTTTTCAACTCGAACGTAATGGGTTCTTTGGCGTTCGACGTGCTCTGCAAGCGCAGTTCGTATGCCTTCCCCGTGCCGTACACCGTGCCGAGCGAACCCAGCCCGACGGCGAGAAAGACAAAAGCCACAATGAAAAAGATGATGGTAACAAGCGATATTTTTCCGAATTTTTTCATGATAGTTTCCCTTTATCCGTGAATGTTATTTGATGACTTCGGCTACCGAAGACGGCTGCCCGTCGAGCAGGATTTTCGCCTTTTGGTTTGCCCGCGCCTGTGTTTCTTCGCCGTGCGGCGTCGCCGTGTGTATGACGGCGGGAACCAAACTGTATTCGCCCGTGCCCGTTCCGTCTTTTCCCGTGAGCACTTCGCCGATAAAGACGACTTCGTCGAGATACAAATCGCCGCCCGTGCACCGCAACCGCCAGTACTTATACGACGTGATGTGCAGATTTCCCGCCTGAATGCCGTTATCGTCGCTCAGATCGGCAAGGAAGGGCGTGTACCATCTTTGCAGGTGCGAACTTTTATTTTCAAGCGTGCCGTCGAACCAGTACGTCGCGCCGAAAGGTTCGACCGGATTATCCTGCGCCACGCAGCGTTCGAGCCGCAAACCGACTTTGCCCGTATCGGAATCGGCTTTGCGCGCCGTGACGTACATGCCGACCAACCGAAGATACGCCGTCGTTTCGTACACGCCGTCGCCCAAGGGGCGCGAAGGGTTGGAAAGCTCGAACATGACGGTGTAGGGCTTGTCCCCGTTCGAATCGCGCAGACGGTAAGAGCCGTTCGTCGAGGCGTTGCCCCTGCACCCCGCCAGACAGGCGAGCGCCGCAACCGCGGCAAGGGCGAACGCAAAGAGTTTGGTTTTCGTTTTTTTCATATAAGAAAATGCCTTTCCTTATTATATTGCAAATGATGCCGTACTCTATTCTAACCGATTAAAAGAAAATTGTAAATATTTTTGCTCTATGTTTTTGCGTAATTTTTCGAAAAAAAGAAAAAAGTCCGCTTGAAAAGCGGACTTTTTCGGGAAGATTATTTCTTTTCCTTGATTTTCGCGGCCTTGCCCGTGCGCCCTCTCAGGTAATAGAGCTTCGCTCTGCGCACCTTGCCCGCGCGCACGACGGTAACGTACGCAACTTTGGGGGAATGAAGGGGGAAACAACGTTCCACGCCTACGCCGAACGAAAGACGGCGGACAGTGAACGTTTCGCGGACGGAACCGCCCTTTCTCGCAATGACGACGCCTTCGAAATTCTGAATTCTTTCCTTGCCGCCCTCGATGATACGGTAACCGACTTTCACGGTGTCGCCCACGTTAAACGCGGGTACGTCCTTTTTCAAACCCTCGGATTCGATTTGTTCGATGAGTCCCATAATGACTTTACCTCCTGTACAATAACAAAGCATTCATTCCCGTTTGAATTTTCGCCGCCCTTTGCGGCTACGGCAGAGGAATACCCGAAGTCACTGAACCATTATAAAGCATTATAAGAGAAAAATCAACTTATTTTCAGGGCGTTTTTGAATTTTTTTCAATCCTTTTGCGCCGTAACGGCGGGCGGCGCGGGCGTCTTGGCGTCGGTTTCCTGCTTTTTTACCTGCCTGATGCCCTGCACCACGGCGTAACGGTCGCGGCGGAAGAGCGTGCGCGAAAGCAGGGTTTCCCCCTCGTATACGCACAGATAGCTTTCGCTTGCGATGCCTTCCTTTTCGGCGCGCACCGTTTTTTCCTCGTCGCCCTCGATAATTTTTTCGGGCGGCGGCGCAACGCGCGCCGTGACGCTGCTTTCGAGCGCGTACCTCTTGCCGTCGGGCAGTCCGTAACAGGTAAACCGCACGAACGATTTTCCCATTTCCGCCGCGATATAAACGGGGTATCCATAGGGATTTTCAAAACGCAGATCGCTGTATTCCGAAACCATGGCGTCGCACGAAGGCGCAACGTACGAAACGCTCAGCGAATGCGGACGGCTTTCGGTGACGCGCAGCCCCGCTGCCACGGCGCAGTTCATGAGCGTGGTGCTCGCCTGACAGACGCCCCCGCCCACACCCGGCACGAATTCGCCTTCGAAGATGACGTTCGCGGTGCGAAATCCGTTCTCTTCGGTGCGTTTCCCCACCGTTTCGTTAAACGAAAAGGCGCCGCCTGCGGGCAGCACCGTGCCCGAAATCCGCATACATGCCAGGGTGATATTGTGCGCGCGGTCGGTATTCGCGCCGTCGAAATAGGTGACGAACGAAGCAAGTTTGCGCGTGCGCGCTTTGAGCATTTCCACCGTGACCGAAGGCGACACCGCCTGCGTCGCCAGAGAAACGCCGTTCCTGCCCTCTTTTAAGGCGGCGAGCGCCGCCGTGAGCGTTTTTTGATAATCGCACTGCCTGCCCGCCCGTTCGGGCGTGTAAAAAAATTCCCCCCGCTTGGTGAAAAACACCTTTGCGTCAACGGGGTCGCGCGCCTCTTTTTTGCACAGCGCGGCAAGATCGGTTTCGGCGCCGATCCACTCGGGCGCACAGGAAGAAGTCAGACATTGATAGCGCCGCGCGCCGCGCACGAGCGCAGAAACGTCGTCTCGGTAATCAAGCGTATACGAAACCTCGCCTTCCGCCGTGTGCACGGCAAAGGTAAGGGGCGGACGCTTTTCGCGCACGCGCGCTTCCGCCTCGGCATAGGTCATGCCGCCGATCGGAACGCCGTCGACGCTTACGCCGCGTTTTACCCTTCCGCCTGCGTTGCCGCATAAAAAAACGCCCCCTGCGGCGAGGAGCGCGAATAATACCCGTAATCCTTTTGTCATTTCCGTGTTTCCCGTCGGTTACAGTATGCGCGGAATTTATGAAACGATACGAAGGGCGCGCAGCAACCGCTCGTCCGCCTCGAACACGGGCTTGCCGACAAACCGCCGCCCGTCTTCCGCATGGAAATCCGAGCCGCCCGTCACGAGCAAGCCGTGCGATCGCGCATAGCGCGTAAAATAAGCCGTTTCTTCGGGCGTATGGGTGGTATACACGCATTCGATGCCGTCCAGCCCCAACGCGCACAGTTCGTCCATGAGCGCCTCGCGCGCCGCGCCCGCCTCGATGCGGCCGGGGTGCGCCAACACGGCGATCCCGCCCGTTTCGTGCACGATGCGCAACGCGTCGGCGGGAGTCGGGCGGCACAGATCGGAATAAGCGGGTTTCCCTTTGGAAAAATACTGTTCGTATAATTCGCCCGGCGCCGTTTCCAAAGCGTTTTTGCCCGTGTTGAGCACGCGCGCATAGGCGCGCACCACGTGCATGGTATGCAGAGGCGTCTGCTCTTTGGTGCGTTCGCGCAACGCGTCTTCCAAATTCAGACTTGTTCCGAAATAAGCGTTTGCCTTGCGAATGCAGTCCTCCGCGCGCACGAGCGCGCCCTCTTTGCGTTCGCGCAGAAACCCGTCGTACGCGCCGTTCTGCCGACAGCCGTAACCCAATACATGCACCTTACCGATCGCGCCGTACGAGGAAACTTCCCAACCCGCAACGCACAAAAGTCCGCACGATTGCGCGGCGGCGCGCTTTTCTTCCAGCCCTTCGAGACTGTCGTGATCGGTCATGGAAACGAGCGCAACGCCCGCCTCTTTGGCGCGGGCGGCGATTCCCGCGGGCGTATCTTTTCCGTCGGAATAACAGGTATGCAAATGCAAATCGGCTCTCATGATGAATCCTATTTTATGATCTTTCCGTCCTGAATACGGATACGGTGGCTTTCCGCGCCGTACAACACGCGTTCGGCGTGCGTGCAGGTCAAAATACACTGCGTATCTTTGACCCTTTCGAGCAGTTTACGACGGCGCGGCAGGTCGAGTTCGCTCATGACGTCGTCGAGAATGAGCACGGGTTTTTCGCCCGTGATCTCTTCGAAGATGCGCGCCTCGGCAAGTTTCATCGAGAGTGCCGCCGTGCGCGCCTGCCCCTGCGAAGAAAATCCGCGCGCCTCGTTCCCCCCGATGAGAATACGGATATCGTCGCGGTGCGGCCCGACCGAAGTAAAACCCAGACGCAGATCGCGTTCGCGCGATGAAGCGACGTCGTTTAATATTTTCAGCCGCGCGCTTTCCTCGTCGGCGCCGTAATTGCCGTCCATGCCGAGCGAAAGCGTTTCGGCTCCGTCGGTCAAAAACGCGTGCGCCTCGGCGGCGACGGGCGACAGCCGCGCCAGATACTGCCGCCGCTCGGACACAACCTTTGCGGCATACAGCGCAAACTGATCGTCCCACACGGGAAGCGTATCCATGACGTGATCCCACCGCTTGTCTTTGAGCAGGTTATTGCGCTGAATGAGAATTTTCTGATAACGCGAAAGCGCGGTGCAATAGCGTTTCGAGGTTTGCGATATGGAAATATCGAGAAATCTGCGCCGCTCGTCCGGCCCGTCCTGAATGAGCCGCAGCTCGCCCGGCGAGAAGAACACGCTGTTCATGTTCCCCAAAAAATCGACGGCGCGCGAAAGCTTGTTGCCGTTGACGTAGAGCTCGCGCCGGTTCTCGAAGATTTTCGCCGCGAGCGATACGGTGCCGAAGCGGCTTTGCGCCTCCGCCGCGATCTCGGCGCATTCCTGTCCGCGGCGGATAAGCTGTTTATCGTGGCGGATCCGCAACGACGCGCCCGTGCAAAGATAAAACACCGCCTCGGCGCAGTTGGTCTTGCCCTGCGCGTTTTTCCCCGTGAGGATATTGAGCCCTTCGCAGAACGAAAAGCTCTCTTCCGCATAATTTCTGAAATTGCGCAGCGTTAATTTTTTTATGACCATAGGGGAAAAATCCTGAAAAACGCTTTCTTTTCGGCGTGTTTTGTATTATAATGGGGTAGAATTATTATACCAAAGTTTTGGAAAAACACAAAGCGTTTGCGAGGGAAAAATGTCGGATTATTCACAGTACGAACTTTTATGGAAAAAAATCTTGGAACGCGCCGAGCCGCACATCAACGCGATCACTTTTTCGGCGTACATTCAAAGCCTCGTTCCCGTAGACGTCGTCAACCGTAAGCTCGTTCTGCGCGCCGATACCGAGATGGCGGCGGGAACGGTCGAAAAATATCTGCCCAAACTGCGCGAGGCGCTCGCCGCCGCCGAAGTGGGGTTGACCGACCTTGTCATCACCGTGGAAGGCAGCGAAGAACACGCCTTCGACGAAGAACCCGACGAGGCGATCGAGCACGACAACATGCTCAACCCGCATTATACCTTCGATTCCTTCGTGGTCGGCTCTTCCAACAAATTCGTGTTCGCGGCGGCACAGTCGGTGGCGCAGGCGCCAGGGGAAAACTTCAACCCCCTCTATATTTACGGCGGAACGGGGCTGGGGAAAACCCACTTGATGCAGGCGATCGCCAACCACATTCAGCAGAAAAAGCCCTCTCTCACCGTCATCTACACGACGAGCGAAAACTTTTTGAACGAATACGTCGACAGCATGCTCGGCAGAAAGAACGGCGCGGCGGGGCGCGCGGAAACCAAATTCAAAAACCGCTACCGCAACGTCGACGTACTGCTTATCGACGATATTCAGTTCTGGGCGGGCAAACGCGGCGTGCAAGAAGCGTTCTTCCACGCGTTTAACGACCTCTATGCCAAAAACAAGCAAATCGTCATTTCGTCCGACTGCCCCGCAAAAGACCTTACCGAACTCGAAGAACGGTTGAGAACGCGTTTCGAAGGCGGCTTGATCGCCGACATTCAACCGCCCGATCTCGAAACCAAGATCGCCATCTTAAAACGCAAGGCGCTCGAAAAGAAATGCGTCGTTCCCGACGACGTTTTAGAAATGCTTGCCAAGAATTCCGATAACAACGTGCGCACCCTCGAAGGCAGGCTCAATACCGTGATCTTTGCAAGCAAACTGCATGAAGAGCCCATCAGCTTAAGCCTTGCCGCCACGGCATTCCGCGAGAGCACCAACACCAACGCCGAAGAACAGGAAGACGTAACGCCCGAAGCGATCATCCGCGCCACCTGCGCGCATTTCAACATCAGTGAAAAAGATCTGCTCGGCAAGAATAAAAAGCAGGAAATCGTGCGCCCGCGGCAGATCTGCACCTATCTCATGTGCGACATGCTCTCGATCCCCCTTAAAAACATCGGGCTGAAAATGGGCAGAAAAGACCATACCACGATCATCTACACGCGCGACAAAATCGCCGAACTCATTCGCGTGAACGACGCCGTGCTCAAAGACGTGAACGATATCAAGAGCATTATTCTGAAACAGTAAATTATGAAAAACGCTTCCACCGAGAAGAACAAAAATCGTGAATTTCCCGAAGATATTCAAATCATGTCGCAAGGCGGGTTGCCCGCCGCAGCAGGACCCGATTTGCGCACACCTGCGCCTCAGCGGGTGAGCCTGCGCGAATCCGACGGCGAGCAACAATCTCGCGCAGGCGAGGGCAGCGCCCTTCCCTCACGGAATTTTGTTTCGTCAGCTCGAAACAAAATTCGTGAATTTCCCGAAGGCAACTATGGCGCAGTGGTCATCGGCGCAGGACATGCCGGTTGCGAAGCCGCGCTCGCGCTCGCCCGCACGGGAATCGAAACCGTTCTTCTCACACTCAATCTCGATTCGATCGGCTTTATGCCATGCAACCCCTCCGTCGGCGGAACGGCGAAGGGGCATTTAGTGCGCGAAATCGATGCGCTCGGCGGAGAAATGGGTTTGAACGCCGACAGATGCGCCCTGCAATACCGCATGCTCAACGAGGGCAAGGGTGCGGCGGTGCAGTCGCTGCGGGCACAGACCGATAAAAACGCCTACCACCGCGAAATGAAACGCGTACTCGAACATACGGAACGCCTTCGCATCGTGCAAGCCGAGGCGGCGGAAATCTTAACCGAAAACGGACGCGTCACGGGCGTAAAAACGACGTACGGTGGCGTATTTTCCTGCCGCGCGGTCATCGTCGCCACGGGCGTCTACCTCAATTCGCGCACGATCACGGGCGAAACGGTGGCGGAAAGCGGCCCCAACGGATTTATGAACGCCACGCATTTAACGCGCAGTTTAGCCCGCCTCGGGTTCACGGTGCGAAGATTCAAAACAGGCACGCCCGCCCGCCTCGACGGCAGAACGATACGCTTTACGGATATGCAGATTCAGGAAGGCAGCGAGGTATACCCCTTTTCCTTTTTGAACGAGAGCGTGCCCGCCGCGCAAACGCCCTGCTACCTCACTTATACCAACGCGCAGACGCATGAAGTCATCTTATCCAACCTCGACCGCGCCCCGCTCTATAACGGCGCGATTTCCTCGACGGGACCGCGCTACTGCCCCTCGATCGAAACCAAAGTCGTGCGGTTTGCAGATAAGGAACGCCACCAACTCTTTTTGGAACCCGAAGGCGCCGACACAACCGAAATATATGTGCAGGGACTTTCCACCTCGCTGCCCCACGATTTGCAGAAAGAAATGTACCGCACCGTAAAGGGCTTGGAAACCTGCGAGATCGTGCGTTACGCCTACGCAATCGAATACGATTGCATTGATACGCTCGATCTTTATCCCACGCTCGAATATAAAAAGATCGCGGGGCTTTACACCGCGGGGCAGATCAACGGCACGAGCGGTTACGAAGAGGCGGCGGCGCAAGGGCTGTTGGCAGGGCTGAACGCGTCGCTCGCGATCCGCGGAAAACAACCGCTAATTTTGCGGCGCGATCAGGCGTATATCGGCGTACTTGTCGACGATCTTGTGACGAAGGGCACCGACGAACCCTACCGCATGATGACTTCGCGCGCAGAATTCCGCCTTTCTCTGCGGCAGGATAACGCCGACGAACGCTTGACGCAGATCGGCTACGACTGCGGTCTTGTGAGCGAAGAACGCTTTAACCGTTACCTGCAACGCAAGGCATTAAAAGAAAAAACGCTCGCCCTTCTGAACGGGCGCGCCGAACAGAAAAAGGCGAACGAATTAGTCGAAAAAACGGGCAATACGCTGCAAAGCGGCGTAACGTATGCCGACTTACTGCGTCGGGGCATTCCGCTGAAAACGATCGAAGAAACCTTCGGCATTTTAACCGATCTTCCGAACGATATCAAGAGCTGTTGCGTAACGGAAATACTGTATGCGGGGTACCTCAAACGCAGCGAAGAACAGATCGCAAAGGCAAAAAAAGCCGAAGAAAGCCCCCTTCCGCCCGATTTGGATTATAACTCGATTTCGGGCTTACGGTTGGAAGCGCGCGAAAAACTCGAACGCGTGCGCCCTTTGAACATCGGACAAGCCGAACGCATTTCGGGCGTCAACCCCGCCGATATCGCCGTGTTAATGGTATATCTGAGCTTAAAGAAATAATGTGAGATGGTTCGGCTACGCTCACCATGACATAAGACCGTAGTGCCGCTTGCCATAAGACCGTTGATTCGCTTTACCAAAACGCCCCGCTTTCGGGGCATTTTTTATAACGCCGCCTGCCCCTTTCCCAAGGGGCAGGCGGCGTTCCTTGTCACCTCGCACAAAACCGTCACCCGCGCCCCTGCGCAAATGCCCCCGCGTCTGTGCGCATTGTACGTTCGCACAAAACTGTCACCCGCGCACCGTGCATAAATATGTCACCCTGAGCGAAGTCGAAGGGTCTTATTTTATTGCGCCCTCTTATCAAAGAGATATACTATACTTCCCCCGACGCGGGAATTTTTCTTTTCCGCCTGCCGAGCAACAGAACGCACACAAAAAACAGGACGGGGAACACGAGCGCAAAGGCAAGCCCCGTGCCGATATCGTCGGAAAACGCCCCCGCACACAAGCCCACGAGCGTGGGGCCCGCCGTACAGCCGATATCGCCCGCCATGGCGAGCATGCCGAACATGGCGGTGCCGCCGCGCGGAATTTCTTTGGACGCAAGGCTTAAAACGCTCGGCCAGAGGATCCCCACCGAGAAACCGCAGACGGCGCAACCGATCAGCGATACGACCGCCCAGGGCGACAGCCAGACGACGAGATAACAGATAACGCAAAGCCCCGCAGAGAGCATCATGCAAAGCCGCAGTTTTTTTCCGAATTTGGCAAACAGCAACCGCGCGATCCCCATAAATACGGCAAAAAGGCACGGCCCGATCAGATCGCCCACCGCCTTTGTAACGCCTAAACCGCTTTCGGCAAACGCCGACGCCCACTGCCCCATGGCAAGCTCGCTCGCCCCCGCCAGCGCCATCAGTGCCAAAAATACCCAGAAACGTTTTTGTTTGAACAGTCCGCTAAACGACATGCCCCCTTCCTCGGCGTTTAATTGCGGAATGGGCACGAAAAAACAATAGAACGCATTGAGAAAAGGAACCGCCGCCCAGACGCCCGCAAGAATGCGCCAATTCACCGTGCCGAACGCCCAAAAAAACACCGTCGTCAACAGCACGACCGCCGCCGATCCCCAACAGTAAAAGGAATGCAGCAGGCTCATCTGCCCCGTTTTATTCTCGGACGGGCACGCCTCAATCGTGGGGCTGACGAGCACCTCGATCAGTCCGCCGCCCACCGCATACAAAAGCGACGCGACGGCTAACCCCGCGTAGGCGTTGCCAAAGAGCATGGGGAAGAGCGCCAGCCCCGCAAGCCCCGCCGCCGCGCAGAAGTGCGCCGTGACGAAACAAACGCGATAACCGATTTTATCGGCGAACTTCGAGGCAAGTCCGTCCACGCAAAGCTGCATGGCGAAATTCACCGTAATGAGCAGGGTGAGCATGGAAAGCGAAATCTGAAATTCGCCGTGCAAAATCAACAGCAACAGCGGAAAAAAGTTGGCGACGATCGCCTGCGTGATATATCCGATATAGCATGCCAATTTGGTATGCCGAAAACTCTTTAACATTTTGATCTATCCTCTGCGCGAAAGCAATCCGTCGAGCGTGCCTAAAACAAGCGCGATCCCCGCAAGCACCGTAAACCCGATCGCCCCGCGCACCCGCCCGAATACGGCGGCGAACCCTTCCAGCGGCAGTCCGACCCAGAACAGCAACACGCACGCCGCGCACAATCCGAAAAGCGGCAGCCAGATCGCAAGCGCCCTCTTTTTGAACGAAGATTTCTTTACGGCGAGCAAGGTCGCCATGTCGACCACATAAAGAATCGCCCCGAGCGCAAAGGCAACCGTCCTGCGGTTTTGCATGCGTTCCCGTTCGGCTTTTTCGGCGCGCAGCCTTGCCGCCTCTTCCTGATGTAGAAGCTCTTTTTCGGTTTGAATGTGTTTTTTCTTCTTGCTCATAGCATGATCTTCTTTAATTTACGGGAAATCAGTCCGTCGGCAACGGCAAGCAACAGGGCAAGCCCCGAGACGACAATATACCCCGCCGCGCCGCGCACGCGGCTGAACAGCGCGCCGCCGAGCGGCAGTCCGACAAGGAAAAGCAGAGTAAACGCCGCACCCATGACCGCAATCGGCAGATAGGCGCAGAGCGCGCGTCGCGCAAACGTCTTCGGCCCGCGCAGGAATCGCGCGATCGCAAGAAAGAGAACGGAAGAAAATGCAAACAACACGGCGCCGACGACGGAAAACTCGTCCGCCGACCAAACCGTTGCGGCACGCGCGGGGTTCTGCGGATCGACGTATACGGGCATTTGCTTGCCGTACGCCTCTTCCAACACGCCGCGAAACGGTCTTGTGTCGCGCAGAAGATAGTCGTAACCGTCGTAAGAATATGAAAGAACGAGCACGAAATACGCCTTGCCGAACCCGCCGCGCGTATCGTGATCGATCACCGTTGCTTGCGTGCGTTCGTAATGCAGTTCGTAATCGCGCATGCGCGCAACGTTCAGCCCGAAAAACACGACCGAGAGGACGAACAGCGCCAACGCCGCCGTGTAAAACACGATCGCGGCAACGGTTTTCGAACGCATTTCCTGTCTTTTTTCCTCGGCTGCGCGCGCATGTTCGCATGCGATTTCGTCGGCGCGGCGGCGTTCTTCTTCCGCCGCGTTCTGTAAACCCTGCTCGGTGGGTTTGATTTTTTGACGGTACTTGCCCATACTTACAAGCCTTCGAGCTCGTCGAGCGTAAGCTGAAACGCGGGCACGAAATGCTCGAAGAAGTAATCGACCGAGCGCATGTGCAACTCGCGCAGTGCATTGCAGATCGTCTTTTCCGCCTGTACAAATTCGTTGTTGCCCGAACGCAGTTCTTCAAGACATTTCAGATAAGCCGACAGCTTGTCGGCGGCTTTCATGAATTTGTATTCCGCACAGGATTTATCCGCCTGCAAAAAGGGATAGAGTTCGCGCTTCATGCAGTCGGGCAGCCCTTCCGCCATTTTTTCGACGGCAAGCTCTTCCAACTTCGCGTATTCACCGTGAATGCCGTTGTTGAAATATTTTACGGGCGTGGGCAAATCGCCCGTCATCACTTCCGAAACTTCGTGATAAAGCGCATAAAATACGGCTTTCTGCGCGTCGATCTTGCCGCCGAACACGCCGTTTTCGATGGCGACGAGCGCATGCGTCAGCACCGCAACCGAATGGGAATGTTCCATGATATTCTCATCGCGCGTCGAACGCATCAATTGCCAGCGCTTGATAAACTTCATTCTGTCTAAATAAGCGTAAAATTTTTCCATATGATTACCTCGCGTTACGGATTTTCCGATCAGATGTTTCGGCTTCGCTCAACATGACAAATAAACCATACGTTCAACATGACAAACACGCTTTGCGCTCAACATGACAAACACGCTTTGCGCTCAATATGACATTTCCCTTCGTCATTCTGAGCGGAACGAAGTGAAGCCGAAGAATCCCCTGCACTCTAAACGACTGTCCGCTAAGATGTTTCGGCTTCGCTCAACATGACCCTATTTAGCAACATTATACTACAAATCATGAGAAAAAACAATTTACTTTTACGCCGTTCTGTGCTATAATACAAATAATTTCATATCCGTCGTGGGTGCCGTAAAAGGCTGAGATGATACCATTTGAATCGGACAAGGTAATACTTGAACGAAAGTACAGGATTTTCGAGGAAGAATTCCGCCCGCTTTTTTGCGGGCGGTTTTTTACGCAATTCGGGGACGGGTTGAAAAATAATTTTCTTTTAGAGGTGTGTTATGTTTCTCTCTTCCCTGTTGGTCGCTTACAACGACTATTACAAAGACGAAAACGGCGTAAAGCATTACGACTATCCCGACATCTGGACGTCGTTTGCCAAATCGGCGCTTACGCAGGTTTTTCTGTGGTTCGCCGTCGCGCTGCTCGTCGTGTTGATCGCAATCGGTCTTTTCGTGCGGTTCAAAAAGAGCGAGCGTCTTAAACAGTATCTGACCGTTGCGATCACCCTTTTCGTCGGATTTTGCGTCACCGTCATCGTCGCCATGCTCGCGCTTGAATTTTTCGAAATGGCGGAGGACGGCGCCGTGTTCGACATCGTGCTCTATCCCGCCCTCGTGCTCGCCGCCGTCACGCTGTTGGGAATCGGTGCGATCTACACGGGATCGCTTTGCTCGAGAAAGACCTTCCGCACGGTGGCGATTACTGCGGCGTCGCTCATCGGCGCGGCGTTTGTCGCCTTCCTCGTCTGCCTGATCGTCTATTTCACTTCGGGCAACGCCGAAAACAACAACGACGCCGAGATCACCAAGACCGAAAACATTGCGCTCTGTTTGTCGCTCGTCGGCATTGCGCTTGTCATTGCTCTCATCGCAATTTTCTGCGGCAGGGGCGAGAAGAAGGAATTCGATACCAAATCCATTTCCTACGCCGCCGTGTGCATTGCGATGAGCTTCGCCCTCTCGTATATCAAGCTGTGGCCCATGCCGCAGGGCGGTTCGGTCACGCTTGCGTCTCTTCTTCCGCTCATGCTCTATTCTTACATGTTCGGCGTGCGCAAGGGCGTTTATGCGGGACTTGTGTACGGCGTATTGCAGGCGGTGCAGGATCCGTGGCTCATTCACCCCGCGCAATTCCTTTTGGATTACCCCGTCGCCTTTGCCGCGATCGGCGTAACGGGCATGTTCGCAAGAGTGAAGAAACTCGAAAAAGTACCGCAAGTGCAGTTTGCGCTCGGCGCCATCGTAGCGAGCGTGTTGCGTTTTGCATCGCATGTGCTCTCGGGCGTATTCGCTTTTTCCGAATACAGCACACTCGATAACGTGTGGATCTATTCGATGGGCTATAACGCTTTTGTGTTCGTCGATATCGCCATCGTCATCGCCGTCGGCGTGATCGTTTTCTGCTCGCCCTCGATCGTAAAACAGGCGCGCAAGTTCCACCCCGCCGATAAAGCGACGGAAACGACGGAAGAAAACACATCAGAAAGCTGAGAGTCGCAGTCCGACTCAGCAAAATAAAAAACCGCCCCGGCAGGGGCGGTTTTCTCTATTTTACACCGTTTTTTCCAAAGTTATGTTGATAGAAGCACCGGTGCCCCCGCCGTTCATAAACACCAATCGATCGCCCGCCTGTAAATCGAGTTTGATGACCCAGATCGTTCGGTTTTCAACGCTCGCTTCATACGGCGCGCCGTTCAATACCTGCGCCTGCGGATATCGGAAAGACGATTCTGCCGTCGTAAAATTCGTATTGCCGTTCGCGGCAAAGTTATCGCCCCAATTCGGCGCAATGTTCTTCCCGAAACAGAACATACTGCGCATTGCCGACGAACCCAAATTGATCTTCAACGTATAATTGCCCGCCTCGATTTCACCGACCTCGCATTCATAAACGCCTCTTCCGCCGATTGAAATGTTATTTAAGGGCGAATCGGGCGTAACGGTCGGCAGAGAAATCTTTTCGCCGACGGTTACCGTATACGTTTTTACGGCAGAGACGACAAACCACCATTTGACCGTAACGTTTTGCGTCGCCTCGAAATTGCTGCCGACGGCAGCCGTTCCGTCGCCGTTGTCGATAAACGCATCGTAGGAAGGTTCGCCGTCCACGTCGGCATAAACGCTTATGCCTGCGGGAACGGTGAGCGAATAGGTCTTTGTTTCATTGGGAATAAACGCATAACGCACGGCGTCGGTATTTTTGAAAAGCAGTTGGTTATCCCCTTCCGCAAGCACCTTTTCGGGTTCGGCGGGCATGGTTGTTTTGATGACGACGTGATTGCTGTTGCCGTTCATTTTCCCGATTTGGATCAAGACGATTTTGCCGACGTCCTCGGCGCTTGCGATATAATCAAGCGAATTGAGTTTTGACGTATTCGTTTCCCCTTCCCGATCGAGAATCAACTTATCCGCAAAGCCCGTTTGTACGGCGTTGGAGTTGAAGGCAGACGTTTCGCCAACCTTTACTGATATCAACCCTAACGCATCGCTTGTAAAATAAGACAATTCTAATTTATAACTGCCTACCGCGTCGATCATAACCTGCACATAGAAATAGCGCTGCACTTTTGGTCCAATTTGAAGGAAAGAATCGTTTCTTTCGATTGTTTTTGCGTCTGCCTGAGCCTGACTCAAAATATCGGCTACCTCGTCAACCAAATACGATTCGCCCACCGCAGCCGTGCATGCCGTGCAGGCGTTCGCAACGAGCTTTTTGCCGTTTTCGCCGTCGGTAACCGTGATTGCAGGCGTATGCGCCGCAAGGGGCAGCGTCGCGGGCGCGGTGATCTCTTCGGTGCACGCCTCGTTCGCAAACTTCTGCGTGCAGATGCCGCATTCCCAGTATGCCGCCGTACCCTCTTTCGTGCAGGTGGAAGGCACCGCCGCTTTGGCGACGGGCGTATGCGCCGCAAGCGGCAAGCGAACAACCGCGCCGATTTCCTGCGTGCCCTGCGCGTCGCCAAATTTCTGATTGCAGACTTCGCACGTCCAATATGCCGCCGTGCCTGCCGTCGTGCAGGTGGAAGGTGTTTCCTGCGTCGGCGTAAGCGCACCGTGCCCGGCCGCAATCGCGGCGGGTTCGCCGATTTCCGTCTTGCCCTCTGCGTCGGCGAACTTCTGCCCGCACGAACAAGTCCAGTAAGCTTGCGTTCCGTCGACCGTGCAAGACGCGGGAACTTCATTCGTTTTTGTCAGATCGCGATGTCCGCGCGCCGCGGTATCGATGGTGAACGAAAACGTTTCTTCGTCGATGACGATTGTATATGTCGTCTTGCCCGCCGCCGTGCAGGTTGCCGTCGTGGAAACCGCATAGCCCGCGGCGGTGAGCTCGGGCAGTTCGACCCGTTCTTCCCCGTCGCACCCCGTGCGCGTACACGTTTTGACCGCCGCGCCCTTCGCTTCCGCCGTAGGAACGGTATAAGCCCATTCCGCCGTCATGGCATGATCGAGCGCGTCGATCTTCTTCGTTTCGACGTGCGCCTCATCGAGCGCGCAGACGCGCGTTTCGACGCCCTCGGTCGTACAGGTTGCCGGCGTCGTCACCGTCCAGTCGCCCCACTCGTGTTCGTGCGTTGCGGCGGGTTCTTCGCCGCAAGCGGCAAACAGCCCCGCCGCCGTGCAAACAGCCGCCGCCGAACAGAGAACCGCCAGAAATTTGTTCGATTTTTTCATATCCTTCCCTCCGCTTTTTATTTATTCAGTCACGCATAAAACAAACAAAATGTTAAACGAATAAATTAAATAATACCCCCAGTATACCCCCCCCCTATCCATTTTGTCAAGTTATAAATCAAAATTAAAATAACAAAATTACTTATATATTCCATAAGCCATACTTATAGCTCAAAAAGCAAAATAAAAAAACGTCCCAAAGGGGACGCTTCAAAATGCAACTTGTTAAGATCTTTATTTTATTTTCGGTAAAATCAATTAACCGTTACCGCATCGGCGCAAAAGCGTTCCCGTTCCTTATTCTCGGGAAGTTTATCCGTCGAACGGCGAATAATGAGCTTCATGGGAATGATATACTTACCGCTCGTATCGTTCATGATATTGTCGTACAGAACCTGAAAGATCTTCTGCCCGAATTCATATCCGTTCTGATCGATCGTGGTGAGCGGAGGGTAACACGTTTCACTCTTGGCGATATTATCGACGCCGATCACGGAATAATCGCAGGGTACGCTCTTGCCCGCTTCCGTAACGGCTTTCATCGCACCGATCGCCATTATGTCGTTGGTGGCGATGACGGCGGTCACGTCGGGGTAGCGTTCCATCATTTGATTCATGAGTTCCCTGCCAAGCCCTTCCGACGTACTGTAAGGCCAGGTGCCGAACACGATGCTCATGTTGGGGCTAGAAAACTGCTTTGTCATGGCAACGCGGTAAGCGGCAAGGCGCACGTCATAGTAGCACGACTCATCGAACGCGCTGAGATAGCCGATATTCGTGTGCCCCAACTCGCGCAGATAACTCACCGCCTGCATGAATCCGTCGTGACGGTCGGACGTGATATACGAGATATCGGGCAGATAGGTATTGCGCGAAAAGTCGGTGAGCACCTTGATGCCTGCATCGCGCAGACGGCACAGCAGATCGTCCGACATGAAGTCGGGCAGCGTTGCAACGTAAATGCCGTCTACCCGCCGCGCAATGACGTTTTCGATATATCGGTCGACGTCGCCCGAGGCGTCGAAAATGTACACGACGTAATCGTGTTTGAGCGCCTCTTTCTGCAAACCTTTGATAACTTCGAGCTGATAGGTGTTGGTGATGTCCGCCGTCATGTAGGCGATCGTGCGCGTCTTGCTACCCGCAAGCGACTGCGCAATGCGGTCGGGCATGTAGTTGAGGCGGCGCGCGGCTTCCATCACGCGCTGTTCCACTTCCGGCGAAAGCCGTTTCGTGCCGTTGAGCACATACGATACGGTCGCAGACGATACGCCCGCCTCTGCCGCCACGTCCTCGCGCCGCACGCGCTTGGATTTATTCATTCTCGGCATGTTTCCTCTTGTACTTCCGTTGAGATTTAACCGACTACTTCGATTCCGTCGGGAATTTTTTTCGTGATCCTGCCGTCTTTTAATTCGATTTCGATGCAGCCGAACGGCGTGGGATAGGTGATTTTATAATACTTCAAGCCCGCCGCTACGGGATTAACCCTCATCTTTTTGCAACCGGGGGCAAGAATTTCGATTCCGCCGATCGACTTGATCAGGAAGGAAACAGGCCCGCACGACCAGCCGTGGCACAGGCTGTGGCGGAAACCGACGTAACAGTGGTCGCCGAAGTCGCCGTGAATATCGTTCTCGCCCGCTTTGGGCAGACGGGTGATCGGCGCACTGCCTTTTACCCAGTCGAGGTTGAAATCTTCCCAGAAGGTCGTTGCGCCCAGATCGAGCATGGCGCCGTAATATTCCTTCATCAACGCGACGGCGCGGGCGGCGTCGGTTTGCGCGATCGCCACAAGCAGGTAATAACTCATAAAGGTGGAAAACCCCTTTGCGCCGTGTTCGGTCAAAAACGCAAAACTTTCGGAAGGTTTTTTCAACCCCGCATACACGAGCATCGCCTCGCACTGCTTGAATTTTTCAACGGTGATATTACGGTTGCGCGCCAACTTTTCCGTCATGCGCACGCAAAGTTCGGTATCGAGCGCAAGTTCTTCGAACAGGACAAACGCGTAACGCGCCGCCAACGCCCAGATGGCGTATATACCGATTTTTTCGTCGGCGGAATTGTTGCTGGGCCAGTCGAAGAGCGCTTCAACGGTGATCTCGCCCTTTTCGGATACGCAGTCGTTGAGCAGCCGCACCGCGCCTTCGAGATAGTCTTTATTTTTTTCGAGATACGCCTTGTCGCCGTTTTGCAGGTAGTAATCGTGCAAAATGATCAGCCACCAACAGGTATACGAAGGAATGCCGTTCATCCACTGCGGCAGCGGCGTGTGAGACGTGGTGTAATCGAGCGAACGCTCTACGCTGCGGTCGGAACCGAACAAACAGCAAATCGCCGTCGTTTCGGGGTGCATATCGCCGATCCAAACAAGGCGGTCGCGCTTGATGCCGTCCCATATGTAATTTTGCATATTGAGTTCGAGCGTGCGTTTCGCTACGCGGAAGATCTCGTTGACGCGCTCGTCGTCGCACTCGAAGCCTCCTGCGGCATGCAGATCGCGGCGGATTTGAGTTGCGAGCACGGCTTTCAGCACGACGGTTTTCTCTTCCTCGAAGTCGATCCGCACAAAACGGAACCCCGTCTGCAAAAATTCCTGATCGGAATATATCAGGATTTTAGTGCGGATATCGCGCAATGCATGATAGTTGCCCGCATTTTTCTGCCCTAATTCGGCGCAGGCTTCCGAAACCGATTCACCCGTGCGGATGCGCACCTGCGCCTCGCCGCCGTCGGCGCCGAGCGTTAAAATACGCACCGAAGCGTGCAATTCCCTGCCGAAATCGAGAACGATACTGCCCTTGCCGCGCACGGTGATAAGATGCTGCTCGCTCAGACCGATTTGCAAATCGCATGGCTCTTTGAGAAGTTCGGCACCCTCTATCACCCCGCTTTTCGAATAGATTGCGACGGGGAAGATCGCTTCCCGAATTCGTTCGTCCATAATTTCTCCCAACGGAACGCCGCTTGCGCCGCGCCCTTTTTGTATTCTATTTTGGTTACAAAACCGTTTACTGTAACCGTATTTTTAACTGCAAAATCAATATCGTAACTAATTCCGTAACTAATTTTGTAAATTTAACGAGGTTATCCGCGTAACCAAATACAGGATACCATGTTTGCAAAAGTTTGTCAATACTTTTCTATAAAATATTATAATTTATTTTTCGACACGGCGCAAGCGGTTTTGCGGGAATTTTTTGTTTGTGCAAGATTTTGCTTGACAAAGGCAAATTGCTTCCGTATAATAAAAGGCGAATTCAAGCGCAGGAATCGCCTAGCGGTATGGCGTCAGCTTCCCAAGCTGATCCCGGCGGGGGCGTGCGCAGCCACCGAGCCGCCTTGCGGCGAAGGTACTCCCGTTTCGGAAACGGAGGTCGAACACTTCTCAACTTCATCATGCAGGAATCGCCTAGCGGTATGGCGTCAGCTTCCCAAGCTGATCCCGGCGGGTTCGACTCCCGTTTCCTGCTCCACCAACAAACGGCACGCATGCGTGCCGTTTGTCTTTTTGTGCTATATGATCCCGACAAAATACTGCGGGGAATCAAACAGAACCGATATTTCCTTTTCTTCCCCCCCGCGCGATACGGTCATCACAACCCTATCGTTCTTCCGCACGTTGAACAGAAAATCGCTCAGCTTATGCATACGGGTAAAGTATACCGTGCGCTCTTCCCGCGGCGCGCTTTCCCCTTCGCGCAGAGGGTGAACGATTTTTGCCGAAATAAGCGTATCGCCGTTGCGCAACCCCGCAACCGCCCCCGCGCCGTCCGTTTGCAACGTGCTTTTGATGACGATCTGTTCCTGACTGTAAAACTTACAGGTTTCTTCGTCAAACACCGTCTGGCGCGACAGCACGGCAAATTCCATTCCGAGCACAGCACGCGTCGCCGTTGCAGGCTTTTCATAATCGATCGTCCCGTCCGTGCGATAGGAAATCCCGTCGATAATGCTTTCGGCGACGGCAAGCGCAAAATTTGCGGGAAGGGCATAACCGAACCCCGCTACGCTGTCCTCCGCCCCCGTGCCGTCCGTCACCGCATCGAGCCGCGCGTTGACGATGCCCACCAGCTCGCCGCGCACGTTAAAAAGCCCGCCGCCCGAATTGCCGTGATTGACCGCCGCGTCGGTGCGGATCTCAGGCAGCACAATGGACGTTCTGCCGTCGGCGGCGGTAGCGTCGATCTCTTCGCGCCCGACCGAAACGACGCCGCGCGTAACGCTCAACCCTTTGCCGAGCGGATTGCCGACGGCAAATACGCTTTCCCCGACCGACACCGCATCGGAATTCGCCGCAACCGCCGCGCACGCAAAACTATTTTCGCCTTTGAAGGCGTCCGATCCTTCCACATATAACACGGCGATGTCGCTCGTCATCGAACCGCCGACGTAATACGCGTCAATTGCGCCGCTCGTACCGGGGTTGTAATCGGGATATGTTTCGTTGCCGTACAAATAGACGACGATATTCTTGTCGACCTTACCCAACGACGCGCGGTACACAACATGGTAGTTGGTGACGATAAACGCGCTGCCCGTTTGTTTGTCGAGCGAATAGATGATGCCCGCGCCTGCGGAATGGGACGACGTTCCGACCGCGTACACGCTCACGACCGAGCAAAGCGCTTTGTTCGCAGCCGCCGTTCCGTCGCCGACCGCCGCAAGAAATTCGGGGAACGTACCCGTAAATTCCCCCGCCTGCACGGCTTGCAAATAGCTCTCGTACCAGTTTTTGTTCGACGCCGTACCGCCCTCGCCGCCGGCGAGCCAGTTATCCAAAGAGCCTTGATACCCGTTGTCGACCGCAACGTCAAACGGCGTGTTGCCGTCGGGCGCGCTTGCGAAAAAGCTGCACGCGGAAAAAGAGCACAGCGCGAGGATCAGGCATATAACCGTCGTTAACAAAACCGTAATTTTCCGTTTCATGATCAACCTATTATCAAAACAGTAGCTTCATTATATCACGAACGCGGCAATTTTTCAAGTGAAAAAAGAGCGGAAATTATTCCGCTCTTCTTCCCTCTTATAAATCGTCCGCGTCCTGCACGGGTTTTTCGTAACCGTCGTCGGTGCTAACCCCCGTATAAGAGCCGAGAACGTCATCCCGAGAACTCATTTTTGCGCCTTTATGCAAGGCATTCTTCTTTTTCATTATTTGCAGTTCTTCGCTCTCGAGCACTTGCCGCTCTTCTGAGCCTTGTTCTGCGCGTTGTCCTGAACGTTGTTCTGCGCGTTCTTAGCGTTGTTTGCCTTCTCGTTGTTGTTAACCTTTTTCATAAATTCTCCTTTTTGAAGGGCAGATGAAGTTCGGTATCACCCTGCGGCGCGCCGCAAAGAGGGCAAACTTTCCACGATTCTTTCGAAGTGTGCATAAATCCGCACTCGCTGCATATCCACAGCATCGGTCGTTCGGCTTTGTAGAGAGAGCCGTCCTCGAACGCCTCGTGCAGATAACCGAAGATGATCCTGTGATTATCTTCTACTTTGGCGACCTGCTCGAATTTGAGCGCGATTTGCTCAAACCCCTCTTCCCGCGCAATCTTTGCAAACTGCGGATAAATATTTTCCGATTCATCCTGTTCGTCGATTGCCGCAAATTGCAAATTCTGCGCGAGCGTACCCGAATGGAACGGATAGCTTGCATCAATGTGAATGTTATCGCGGCTGCCCGCTTCTTTCAGCAAGGTCTGGAAAAACACTCTCGCATGGTTGGTTTCGTTCTTGGCGATCGTCTTGATCGTATCCGCCAAAACATAATACCCCTGATGCGTCGCTTCCCGCGCCGTAAGCTGATAGCGCATGCCCGCCTGACATTCCCCCGCGAAACTTCTTGCGAGGTTGTAATAAGTCTGCGTCTTGGTAAAGTCCATAATTCATCTCCCTTCTACGCTTATTTTGTTCGGTTTTCGAACGGTTATACGCGCAAAAGAGAAATTTTTTTACCAAAAT
Organism: uncultured Christensenellaceae bacterium; assembly: GCA_910589015.1. GTDB lineage: Bacteria > Bacillota > Clostridia > Christensenellales > Borkfalkiaceae > Gallimonas. The sequence continues at coordinate 72,670 of CAJUSA010000006.1, forward strand.
CGGTTGAACAGCGTGCAGAAATCTTCGGCGGCATAATCGCCGAGCAGTTTATTCGATTCTTCATAATCGGGCAACACGCGGCGCACCGATGCCCAGAACGCACACCCGTGGTTGTGGTGCTTGATATGGCACAGCTCGTGCACGGTAAGATAGCGCAACAGCCGCTCGGGCAACAGGCATGCCCACATGCGGTAGAAGATCATGAATCCGCTGTGCTCGCGCCGACAGCACCCCCAATAACTTTTCGCATTCGAAAGCGCGACCGAAGGACATTTCACATGGCATACCGCCGCCATGCTGCGGGTGTAATCGCTCAAAAAGGTTTTTCCGTGCGTATAGAGCACGTCGCTCAGGAATTTTTTTACGTCTTTACCGCATTCGATGCGCTGCTCGCCCACAAGCGCATAATTGTCGCCCGTACGCACGACCTTATATTCTTTCCCGAACAGATAGATGTCGTCCCCCTCTTCGTAAGAGGGCACGACGGGCTTCGGGCGCAGTCGGTTGACGACGTATCTTCGGTGCGTCCGCACCATGTTTAACGTTTCTTCGTCCGTAAAGCGATCGGGCACGCCCACGATCAACACGGTGTTGAACGCCACGCGCATCGTGTAACGCGTCCTGAAATCCTCCAACTGCCCGATCCGCACTTCGCGCAAATACGGATGCCCGACCGCCTCGGCACACTGCGCCGCCAGTCTTTCCAGTCGCATATCTTCCGTCATATTCCCTCTCTCTACGCAAATAACAGCGTAAGCAACATTACCGCCGCCGAAATCGCAAGCAGCACACCCGTCGCACGGTTGAGTTTTACGACGGACATTTTATTCGCAACGGTTGCGGCGATCCGCGCCGCGATAAACGTGAAAACCACGCATGTGAGCAACATGGTGAGATCGGGCAATCCGTTTATGACGAAATGCACCGAGGCGCCGAGAAACGCCGTATACGCCATGATGAGAACGCTTGTCCCGACCGCCGTTTTGAAGGCGTAACCGAGCACGATGGTCAGCGCGAACAGCATCATCATGCCGCCGCCCGTGCCCTGAAACCCGCACACGAACCCGATCACCGCGCCGCAGAGCGCGGCAAGCAGCGTAGGCGAGAAGAACTTCGTCTTTTCCTTGCCCCTTCTCGTAACGGGATTGATGATGAATTTAAGCCCTAAAACAAACGAACCCGTAATCGAAACAAGTTCCATCGCCTGTTCGCCGACCGAAAAGGACGAAACGGCAAAGGCAACGGCGGTGCCAATCACGGTGAAACAGATAACGCTTACGAGCAACGTTGAACTTCTGCCCGTGTCGATATTGCCGCTTTTATAATAGGTGAACGCCGTGACGGCGGAGGCGAGCACGTCGGAAGCGAGGGCGATACCCACCGCCTCGAACACGGGAACCCCCAGAAAGGTTACGAGCATCGGCGAAATAAAAACCGCCGCCGAAAGCCCCGCAAACCCCGTTGCGACGCCCGCACCGATTCCCGCCAACGCGCAGATCAAAAATTCCAACACCCGTAAACCCCTCCCGCAGGGTGGTATTATACCATATTCCGCAAGGGTTTGTCACGCGCTCGCGCCCGGTTACCGAAAATTTTTTCGTTCCTTATTCGCCATTATAAAAACGGACAAAGCCCGTCGCTTTGCCCGTTTCCAGAAAAATTTTTTGAAATTTTACGCCTGCCGCAGCATTGCGTAGCGTGCCGCCCCGTACATGCCTGCCTCGCCGCCAAGCAGCACCGCCTCGGGGCGATTTGTTGCCGTTCCCGCCGCAGGCGGCAACAATCAGCGTAGCCAGACATAAAACCAGTGCAACCATAAGAACCCGTGCAATGCGTTTCATAAACCCCCCTTATATCTTCCTTTTTTTATCGGTATGGATTGCCCGTTTCGACTGTTTTATTCAGAAAACCGTTTTTCTACGGTTGCATTATAACATAGGAATGTTGGCTTGTCAATACCTTTGCCGAAAATTTTTATGCACTTTTTTTATAGAAACCGCGCCAACCGATCAAACCGCATAAAAATCGGTTATAATTCTGCGCACCGGCGTGTTGTTTTTGATCTCGTCGAGCAGGATATTCATTGCCGTTTCGCCCAGTTTTCCGTAATCCTGCCGCGCGTATTCCCACTGCGCCGTGGCGGGATCGTCCTCGCCGAGCGAATAAAGGCAGATATCGCGGTCGGGATCGAGCCCCGCCGCCTGCGCCGCCTCGCGGATCCCGCGCGCCACGTTGCCGTCGGAGGCGATAAACGCCATTCCTTCGCGCAGATACGGCGCGCACAGTCTGCGCCCCTCCTCCGCCGAGCTTTCCGTGCCGTACACCGATTTACCCTTTGCGTCGGGAAGGGTTTCGAGCGTTTCGCAAAACCCCTTCGCGCGGTCGATGGAAATAGTCTTGTTCGCTTCGCTGTTCACAAGCGTGAACGAGCGGAACCCTTTTTCGTAAATACGCCGCATCACGGCGGAAACCAGCCCGATATTATCGATATCGACGTAACTGATTTCGAGTTCCTGCGCGGGGCGCCCGATGATCACGCAGGGAATGCGCTGTTGTTCCATTTGGCGGATACGGATATCGTCGACGAGCGGCGTCATTAAGATCACGCCGTCGATGGGCGCTTTGTCGCGTTTGAGCATCGTATCCACCGCCGTTTTTTTCAAACCGCTGTAAATGAGCAGATTTTTGTTTTCCGCCCCTGCCGTACGCATGCACGCCATGACGAAATCGGCATAAAACGCGCGGTAAGGCGTGCCGCCGTCGCCTTCGAGCACCAGCCCGATGATGTTCGTATTGCCGCGCGAGAGCGTCGAGGCATAGAAGTTCGGTTGAAAATCCAGCTCTTTGCACACGTCGAGAATATGCTGTTTCAGGGCGGGGCTGACGTATTTTTTGCCCGTAAGCGCGTTGGATACGGTGGATTTTGCCACGCCGCACCGCTTTGCCACGTCGTTGATCGTAATCATCTTTGCACCACTTCGTTATTTATGAATTTTCTTAAAGAGTTCGCCGCCCTGCATAAGTTCGGCGTAAGAGATCTTGTTTTTCATGCGTGAAACGTCATAGCGGTCGCGCTCGATGACAAGCACGTTGCCGTTGGCGAGTTTGAACGTCGCTTTTTTGACAAGCGGCACGCTCAGCGTGAAATCCGCGCGCGAAGGGCTCATCTGATAGAACCCGAGGCATGCCAACAGATACCAGGACGACATCGAACCGTTGTCCTCGTCGCCGGGAAACCCTTCGAAGGTGTTGCGGAACAGATTTGCAAACTTTTCCACCGCCTCTGCCGTCTTCTTCACGTCGCCCAGTTCGCTGTATATATAAGGAATATGAAAAGAAGGCTGATTCGATATGGCACAAAGCGATTTTTCATCCGCCATTTCGCTCATTTCGTGAATTTCCTTGCCGTAACTGCCCACGTTGTAATAAGCGGGTTCGCGCATGAGTTCGTCGATTTTCTGCGCGAGTTTGCCGCCGTAAAGTTCGTTGAGACCCGCAATATCGTGATAAACCGCAAACGAGCTCTGCCATGCCGACGCCTCGGTGTAATCCCCGCCCCAGTCGTAACGGTCGAACCGATCGCGGAACGCTCCGTTCTCGTCCTTGCCGCGCATAAAACCGCTTATAGGATCGAACAGATTGCGGTAATTTTTTGCATAACCGAAATAACGCGCCGCGTCCTCTTTATGCCCGAGTTTTTCCGCCGCCATAGCAATGCAGTAATCGCCGTAACAGCAGTCGAGCGTTTCGTTCACGCTTTCTTTTGCAACGGTATAAGGCACATAGCCGTATTTCCGATAGGCGAGCGCGCCCGTCCTGCCGTAGCCGCTCGTATCCGAGCCGCATTCGCCGTCGTGCAGCAACGCGGTATAAATGTTTTCCGCAAGTTCGCCCGTGACGATTTCTTTGACGACGGCGTCCGCCATGACCGCCTCGATGAGCATGCCGGGCATGCAACAGACGTTGGCGGGGCTGAGCCATTTGGGCAGCCAGCCGCTTTCGAGATAGTAATTATAAAAGCCTTCCGCCGTTTCGCGGTAAAACGCGGTGTCGATCAGCGACAGATACGGAAAGAGCGTGCGGTATGTATCCCAAAAGCCGTTATCGGCGTACATGATACCGTCTGCGATCTTGCCCGTGTGCAAATTGATATGTTTGGGTTTCCCCGATTCGTCGATTTCGTAAAATTTCCGCGGGAAGAGATAAGAACGGTACATACATGTATAAAAAACCGCCTTTTTTTCTTCGTCGTCCTCGATATCGATCAACGATAAATAGCGTTCCCATTCGTCCGCCGCAACGCGCCGCGCCTCTTCGAGCGTGGTTTTTTCCAGCTCGCGGCGGTAATTGCGTTTCGCCTGCTCGACGGAAAGGAAGGAAGTCGCTAATTTGAGTTCCAGACGCTTTTCCCGCGCAAGCAGCGAGATTGCGTTGGGGTGAACGGAATAGGTGAACGGAACATTGAGCTTCGCCGCGAAGTATTCTCTGATTTCCCCGCACGGAACGGGGTTGGCAGTTTTATTCGTGTAGCCCGTCACCCACTCGCCGTCGCATTCGAGCACGGTCACGTCGTCCCCGATCAGGTTGACGCGGTTGCAGCCCTCTTCCGAAAAGGTAAACCGGATCACCGCGCCGCAGTTCACGGGCGCAAGCTCGAAGGTGTAACGGTCGCGGTAGACGAAGCCCTTCATGTACGCCGGTTCCAGAACACACCCTTCGTTATCGTAACACGACCAGCGTTCCTCTTCGCTGAGCAACAAATTCCCGCGCTGACCCGTAACGATGAGGTTGCCGTAATCGCCCATCCAGGGGGAAGGCTGATGGGTCAAGCGAATGCCCTCGAAACTCTTCGAGCGCGGCGAATAAAACCACCGCGGATTAAAATTTTCGGTTTGCAGCGTAAAAAACGCCATGCCGTGCGGAACCGCCGTAACGGGATAAAGGTTTCCGTTGGAAAACCGCGGCGAATTGCACGTCCCCAAACGCGTGTTAACGTAACGGTATTTTTCCATAATGCACTCCTTTATGCGGAAAAATGTGTTCTCTGTAATTTGTATTATAACAGAAAAAAACCATTTGTCAATAGAAAAAACCGATTTTCTTTGAAAATAAAAAATCGGTTTTCCAAACTTGTTTTTCTCAGAAAAAAATCGGGCATTCCGCCCGATTTTCCCGCTTATTTTTTTCCGCTGAACACCTTTAAGGTTTGCAGCGCGTTTTCATACATCGCCTTTTGCGCATTTAACGCAAGATTGTGGTAAAAATCCGCGCTCTTCTCTTCGATGGTCGCCTTCGCCGCGGCATAACCCTCGTACGCCATATACGAATAATAGTTGATTTTCGAAATACCGCGCCGAATGACTTCGCGGTATTCTTCGTGCGAGATTCCGCTGCCGCCGTGCATGACAAGGGGCAGATCGGTCAACTTCCTCACCTGCGTAATAATATCCATATTGAGAACAGGCTTTGTTTTATAAATGCCGTGCGCCGTGCCGAAGGCGATCGCCAACGCATCCACGCCCGTGCGGGCGATATAATCTTTCACCAACTCGGGTTTGGTATACAGTTCTTCGGGATTTGCCGCGCTCTCGCCGCCGCCCTCTCTTTGGGGCAACGCGCCGAGCTCGGCTTCCACGTCCACGCCGTACGCGTGGGCGTAATCGGCCACCTTTTTCGTGCCCTTTACGTTCTCTTCGTAAGGCAACGTGGAATAGTCGATCATGACCGAGGTAAACCCGAGTTCGATTGCGCGTTTACAATAATCGAAATCCTCGCCGTGGTCGAGGTGCACGCAGACGGGTACGCTTGCATGACGGGCGAGTTCCGCCATCACGCGCCCGATTTTATCGAGCGGAGATACGTCCTCGTGGCACTGCGCATGCGCGATAATGACGGGCACGTTGAGCTTTTCTGCCGCACCGAGCACGGCGAGCAGACATTCGAGGTTGGGCGTATTAAAACTGCCGACCGCCGCATGATTTTTCTTTGCGATTTCGCATACTTCTTTCAAACTTGCTAACATAATTCACCCCTCAATCCTGATCACTTCGTAGCCGAGGTAGGTTTGGAACGCCTCTTCGAGTACATATTTCATATGCCCGACGCCCACCGTGGTGTGGTGCTTGAACCCGCCCTTTGCAAGGCGGATGAGTTTATTCTGCAAATCGGGAATTTCCGCAACGCCGCCGCAACCGAAATACGCCTTTTCGATCGGTTCGCCCGTAAAGCGTGCTTCGCTCGCGTAAACTTTGAGTTTGCCGTCCTCGGTAAAGCCGTTGGAAATGGTGATATCCATGGCTTTGATGCGCCCCTCGTTGGTGCCCCAGCCCGATCCGGGATCGCCCTTTGCGAACATCTTGTGTTCGGTTACGGTGCCCTTCCCCGCCATTAACGACTGCGCCACGGGACCGCAGTGGAAGAGAATGACCTTGTTCTCGTCGTCGCCGTAGTTGTTGTTCCAATCAAGACATGCCGTAGGCTGTTCGCTTGCCAGCGCCATGGCGCGCATGGTGATGGCGGACGTTAAATCGATCTCGCACGAACAGACGATCCCGCGGTCGTTGAGTTCGGAAATCAGCACGCAGGGGCAGACGCGCAGAATGGTTTCCATCTCGTTCCAGCAGCGCAGCGTCAACGCGTCGAGGTGATAATCGCGGATATAATCGTCGATGACGACCGAAATCTTGGCAAGCGTCAGTTTATTGCTTGCAGGCACTTTGGAAAAATCGGAATAGGCTTCAAGCCGTTTGATCTTGGCAAGCACTTCCTTATCGTCGTCCTTTTTCTTGTTTACAAAATCGATGAGTTCGGACAAATCGAAACTTTCCACGTTGATGCCGTAGCGCTGCAGCGTCACCTCGTCGAACCGTACGGTTTTGAACGCCGTCGTTCTTGCGCCGATACAGCCGAGGTTAAAGCGCTTCATGCCCTTGACGACGCGACAGATCGCGGCAAAGTCTTTGAGGTTCTGCGCAAACGTTTTCGACAGCGGGTGCACGACGTGCGGTTTCATGACGGTGAACGGGATTTTATACTGATAGAACACGTCCGTCACCGAAAACTTTCCGCAGAAGGCGTCGCGGCGGTGCGCAAAGTCCATTTTACCGATTTCGTCGGGGTACGCCTGCATTAAGATCGGCACGCCCGCATCCTGTAACGCCGTGATCGCGCCGTTCTCGTCGATAAAGATCGGCATACATAAAATCACGCCGTCGTACTCGCCCTCGTGCGATTTGAGCCAATCGTGATAGAGCCTGCCCTCGTCGCGCGTTTCGACCGCGCCGTAACGCGTGAGATTCTCGTCCATGGCAAGATATTCGTGCCCCGCCTTCGTCACGGCTTCGATCATGTCTTTCCGCGCGCCCGTGATGAGTTCGCCCGGCATAAAGCCGCGGTTCCCGAAATAAAGTGCAAATTTCATATCAGTCGATCTCCTTTAACAGTTGATATAATTTTTTATATTTGGCATAGTTTTGCGCATAGCGTTTTCCGCCGCGGGGGGTAAATTCTTTCGTATACCGCACGAAGATTTTCGCCGCCGCGTTCAGATCCGCCGCCGTGCCCATTGCCACCGCCTGCAACATGGCGCAACCGCACAGCCCGCCCTCGGAAGAGCGCAGCGTTCTGATCGGAATATCCTGTATATCCGCTTTAATCTGCAACCATTTTTCCGAATTGGCGCCGCCGCCCGTCGCCACCGCCCGTTTGACGTTTACGCCGTACGCGCGCACTGTTTCCGCGTTGAGCTTCATTTCCATGGCGCACGCTTCGAGGATCGCGCGGTAGATTTCCGCATCCTCGGTCTGCGCGGTCAAACGCAAAAGCGCGCCCGTTGCGCCGATATCCTGATAAGGCGTCGCCGCGCCCGCAAAATAAGGCAGTGCCAGCACGCGCGAAGGCTCGTCGCGCATGTTCTTTTCGGCGTACCCGAAAAAGTTTTCTTCTTTCCCTTTGTACCCGTGCAATATTTTGTTGCGGAACCAGCTCACGAGCGAACCGCACGAATAATTGAACATATAAGTGCAGTAAAGCCCTTCCACCGCATACGGCACGCAGACGTATCCCTGTTCGCCCATGGCGCAGTTTTCGGGCTTTTCGCGGAACAACGCCGTGATGCACTCGACCGTGCCCATGCCGTCCACTGCGTCGTTTTCTTCAAGCGCGCCCGCGCCGAGCGCCGAACAGACCTGATCGTGACTGCCCAGCACGAGCGTGCACGTTTCGGACAAGCCGAGTTCTTTACATACCTTCTCTTTTACCCTGCCCACGACGCTGCCCGTCGGTTTCGGGGCGGAAAAGAGCGCTGCGGGGATCGAAAACGCCGCGAGCAATTCGCCGTCGAACTGCTTGGCGCCGATATCGAAGGCGCCCGTCCGCGCGGCAAGCGCATAATCGATTGCCCGCTCGCCCGTGAGCAGATACCCCAGATAATCGCACAGCAGCATGAGCTTATCGGCTTTTGCAAACGCCTTCGGCGCATGGTTTTTGATCCAGAGCAGCTTACTCAGCGAATACATGCTATGGGGCAACGTGCCCGTCGCGGAAAACATGCGCTCTTTGGAAAAGCGCGCCGCCACCGCAAGCGCCTCTTCTTCGCCGCGCGGATCGGTGTAGAGCATGGGGCGGAACAGCACTTCGTCGTTTGCGCCGAGCAGGACAAACGATTCCCCGAACGAGGAGATGCAGATCGAATCGACGGGATTATGCGCGGCGACGGCGGAAATCATGCCGCGCACATGCTCGCACAGCGACACAACGTCAACGTACGTTTCCCCGTTTTCGGTGTAAAAACCGTACGCCGCGGCGTATTCCGCCAAAATCTCGCCCCGATCGGAAAAGAGCTGACATTTGCAATTCGTCGTCCCGACATCGATACTCAGATAATTCATACCGCTATTTTACTTGCCAAAAGCGTGCGAATATAGTAAAATGTGTTTTGTAATATGGTAATTTCGTACCGAGGAATCAATATATTATGAATCACGGTCTGGACAAAATGCAGGAACTTCTGCGCGACTTTTACAACCTCGCGCACGTTAAAATCTGCATTTACGACGAAACGGGAAATGAACTTTGCACCTTCCCCGAACGGCACACAGCGTTCTGCCAACGCCTGCGGGAATCGGCTGAACAAGATGCGCAGTGCCGCCTGTGCGACAAACGCGCGTTTGCGGAATGCAAAAAAACCCACCGGCAGCACCACTATATCTGCCGCATGGGTCTTTTCGAATGTTTTTCGCCCATTCTGTACGGCGAACGGATCATCGGCTATCTTGCCATCGGGCAAATGCGCACGAACGAAAGCGGACTTCCCGAACGAGAGCTTGCCGCCTTTACGGAACAGGACAAGCAAGAGCTTGCCGCCGTTTACGGTACGCTGCCCCTTCTCGAACAGGACAAGATCCATTCCGCGATCCGCATTCTCGACGCCTGCGCGGGCTACGAATACTTAAAAGGACTAATCAGCGCGACGGAAGGCGGGATCGATCGGGAAATCGACGCTTACGTCAACGCGCACCTCAAAGACGCACTCTCGGTGCAGGAACTGTGCACACGATTCCGCTTATCGCGCAACGAAATTTACAGGATTTTCAAGGATTATTTTAACGATTCCCCCGCCGAATATATTAAAAAAAGGCGGCTTAACCGCGCCTGCGACTATCTCGCGGAAACCGATCTGCCCGTAAATACGGTCGCGCAGAAGTGCGGCATACCCGATTACAATTATTTTTCGAAAATTTTCAAAAAAGCCTTCGGCATTTCCCCGCGCCTGTACCGCAAAAACCACTTGCCGAACTGAACGCGCCGCTCCGCTTTGCACGCGGGGCGGCTTTTTTATCGCGTCCCTCTTCGGACATTTACGCCGATTCGACTTATTTTTGCTTTCTTTTATAAAATTTGCGTTGAAATACGGCACGGCGCGGCATACGTTAAAGTATACGCGATTGCGCCACGAAAAAACAACCGTAAATCGCAGGAGAGAGAATCATGCAAATTTCAACGCTTATCGGTAAACGCATTTTTTCACGGGAAGGAAACGAACTCGGGTACGTCCTCAGCGTTCTGCTCACCAAAAACCGCACGAAACTCTTCGCGCTCGGGTGCGCCGACGGCGAAGAAAACGAATTTTACCTGCCCGCACGCGCCGTGCTTTCGGTCGGCGACGCAGTCGTCTGCAACGATCTGCGCGCCGAAATCATCGAAGATGACGGACAGCACGCGCCCGTCGGGCTTGCCGTGTATTCCGAACAAGGCGCCTCGCTCGGCACCGTTTACGATTTGGCGCTCGAACAGGACGGCGCCTACCTCATCTTAAACGACGGTACGCGTTATCCCGCCGCGCGCGCCCGGTTCGGTCAGGTGGTCATTCTGCGCGATCCATCCCCCGCGCGGAAGAAGAGCGCCGCACCGCGCAAAAAAGCAACGGCAACGGCGCCCGCCGTTGCCGCGTATGAACAAAAAACGCCGTCCGAAGGCGAGTTCAATCGGCTTAACCTGCTCGGACGGCGCGTGCGCAAAACGGTATTCGATTCGGAAGGAAACGTGGTGGCGCACACGGGCGAGGTCATCACGCCCGATACGCTCGCGCAGGCAAGACGGCACAACCGTCTGTTACAGCTTACGGTAAATACCCTCACCAACCTGCCTTTATAACTTATATTTTGCCGTGAGTTTGAGCACGGTGGCAAGGCAGTCGTTGACAAGGTGCAGTTCTTTTTCGCTGAGCGCCTTGCCGCGGTAACCTTCCACCGTGCGCGTAAGCGCCTCGATTTCAAGACGGTCGGCAGGGCTGAGTTTTTCTTTTTTGAGTTTGGCAAGCAGCGCGGTGACGTGCGACAGGCACGTTCCGCATTCTTCCGCCGTCGCAAGCGGTTCTTCCCCTGCCTGCGCCCCTTCTTCGGGAAGTTCGAGCTCTTCGCGGAAGGTATTATAAATCGCCTCGTCGCGAGCGCGGCGCCTGTCCTCGCGCCCTTCCGCACGCTTTTTCAGCGGACAGGGAATAAGAAAGAGCAGCGCGAAAATCCCCGCCACGAACAAGAACAGCGCGGCATAGATCGCCCCCACCGTGGCGCTCTCGGCGCAGCACACGAAAAACACCCCCGCCGCCCCGACGGCAAGCGCGAGCGGCGCGTAAGCCTTTCTGCCGCCGACCGCCGTAAAGAGCACGGCAAACGCGACAACGAGGGCGGGGCACGCGATAAGCGGCACCCATGCAGGCACGTTCGCCCCCACCCATTCGATCATTTTCAAAAATATTTCCATAACCCCTCCGCAAACCTATCCGATAAATGATACCCGCTTTTTGCGGAACTTATTCCCGCCCGTCCGCAATTTTTTCTTCAAAGTACGATTTCCCGCCCCGACGCGATATTCACGATGCGCGCGCGCACGCTCTCTTCCCGCACGCGCAGGGTGCGCGCGACGGCTTTTTTGTATAGTCTGATCTGCACGGCGTACTTTTTCGCAATTTCCGCATCCGCTCTGCCCGAATACTTGTAATCGATGACGGTATACCCGTTTTCGTCCTCGACAAGCAAATCGATCGCGCCCTGAAAGATCATCTCGTCGTCGCAGTCGGCAATGCCCATTTCGCGGGCGGTCAGGTTGACGAGGAAGGTCTGTTCGCGGAACAGCCGTTTGCCCGCAAGCGCGGCAAGGCAGGGAATGGAAAGGATTTTTTTGAGTTGTTGAACGTCGAGCAGGGCGGCCTGCTCTTCCCGCAGGATCCCCTCTTTCTTCATGCGTTCGAATTCTTCTTCCGCGCCGCGGCCGAACCGCACGTTCTGCAGAAACAGATGATAGGCGATGCCCTCTTCCTTGCCGAACCCCTTGCCCGCAAACGGCACAAATTCTTCGCTCTCTTCTTCACGCATGAGCTCGGTCGCCGAGCTTTTGACGGGAAGCACGGTTGCGGCGGCGTGCGGATACGGCACGGCATAATTACGCTCGATTTCTTCGGCAAGAGCGCTGTCGGGCTTGCCCGCAAGCGCGTTGCGCCGCGCGGGGGGCGGCAGAATCCCGCCGTCGATAAAATATTCCGCCGTGTCGTTCAGATCGATAAAGTCGGAAAACCGCCCCGCGAACTGCGGCGGCGCGGGTTCCTTCCCCGCAAACAGCATATGCAAACGGAACTGCGCGCGTGTCATCGCCACATATAAGAGGTTCTTTTCTTCGACGAGCCGCTTTTTCTCTTCCGCCGTTTCCGAGGCGCGGCGCAGCATGTTTTCGCTTACCGTGCGTTTTTCGCAGTCGTAACTCTTCGGCGCGGCGCCGAATTCTTCCGTCCACATCAGCTCGTCCTTATCCGCCCCGTGGAAGGGGGCGTCCAGCCCCGCCAGAATGACAATGGGGTATTCGAGCCCCTTCGACGCGTGCATGGTATGCACCTTTACGGCATTTTCGCCGCCGCTTTCGCAATAATCGACGCGGTAGGAAAGCGCCTTTAAGCGCGCTAAAAACGCGTGCACGCTGTCGTCCGCCGCCTCGGCGATCAGCCGCTGAACGTGGGCAAGGCGCGCCTGCACGCTGCCCTGCCGCGCAATCTGCCGTTCGAGTCCCATCGAGAGCAATTCATTCATCATTTCCGCCGCCGTCCGCACGCAGCAAAGCGCGCGCAACGCGCAATACGTCTTTTCGAACGCCGCAAGTTTTTGCGCAACGCCGTCGCAGAGCATGCGGCGGTATTTTTCGCACGCCTCGCGGAAGGTATAGGGCGAGGGAAAACGCAGACGGATCGTCGCCAGATCGCCGTCGGTAAAGCCGCCGACGTCGGAAAGCAACGCCGTGCCGAGCGGGATATCCTGCCGCGCGTTGTCGAGAAGCGAGAGCCAGTCGATCATAAGCCGCGCCTCGAACGAATCGCACACGTTGACCTTGGAAGAAGTCGTAACGGGAATCCCGCGCGATAACAGCGCGTGCACGATGCGTTCGGCGTCGCCCGTGTTCTTGCGCACGAGCACGGCAATATCGCCCCAGTTCACCGTGCGTTCGCACCCCGCGTCCGCGTCGAAAAAGGGTGCGCCGCGCTCGTTTTCGACAAGGCGCACCACCTCGTCGCTCAGCGCGTCGCTCTCTTCCTGCGCGACGCTTTCCGCAACCGAATACACCCCGCGCGTTTTTTCTTCCTTTTCGCGTTCGGGAATGAGATGAAACTGTACTTCCCCCGCATGCTCGCCGTAGCGTTCGCCGCCCGTCATAAGCGGATAACCGTCGATGATCTTTCCGAACACGCGGTTGACCGCCCCGATCACCGCCGTTGCCGAACGGAAATTGCGCGTTAAATAAAGCGCGTTGAGTTCCTGCGTTTTCCGGCTGAAAAATTCCGAACGACTGCCGCGGAACCCGTAGATCGCCTGTTTGCCGTCGCCCACGAAAAACGCCTCGTCCCCCATCAGCATGGAAAGAATGCGTTCCTGCACGGGGTTGACGTCCTGATACTCGTCGACGAATACATAGCGGTATTTATCCCGCAGTTCCCGCCGCGCGTCGCCGTCCTGCAACAGCGCGATGGCATAACGTTCGAGGTCGTCGTAATCGAGCACGCCCTGTTCGCCCTTCATGCGGGTGAACGCCTCGTCGTAGCGCTTCGTAAGCGCGGCGAGCGCACGCGCGCGCAGACGGGCATTTTCGCACTTGGCGTGTTCTTCCTCGCGCGAAGCAAAACCCGCAAGTTCCGCATAGATCGCCTTGATGCCCTTCGAGGCATAGGAAAGCCGTTTGAGAATGCGCCGCTCTTCGCCCTCCGCCTTGGTAGAGGGGGGCATGGACGAGATCGCGGGGCGCTCTGCCGCCGCCATTTCAAAAAGATCGTTGCAATTTACGAGCAATTCGCACGCCGCGGCGATTTCGGTTGCGACCTTGACGGCGCGCGCATTCTTCCCTTCGAAACAAACGCGCGCCGCGTCGGTGCAGGCAAGATAAAAACTCATCTGATCGCGGTAGCCGCGTTCCACCGTGCGGCAGGCTTGTTCGAACATATCTTCCGCGCCGACCGCGTCGAGCGTGCCCGAAACGTCTGCGCCGCCGCGCGCTTTTTCGTGCAAAGCAAGCACGAGACCGCGCAGGCGTTTATCGCGTTTTTTATAGAACCAGATAGCGAGCAGGTCTTCAAAGTCTGCGCCGCCTTCGGCGTATGCGCGTTCAAACACTTCGTCGAGCGCGCGCGCGGAAATCGCCTTGCCCGCCGCGTCGTCCGCGCCGATGATACGGAACGAGGGATCGAGCCCCACCTGATAAAACCGGCTGCGCAAAAGCCTTGCGCAAAACGCGTGAATGGTGCAGATATCGGCAAGGGGCAGATCGCCGAGCTGTTCTTTAAGCCGCCTGCGCACGGCAACGTCGTCCGACGAAGCGATTTTTTTGATGAGCGCGCTGCGCAGACGGTCGCGCATCTGCGCCGCCGCCTTGTTCGTAAAGGTAACGCAGAGCACGTTTTTCACGCTTACGCCTTCGTCGGCGATGAGGGATACGAGCCGCTCGATCATGACGAAGGTCTTGCCGCTGCCCGCCGACGCCGAAACGATCACCCTGCCGCGCGCGGAAATGGCGTTTTTCTGTTCCTCGGTAAGCGAAACGCTCATTCTTCCCCCCTTTCGCGGCGCACGATCGAAACGATTTCCGCACACGACGCGCCCGATTCGCGGCGCGGCGCCCCCGTAAACGCGCACATGCCCTTGAATTTACAGTACGAACAGGTTTCGCCGTAAGGGGAAGGCGCGATGTTGCCCGCGCGCATTTCGTCCTCGGCTTTTTTTGAAACGAGAAGAGAGTACGAGAGGAAGTCGTCGAATTCCTCTTGCGGCATACCCTTTTCGGTTCTGCCGCCGCCCTCGAAAAATTCCGACTTCTTGCCCTCTTCGCGCGTGGAATCCATATAAGCGACGACTTCGTCCGACGAGGAAAAATAACCCTGCATGCGGTATTTCACCTCGCCGTCTTTGGCAAAACTTTCCTGTGCGGGGAAGTAGAACGCCCCCGCCGCCTTTTTCTGCCGCGCCGCGGCAAGCAGATAGAGCTGCAACTGCAATTTTCTGCCCGTATAATAGGCAAGCGGTTTATCGTCGATCGCGCCCGTTTTGTAGTCGATGACGCGCACATAACCCTCCGCCTCGTCGATACGGTCGGCTTTGCCGCGCAGGCGCAGTTCGGGCAGTTCGATCTTCCCCTCGGTCTGCGCCACGCGGAACGCCGAACCCTTGAGCTGGCGAAAGGTCGCCGCCGCCGCTTCTTCGCACTCATATATCAGCCGTCCGCCCGCATACATGCCCTCGCCCGTATCGCTCAGTTGCGCAAATTTGGGCGATTGCAACAGCGCCGCCGCCTCGGAACGCGCCGTTTCGCGGCAAACGGTTTCGTCCGTGATTTCGTTGAGCTTGTCCGCCACGCTTTCGAGCACGGCATGCACGAAACTGCCCGCATCGGTATCGGGTATCGCCCCTTCGTCGCGCGCGCGCATTTTGAGCGCGCGTTCCGCAAAACTCTGATAAGGACAGCCGAAATACCGTTCGAGCAAAGTGGGCGAAAGTTCGCCCGCAAACCACAGCTCGCCCGCTTTTTCCACGCGCGTTTTACGCGGTTCTTCCCCGCACGACGCGCCTTTGTTGCCAAGCGCCGCCCGCAAAGAGGCGTATTTTGCCCCGTCCTCTTCGCGCCCCGCCTCGAAATCGTCTTTTAAGGCAAGCAAAGCAAGTTCGGTGGGCACCCGTTCGCAACAGTTATAGGGAAACACCCCGTCCGTCGGCACGGACGCAAACGCGCTTTTACAGTAAGAGAGCGCCTCGCTCGGGTTCTGCGGCTCGCCGCCGCGCTTTTCGGGATAGCTCAGATAGAGCCTTTCTTCGAACGCCGTGAGGTTGAGCGCCATGCTCTCGCGCGCGCGAAGATTGACGACGGCGATCGCCGGTTCCACCTCGACGCTGAGCTCTTTCAACCGCGAAATTTCCCCGTCGTCGATGACGGCGGTATCGGTCGTCACGCGGGGCAGCGCGTCGGTCAGTCCCGTGCAGAATAAGACCTTGGCGCGCGGGAATTTACTTTCGGTGAGATCGCCGAAAAAGACGGCGTCAAGCGACTGCGGGATCATGGAAACCGAAACCGCCTGCAACCCGCTTTGCAACAGCAAGGCAAACTCGCGCGCCGCAAAACGTCTGGTTCCCGCAACGTAGGCGATTTCCGCCAGCACGTTTTCGAGCGGCGTCAGTTTGAGAAATTCGCGTTCCGCGCCCGTAAACACGTTCTGTAAATTCTGCGTAACGCGTTCTTCCCCGACGAACGCGCGCAGCGCCTGCACGGCGGCGACGTATTCTTCCCCCGTGCCCTTGCGCGGAAAGAGCGCAAGCAGGGCAACGAGTTTTTCGCGGCAAGCATGTAACGCTTTGGCGTTATACTGTTTAACCGCCTCGCCCTCGCGCACCGCGCGCTTATACGCCCCGCGCCAGCAACCGTACCGCAACAGATAGTTTCGGTATTCGTCGCCGTCGCCGAAGTAGACGTTGGAAAGAATTGCGTCGACCGTATCGGGCAGACCGCCGTCCGATACCCCTTCCAATGCGGCAAGCGCGAACGCGCAAAAGGGATGCGCCGAAAACGGACGCTTGCGGTCGGCAAAGTAAGGAATGCCGTAACGAATGAAATATTTTTCCCAGATAAGCGTATCGCCGCCGTCGCCGAGCACGGCGATATCGCAAAAGCGCAACCCTTCGCGCACATGCTTTTTGATAAGCGCGCACACGCTGTCGGCTTCCTGCGATTCGTCGGCGGCATGCAGATATTGTATTTTATCGCTTGATTCGGGCGCGGAAGCAAACTTCTCCGGGGAAAACAGCATGCCCGAAAGTTTAAGCGCCTCGGAGCACTGCGTGCTCTTTTTCATGACCGTGACAAATTCGCCGTATTCGCTTAACACCTCTTTGAAGACGCGCGCGCCCTCGTTGGTATAAAATTCGTCGCGCCCCGCAAGAAAGATGCCCGTTACGCTTGCGGCGCGTTCCGCCGCCGCGCGCACGCCTTCGCGCGCCTGCGCCGTAAACGACGGAAACCCGAAGAAAAAGACGTTCGCGCCGTCGAGCGCGCCCGCGCGGATCTTTTCGGGCAACAGCGCCAGATAACCGTTTTCGTCCACCAAATCTTTTTCGTGCAGGAACGCTTCGTACTCTTCGAGCAACAGCGCCAAATCGCTCAGCTTGCGTTGCAGCGTGCCCTCGGTTTCTTCGGCGCTGCGGCGCAAAAGTGAGGCGTCTACGCGCGAACTTAACAGCTGCGCGATCGTTTCGTACACCGCTTCCGCCTGCGTTTCGCTAAAACAGACAAGTGCGTCCTTTTTTTCCTGCATGATGGCAGAGAGCGCGACGACCGACCCCGCTTTCGAGAGCACTTTGCGCTCACCCGAGAGAAAACGGGCGAACGTGGAAACCTCGGTCGAGAACGTCGCCCCGCCCGTCGCGCCGAGCACGGCGCGCTCGGTCAAGAGCGTGAGCCTGTCCTCGCAGAAGATGAAATTTTTTTGTCCGCGCCCTTCCGCCTCGGCGATCTGCGCCGCCAGAGCGGCAAGCGCGTCGTCGAGCGTGGGCGCGCCGATGATCAGCATACCGCCCCGCTTAAAAAATCGTTTTAACCATTATAACACAATTCCGCCCCGAATGGGGAAAGGATTACGCATTTTTCATAAAAATTTCCGCTTATTTTTGCGAATTATTTTTACAAGCACCGAAAAATATGCTATAATGGAAAACACGGACGGCAAGAACGCCCGTAAATTCCCTTACAAGAGGAACGATTTTGAAAAAGATAAAATATCTTGCGCCCCTGCTCGCGCTGCCCTTGCTGTTGCTCGGCGGCTGTAAAAACACGACGCCCGCGATCGGACTGAGCGCAAACTGGAACCGCGATACCGCCATCGGCAACCTGACGGGCGAAAAAACCGAATTCGAAGAGCTTGTTTACGACGTGACGTTCGAGAGCAAGCCGACCGAAAAATACGCCGTTCATTACGAAAACGGAACGTATAAAACGCGCCTCGGCGCCCGCCTGACGGAAGTCGGCAAGGACGACGCGGGCAACCCCGTGAACGAATTCTGCTATTTTTACCGCACTTCCCTCGAAATCGACGTCTATTTCACGATCGGCGAGCAAAAGAGCGAAACCTTCCGCGATACGCTCGTATCCGAAGTCCTGTTCCGCAATCTCGACAACGCGTTGCAACCCGTCAAAAGCGTGAAAACGGGCGTCAGCCACACGCCCGTCGGCAACAATCCCAAATCGTTCGAGCAGGATTATTACGCATTCTTCGACGAATACAACTGCACGGTCGAATACGACAATCCCCTGACTTCCGCCTCGATCAGCCGTTCGTATAAAGAACAATATTCGACGCAGACGGAAGCGGCGGAAAAAAAGAGCGAGCTCAAAACCAAACTCAAAGCCGATAACTTTTTCGACAACGAACAGATCATGTTCATGCTGCGCGGCACCGACATGAGCGAAAGCGTCACCTTGAAAACGCTCAATTCCACCGCGTTTGCAAGCATGTCGACCGTGCGCACCGTCATGCCGAAGGCGACTTCGTACGCCGTCGATTTTTCGATGACGGAAAACGCCGAAACCAAACAGGTAAACGGCAGTATCGACGCATACAGTTTCGAATTCTCGTATTCTTCGGGCATGTCGGGGCAGGCACAGCAAGCCGTTTACGCCGCCAGAACCAACGTAAACGACAATCTTTACCGCAATGTGTTGCTCTATATGGAAGTGCCGCTCTTCTCGGATCTGGGCACACTGAAATATACTTTGAAAACCGCAACGTTTTTATAATTTCCCTATCCCTTCACGGTGTAAGCCATAAAGAATTCTAATAAAAAAGCATAGCCCGCTATCTGATAGCGGGCTATTTATATTCCTCCCGGCGGTTTTTAATCGCCGAAAAATTCGTCGTAAACGGCTTTTAAGGTCGTTTCGTAACTGTCGTTATCCACGCCGACGATGATGTTGATTTCCGAAGAGCCCTGATCGATCATGCGCACGTTGACGCCCGCACGGGCGATCGCCTCGAAGAGCCGCGCGCTCGTACCCACGTTTTTCATCATGCCGTGCCCCACGACGGCAATCAGCGCCACGTCGTCGAATACGTGCATATGGTCGGAGTGAACGGTTGCGTCGATATCGCGGATGAGATTTTCGAGCACGCCGTTTTTGAGCTGCTCGCTGTCGATCACGAACGACATGGTGTCGATGCCCGAAGGCATATGCTCGAAGGATATACCGTACCGCAACAACACCGAAAGCACGCGGTAGGTAAAACCGATTTCGGCGTTCATGAGCGATTTTTCCAGAAAAATAACGGTAAAATTCTTTTTGCCCGCGATCCCCGTTACGGTGTTGCCCGAAAAACGGTATTTGCTCGTCGGCAGAATATCCGTGCCCGTGTCCTCGGGGCGGAAGGTATTCTTGATCCGAATGGGAATATCCGCCTCGCGCACGGGGAAGATGCTCTCGCTGTGCAACACGTTCGCGCCCATGTAAGAAAGTTCGCGCAGTTCCTTATACGACAGCGCCGAAATGGGCGCGGGGTTGGGCACAATACGCGGATCGCACGCCAGGAACCCGCTGACGTCCGTCCAGTTCTCGTAAAGATCGGCGCCCGCCGCCCGCGCGACGATCGCGCCCGAAATATCGCTGCCCCCGCGCGAAAAGGTCTTCACCCTGCCGTTTACGTCCTCGCCGTAAAAGCCCGCCACAACCGCGCTCTTCTTGCCTTTGAGTTCGGCGCGCAACAAATCGTAAGAACGCTTATCGAGCCTGCCTTCGGCGTCGAACTTGATGACCTCGCGCGCGTCGACAAAGGGCACGCCGAGCAGTTCCGCCATAATGCGCCCCGAAAGATATTCCCCGCGCGACGCCGCAAAATCTTCGGAATTCTCTTCTTCGATCTGCCGCTGCGTTTCGAGCAACAGCGCGTCGATATCGAAGTCGAGTTTAAGCTCGTGAACGATCCCGGCAAAGCGGTTTTTCACCTTTTCGAACGCTTCGCCCGTTCTGCCCGTCTTTTTGACGTCGGCGGCGGTTTCATACAAGAGGTCGGTGATCTTGATATCCCCGCCGAACCGCTTTCCGGGCGCCGATACCACGACGTACCGCCGCGAAGGGTCGGAGCGGACGATCTGCGCCACGCGCTGCATATTAATCCCGTCCGCCATAGACGTTCCGCCGAATTTACATACTTTATTCATAACTGATTTCTCTGCCTTCCAGATAATAGCGTTTTTCGTTCGCCTCGCCGACCGAAAAGGTCTTTTTCGGGAAATTGCCGCCGTTTTCCAACTGCGCGAAAAAACCGTCTTTTTCCACCGTTTTGAGCACGATCCCGACGTGATCCCCCGCCGCAAGCGCACGAAGCTCCCTTTCGCCGTGGATATAGTCGATCTGCCCGCCGTTCTGTTTTATATATTCTTCGCACAGCTCGTCGCACTTCTTCACGCCCGCCGCGCCTGCGGGAAGAGCGGGATAGAGCAGGTTGCCCTCGCGCCTGCACTTGACGGCGCGCATGAAATAATCGCAGAAGGTTTCGGCGTCGACCTCTTTCGCCAGCCTGTGAATGGGGTGAAAAACAACGGCGTCGTCGTAAAGGTTGACGAGTTCGACGAGCATATAACGCGCGGGATGAGATGCCCGTTCGCGTTCGGTGAGATTTTCTTTGAGTTCTTCCCAAAAGACCTTTGCCGCCGCAACCGAGTGATTGCCGTCCGCCACCGCAAAGCACGGCTCGCTGCGCGTATGCAATGCGCGCGAGAGCGAAACCGAAAGATCTTCGGGCAGGAAATAGCCCTCGATCCGCCCGCCGCCTTCCATTAAATCGAAGTCGTACAGTTTTTCGAGATCCTCGCCTTTGAGCAGTTTTTTGACCTTCCCCTTTTTATCGTTGTAAAACAAGATGGCATGGGGAAATTCCAGCGGCGCACGGCGGCGCAACGCCACGCGCGCGCCCAGCCTTGCGGGCACGACTTCTTCCGACGAGCGAATAAGCGACGTTTCGCCCCCGCCAATGGTGTATGCCTCGAGGTCGATCGCGGCGATGATCCCTTCGCGCACGCCCGCGGAAGTTTTTCTTCTCGTTAAAAGAAAGCCGCGCGTCAGTTTCCCGAGCGCGCCGCTTTCAAGCGCATGATACATCGAGGCGGCAATGCGTTCGCCGGCGTCTTCGTCGTCCTGCCCCAAATAACACTCGGACAGAATAAAACGCAGCGTCGAGGGCGCGTCGCCCACATACTCTGCCACGCGCCGCCAGTAATTTTGATCCGAGGTGTACTGGTCGCAGGCGATGACCGCCCACTTTTCAAACCCTTCCTCGGGCAACAGGATACGCGGTATTTTCAAACATGATTTCATATGGCGTTTACAATGATCACGACGACGACCGCGAGCGCAAGCGCAAGCAGTTTGATGTGCACGTTCTCAACAAAAACTTTTTTCATAAATTCGAGAAATTTCACGATTTTTTGCCCTCCGCATTGCCGTCTTTCCAGTAGTATTCTTTCAGGAAGCGTTTCAGACTTTCGGAATCCATATAGCGGGTGATCTCGCCGCGCTTGACGACCGAAACGATGCCCGTTTCCTCGGATACGATGACGGTGGAAACGTCGGCGACTTCGGTGATGCCGATGCCTGCGCGGTGCCGCGTGCCGTAATCCTTGGGAAAGTCCTTCTGCGTAAGCGGAAGGAAACACCCCGCCGCCTGAATTTTATCGCCGTAGATGATCATCGCGCCGTCGTGCAAAGGCGCTTTGGGAATGAAAATGCCTTCTATGAGCTGACTCGAAATATTCGCGCCGAGCGCGATCCCGCTGTCGACGATGTCCTTGGGCAGATTGCCGTTTGAAAACACGATGAGCGCGCCGATGTTGTTTTTCGAGAGATTCTGCACCGCGCGCACGATCGCCGCGATACAGGCGTCCGCCTTCACCGTGTTCGGGCCGTTCTTCTTCGCCGCCACGTCCGAAACGGTTTTGCCCGTCCGCTTGTTGGAATTCCAGATACTGCGCTTGATGTCGATGCTGAACAGCAGCAGGAAAAAGAGCGAGATGAGCATGAGGAAGATATAGAACACTTCCACCGAGAGGTGTTTCATGAACAGACAGATGATGCCCGCAAGCAACACGAGCGCGGTGTATACGGGAATGAGCCGTTTGGCGTTATTATTATAGAGCGTCCTCAACACGAAGTAAATGACGACGAATAAAAAGATCGCCTCGAATACGATGATCCAATGCCCCGTAAAACCGACGAATACGTTTTTGATACCTTCCCAAACAACGGAGGGATTGCGCATTTTCTTCTCCTTGTAACTGTTTTCATTATATCGGTTTTTTCGGAAAAATGCAAAGCCTTTTTCCCTCTTTTTCGGTTATCCGAAAAAAATATTTGCGATTGCGGCGGTTAGCGCGCCCGATTTATGGTAGACGCCGCTCTTTCCCCCGCACGAAAGCGCATACAGTTTGCGGTAAAGCTCGCACACGCGTTTGGCGCCCAACCTCGCCACCGCTTCGCGGTTTTTGCCGACGGCATAGGGTTTGACGCCCAGCGTTTCGGCAAGTTCTTTGTCGCTTAAATTCGACGAGGCGATTTCGGCAAGCGTACGGTAATGCGAACAGAGCGACGAGAGCACGGCGATTTCGTCGAATCCCTTGACGGTGAGATCAGTCAAAATATCGGTGAACGCGTCGAAATTTTTACGCGACGCCGCCTGCGTCAGTTCGTAAATTTTATATTCCGCATCTTTGGGAACGTACTCTTCGACGACGGCGCGCGTCACCCTGCCCCCCTCGCCGAGTATGCTTTTGAGTTTGAGCGTTTCCGATTTCATGCGTGCGGCGTCCTGCGTGCAGCAACGCACCATGAGCGCAACGGCGTCCTGTTCGGGAACGAGCCCCTCGCGCCGCATGAGGGTGAAGAGCCAGCGGGTAAGCGTTTCCTCGCTCTCGCGCGAGCAGTCGACGTAGGTAATGCCGCCCTTGCGTTTGAGGTCGGTCGTCCCCTGTTTTTTGGTCGCGTTGACGATGACGAGCACGGTGGAAGGACAGGGCTTTTCGCAATACTGCTTGAACCGTTCCCATTCGCGTTCGGTCAGAAACAAGGAATTGACGCGCACAAAGCGCAGTTCGTCGAACATGGGTGCGGTGTAAAGACTGCCGATAAACGCAGTCAAGCCGTCGCCTTTGAGCGTTTCCCCCTCGGTGCACGACTCGTTGAGAAGAGACTGCGTCAGATTACACGCTTCTTTGATCGCCTTGACCGCACCGTCGCGGAAAAACGCGTCGTCGCCCTCGATGAGGTAGACGCGTTCGATCCCTTCTTTCAGCTTTTTCGCAAGCTCGATATACTTCATAGCGGCATTATACCATTTCCGCAAAAAAATTTCAAGCGTACGAGGGGGTGCGGCGGGCAAATGCTTGCATTTCGGGCGGGAATTGTGTAAAATAGAAGAAAACGCACGAGGTCAACCCTATGAAACTTTGGCAGGGCAGATTTGCCGCCCCGATGGCGAAAGACGCCGACGACTTCAACCAGTCGCTTTCTTTCGATCAGAAATTATACCGCGCGGACATCACCGCGTCGATCGCGCACGCGACCATGCTCGGCAAGTGCAACATCATCACCCCCGCCGAGGCGCAAGAGATCGTGACGGGGCTGAACGCCGTGCTCGCCGATATCGAAAGCGGCGCGCTCGTCATGGAACACGCCGAGGATATTCATTCCTTCGTGGAAGGCGAACTTGTAAAACGCATCGGCGACGCGGGCAAAAAACTGCATACCGCGCGTTCGCGCAACGATCAGGTAGCAACCGACATGCGCCTTTATGTGCGCGAAAGCTGCGATAAGGCGGTAAACCTGCTCAAAGCCCTTGTGCAGACGCTTTGCGACCGCGCGCACGCCGCGCTCGGCTACGTCATGCCGGGATTTACGCATCTGCGCAAAGCCCAGCCCATCAACTGCGCGCAGTATTTTAACGCTTATTCGGAAATGTTCCTGCGCGACATCGACCGCTTTGCCGCCTTGCGCACCCGCATGAACGTCATGCCCCTCGGCAGCGCCGCGCTCGCGGGCACCTCTTACCCTATCGACCGCGAATTTACCGCCTCGCTGTTGGCGTTCGACGCGATTTCGCAAAATTCCCTCGACGCCGTTTCCGACCGCGATTTCGTCGCCGAATATCTCTTTAACGCGTCGCTCGTCATGGCGCACCTCTCGCGCTTGTGCGAGGATACCATTTTGTATACCTCGGAAGAATTCGGCTACTGGAACATTCCCGACGAATATTCGACGGGTTCCTCGATCATGCCGCAAAAGAAAAACCCCGATCTTCCCGAACTCGTGCGCGGAAAAACGGGGCGCGTTTACGGGCACCTCATGAGCATTCTGACGACGATCAAGGGTTTGCCGCTCGCCTATAACAAGGATTTACAGGAAGATAAAGAACCCTTCTTCGATACCGAAACGACGCTCTTTTCGTGCGTGAGCATTTATACCGCCCTGCTCGAAAAAATCAAGCTCAACGTAAATACCATGTACGACAGCGCAGGCGAAGGCTACTCGACCGCGACCGACGTT
Organism: uncultured Christensenellaceae bacterium; assembly: GCA_910589015.1. GTDB lineage: Bacteria > Bacillota > Clostridia > Christensenellales > Borkfalkiaceae > Gallimonas. Next base: position 97,267 of record CAJUSA010000006.1, read on the forward strand.
GCCGATTATCTTGCCAAGCGCGGCGTGCCCTTCCGCGACGCGCACGCGATCACGGGCAGGCTTGTGCGTTACTGCATCGAGAAACGCAAAACGCTTCCCTCGCTCACGTTAGAGGAATACCGCGCGCAGAGCGACGTGTTCGAAAGCGACGTTCTGACCGCCGTGACGACGCGCGCTTCCGCCGACGGAAGAAATTCGGCGGGCGGTTCTTCGCGCGCCGCTTCGAAAGCCGCGCTCGCCTCGATCCGCCGCCGTTTGAAAAAGTACTGATTGAGTTTCCTCGACTGCGCTCGGAATGACAGTCTTTTACGCCCTATCGCTCGGAATGACGTTTTAATCCCCCCTTTGCAAGGGGGATTTTTTATCGCCGTCACCCCGCGCGAACCGTATGTCAGCCCGAGCGCACCATCTGCCACCTCGGGAATACAGTTTGTCACCCTGAGCGTAGTCGAAGGGTCTTTTCGTTTCAGATTACTTCTGATTAAACTTTTTGCGCACCGCCCAATCGGTAACGCGTTCGGGCAACATTTTCGAGACGTAACGAATAAAATTATTTCCGCTGCCCGCCGCCGTGACGGGCGGCGGATTTTTCCGTTCGGCAAGTTTTAAGATGCTTTCCGCAACCAACCCGGGGCTGGCGCCGCCCTGCTCGATGTTGGCGAGCGCGGCGGACGCTTTCTTCACGTCCTGCGAATACGAATGGGTTTCTTCCTCGCCGTAGATCCTGCGGCTGTAGGTAAAATCGGTCGCCGTGCCGCCCGGCAACAGCGCGCTTACGCGCACGCCCCTGCCGCGCAGTTCGCAGTCCGCCCCGCGCGCAAGCATGGCAAGCGCCGCCTTGGAAGAAGAATAAAACGCATCGTAGGGAATGGGCATGTCGCCGCCCATCGAACCGACTAAAATCACCCTTCCGCCGCGTTTGGTGAGATAGGGCACGGCGGCGCGCAGCGCCTCGATCGCACCGAAATAATTGACCTCGAAAAGATAACGGTAATCCCCGCTCTTTGCGTACTCGATGGGCGCCGCCATGGAAAACCCCGCCGAATAGACGAGCAATTCGACCGACGTCGCCTCTTCGCCGATTTCGCGAATGGCTTTGGCAAGTTCCCCTTCCTGCGCGCAGTCCGCGGTGAGCGTACGCACGCGCTCGCCCTTATACGGCGTGCGGGATATGTTGAACACCCGCCACCCACGCGAAGCGAGCTTCTGCGCCGTTTCTCTTCCGATCCCCGACGACGCGCCTACGATGATCGCCGTGCGCCGCGTATGGACGCGTTCGGGCTGATCGTTTTCTTTTGTTTCCGTGTTCTGTGCATGCGTTTCCATATCCCGATTATGCGCGCAATACGGTAAAATTATACAATATTACCAATTATCCGAGTGCGATATCGAGCAGCATCATCAAACAGAATCCCGCGACGATCCCCACGCTTGCCAGCGTTTTGTTGCCCGAAAAACTTTCGGGAATGAGTTCGGAACAGACGACGGCGATCATTGCGCCCGCCGAAAAAGAGAGCGCCCACGGCATCAGCCCCGCCACAAACATGGCGGCGACCGCGCCTAAGATACAGGCGGGAATTTCCACCGCGCCCGATCCCTGCGAAAAGAGGAAACTTTTCCAAGGCGGCATGCCCTTTGCGCGCAACGGCATGGCGACGCATAAGCCTTCGGGAAAGTTCTGCACCGCAATGCCGATGGCAAGGAAGAGCGCCGAAAGCACCGCCTCCTGCACGCCTGCCGCGGCGGCGAACGCCACGCCCACCGCCATGCCCTCGGGAATATTATGTAACGTCACCGCAAAATATAAAAGAGCCGTTCCCTCGCCCACGCCGCCGCATTTTGGCTTGACGCGCGAAAGAATGATATCGCCCACGATCACGAACGCGCCGCCCAGCAAAAAGCCGATCGTAACCGTCGCGTAAGAAGGCAGCACGCCTTCATATTCGGTTGCGGGCAGCAACAGCGAAAAGAAACTTGCCGCGATCATGATCCCCGCCGCCATGCTCGTGAGCACCGTAACGGCGCGAGGCGAAAGTTTTTTCGAAAAGAATACGAGCGAGGCGCCGAGCGCCGTCATCGCATACATAAAGAGCGAAGCAAGCAGAGCCTGCCAAACCGTGTCTAACTGTGTAAACCATTGCATTTGTAAACCTCGTAAGTGTAAAATACAGTCACTTTATCGTATTCAAATGCCGTGTTTTTGGTAACCCGAAAAAAACGCCGCCCCGTTGCATGCAACGGGGCGGCGGTCGCTTTCTTTTCATGATTCTTCCGACGACGCGCTTTCGAGGTAATAAACCTTGCCGTCTTTTACGAAGATCTCGACGTCGTCGTCGAACGATCTGCCGAGCGGCTTATAATCGGTGATGTCGCACGCGCGCTGCGTTTCGATCAGGTTCGCCGTTTCTTCCGATAGTTTCCGGTATTTGCAATCTTTTTTGAAAAGTCCGGGCAGAAAATGCAAGGCGGCGTCCGCACCCCTGCGGCGGCGCTTTAACGCCGACGTATCGATATCGAGCTTGCCGATCTCTTCGCCGTGCCATTTTTTTAAGCACTTTTGCGATTTTGCCACATTGGCAAGACACACGCGGAAGGACGACGCGCAGTAATCGCGCGACACCGCGCCGAAGTTGAGCGCATATTTGAGTTCGGAAATATGATAGAGCACGGAAATGAGTTTATTCTGATAATCGAGCCATTTCGCCAGTTCTTTGACGACGGCGCAATAGCGGTCGAAATCAGAAACACGCGTTTGCGTATACCCGTTGATGGTTTCGGTCGCCTGCCCCAAAAGCTGCATACATTCCGATTCGGCGTTATCGAGGCTCATGAGCGCGCGCTGACGCGCCGAATCGTTTTTCATCAATTCACTGCGATAGGATATGACGCCCGTCACGCGCAGGATAAGCGCTTCGACCCGGCTCTTGTATTCGTTGTTCTGAAAGTCGGCTACGGCGCGCAGTTCGCCGTCTAATTTGGCAAGGCGTTTGGAAATATCCGCCATGAACTTCTGCCCCACAATGAGGGCGGCAACGCTGAACGTGAGCGACGCCGCACCGAGCATCGTTTCGCCCGTCTGCAACCCCTTCATCGCGCCCGTCGCCACTTTCGTCGCGCCGACAGGAAGAACGCATCGGTATGCAGGTCCCTGCACGGCGGCAACGGTTTTCGCCCCCGCGCTCAAAGCGCGCGCGATCTCGGGCACCGCCTGATTCAGCCGCGCAAGGATCATTTCGTCTTTAATTTCGACGAGCTTGCCCTCTTCGATTTTGAGATCGGGTGCAACCTCGACTTTGATGACCGAAGATTTTTTCTTCCTACCGAACATGACCACGTTCCTTTTTCCGCACGCGCTTGTTCCCCAACGACAGAACGCCGCAAACAAGTTCCAACGCGCCGCCGTATACAAACAGCAACACGATCTGGATCGACTGGTTGCGCGCCAACAGGGAAAACGCCCCCGCCGCGTCCTGCGAGGCAAAGAGCGCCGCACAAAGCGTTGCGGGAATGAGCCACATCGCAACCGTCAACGCAAACGGCAGCGGAAATTTCCCGCGCGCGTACAATTCGTATAAAATCAAAAATAACCCCGTCGCGAGCAGAAACACCGCAAACACGAGTGCGGGGCTTTCGTTCGGGACGTAAATTCTACCAGGGTTTGCGCGATCGACTTTAATCAAAATTATGTCGCCGACCTGCGGTGCGGCAACGCCGCTGAACTTTGAATGCCCCGTATAAGTATAGTGTTCTCCGCCGAGATCGTAACCGTAGCGCAGCGTATATCCCTCGCCGTGCGGAAAGATCATCTCGACCGTCGCGGGCACTTCTTCAAACTCTTTCGCGCGCACGTTATCGCGTATCACGAACCCGAGCGCGGTCAGCCCCGCCGCCCAGATCGCAACGTACAGACAAACCGCAACCGCGATCTTTTTCCTGCGCGACGGGCCTGTATCCGTCAGCGCGTCCGAAACCAACGAATGCGACCCGTCGGACGCTTTGGGCACGTTGCCTGCCGCCGTGTGCAAGGATACCGCAAAAATGAGATAATTCGAGCAGAGAAAACCGATCAGCCCGAAAAAGAACTGCGGTAAAATCTGATACCACGGCAAGTTGCAAAAGGCGTAGACGAGCGGCGCAACGTAAAAAAACCAACACGCCGCAAGCAACAGCGCCCCGAAGAAGAGCGCGAGAAACGAACGCAGGGTGAATTTTTCGCGGATGGCGTAGAGATCGGCGGACAAACCTTGCTTCATCTGTGCGAATCCGCGCCCGAGGTGCTCTTTTACCCAACCGCGGTTTTTCATATATTCGAGAACTTATATGCCGCCGAGAAATGATATTGCTGCCCTTTTTCGAGCACCGAGCTGCCGCGCGCGGCATATTCGGGCACATTGACGTTGTTGGGGATCGCCTGCGTTTCAAGACAGAAGCCCGACCGTCTGCCGTAGTGCCCCGACTTTCCTTCCTGATTGAGTCCGTTGCCCGCGTAGAACTGCACGGCGGGCATATCGGTATAACACTTCATGGCGATACCCGTCTTTTCGCTTGCCACAACGCCGTAACGCACCCACTGCCCGCAGGCGTTTTTCAGAACGTAGCAGTGATCGTAACCGCCCCCGCGCGCAAGATCGGGATCGGCGGCGTCGATATCCCTGCCGATGGGTTTGGGCGTATTGAAATCGAAGGGCGTACCCGCCACGGCGCGGAATCCGCCGCGGGGGATCATCGTGTCGTCGGTAGGCGTGATGTAATCGCTGTCGAGAAACAGGAAATTATCGAGCGCCGTTTCGTCCCCCTCGCCGTTGAGGTTGAAATACGCATGGTTGGTGAGATTGACGAGCGTTTTTTGATCGCACACTGCGTCGTATTCGATTTTCAGTTCGTTATCCGCAAAGGTATAGCAGACGGTCACGTTCAGATTGCCGGGGTAGTGTTCCTCGCCGTCGGGCGAGAGAATGGAAAGATAGAGTTTTTCCCCCTCGATTCGGTGCGCCCAGATCTTTTTATCGAAGCCCTCTTTTCCGCCGTGCAGATGGTTTCCCCTGTCGTTGCAGTAAAGAGAATACTCTTTGCCGTCGAGCGCGAACTTTCCTTCGCCGATGCGGTTGCCGAATCTGCCGATGAGCGCGCCTAAATAGCCGCCGTGCTCTTCGTACCCCGCTACCGTGGAATACCCTAAAATGACGTCGACGGGTTTGCCGTTTTTATCAGGAACGACGACGCTTTGCAAAATGCCGCCCCAGTTCAGCACCGTGGCGCGCGACGCGCCGTTTTCAAACGTAAACGCGAGCACTTCGCGTCCGTCTTTGGTTTTTCCGAATACGCTTTGATGTATCATGAATGATTCCTCCGCATCCCCTTCCGTTTCCCGAAACAGGGATTATGACCAGCCTATTTTCAGCCTATTGAAGCAATTATATCATAACCAAACGAAAATGTAAATAATTTCCGAAAAATTACCGACACTGAGTATATGCAAAAACGTTATATTCCGTTTGCGGTATTTTTTGTGATTCTTCTGGTGCTTTTGGCGCACTTCGGCTCGCGTTCGGTGCGGTCGGAGGCAACGTTTGCCTTTGCCGAGAGCCGGAAACAGATTTATCTGACCTTCGACGACGGACCGAGCACGCTCGTCACGGGACAGGTTTTAGACGTTCTCAAAAAAGAAAACGTCAAAGCAACCTTTTTTATCGTGAGCGACCGCGCCGAAACACGCCGCGCCACCTTAAAACGCATTGCGAACGAAGGGCACACCGTGGGCGTGCATTCGGCGACGCACGATTACGCAAAAATTTACGCTTCCGACAAGACCCTTCTCGACGACGTTTCGACATGCGCGGATTTTATCTATGAGGTTACTGGGGTAAAACCCACCTGTTACCGCTTCCCGGGCGGCGGGATCAAAAACATAAAACATAAAACGGCGCTCCTCGAAAACGCGGGGTATACCGTCGTTTCGTGGAACGCCGTCTGCGGCGACGAGGAGATCCCCGATGCCGACGCCGATACGCTTTATAAACGGGCGGTGCAAACCGCCGCGGGCAAAAACACCGTCGTGCTGCTCTGCCACGATTCCGCCTCGCACAAGGCGACGGCAGAAGCGCTCGAACGCATTATCGGTTATTTCCGCAAAGAAGGATACGTTTTCCGCGCTTTCTGACCGCCCTCTTCGGGCAATGCGAGGCAATCGCCGTGTAGATGATCCCGACGGGGACGATGCTGAGAGAGCACAGCGCGACGGTGAGCCACTGCACCCAGTTCAACGGTTGCAGATCGAACGCAAACCGCAGAGGCGGCGCGAGAACGAGCAGAACGTTGACCGCAACGCCGATGAACGCCGTTAAGAGCAGCGCGCGGTTGGATACGAAATCGCGCGGGCGCATGCGTCTGTCTTCGCAACGCACGTTAAAGGCGTGGAAGAGTTCCAAGAGCGACAGCGTGAGGAAACAGGCGGTGGAGGCGACGGCGTTGCCCCAGTATCTTACACCCAACACGAAGAGCGTGACGATGATCGCCGTTTGCACCGCGCCGAAAAAGGCAATGCGTATAAGCGACGGCGCCGAGAATATTTCCTTTTCGGATACGGGCGGACGGGTCATCGCCCCTTCCGTGCGTTCCATGCCGAGCGCGAGCACGGGCAGGGAATCGGTTATAAGATTGATCCACAAGAGCTGCGTGGAAGTGAGGAAGGCGTATTTCCATAAAAAGAGCGATACGACGAGCACCGCGAGCACCTCGGCAAGGTTGGTGGCGAGGAAGAAGGAAATGGTCTTTTTGATATTGAAGAATACGTTCCGCCCCTCTTCGACGGCATGCACGAGGGTGGAAAAGTCGTCGCCTTTCAACACGATTTCGGCGGCGTTTTTTGTTACGTCCGTTCCCGACCCCATGGCAACGCCGATATCGGCGGCGCGCAACGCGGGCGCGTCGTTGACGCCGTCGCCCGTCATGGCGACGATTTCGCCCTTTTTTTGTAACGCCGCCACGATCTGCTGTTTGTGCCGCGGCGATACGCGGGCGTAAACCGTATACCGATCGGCAACGGCGGCGTATTCATCACCCAACGCGTCGATCTCGTCGCCCGTGAGCACTTCGCTCTCGTCCTGCGCGATCGAAAGCCGTTTCGCGATCGCAAACGCCGTCTGCGCGCTGTCACCCGTGATCATGACCGTGCGGATCCCCGCCCGACGGCAGGAAAGCACCGCTTCGCGCGCGCCCTCTTTGGGCGGATCGAGCATGGCGGCAAGCCCTAAAAACGTAAGCCCTTCTTCTTTGTCGCCCCGTCCGCGGGCGAACCCTAAAACGCGCATAGCGCGCGAAGAAAATCCGTTTATCTTCCGCTCGATCGCCGTTTTGTCCGCCGCGGTAAGCGCCCGCTCGCCCGATGCGGTGAGAATGCGCGTACATTTTGCAATGATGACGTCCGCACCCCCTTTGACGAAAAGATCGCCCTTGTCGGTGAGCACGCTCATCATGCGCCGTTCGCTCGAAAAGGGCACGCCGCCGACGATACGGCAGGCATATTCGGCGCGGCAGCGGTCGACAAATTCCACGAGGCTGACCTCGGTGGGATCGCCCACATACGCACCCGCGCCGCCCTTTACGGTATGACAGACGCGCATGCAACGCACAAGCTCGCGCTGCCCTTCCGTGCCCGTGTACCGCTCTTCCGCCGCCGCAAAATCGGTGGCGATCTCTTCGACCGTCATTTTATTCTGCGTGAGCGTACCCGTTTTATCCGAGCAGATACAGGTACAGCTGCCCAGCGTCTGCACGGCGGAAAGTTTGCGCATGACGGCGTTCGCCTTTGCCATGCGCTGCACGCCCATGGCGAGAATGACGGTGACAACGGCGCCCATGCCCTCGGGGATCGCCGCCACGGCGACGGCGACGGCGTTCATGACGTTCTGCAAAAAGCTGACGCGTTTCGAGAGAATCCCGCCTAAAAAGAGTACGGCGGCGACCGACAAAACCGAGATCGTTATGATCTTGCCGAGCTTCGCCACGAGTTTATCGAGGGGGGACGCCACCGTTTCGGTTTGATCGAGCAATCCTGCAATCTTACCCGTTTCGGTATCCATGCCCACCGCCGTTACGACGGCGCGCGCCGAGCCTTTTACGCAGAACGTCGAATAATGCGCGGTGTTTTTACGTTCCGCAAGCGATTTTTTGGTGACGACGCAGTCACTTTTCAAAACGGGTTTGCTCTCGCCCGTGAGCGTCGATTCGTCGCAACGGAAATCCTTGCTCTCTAAAATACGGCAGTCTGCGGGGATACGGTCGCCCTCTTCGAGCTCGATGATATCGCCCACGACAAGCTCTTCCGCGTCAATCACGACGAGCCTTCCGTCGCGCACGACCTTCGCCTCGCAGGTGGATAGTTTTTTTAAGTTTTCGATCGCCTTGTCCGCGCGGTATTGCTGTAAAAAGCCCACCACCGCGTTGAGCAGAATAATAAAAAGAAGGATACCCGTATCGACGAGTTCGTTTTTATCCTTGGTGAGAAAGGCAAGCACGGCGGAAAGAAAGGCGGCAAGCACAAGAATAATGGTCATAAGATCCTTGAACTGCGCGAAAAACAGCGCGATCTTGCTCTTTTTCTTGCCTTCGCGAAAGACGTTTCTGCCGTTTTTTTCGAGCCTTGCGCGCGCCTCTTCGCTTGAAAGACCGTTTGCCCTGCTCTTTGTTTTTTCGAGCGTTTCCTCTGCGCTCAGCGTATACATTTCCATACGGTTAACGTATGAAAAAACCGACGGTGTTATGATAACTTCCGTCGGTTTTTCCGCCTTGATTTTCTGCCGCGTTACGCGCCGTAGTTTTTGAGATATTCCTTCATGGCTGGAACGTATTCCTTGCCTGCGACGACGCCTTCTTCCAGTGCTTCGATAATATCGCGCACCGTAACGATGGAATAGACCTTAACGCCGTATTCGTCGTAGGCTTCCTGCACGGCGGATTTTTCGCCCGTACCCTTTTCCATGCGGTCGACCGAAATGAGCATCGCCTCGATTTTCACGTCGCCTTCCTGTTGGATCTTGGGCAGAATTTCGCGCAGCGCCTTGCCCGAGGTCATCACGTCCTCGATAATGCACACCTTATCGCCGTCGTGAAGAGCTTGCCCTACGAACATGCCCCCCTCGCCGTGATCCTTTACCTCTTTGCGGTCGAAACAGAACCCGAGATTGACGCCGTGATTGTTTGCAAGCGCAATCGCCGTGGATACGGCAAGCGGAATGCCCTTGTAGGCAGGGCCGACGAGCGTTTGCGCGGCAACGCCGTGTTCGAGATAGCACGCCGCGTAATACTCACCCAGCCGCGCCGCCTGCGCCCCCGTTCTGTACTTGCCCGCGTTAATGAAATAGGGCGCCTTTCTGCCGCTTTTCAGCGTAAAATTACCGAAACAAAGCACCTCGTTTTCCACCATAAACCGTATAAACTGTTTTTTGTAATCCTGCATGATATCCTCCATTTTTTCTTTTTTTATTTTCAGATTCCTCGACTGCGCTCGGAATGACCGTAACAACTTCATTGCCTGCGCTCACGACGCAACACTGTCATTGACTACGCTTGTGAAGTAATTCTGTCATTAACTACGCTTGTGAAGTAATTCTGTCATTGCCTGCGCTTGTGAAGTAATTCTATCATTGCCTGCGCTTGTGAAGTAATTCTATCATTGCCTGCGCTTGCTACGTTATACTGTCATTCTGAGCGTAGCGCAGAGCGCGCAGTCGAAGAATCCCGATCGCAGTAAGATTGCAACGTACTGCCAAGCAGCATGAACGCGACTTTATACACCCCGCCCGCAAACAGCAACGCAGCCGATAAAACGTCGGTAAACCATAAATCGGGCACGAACGCTTCCGCCACCCACAGCGGCGTTGCAAAGAACAGCCGCGGCAACAAAAGCAGAAAAACGGGTGCGGCAACGTGCAACAAGATCACAAGAACGATGCGAACGGCAAGCCACGCGCCCGCCTGTGTGCGCAAATAGCGTTTCATAAAAAAGAACGGCAACACGGCGCATAGAAACACGGCAAGATAGACGGCATCGTAGCCGAGATGGCGCAAAACGTATTCGTTTTGCCCGATTTCGTCGGGTTCCCGCCCCGTGAGCAGAAGCGGAATACTCCAACCGATACGGTCCATCAGATCGGACGTAACGAAATAATCGTTTGTATTCACGAGCAGAGCGATCCCGATTCCCCGTTCGGGCAGAAGATAAACACACGACATGCCCGTTTCCACCATGCCGCTGTGCCGCAGCACAGGTTCTTCGAAGGGTTCGTTGAAGAGCGTCCAGCCGAATCCGTAGGAATAAGGCACGTCCGCCTCGATCGGAACGCCGTCGTAAAACATGGCGTCAATACTGCTTGGCGCGAGCACGCCTTCGCCGCCGCGCAGATACATTTGCAGATACCGCCCTAAATCGGCCACCGAGGCGGTAAGATACCCCGCCGCGATCGAAATCCAGTCGTGCTCGTCATCGGGATAAAACGGCTTGCTCGGCACCGGAAACCCGAAGAAATTGCGGTGCCCTGCGATCAGTCCGTTTGCCTCGCTCTCTTCTTGCGTCGCCGCGGAATGCGCCATGCCGAGGGGGCGGAACACATTTTGCGTTACATACGTTTCGTAAGAACTTCCGCTCGCCTGCGCGACGATTTGCCCGAGCAACGCGTAATTGACGTTGGCGTAAACGTGTTTCCCCTGTTCGTTGACGATTTTATAATTTGTAAGATTCTGATGTTCGCCCAGCCCGCCCGTATGATTGAGCAGTTGCCGCACGGTGATCCGATCGCCGTCGCGCGCGTCGGGAAGATAGCGGGATACGGGCGCGTTCGGTTCGATTTTGCCCTGTTCGACAAGTTGCATCACGCACGCCGCCGTGAACGACTTGCTCACCGAACCGAGCAGAAAGGGCGTATCGGCAGTCGCGCCGCGCCCGACCTGTTTTTCAAGCAGAACGCCGTTCCGATCGACGATCACCGCAGACAGCGCGCTCACATGCGCGCGTTTTGCCGCGCGGTCGAGATAGTCGTCGACGAGCGCATAGACGCCGCTCTCGGCGCACGCCGTGATCCTTTCCGCAGGCAGGAATGCGGCAAACAGCAAGATCGCCGCGAGAAAAACGGCAAGCTTTTTCATGTTAATGCAGCCTCAGCGTATTGACGATTTCCGAAAGATTTTTCACGCCGTGTTTGTCGCACCAAAGGTTTAATCCCTCGATGATTTTAGGGCAGGCAAACGCGTCGGTGAAATTCTGCGTGCCCACTTCGACGGCAACCGCCCCCGCCATCATGAATTCGAGCGCGTCCTCGGCGCAGGTGATGCCGCCCATGCCCACGACGGGAATGCTCACGGCGTGCGCCGCCTCGTAGACCATGCGCACCGCAATCGGCTTGATCCCTGCGCCCGAAACGCCGCCCGTGTTGTTGGCGATGACCGGCGCTCTTCGTTCGATGTCGATCGCCATGCCCGTGAACGTGTTCACGAGCGAAAGCGCGTCCGCGCCGCCTTCCTGCGCCGCCCGCGCGTTCATAACGATACTTTCAACATTGGGCGACAGCTTGACGATGAGAGGCGTTTTTTTGAGGTTGCTTTTCGAAATCTTCGTCACCTCTTTGATGCTGTCGGGACGGATCCCGAACGCCATGCCGCCGCACTTGACATTGGGGCAGGAAATGTTCAGCTCGATAAAATCGACCTTGCCGTCGAGCCGCGCGCAGATTGCGCCGTAATCCTCAAGCGTGCTGCCCGCCACGTTGGCGACGACGCGCGTTTTCGATTTGAGCCATTCTAAATCGTGTTCGAGAAAGGCGTCTACGCCGGGATTCTGCAACCCGACGGCGTTTAAGATCACCCCGCGGCTTTCCGCAATGCGCGGCACGGGATTGCCCGCGCGGGGCGCAAGAGTCAGCCCCTTCGTCGCCACGCCGCCCAACACCGAAATATCGTAAAGCTCGTTATATTCTCTGCCGAACCCAAACGTACCCGAGGCGGGGATAACGGGGTTTTTGAGTTTCACCCCGCACAGATCAACGCATAAATTTGCCATAAGTACCTCACTCTTTTTTTCGATTGAATTTTAACCCGCCCTGTCGTAATCGGGACAATCCTTTTTGCTCTCTTCGACAAGGGCAAGCAGTCGATCTCGCGCCGCCTCGAGATTGCTTACGAAACGGTAGCTCATGACGCATTCGCCCACGACGACGTACAAAACCGAGTTCTTGCACAGCACGTTCGTCACGTCCCGCAAATGACACATAAACCCGTTTTCGAATTTGAGGGTATCGCCCTCGCGCACGATATAACGCGCGGGCAATTTTCTATCAAGCAGAAACACCGTGAGCGCCGCCAAAAGGCTGAACAAGCCCACCGTCGTGATAAGATACACCCAAATTTCGAAATGTTTCAATATAAGAAACGTTGCGCCGACCGATACGGCGATTACGCCCAATCCCAGATAGATTGATATGATCCTGACAAACCCGTTGGATTTTACGGCGATCTCTTCCATGCGATCCCCCTATCCTTTACAGCTCGACCTCGTTGATCTCGAACACGGGGCCGTCTTTGCAAACGCGGGCGTGCGCGCCGTTCGTTAAATTGCAGACGCAAACAAGGCACGCGCCGATGCCGCAGCCCATGCGCTCTTCGAGCGAAACGTAGCAGGGAATTCCCGTACCCTTTAACGAATTTTTCAGCACCCTGAGCATGGGCGTGGGGCCGCAGGCAAGCACGGCGTCGAACTTTTCATGCAGCAAATCGTTGCAAAACGCTTCGACCGCGTTTCCGTGGAACCCAAAGCTGCCGTCGTCCGAGGCAAACACGGCGCGTTCGCACCGTTCCATTTCGTATTCCATGCACAGCGCGTCGCGGTTGCGGAAGCCCATGTACGCATACAGGCGCTTGCTTTTCGCATATTGACGGATCGCCGCCACGAGCGGGAAGATCCCCACGCCGCCGCCCACGATTGCGATTTTCTTCTGCGTATCGGTAAGATAAAACCCGTTGCCGAGCGGCATGAGAACGGAAAGTTTTTCGCCCGCTTTATAATCGCTTGCAAGTTTCCGCGTGCCCTCGCCTTTGAGGCGGTAACACACCGTTATGCGTTCCCCTTCGGCTTTGCAGACGGCAATGGGGCGGCGCAACGGCTTTTCGCCCACGCCGATCATGCAAAACTGCCCCGCCTGAACGGGAACCGTTTCTTCGGTCGCAAACGTGAGAGAATAAATCTCTTCCGCGATTTTTTTGTTTTCCAAAACGGTTACACTCAATTCGCGCATATTGCCCCCAGAACGCTGAAAAGGTCTTGTTTCATATCGAGGCACGCCTGTCGCGCCGCGCCGTCGTATTCTCCGCCGCGCTTTTTATATGCGCACAGAATACCGCGCGAGTTGTTGACGATGCCGCCCATGCCCCCCTTGCGGAAGCTGTTTTTTAACATTTCGGCATTGCCGCCCTGCGCGCCGTAACCGGGGATCAAAAAGAAGGTATGCGCCAACCGATCGCGTAAAATCTTCGCCTCTTCGGGGTGCGTCGCCCCCACGACCGCGCCCACGGCGGAATATCCGTATTTGCCGATCGTCTCTTTGCCCCATTCTTCGACCATGTCGCCCATGCACTCGAACACGGTGCGCCCATCGGCAAGGCGCAGATTTTGCAATTCGCCCGAAGAGGGATTGCTCGTCTTGACGAGCACGAAAATCCCTTTTTCAAACCGTTTACAGTCGTTGACGAAGGGCACGATCCCGTCCGACCCCAAATAGCCGTTTACGGTGAGCATGTCCGAAGGAAATGCCTGCACAGCGTTGCCGTTGACGTCGGTCAATCCGAGAAACGCCGCGGAATACTGCGCCGCCGTCGCGCCGATGTCGTTGCGCTTTGCGTCGGTGATGACGACAAGCCCCTTGCTCTTCGCGTAGAGCAGCGTTTCGTAAAAGGCGCTCAGCCCCGCCGTGCCGTATTGCTCGTAATAAGCGATTTGCACCTTGACCGCGGGCACGACGTCGCACACGGCGTCGATGACGCCCTTGTTAAAACGTACGATTGCCTGCGCGGCGCCTTGAAAATCATGTACGCCCGCGCGCATGGATTCGGGCAAATACTCGAACGACGTATCCAGCCCCACGCAGGTGGGATTTTGTTTTGCGATAATTGCTTCGATCAGTTTATCAACGATCATATTCATCCTCCGAAACTTACTCTTTATATTTGATTTCGCCGTCAACGACGGTCATCTTCACTCTGCCGCGCACCGTTCTGCCCTTGAAAGGCGTATTCTTGCCCTTGCTCTCGAACAGCGCGGGGTCGATTTTCCATTCCTCATTGAGATCGACGATCGTAAGATCGGCAACGCCGCCCTCTTCGATCGCGCCGCCTTCGAGCCCGAGAATACGCGCGGGCGCCGCGCTCATTTTTTCGACAAGCTGTTCGACCGTGAACACGCCGCCCTGCACGAGCTGCGTATACGAGAGTGCGAAGGACGTTTCGATCCCGCTGATCCCGAACGCCGCCATGTCATATTCGACGTTCTTATCGTCGTAATGGTGGGGGGCATGGTCGGTGACGATGCAGTCGAGCGTGCCGTCGCGCAAACCTTCGATGATCGCAAGACGGTCTTTTTCTTCGCGCAGCGGCGGATTGACTTTGGTGTCGGTATCGAACCCGACGATGGCCTCGTCGGTGAGCGTAAAGTAATGCGGGCAGGTTTCCGCCGTCACCTGCACCCCCCTCTTCTTTGCGTCACGGATGAGTTGCACGCCGCTGTAAGTGGAAACGTGGCAGATATGCACGGGAACACCCAAACTTTCCGCAAGGCAGATTTCGCGGGCGATAACAATATCTTCCGCCGCGCGCAGACTGCCCTTCAGCCCCGTCAGCGTGGAATGATACCCTTCGTTCACTACGCCGCCGTCGACAAGCGCATGATCCTCGCAATGGCACAGACAGATGAGCCCGAAATCGGAAGCGTATTGCATGGCGTTCGCCATCAGTTTGGTATTGACGACGGTTTTGCCGTCCTCACTGAGCGCAACCGCGCCCGCCGCCTTCATCGCGCCGATCGCGGCAAGATTTTTGCCTTCCTGCCCCTCGGTAATCGCGCCCACGGGGTGCACCTTGCACAGCCCGACCTCGCGCGCGCGATTTTTGATATACGAAACGACGACCTTGTTGTCGGTCACGGGTTTGGTGTTGGGCATGCAGCAGATCTGCGTAAACCCGCCCTTCACGGCGGCGCGGCAGCCGCTTTCGATATTCTCTTTTTTCTCGAATCCCGGCTCGCGCAGATGAACGTGCATATCGATGAGCCCGGGCAGAACGGTCAACCCGCCCAAATCGATTCCCTCGCCCTTGATCGCGGACGCGATCTTTTTAATTTTTCCGTTTTCGATCGAAATATCGACTTTTTTGACGCCGTCTTTCAAGACGGCACGAGCGTTATGCAGTATCATATTTCCTCCTTCGTCAACAGGAACAAAATCGCCATGCGCACGGCAATGCCCGAGAGCACCTGTTCTTCGATGCGGCTCGTATCGCCGTCGATGAGCGCCGACGTGAGTTCCACGCCGCGGTTGACGGGCCCAGGGTGCATGACGAGCGCGCCATTTTTCGCATATTTCATCACCGTATCGTCCACGCCGTAAAATTTGGCATATTCCCCGAGCGAAGGGAAATTGCCCGCATGCTGGCGTTCGAGCTGAATCCTGAGCCCCATCACGACGTCCGCGCCTTCGACGGCTTCCTCGCGCGAGGTGCAAACCTTCGCGCCCATTTTGTCAAGCCCCGCGGGCAACAGCGTTTTGGGCGCGTATAAGCGCACGTCCGCGCCCATTTTCTTCAAGCCGAATAAATTGCTCTTGGCAACGCGCGAGTGGCGGATATCGCCCAATATCGCCACCTGCAAGCCTTTGAGTGAAGAAAAATTTTCGCGCATGGTGAGCATGTCCAACAGCGCCTGCGAGGGGTGCTCGTTCATGCCGTCGCCCGCGTTGACGACGTGCCCCTTCACCGTTTTAGCGAGCAACGCGGGCGCGCCGCCCATGGGGTGACGGATCACGAACACGTCGCTCTTCATCGCGTCGAGCGTTTTGCCCGTATCCACAAGCGTTTCGCCCTTCTTGACCGAAGAGCTTTCGGCGGCGATATTCACGACGTGCGCCCCCATATATT
Organism: uncultured Christensenellaceae bacterium; assembly: GCA_910589015.1. Taxonomy (GTDB): domain Bacteria; phylum Bacillota; class Clostridia; order Christensenellales; family Borkfalkiaceae; genus Gallimonas. Next base: position 113,437 of record CAJUSA010000006.1, read on the forward strand.
TGGCGGCAAGCTCGAAACTGCACCGCGTGCGCGTGCTGTTCTCGTAAAATAGCGTCGTCACCGACTTCCCCTGCAAATGCGGCAACTTTTTGATATTCTGCCGCAACAGCTTTTTCATCGCCATGCCGTTTTGCAATATTTCGTCGATTTCTTCCGCCGAAACGTCGTAAAGTCCCAAAAGATCCTTGCGTTTCAACATTTCTTACTTCCTCCCGTTCCGGATCCATAACCCGTCGCGCTCCGCGCCGAGCTCCGTAAAATTGACTTCCACATATTCACGCGCCGCCGTGGGCACGTTTTTGCCGACAAAATCCGCCCGCACGGGCAACTGCCTGCCGCCGCGGTCGACGAGAACGAGCAGTTCGATCGCCTGCGGTCTGCCGAGCGAGAAGAGCGTTTCGATTGCCGCCACCGCGCTGCGCCCCGTATAAAGCACGTCGTCGCACAGCACGACGCGCTTGCCGTCGAGCGAAAATCCGAGGTCGTTTTTGACGGCGTCGGGAACGAACGCCCCCGCGATGAGATCGTCACGCTTCATGCCGATATCGAGCCCCGCGCAGGGCAGTTCCACGCCCGAAAATGCCGCGATCGCCGCGCGTATCCGCCGCGCCACGACTTCGCCGCCGCGCTTGACGCCCGTCAGCACGAGATTTTCAAGCCCCTTGTTCTTTTCTTCGATTTCGTGCGCGAGCCGCACGACCGCCCGCCGCAACCCTTCACAATCGTAAATTGCCGTCATGTGTCCCTCTCGGATAAAAGAATACGCCCTTGCAGATACCGCAAAGGCGCATGAAAAAACCAAACTTCTCGTTCCTCTTGTCGGCATCACGGTACCGCTCTTAAAGATTGCATTTATTGTATCACGCCGGCACGAAAATGTCAAGACTTTTCTCGAAATTGCAACAAAAAACTCACCCGCGGGTGAGTTTGGAATGTTATTTGCAACCGCCGCACGAAGCGCAGTTTCCGCTGCACTTTTTGCCCTGCTTGCCCGTCGCCGAATACATGCACCCCGACCACTTGCGCCGCGCCGCCTTCCCGCACGCGGGGCAGACGATTTGTTCGTCGTGATTTTTGACGAGTTCTTCAAAGGTTTTTCCGCAATTTTCGCATACGTATTCTAATATCGGCATAATTTCAATCCCTGCGGTGTTTTCGTTTGTTCTGCGCCTGACGCGATTTGCCGATGTGCACCGACGACGAAATCCGCACCAGAAAATACGATGCAACCGCCGTCACCACGATACTGATGCCGATGACGATCCAGAACCCGTAAGAAAGATCCTCGAACGGCACCCCCGTGTTCATGCCCCATAAACTTGCGATGAGCGTCGGCACCGAAATGATCATGGTGATGACCGCAAGCAGTTTCATGACGATATTGAGGTTGTTGGAAATGACCGAGGCATACGCATCCATCGTGCCCGAGAGAATGTCGCGGTAAATATTACACATTTCCACCGCCTGACGGGTTTCGATGACGATATCGTCGTATAAGTCTTTATTGTCCTCGACGTTTGCGACCGAGGGCAGGCGTTCGAGCTTGCTGTAAACGCCGAGGTTCGCGCTGAGCGACGTCGAAAAATAGACAAGGGAATTTTCGAGCGCAAGCAACTGAATAAGCTCTTTGTTCTTCATGGAGCGGTGCAGCTCCGCCTGTACGCGCAGCGATTTTTTATCGATCTGCCTGAGGTTGAACAAAAACCGTTTGGCGTTCCCCATCAGAAAGCGCAGAAGAAAGGTCGTGTCGTTGCCCGTATCGATATCAATACGGCTTGCGATAAAATCGCCCAGCACGGGATTGCCGCGCAACGATACCGTAACGATGCACTTATCGTTCGTGATCAGCGCGAGCGGAATGGTTTCGTAAGCGTCGCCTTCGTCGCTGTCGGTGATAATGGGCGTATCGAGCAACACGAGCGTGTTGCCTTCGTCGCGTTCGAAACGCGCCGTTTCCTCTTCGTCGAGGGCGGCTTTGAGCATCTCTTCGGGAATACCCGAAAGCGCGCTCACGTCCTCAACCTCGTCGTCGGTGGGGTTCACAAGATCGATCCAGCAACCCTTTTCAAAGCAATCGATCTGCTGCGTGGGGCTTTTTTCTTTTGATCTGAAATATTTAATCATAAGCATTTCCGCCTTTTTCTTTTTCCCTTTCGGGCAACAAAAAACGCACAGGAAACCCTGCGCGTTCGGAAATGCTCAGTATGCAAAGCTATGAGCGCGTTTTGACCGCACCGCGCAGAAGGTTATTCGTTTTTTCACATCGGTTTGGAACGGCGTCCATAGTTGTCTCCTATCGAATTCTTTATTATTATAACCGCTGGGCAAGAATTTGGCAACTGTTTTACGATACTTTTTTGCAATCGCGCCCGTCATATCACGCACAGTCCGTCGAGAAAGGACGAAAACAGCCCTTCCGTATGCGCCCCGACGTCCTCGAAACACCCGACGAGATCGGCGCGCGTAGCCTGTTGACCGGAGTAACGGCCGGCATATTTTTTGAGCGCGGAAAAGAATTTCCGTTCCCCCGCGCCTTCGCGCAGTTTGTCGAAGAGCACGACGCCTTTGTCGTAGGCGAGTGAACGGTATTCATATTCCCCTTTGAAGGTATCGAGCGGACGGCTCATGCGCGTATCCGCGCCGCCGAGCTGCGTATAAACCGAAAAATAAGAACGGTACGAGCGTTCGGCAAGCGCCACGCGGTCGCGGTACGACTGCCCGTATTCGGGGTGCGCGCCGTAGAACAAGGCAACCGAATATTCGCTCAGGCCCTCGTCCTGCCACGATTCTTCCACCTGATTGCTGCCCACGGCATAATACCACCACTGGTGCGCCGTTTCGTGCACGACGGCGTCGGTGCGTTCGCTCTTGCGCAACCCGTTGGAAACAACGGCAAATGCGGAATATTCCATTCCGCCGAATACAAAATCGGTTTCGGCGACGACATACCGTTCTTTCGGATAGGGCGAGAAGGTCTCGGAAAAAAACGCGAGCGCCGCCGCCGCGGTCGCAAGCGTACTTTTGGGATCCTCGTCAGACTGAAAAAAATATTCCACCTGCACGCCGCCCGCTTGCATGCTCTCGCACTTGAAATCCCTGCCGAGCACAAACGCGACGTCCCGCACGTCTTTTGCTACTATATTATACGTCGTCTTGCCGTTTTCGGTAACGATCGAAGCCTCGCCGCCGTGTACGAGCGTATAGTCTTCGGGTACGGTCATGCTGACTTTATAATCGGCGCCTGCACTCACGAACGGGTCGCCGCAATCGGTGACGCGGTATTCCGTGTAACCGCCGTCGGTGAGGTTACAGAGAACGGGATAAAAATGTGCAAGGTTGACGGCGTTCTTCCCGATCCCCAAACGATGATGGTTTTTCGAAAGCGTAAGAGTAAACGAAAGCGAAACAGCGGCGCGTTCGTCGGGATAAAGCGGCTTTGCAAGCGATACGGCAAGAATATTTTCATCCTCGCCGCATACGCGCCATTCCCCGCCCGAAAGCGAATCGATGCGAATACCGCCGTAACTTGCGCCGTCGTAATAGCACGCGCTTGAAAAAAGATCGGAAACGGGCTTGTATTTCGCCCCTTCGCGGTAGGCGTTGGGGTAAAGCGCGAATTTGAGTTCGGAAAGCACGTTCGCAGAAGTGTTCACGGCACTCACCGACATATCGGCTTGCAGCCTGCCCTCATCTGGGAAATATTCGGCTGTGATCGCGTATTCGTCTTTCGCGCGCGCCGATTTGCAGGCGGAAAGCGTCAAGAAAAAGGGAAACAGCAGCACGGCGCAGCATAAAACCGCAAGCGTTTTGCGCATAAAAAAACCTCCCGACGAAATGTCGACAGGTTATTTTATGAACGTAGTTTTGCGCTTATTCCTCCGCGCCCTCGCTCTTGTCCGCACGCGCCGCCGAAACGGGGGAAATTCTGCCCTCTTTGACGTCGGTAAGCACCTTCTGCGCCAGTTTCTTGACGCCTTGCAATTTTCCCGTGTAGAGCGTGCCCGTCAAATCGACGCAGTAGATTTTGAGCGAGCCGAGCATCTTGCCCTTGCTGCCGTCAACCAGCACGCCCGCCAGTTCTTGTTCGGTCAGGCGGAAGCGCAGCGAACTGCGCTGTTCGATGACGAGGCGGTCGTCCTTTCTCAGCCCCGCGCGCTGTTTGTAGAGCGCGGTGAGGTCGAACGTGACGCTGCCGTTTTTCAAGCCCATTTCGGCAATGCCGACTTCGTTGAGCGACTTGTTCCCGATAACGAATTCCGCATAGTTTTCACGCGTGAGCGTATCCTGCGAGTAAAAGCCGAGGAATTTGAGTTTCTGCACGGCGATCTTATTGCGTAGGTTGACGATCATGAGAATGGACACCGTCACCGCCACGGCGACGAGCGCCGTTACAACGAGTATAATTACGAGCAAAATTTCCGTTAATTCCATGTTTGCCTCCGTATTTTATTATACTGCATCACGCCGCAAAATTCAACCCTTTGCGATTATTTTTTTCCGCGCAAGCCATCGAAAATTTTACTTTTCTTCGAGAACGGCGTCGATATACGTCGTGGGATCGACGTTTTTCCCGTTTTTCAGGATTTCGAAATGCAGGTGCGCACCGTCTTTCGATTCGATGCCGTAACTTTCGGCAACCTTGCCGATCTGCGTGCCCGCATCGACTTTATCGCCCTCTTTGAGTCCTTCTTCGGGTTCGACAAAACGGTAGAGCGATACAAGCCCTTCGCCGTGATCGACGAGAATATAGTTGCCCGTTTCCTTGCTGAGCGAAATTTCTTTCACCGTGCCCGCAGTCATAGCGCATACCTGCGTGCCTTGTTCCGCGGCAAAATCGAGCGCATAGTGGCGGTAGTGCCAGCCGAGCGTACCGTTGGAATAGATCTCGTTATAGCCGAGGGTGTAAGCCGCGTTGACGGGTGTAACATACTTGGTTACTTCGCCGCCTGTGGGCTTGTCGTCGGGATCTTTGCCGTCGTCGGGATCTTTGTCGTCGGGCGGCGTAACGGGCGTGTTCTGATCATCAGGATTTTTCACGACGTTGTCGCCGTTCGTCACGAAATAGACGGTCAGCACGGTTGCCGCGGCAAGAATAAGCACGCACGCCGCGAGCAGGAAGTAATAAACGATTCTCTTTTTGCTTTTGGTTTGTTGTTCTTTCATAGAATCCTCCGAAAAAAATGATATGTACATGATTGACGGCATTTTGTTTTTTTATACATTCTTTTGTATCAATATCCGCCGAAAATCAGGGGCGTGCCCGCAACGGTCTGTTCCGCGCTCACCGCAATGTGAAGATTGACGAGCCTGCCGCCCAGATCGACGGGATCGCCCAGCAGCGGCGAATAACAGTAATAATTTTCGACGCCCGCCGCGCTCTCGCAAAACACAAGCGTTGCACGGTAGCGCGCAAACAGTTCTTCATAGCGGTCGCCGTCGTAACGCGCGCTTTCGCCCGCCGTTTTGTGCGCGAGCTTGACGGCAAGCGGGCAGGAAGCGACTTCGGACTGCGCCGAAGAGTTAGCCGTGTAATAGAGCTCGTACGCCTTGCCCCGATCGAATACGGGAAGACGCGTCATGCAGAACGCAACCGCCGCACACGCGAGCACGGCTGCCACGCATAATATTTGTTTTACTGCCGAAAAGGCTGCGCGCATAAAAAAATCCTCCCGTTTTTGCGGAAGGATTATAAACAGATTTTACGGTATTTATACAACCGGACGCGAAAAAATGCCGAAATTTTTGTTACCAGCCGAGCGTTTCGCCGCCTAACAGATGCAAATGCAGATGATGCACGGTCTGCCCCGCGTTTTCACCCTGATTGATGACGACGCGATAACCCGCCGAAAGCCCCAATTGCTCTTTGAGCTGCCCGATTTTTTGCATCGTGCGCCCGACAAGCGCGGCGCGCGCGCCGTCCAACTCGGATAGATAGGCAAAATGTTCCTTCGGCACGCACAGAAGATGCACGGCGGCTTTGGGTTCGATGTCTTTGAATATGACGATTTCCTCGTCCTCGTAGACTTTGGCGGAAGGAATTTCCCCCGCGATAATTTTACAGAAAATGCAGTTATTCATGATATCCTCCGATAATTTATCCGATTAAAGAGATTTCTCGACTGCGCTCGAAATGACAGCGGGCGGCACGCACGAAAAGACTGTAACCCTTCGTCATTCTGAACACAACCCGCCGCTTTTGTCTTTCTGAACGAAATCCGCCGCTTTTGTCTTTCTGAACGAAATCCGCCGCTTTTGTCATTCTGAGCGTAGCCGAAGAATCCCGAAATTCAGCCGATTATTTCGCCCTTTGCGCCGTCGCCGAACGGACGGATCAGTCTCACGCGGCACAACTCGCCCTCGCGCGCGCCGTCGGCATAGACGCGGATATAATTGCGCGTATACCCCCCGAGATCCTCGAACAGCACCTCGACTTCGCGTCCGATATATTTTTCGATGTACCGCGTTGCGATTTCAACGGTGATCCGCCGCAAACGGTCGGCGCGGTCGTGTTTTACCTCGGCGGACAGATCGGGCAGTTTTGCCGCATTCGTGCCCTCGCGCGGGGAATACGGGAAAATGTGGACGCGCGAAAAACCGACTTTTTCCGCCAGATCGACGGTCTGCAAGAAATCTTCTTCGGTTTCGGTGGGAAAGCCGACGATGACGTCGGTCGTGATCGCCGCTTCGGGGAAGAACTGATAGATGAGCGCGCACTTTTCGAGAAATTCCTCGCGCGTATATTTGCGGTTCATGGCGCGCAGAACGGCGTTCGAGCCGCTCTGCAACGACAAATGAAAATGTTCGGTAAAATTCTCCGCCGCGCGCATGGTTTCGAGCAACCGTTCGTCGATCACCCCCGCTTCGAGCGAGCCGAACCGAAACCGCGCGGGCACGTCTTTGAGTTTTTCGACCAGTCCGCACAGATCGGTTTCGCCGTCGCGGTAGGAAGAAAGGTCGATGCCCGTGAGCACGATTTCCTTCGCGCTGCACGCTTTCGCCTCGTTCACGATTTCGTCGGCACGGCGCGAACGCGATCTGCCGCGCAGATAGGGAATAAGGCAATACGAACAAAAGCGGTTGCAACCGTCCTGCACGCGCAAAAAGGCGCGCGTCCCCGCGCGCGCGGGCGCCGGCATGGGCGAAAACGCCTCTTCGGTACCGAGCACGATGCCGCTCTTCGTAAGACTTTCGAGAATATCGCCTTTATGCGCCGTGCCGTACACAAGCGCATCGTTTTTGGCAAACGCCTTGGGATCGTGCTGCGAGGCGCAACCGCATACGATGATCTTCGCCGCGGGATTATAGCGCCTGAGCCGCGTGACGGCTTGCCTGCTCTTGCGTTCCGCCTCTTTCGTGACGGCGCAGGTGTTGAGAATATATAAATCGGCGTAAGCGGGATAATAGATGACGTCGTAACCGCGTTCTTTGAGTCCCTGCGCGAGCGACGCGCTTTCCACCTCGTTCAATTTGCAGCCGAGCGTAAACACACAAGCGATCATCCGAGTTCCCCCAAAGCATATAACGCAACCGATAAAAAGGCGATCGCCGCCGTTTCCGCGCGCAGAATGCGCTTCCCGAGCGACATCGCCGCAAAGCCGCATTGCTTTGCAAGCGCGAATTCCTCTTCGGCAAATCCCCCCTCGCTGCCCACGACAAGCGCGGCGGGCGCGCAGGTTTCTTCCATGCGCCGCTCGCTCTTTTCGGCAAACTCACAGGCAAACAGCTTGCAGGGATATGCCTCAGCAGAGCGCAACGCGTCTTCGAAGCGGTCGAAATAGACGATTTCGGGCGCGGCGGCGCGCAAACACTGTTTCGCCGCCTCTTTCGAAACGCGGTTGAGCCGTTCGAGTTTATTTTCATTCATGTATGCCGAACAGTAACGCGAAGAAAACACGCCGATCCTGCTCACGCCCAGCTCGACCGCCTTCTGTACGACAAGCTCGGTTTTATCGCCTTTGAGCGCGCCGACGAGCAAATACACGTCGCTCTTCGGCTCTTTGTCCGAACGGCGTTCCCCCGTGATATGCAACAGAAAACGCGACTTCTCGGCGCGCGCGATGATCGCCGAATATTCCGTGCCGCTGCCGTCGAGCAGCGTCACCTCGTCGCCCGCGCTCAGGCGCAGCACGTTTTTGGCGTGGTTGAACTCGTCGCCCGTGAGAGAAACCTCGTTCGGCGACCCGTCTTTCGAAAACGTCACGTCGGCAAAAAAACGTTTGGGCGGCATATCAGCGCCCCCTTTCGAGCACGAGCGCGCACCATTCGCCCTTGTGCCGTTCTTGCGCCGTGCGCAGCCCGACGACGCCGAACGCCGCTTTGACCTTTTCGACGCGGTCGTTTAATATCCCGCTCAGAATGAGCGTGCCCTTTTCTTTGAGATTTTTCGGCATGGACGGGGCGAGCAACACGAGGATTTCCGCCGTAATGTTGGCAAGCACGATATCGCCCTTTACGTCGCTGTTATCAAGCAAATTCGCATGCGCGACGACGACGTGATCCGCAACGCCGTTTTTTTCCGCGTTGTGACGGCTGCTTTCAACCGCAATCGGATCGATATCGGTCAGATAACTGCGCTTTGCGCCGAGCTTCGCGGCGGCGATCCCCAAAATGCCGCTGCCGCACCCGACGTCGATGCAAACGTCGCCCTCTTTGAGGTAGTCCTGTAAAAATTCGAGGCACATGGAAGTCGTTTCGTGTTCCCCCGTTCCGAACGCCATATTCGAATCGAGCAGAACGACGACTTCGTGCGGTTCTTTTTTATAATCGATCCATTCGGGCACGATGACGACGCTTTTCCCGATCGGAATGGGACGGAAGTGTTTTTTCCACACGTCGATCCAGTCGTCGCCGTCGATTTCGCGTTTGGTTTCTTCGAGCGTGCCGAAGGGAATTTCCCCGCCCGCAAGATCTTTGCGCATACGGACGGCGCGCATGATTTCCGCGCTTGTTTCTTCCGCCGCGGCGCATTCCAGAAAACATTTTACAAGAACGTCGCCCTTGTCGCCCGCCACGCCGTCGTCAATATAATCCCAGAAAACGTTTTTATCCTTTTGCAGTGCGACTACGTCGGCAACGTCGCTGATCGCCACGCCGGAAACGGTATATTCCCACATGACGTCGGCAATGAGCTCGCTCGCTTCCGAAGAGGTATGCACCGTAAGTTCGATGTATTTCATAATATTTTTATTATACTGCTTTTGAAGTGCTCTGTCAAGAAAAACAAAAAGCCGCCCTTCATGAGGACGGCTTTTTTTGAAACCGATTACAGTTCCGCGAAATATTTGATCGTGCGGACCATCTGGCTCGTGTACGAATTTTCGTTATCGTACCACGAAACGACCTGAACCTGATAGGTGTCGTCGTCGATCTTCGCAACCATGGTCTGCGTCGCGTCGAACAGCGAACCGTAGGTAATGCCGATAATGTCGGAAGAAACGAGCTGTTCTTCGGTGTAACCGAACGACGCGGACGCCGCGGCTTTCATCGCCTCGTTGATGCTCGCCTTCGTGACGTCTTTGCCTTTCACGACGGCGACGAGGAGCGTCGTCGAACCCGTGGGAACGGGAACGCGCTGCGCGCTGCCGATCAGCTTGCCGTTGAGCGAAGGGATAACAAGCCCGATCGCTTTCGCCGCGCCCGTGGAGTTGGGAACGATGTTGACGGCTGCCGCGCGCGCACGGCGAAGATCGCCCTTGCGGTGCGGGCCGTCGAGAACCATCTGGTCGCCCGTGAAAGCGTGAACGGTCGTCATGATGCCCGAAACAACGGGATAAGCGTTGTTGAGCGCGTTTGCCATGGGTGCAAGGCAGTTCGTGGTGCACGAAGCCGCCGAAATGATCGTATCTTTCTTGGAAAGCGTGCCTTCGTTTACGCCGTAAACGATGGTAGGCAGGTCGTTGCCCGCGGGTGCGGAAATAACGACTTTCTTCGCGCCTGCGTCGATGTGTGCCTGCGATTTCGCCTTCGAGCAGTAGAAGCCCGTGCATTCGAGCACGACGTCCACTTTCAGTTCGCCCCAAGGAAGGTTGGCGGCGTCTTTTTCTTCATAAATTTTAATGGTTTTGCCTGCAACGGTGAGCGTTCTCGCCTCGTCGTTCGCGGAAACGGTGTCCGCCAAAGCGTATCTGCCCTGCGCGCTGTCGTACTTCAAAAGATGAGCGAGCATCGTGGGGCTGGTAAGATCGTTGATAGCGACGATTTCGTAACCCTCCGCATTGAACATCTGTCTGAACGCAAGACGCCCGATGCGTCCGAATCCGTTGATTGCAACTCTTACGTTTGCCATGTGGTTAAATCCTCCGAAATTGATTATTGGCGATAACCGCCTTTTCACATCTATCATTGTAGCACACTTTTGCGCCGCCGTCAACATATTCACCCGAAAATGTTGGCAGCATTTTATTTTATTGTAAAAATATTCATGAATTTGTGAGCGAATGACACAAAGTTCCTTGCTTTTTTCCCGCAAAAAGGCTATAATAAAACCATCTTAAAAAAAACCTTATTTGGAGGATAGTTATGCCCTTAGTCACTACGACCAAAATGTTTCAGGACGCGTATAAAGGCGGTTACGCCGTCGGCGCGTTTAACGTGAACAACATGGAAATGATCCAGGCGATCGTCGAGGCGGCGAACGAATGCAAATCGCCCGTTATTTTGCAGGTTTCCGCCGGCGCGAGAAAATACGCCAACCCCGTCTACCTCAAACACCTTGTCGAGGCAGCCGTGGAAACCACGAATATTCCCGTGGCGATGCACCTCGACCACGGCGCGGATTTCGAAATCTGCAAGGCGTCGATCGACGGCGGCTTTACCTCGGTCATGATCGACGCTTCTTCGAAACCCTGGGAAGAAAACATCGCCATCACGAAAAAGGTCGTGGAATACGCGCACGATCACGGCGTGGTCGTCGAGGCGGAACTCGGCAAGCTCGCGGGCGTGGAAGACGACGTGAAAGTCGAGGCGCACGACGCCATGTTCACCTCGCCCGACGAAGTGGAAGAATTCACCTCGCGCACGGGAATCGATTCGCTTGCAATCGCCATCGGCACGAGCCACGGCGCTTATAAATTCAAACCCGGTCAGGATCCCAAACTGCGCATCGACATTCTCGAAGAGATCGGCAGACGCCTGCCGGGATTCCCCATCGTTCTGCACGGCGCGTCGTCCGTTCCGCAGGATCAGGTTGCCGTGATCAACGCGCACGGCGGTAGCATGCCCAACGCGATCGGCATTCCCGAAAGCGAACTGAAAAAAGCGGCGAAACTCGCCGTCTGCAAAATCAATATCGACTCCGACCTGCGCGTGGCGTTCACGGCGGCGATCAGAAAGCACTTTGTCGATCACCCCGACCACTTCGACCCGCGCCAGTACCTCACCGACGCGCGCACGAACATGAAAGAGATGGTCAAACACAAGATCGTCAACGTGCTCGGCTCGGCAAACAAGGCGTAAATTTTTACAACAGAAAGCCCCTTTTTACCGTAATTCCCATAGGGAATATTAGGTAAGCCGTAGGCGAACGAGAATTAGGCGTGGCGTGAAGCCAC